>JAFEAJ010000047.1 GCA_018266455.1 Bacteroidota bacterium
GGTGCCCAATAGTATAAAACAGTTCTGTAACCCAACCAAATGGTTATACGCCTGAACAAATCATTTTACAAACAGGCAATTCATTAGTGAGTAGACAGATAAAGAAATCAGTCATTCTGCATCGTAAATCGTGTTTTTTTCCCTACCTTTGCAAACTCTTAAAAAAGCGCTCATGGCCAGAAGAGACTTTGAAATACCATTTGTGGGGTTAAAACCTGGTATTCATGAGTTTAGTTACAACATCAACGATAAGTTCTTTGAGGCTTACCAACAACAGGATTTCCAGAACTGCAATGCGCACATAAAGCTGGCTTTGGATAAAAAGAACGGTTTTATGCTTCTTTTTTTTGAGGTGGGGGGCACAGTAGAAATAAGCTGCGACCGTTGCGGCAATATGCTGCCCATTGAGCTTTGGGATGAGTTCAAAGTGCTTGTGAAAATGGTTGAAGATCCTGACATCATGAATGAACAAGAAGAAGACCCTGATGTACATTATATTTCAAAAAACGAAAGCCACCTGCATATTGCAGATTGGATTTACGAATTCATAAACCTTGCTATTCCCAATCAAAGAAGGTGCAGGGACGAGGACATAGGAGGGAAATATTGCAACAAAGAAGTATTGGCCGTGCTGAAGAAACTGGATGCACAAGCTAAGAAACCACAAAATACTTTGTGGAAAGGGCTGGAAAAATTTAAAGATTTAGATAAATAAAATTTAAAGCGTTATGCCAAACCCGAAACGGCGCCACTCGCAACAGCGCGGCGCCAAAAGAAGGACGCACTACAAAGCTGAAAAAGTGACCCTGAGCAAAGACAGTTCTACAGGCGAAATGCATGTTCGCCACCGTGCACATGTAAGCGAAGGAAAACTTATTTATAAAGGGAAAGTAGTTGCAGAAAAATCTCCAATCAACTAAGCGAAACCGTCAACAGTGAACAGTAAATGAAATAGCCATGCGTTATTTCAAGCTCGTCACTTAACACTTATCGCATAGCACTTATTATTGCCCCAGATGAATATTGGCCTAGATATGATGGGTGGTGATTATACACCACGCGAAGCCGTTAAAGGCGTGCAACTATATCTGTCAGAAAACCCATCTGCGGCATTATTATTTTTATTCGGTGATGAAACCCAATTGAACGAGCTGTTGAATGAGTACAGTATTTCTTCACCGCATGTTAAAGTGGTGCATGCCCCACAGGTTATCGGCATGCACGAACATCCTACCAAGGCATTAAAAGAAAAACAGCAATCTTCCATTGCTGTGGGTTTTCATTTGCTCGCATCAGGCAAAACTGATGCTTTTATCAGTGCAGGCAACACAGGCGCAATGATGGTTGGAGCCCTTTTCAGTATCAAAACAATTGAAGGGGTCCAAAGGCCAACAATTGCCACCATCATCCCAAAAGAAAATGGCAAAACGGGCATGTTGCTGGATGTTGGGCTTAATGCAGACTGCAAGCCCGAAAACCTGAATCAATTTGCTACACTTGGCTCCCTGTATGCACAAAACATCCTTGGTATTAATAACCCCAGGGTAGGATTATTAAATATTGGCGAAGAAGAAGGGAAGGGAAATATCCTTGCACAAGCTGCTTATCCATTGCTCAGGGAAAATAAGGCGATAAGTTTTATTGGGAATATAGAGGGCCGCGATGTGTTCCTGGATAAAGCGGACGTTATGGTTTGTGAAGGTTTTACAGGGAATGTTATTTTGAAGCTCGCTGAATCCGTATATGACATTACCAAACAAAAAGGAATCCATCATGAATATTTTGACAGGTTCAATTTTGAAAACTACGGTGGCACACCAGTTCTTGGGGTGGCAAAACCAGTAATAATAGGTCACGGCATCTCCCAGGCAAAAGCATTCAAGAACATGATCCTTGTTGCTCAAAAAATGATTGAAACCAGCCTACTTGGCAAAATGAAATCAGCATTTAAGGTATGACTGCGCCATAGTAGACATTAAATAACAGGCTCTATCATTTCAAACCTCCACAGGTTCATAAAAAACCACCAACTCGTAAGCCGGATTCTGTTTCTAAGCTATCATTTATCTGCCCTCAACATTGCTGTTGAGGTGTTGCTGCCTACCCGCCGGCTCGAACGGGCCGTTCTCAAACGCCGGCATATTTGGCATTACAGCATGCAAGGTTTACCCGCAATAGCTGTTACCAGCTATTGCCGTAAGCTCTTACCTCACGTTTTCACCCTCATCATGCATGGCTGCATGACAGTTATTTTCTGTGGCACTGTCTGTTGGCGCTCTGCGCCACCCGGCAATTAACCGGTGCATCGCCCTGCGCTGTCCGGACTTTCCTCCCCTGAAATTCAGGAGCGATAGCTCGGTTGGTGGTGAAGCAAAAGTAGCTAATAGTTCATAGTTAATGCATAGCCCATGGAAAAAGCTTTATGCCATGCGCTTTTATTTGTAAAGCAAATACACTTCTGTTGCGCCATAACCATAAGCCGGGTGATATTGGTTAACAAAGGTCTTTACTTCTTTTTTCAAGCGCAGCAGCTCGTGGATCTCATCGCGCAGCTTGCCTGAGCCGATGCCATGAATGAAAATAATGGAAGGGAGGTGGTGCGCTACTGCCAGATCATAATATTTTTCAAATTCCTTCAGTTGAAGCGTGAGCATTTCAAAATTACTCATGCGCTTCCAGTCATCAGCCAGTTTTTCTATGTGCAGGTCAACAACAGAACGTGCCGGCGGCAGGTGCTGCCTGCTTTTGGACGCTTCATAAATTTTAAAATGAGGCGAAAGTGTGGTCTGAATATTTAATTTATCTTCTCTCACCCTATCAGGATATTCATCAAAAAGTTTATAAGAAAAAGTAGCTTCACCCTTTTTTCTGATATCTTCAATTTTTGCAAAAACCTGTTTGGCTTTCAACCTGAAATTTGTTTCAAAATAATCCGCTTTTTTTTTATCAGGTGTCTTCAGCGCAAACTCAAATTCAAAAACAGGATTATCGTTCAAATTTTCAAATGGTATATCGTGCAGATAGAAGTCTTTAAATGCAAACAACTCATTTTCGATATCGAAATCTTCGCCACGCAGGTAAGAAACCCTGTAAAAAAACTTTAACCCGTCATTAGTATTATTAATGAGATAAATTTTAAAGGCCTCTACTACTTCGTCCCCAAACTCGTCGTTTCCGGATACGGGTAAAAAAGAAAGCCAAACGCCTGATGGCGCCTTCCGATCATTTGCCTTTTTTTCGCGTGGGAGCTCATCTACATGCTTTTTTTGTTTTGGCGCAGGTTTCTTTTCTGTGAACCTCCTGAAATAGGGAAAGTCAAGCTGGTCAATATAGGCCGGGAATTTAACACCCCTCACATCTATCATTACCATTTTGTTGTTTATGATATCAACCACTTCGCCTTCTTCATTAGAGTGCAGCACAAGCACCGTATCTCCTACCTGAAATTTCATAATGCAAAAGTACTTATTGAAAACGGTCAATACTTTTCCAAAGTTCAAAACTTTGGAAAAGCTGACATTAAAACCGTGACTGATTTTGAAAATACACAGATAATGCGCAACGATTATCAGGTTGCTCTTATTAATTCATTCTACCACCAGAAGCATTAATGCCAGCCCTTTCAATAAAAAATAAAATTAAATAAACTCTTTAATGTCATGCATTAATCTAAGCGCAATATTATTAGCGGTAGTTTCAAAATTGCTTTCCGCATAAATACGGATGATGGGTTCAGTGTTGGATGTGCGCAGATGGACCCAATCATTATCGAATTCAATCTTCAGGCCGTCATCGGTGTTCACGGGCTGATTTTTATATTTCTTTTTTATTCTCTCGAAAACTTGCAGCACATCAACGCCCTTCTCCAGTTCAATTTTATTCTTGGAAATGAAATAATCAGGATAGCGTGTACGAAATGAGCGCATGCCATTTTTATGATAAGACAATGCACTAAGGAAAAGCCCGATACCAATCAACGCATCACGGCCATAATGCAAATCGGGGACAATGATGCCCCCATTGCCTTCTCCTCCAATCACAGCATTCACTTCTTTCATCTTGTTCACCACATTCACTTCCCCTACCGGGGAAGGGAAATATTGTCCGCCATGTTTGAGCGTAATTTCTTTCAGGGCTTTTGTGCTGCTCATATTGCTCACCGTATTGCCTTTCTTTTTGCTCAACACATAGTCGGCAACAGCAACCAAAGTATATTCTTCGCCGAACATGCTGCCATCCTCACAAACAAAGCAAAGTCGGTCTACATCAGGATCAACTGCAATACCAAAATCGGCTTTTGCTTTTTTAACAGTAGCGCTTAATGCCACAAGGTTTTGCGGGAGCGGTTCAGGATTGTGTTCAAATTTTCCGTTTGCTTCTTCATTCAGCAAAACCACTTCTTCAACGCCAAGCGCTTTCAGTAAGTCAGGCACGACCAATGCACCGGATGAGTTGATCACATCCACAACCGCTTTATATTTTTTCTTTGTGATCGACGCAACATCAACAAGCGGGTAACTGATTACTGCATCAATATGTTTTTTTAAATAAAAATTGTTGTGGCTAAGCGCACCCAACTTGTCAATTGCAGAAAAAACAAAATCTTCATCTTTTGCTTTATGCAGAACCAGGTTCCCGTCTGATGCGCTGATAAATTCGCCGTTATGATCGAGCAATTTCAAAGCATTCCATTCCTTCGGATTGTGGCTCGCAGTAATGATAATGCCCCCAGCAGCCTTTTCCCATACAACAGCAAGCTCAACAGTAGGAGTGGTGGAAAGCCCAAGATCGATAACATCAAAGCCCAGGCCAATAAGAGTGCTGTTGACTATGCAGGAAATCATCTCGCCGCTAATTCGCGCATCGCGGCCAACAACAATTTTGTTGCTTTTGTGATTCTCTTTCGCCCAACTGCCATAAGCAGCGGTGAACTTTACAACATCAAGCGGAGATAAGGTTTCACCAGGTCTCCCGCCAATTGTTCCCCGGATCCCGGAAATGCTCTTTATCAATGCCACAGGTCGTTCTTTTTTTGATTATTGCTACAAAAATAAAGCATTGCCACCATGTAACTCTCAGGCATTTTCAAAAAATCTGCGAATTGAATTTTATCAAAAAAATTAAAGGAAAATTTTAATGGCTTATGGGTTACCCCAAGAGAGGATCATCTGGCATAAGCGACTAGTTTCTTTGGTATGGAGAAAAATAACCGGTTGTTGTTTATTTGCCAATTTATTGAATATTTTAGCCATATTATTCATCCATTACTTTAACATGAAGCATTTCGTATTTGACCAATTATATGCTGAAGGGCTCTTGAGCAGTTCTTCTTTTGAAAAAATAAAATCACAATGGGCAAACAAACTACTTTCTGTTCATTGGGAATTGAGAACAATTTTGTATCTCGGCATACTGCTGTTTTCTTCAGGCCTGAGTATTTTGGTTTACAAAAATATTGACACTATCGGCCATCAGGCGGTTTTAATTTTCATAGCAATTATCACCATTGGCGGTTTTTATTATTGCTACAAAAACAAGTTGCCATTTTCGATGATGAAAGTTGAAGCCCCTAACTCCTTTTTTGATTACCTATTGCTGCTCTCCTGCCTTTGCTTCATTGCTTTTATTGGTTATTTGCAATATCAGTACCACGCGTTCGGTTACAGGTTTGGCCTTGTTACTTTTATCCCGATGGTCACATTTCTTTTCTGCGCTTATTTTTTTGATCACCTGGGCATTCTAAGCCTTGGCATCACAAATCTTGCAGCCTGGGTTGGCATAGCTGTTACACCTGCAGACATTTTAAAAGCAAATGATTTCAATAGCCCAACCATCATTATCACAGGCCTGCTCCTGGGTATTGCTCTCGTGTTGATTGGCAAGCTAACCCTAATGCGCAACCTAAAATCGCATTTTGCATTTACTTACACAAATTTTGGAATGCACATTGCGTTCATTTGCTGCCTTGCAGGGCTGTTTTATTTTAATGCTGTTTACCTGCTTTGGTTTCTTATGCTCATAGGCATTGCATTTTATTTTTATACAGTTGCCGTCAAAAACAAATCTTTTTATTTGTTGCTTGTGCTTACCTTGTACAGCTACATAGGGCTATGCTATGTCGTATTCCGTTTCCTCTTTTATCAGGCCAGTTCAGATGGAAGTTTTTATGCCGCCTTCATGTATTTGATTCTTTCAGCAATCGGGCTGATCTATTTTCTCATTGCTATGAACAAAAAAATAAAAAAAACATGATTGCTTACAACAAACAATCCCTTGATAACCTGGAATTGCAAGACCAGCTTGAAGATGCTTTCAATAAAAATTTTATCAGCGTGCAAGAGCTGAATCTATGCAAAGAAAAATACCCGTCAAAATTATATTCACCAAACCCCTTTGTCCGTATTGGCCTATTCATCCTGACCTTGATAATAACATTTTGTACTTTTGGTTTGCTTGCATTGATGGTTCAGCTTTCCAGCGAGAATGGCATTTCGGGGATGTTGATTTTTTCCGGCATCATCAGCTATATTATGCTGGAAATTATGATTAAAGCAAACCACCATTACAAATCCGGGGTAGACGATGCACTTATGTGGGCTTCGATAATTTTTATAGTCACCAGCCTGAATATTACCGGCAGTTTTTCCGCATTAATGAATGCTGTTGTTTTATTTGCTTTATCCATTTACTTTGCCATCCGTTTTGCCAATATGGCAATCAGTGCAGTTGCCTGCATCTCTTTCCTGGCTGTTATTTTTTTTACGTATATCAAACTTGGCACTTTTGCAAAAGCTACTGTGCCATTTTTATTGATGGGAATTTCATTGCTCATTTATTTAGTTTCTTCAAAAAAGACATTTCAGGAGAATCGAAAATATTATGCCAAATGCTGGCTGATGGCAGAAATCATTTCGCTTGTTTCGATATACACCTGTGGAAATTATTTTGTAGTAAGAGAGCTCAGCAATAGCATGTTCAACCTCAATTTGCAGGAAGGGCAAAGCATACCGTTTGGCTGGCTATTCTGGGTTTTCACCATAGTTGTGCCCCTTGTATATTTCATAACTGGCATTAGTAAAAAAAACATGGTGCTGATAAGAACCGGGCTGACATTGATTGCAGCAATTGTTTTTACAATAAGATATTATTATCGCCTATTGCCTGCTGAAATCGCCATGGCGCTTGGCGGGGCATTGTTAATCATTATTGCATATACTTTGATACGATATCTGAAAAAACCAAAGCATGGCTTCAGCGATATCCTGATCAATAAAAAATCATTTGCTTCCAAACAACTTGAATCGCTCATCATTGTCCAAACATTTGGCCAGGCAAAAACAAATACCGGCAATGCAACTGAATTTGGAGGCGGGACTGGCGGTGGCGGTGGTGCCGGAGGCGAATTTTAAATTTCCTGCCCAAAATTTTGAACTTTGGCTTGAAAAATGGACTCTTTATTTCTCAAAAAAATTATTTTGAAGGCAATGCAAACGCAACATAGGCATCGCCAGAACGCTTGCCCAGCTTGCCTCCTCCGCATGCGACAACAACGTATTCACGGCCATCTGTTTCATAAATGGAAGGTGTTGCAAACCCGGCGGCCGGCAAATCTGTTTCCCACAACAACTGCCCGGTCCTTTTATTAAAGGCCCTGATTTTTGCATCGCTGGTAGCCGCAATGAAGAGCACTCCCCCCGCGGTAACCGCAGGCCCTCCATAATTTTCTGTGCCGGTATGGAAGCCTTTTGCTTTCAGCTCGGGATAATCGCCCAATGTATCTTTCCAAACCAAGCGCCCGGTGTTCAAGTCAATTGCATTTAATGTTCCCCAAGGCGGCGCAACTGCTGGATAACCCTCTTTGGTCAGGAATTTATTATAGCCGGTAGAAGTGTACGGCATTCTATACCGCTCATCGGTTGGCTTTACAGTCGGAATGAATTTTTCTTTCTGTAAATCTTTTTCATTCAGCACGAACGAGGCAATTGCTTTTTTTTCGTTGTCAGACAATTGCGCAAAAGCAGGCATCATCCTCCTTCCCGTTGTAACCAGTTGTATAAACTGTGCTTCATTATACTTCTTATCGGCATTAACAAGAGGTGGATAGTTTCCGCTCCCTTGCATTTGTGCGCCATGGCAAGACATGCATGTTGCCTTGTACAAATCTTGTCCCGCTTGCAAATTGGTTTGCGCAGGCCCCACTTTATTCTTAACCTCAACCATTGTGAGTACCCATGGCACCTCGCTTGCGTTTGCATATAATATCCCGGTTTCAGGATCGTATGCCGGGCCACCCCATTCAGACCCGCCATCAAATCCAGGGAAAATCACTGTGCCTTCTTTGGAAGGGGGAGTGAACATGAAACCTGTTTTGTAAAGCGCCAAACGTTTTTTAATATCTCGGTATGAGGAATCGGAAACCAAAGTGTTCAAATCTTTTTCTGTCAGTGCTTGCCGCACAATGGGCTTGGGCCATGAAGGCCAGGGTTGGGTTGGTGAAAGTTTCTCGCCAATTAATTCTGATCCGGCAGGCACGTTCATTTCATTAATTGGGTACAGCGGTTTGCCGGTTGCTCTTTCAAATAAAAAAATAAAACCGGTTTTAGACAATTGTGCAATGGCATCAATTTTCTTTCCATCCTTTGTAAGAGTAACGAGCACTGGCGCGGTAGGCAGGTCCCTGTCCCATACATCGTGATGAATAGTTTGAAAATGCCAGATACGCTTTCCCGTTAGTGCGTCAAGAGCCACTACACAATTGGCAAAAAGATCGTTGCCCAGTCGTTTGCCGCCATAAAAATCATAGCTGGCAGAGCCGATAGGCGCAAATAAAATTCCTTTTTCTTCATCAAGGCTGAAACCAGACCAGGCATTGGCACCCCCGATATGTTCCCAGGCTTCTTTATCGCCCCAACTTTCATAACCATCTTCGCCGGGCTGAGGGATGGTATGAAATATCCAGCACAGCTTCCCTGTATGAACATCATACGCTCTGATATGGCCCGGGGCAGCATCAGCATCTTCCGAAACGCGTGTGCCTACGATGATCATGTCCTTATAAATAGTTCCGGGAGTAGTTGATGCCACATAAAGATTTTTCACATCTCTCCCCAGGTCATTATGCAAATCGATTTTACCATTATCGCCGAACGAATGGATGATCTTGCCACTATCAGCGTCAACACAAAAAAGCTTTGAGCCGGCTGAGTAAAAAATCCTTTTGTCGTGCTGTCCATTAGCATAGTAAGCTACCCCTCGGCAAACATTCATGCTAAAGTACCCAAGCCCTTTTGCCCCAGCAGTATCCACAGGATCAAACAGCCACAACTGCTTTCCTGAGGAAGCGTCAAGTGCAAATAATTTCAGCTTTGGCGAAACACCGTACAAAACCCCGCCAACAATAATTGGGTTAACCTGTATCTGGGTCATGGTATCTTTGTCTCCGGCATGATAGACCCATGCGGTTTCCAACTGCGAAACATTGTTGGTATCAATTTGCTGCAGAGAGGAATAATGGTTATTTTCTTTATTGCCGCCATAATTTTCCCAGGTACTATATCTTTTCTCTCCGGCCCTGTTGCAGGAAAGCGAAATAAAGCTGATGGAAAGAACATAAAAAAGCAGCCGGCTTATTTTCATTATTGTTTATTTATTTACGGAATTTATAAAAAGATTTCCGAACAAAAGGATTTCGTTTTGGGGCTTCTGCCAGTTTCAAAAAAAATTATATCTTTCCGCCAAACACAACTAATGGGAACGCAGGCAATACAACCACATGTGGAAGAGCACATGCAGAGCTCAGACATTCTTAGGGATATCGTCATTGGCATGTCAGATGGCCTTACTGTGCCTTTTGCCCTGGCAGCAGGTTTGAGCGGGGCCGTGCAAAACACCAACCTGATTGTGATTGCAGGCATTGCTGAAATTGCAGCCGGCTCCATTGCCATGGGGCTTGGCGGTTACCTTGCGGGAAAAACGGAAAACGATCATTATACCTCAGAACTGAAACGAGAGTATGAGGAAGTAGAAAAAGTGCCGGAAAAAGAAAAAGAAGAAGTAAGGGAATTTTTTGAAGGCCTCGGCTTTAATGAGCAATTACAAGACCTGGCCGTGGAAGAAATGACCAAAGACAAAGACAAGTGGGTTGATTTTATGATGAAATATGAATTGGGGCTTGACAGGCCCGATCCTGCCCGCGCCAGGAAAAGCGCTTTTAACATCGGGGCTTCTTATATTGTGGGCGGCCTGATCCCCCTCAGCCCCTATTTTTTTGTAGAAAGCGGTATTGAAGGATTAAGAATTTCTGCGGTCATTACGCTTATTTGTTTATTTGTTTTCGGGTATTTCAAAAGCAAAATGACCGGGGTAAATCCTTTCAGCGGGGCGCTACGGGTAGCTATTATCGGGGCGCTTGCAGCAGGCTGCGCTTTTGGCGTAGCCCGGCTTATTCAGCACTAAATTTTTTTATTGTGCATTATTTTTGGCGCTGATCCGTTACTGCAATTTTTCGAAACAGGCACTTGTTCTTCATCAACCAAGATGAGACCTTCATCTAAACAAAGAACCTGCAATGGCGCATCCTATCTTACAAATCATTGCCTGATTTTATTTGGCTTTTAAGATAGCATGCGCCAGCTTTCTCTCGGTTTTTACTAACCGGAAACCTCTCCTAAAAATTTTTATTTAGACATAAAGCCAATATCGCAAATGCCGAACACTCGCTGGTCATTTGTTGATTCGCCTACAAGCGCCGGATTAGGCACATAAATAGAATTGTATGTTACAATAAAATCGCTTTCAAAAGTTATTGCGCCTGAAGTAAAAGGAATAACGAGTGGCGTTGTCGCTACAAATGGATTTAGTATTTCAGCATGCAATTGATAAATATTGTTGCCTCTTGACGCAAAGTTTAAAGGGCTACCTTGGGCAAGTGAATTAAAACAAACGATGTAAGGGTGGTTGGGCTGTATATCTACAGACTTATTTAGAAGGGCCAAGCTGACGTAGGTAAATTTTTTTGTATTAAGGTTTGGCACATTTACATCTGCCAATACCTGGTAGGTTACTGAATCCCATAAGCTAACGTTATGTGAATATCCCTGTCCAGGTAGAAGAATGCCCAAAGCAGTCACTTCCCCGGCTTTTGAAGATCGAAAACAATAACCAATTAGCGCCTGGCCTTTAATCTGGGCAAAGCGATCCCACATTGGAATTTCATCTAGAGCATAGCTCACCGTCGTATCTTTTAAACTCAACACACTGTCAAGGAAAGTTTGAAATGGGGTTTGTGGCAGGAGCGGCCCATAAACAGGGGGAGATGAATGTGGAAAGGGCATTACGATCCCACCATGAGAGCAAGATTGATAAAATAAAACCAGGCATAAAAGCGCGGGTATTAATTTTTGTCTTTGGCTCATAAAAAAATTTTATGAGCTAAAACTAAAAATCTTTAAACGCTATTCCTATCAGCACCGTGTCATTGGCAAAGTGCATTTAATAAATGGTGCTTATTATAAAATAGGCGGCTGAATGAGTAAGATGGATAGGGACATACAAGGCACTACCATGCTATGGTTCTTGTCAAATCATCTGCCTTGGCGCCTCATGTTATTAATTAGCCCTGATCACAGTCAATGCGATGTAATCAACACTTTTTGGTATCTTTGCCGCCTTGAAAAAGGCTGCAACGATATTCTTTTTATTGGTTTACCTGTTTTCAACAACAGAAGCCTACCAGTTGTTGAAACTGCCCGTTGTTTTTCAGCATTTTGCAGAACATCAGCAAGAAAATAAAAACATCAGTTTTATCCGGTTTCTTGACATGCATTATATGCACGGAAGCCCAAAGGATAAGGATTATGACCGGGACATGCAGCTTCCTTTCAAAACATCAGATTCGCCCGCAGGCATCGGCGTCATTTCTTTTGTGCCGGCTATGCCACAAATTGCAGTTACAAAACCTGTTGAAATACTCCAGATAAAAAGGACTGTACAGAAAGACCCCTTTATGCTCACACCCTGCCTTTCAAAAATATGGCAGCCTCCCAAATCTTGTTAATCAGCTATCTTAAAAATTAATGTGGCAATCCCTGCACTAATAGCAGGCGTTGTATACATCTATAAGTATTAAACTAATTATCAAGAACCTTAATTATGCTTAACAAAATTATTGAGTTTTCCGTAAGGAACAAGCTCATCATTGGGCTTTTTATTATTGCGTTAGTTGGTTATGGAAGTTACCAGTTCACCAAATTGCCAATTGATGCTGTGCCTGACATTACCAACAACCAGGTGCAGGTGATCACCGTTGCTCCGGCATTTGGCGCGCCCGATATTGAACGTTTTGTCACTTTCCCTATTGAACAGGTCAACAACAGTATTCCCGGCTTAAAAGAAATCAGGAGCTTTTCCAGGTTTGGCCTGTCGCTGGTGACCATCGTGTTTGATGATGCCACTGATATTTACTGGGCAAGGCAACAGGTGGCTGAACGCCTTCAAAAAATTCAGTCCCAAATTCCTGAGGGCATTGGCAACCCTGAATTAGGGCCGGTAAGCACGGGCCTTGGAGAGATATACCAATATGTCGTTCGACCAAAACAGGGCTATGAAAATAAATATAACCTAACTGAACTGAGGACGATCCAGGATTGGATCGTGCGAAGGCAATTGATCGGTGTGAAAGGGGTTGCAGAAGTAAGCAGCTTCGGCGGGAAGCTGAAACAGTACTCCATAGAAGTAGACCCGAACAAATTGCTTTCTTATAATATCACTATTACAGATGTGTTTAATGCCCTCGGGAACAACAACCAAAATACGGGAGGGACTTACATTGAAAAAGGAGCAACTGTTTTATATATCCGGAGCGAGGGATTGGCCGGAAGCATTGACGACATCAGGAACATCGCCGTTAAGCGCACCGCCAATGGCACGCCCTTGTTCATAAAAGATGTGGCCGATATAAAAATAGGCAATGCCACCAGGTACGGGGCAATGTGCTACAATGATAATGGCGAAGTGGCCGGCGCTGTGGTAATGATGCTGAAAGGAGCAAACAGCAGCGAAGTAATTAAAAATGTGAAACAGCGCATTGCGCAAATTCAGAAGACTTTGCCTGACGGTGTAGTTATTGAACCTTTTTTAGACCGCACCAAAATGGTCAATAATGCCATAGGCACCGTGGAGAAAAACCTGATGGAGGGCGCTTTGATTGTAGTGTTCGTGCTGGTCATGTTCCTTGGCAATTTTCGAGCAGGCCTGCTGGTTGCATCAGTTATCCCACTGGCAATGTTGTTTGCTGTGATCATGATGAACCTTTTCGGCGTAAGCGGCAACCTGATGAGCCTTGGTGCGCTTGATTTTGGGTTGATAGTGGACGGCGCTGTGATTATTGTAGAAGCAGTGATGCACAGGCTAAGCCATAACAAACATTTCAGCAGCATCACCAGGCTGGGCCAGTTGGAAATGGACAGGGAGGTCAATCAATCTGCAAGTAAAATGATGAACAGCGCCGTCTTCGGCCAGGTTATCATACTGGTGGTGTATTTGCCTATTTTCACTTTACAGGGGATCGAAGGAAAGATGTTCAAGCCCATGGCACAAACCGTTGCCTTTGCGCTGGCTGGGGCTTTTCTTCTTTCGCTCACTTATATCCCGATGATGAGCGCTCTTGTCCTGAGCAAAAAAATAAAGCACGCACCAAATTTTGCTGACAGGGCTATGGCCAAAATAGAGAACATTTACCAAAGGGCTTTAAACAAGGCAGTCGCATTTCCCAAGACAATTGTGCTATCTGTCATCGGGCTTTTTGGTATTTCCGTTTATGTTTTGACCACATTGGGAGGCGAGTTCATCCCTGCACTTGAAGAAGGCGATTTCGCTGTGGACACCAGAGTGCTGACGGGCAGCAGCCTGACAACCACCATCGACAACACACAAAAAGCTGCTCATATCCTTAAAACACAGTTTCCAGAAGTGGAAAAAGTAGTCACTAAAATCGGGAGCGGCGAAGTGCCCACTGACCCCATGCCCATGGATGCAAGCGATATGATGGTAATCTTGAAGCCTAAAGAAGAATGGGCATCTGCAAAATCTTTCAATGAGTTGAGCGAAAAGATGGGCCGTGCATTAGAAGCAGTACCAGGTATTACTGCGGGTTTTCAGTTCCCGGTGCAAATGCGCTTTAATGAACTGATGACCGGCGCCAGGCAGGACGTGGTGTGCAAGATATTTGGCGAAGACCTTGACACGCTTGCAGCCTATGCCCGCAGATTAGGCAACATCATCAATTCTGTTGAAGGAGCTAAGAACCTGTATGTTGAAGCTGTTGCGGGGTTACCGCAAATCATCATCAGCTATAACAGGAATGCAATTGCTCAGTATGGTTTAAACATCAATGACATCAACAAAATAGTGAACACCGCTTTTGCAGGCCAGAGCGCAGGGCTGTTGTTCGAAGGCGAAAAGAGATTTGATGTGGTCGTGAGATTAAAGACCGAGCTGAAGCAAAACCTGCAAGATGTACAGCATATATTGATACCTGTGCCGGGCGGAACGCAGATCCCGTTATACCAGTTGGCAGATGTTCACATAAAAGACGGGCCAAACCAAATTCAAAGAGAAGATGCCAAAAGAAGGATCGTGGTAGGCTTCAACGTCAGGGGCAGGGACGTGGAAAGCATAGTAAAAGAATTGCAGGGAAAAGTTGATAACCAGCTAAAATTTCCTACTGGCTATTATGTAACTTATGGGGGCGCTTTTGAAAACCTGAATGCAGCCAAACAAAGGCTAATGATAGCTGTGCCTGTATCCCTGTTGATGATTTTCCTGTTGCTTTATTTCGCATTCAATTCCATTAAACAGGGGCTGCTCATTTATTCCGCGATTCCTTTGTCTGCCATTGGCGGCATTTTTTTTCTTGCACTAAGGGGCATGCCCTTCAGCATAAGCGCCGGCATTGGGTTTATTGCATTGTTCGGTGTTGCTGTGCTAAATGGCATTGTGCTCATTTCAGAATTCAACTTTTTAAAAAAGGAAGGGATGACCGACTTGAAAAAAATTGTGCTACTGGGCACAAAAGTCAGGCTGAGGCCGGTGCTGATGACCGCGCTCGTCGCATCATTAGGTTTTTTTCCAATGGCTGCCAGCAATGGCGCCGGTGCTGAAGTGCAAAGGCCGCTGGCAACAGTAGTGATAGGCGGTTTATTGATAGCTACCTTCCTTACGCTTTTCGTGCTGCCGGTACTGTATATACAATTTGAGAAAGGATTCAAGAAAAAAAATAGAAATAAAAGCATTGTGGCTGCAGCAATGATAATTTTTGTTTGCCTGAATTTCAGCACAGCATTGCCTGCGCAAACACCAATCACGCTTCAGCAAGCAACAGCATACGCTTTGAAGAACAACGCACAGGTAAAAAATGAGCAGCTCAAAGCTCAATATCAGCAATTGCTCATTCAATCGGCTGCGGCAATTCCCCAAACAAATTTATTTGCCGAAGCCGGGCAAATCAACAGCGCTTATTCTGATACAAAATTTGGCGTTTCGCAATCGTTCAATTTTCCCACCGTCTATGCCAGGCAAAAGGAATTGCTGAAACAAGAATGGAAAGCGAGCTTGATCGGCATGACTGTAAAAGAAGCTGAATTAAAAAAACAGGTAGCGCTGGTTTTTTATCAGGCCCTCTACACCCGCCAAAAAAGCCAACTGCTGTTATATGCAGATAGCATTTATGATGCTTTCTATAGAAAAGCCGCATTGCGATTAACCACAGGCGAAAGCAACATATTGGAAGCAACAAGTGCAGAAACACAGCTTGGGCAAATAAGGCTCCAGTTAGAACAACTGAGGTCAGATTCCGCCATATTGCAGTTGCAGTTTCAACTATTGCTCAATGCTGACACCGTTTTCATTCCTGATGGCGAAGCTGCCGGAGCATCAATAGCCCAGGTCGATGACACCATTTTGCTTCAAGAACATCCTGCCATGAAACTGGCAGAACAGCAACAGCAAACCGCAACCGCCTACCTGCAATTGGAAAAAAGCAGGCTTTTGCCTGATTTGTCAATTGGCTACAACAATACCAGCATCCAGGGACTTGGCGCAGATGACAGGTTTTATAGCAGCGCTAAGCGCTTCAGCGCGGTTCAGGCCAGTATCGGCATACCGGTTTTTGCAAAATTTCAAAAAGCAAAAATCAATAGCGCCAAATTGAACCGGCAGATTGCCGAAAACAACTATGCCATTGAACTGAAAATATTTCAAACGGCATACGAGGCTGCATTATCAGAGTATGAAAAGAATTATAAAGCCGTAAGATATTACGAAACCGTTTCATTAAAAAATGCATCAGTCATCGTTTCTGCAGCTAATGAACAAATGGAAAAGGGCAGCATCAATTACCTGGAATGGGCACAAACCATAAACCAGGCATTGACAGTAAAAAGCAATTATACCGAAGCAAAGAAAAACCTGAACGAATCTGTTGTCCGTTTAAATTATATCAGCAATAAATAATTATCAATAATGAAGAATATCATTTTAATATCAATCATCTTGATTTCAGTTTCTGCCTGCAGAAACAAAAACAAAATAGAAGAACCAATAGTTGAACAAGCAAGCACTTCCATCATCACACTTACTAATGCACAAATAAAGAGTGCCGCAATTGTTACAGGAAAGTTGGAGCAAAAAGCCATCTCTTCGATTTTAAAAGTAAATGGCAAAATTGATGTGCCACCGCAAAACTTAGTTTCCATCAGTGTGCCCCTTGGTGGTTATTTAAAAAGCACCCGACTGTTGCCTGGCATGCACATAAACAAAGGAGATGTTATCGCCGTTATTGAAGACCAGCAGTATATTCAAATGCAGCAGGATTTTTTAACAGCACAGGCAAAAATAAATTTTCTGCAACAAGAATACGAGCGACAAAAAGAATTGAACAAAAGTAAGGCCAGCAGCGATAAAGCATATCAACAAGCAGAAGCCGATTACAAGAGCCAGAAAGTATTGATTGCAGCATTGTCTGAGAAACTACAATTGGCGGGAATTAACCTACAACAACTCAACGATTCCTGTATTCAAAGAAGCATCAGTATCCACTCGCCCATCAATGGCTATGTATCAAAAGTAAATGTAAACATTGGGAAATATGTTGCGCCTACTGATGTGCTATTTGAGCTTATCAATCCAACGGACATCCATCTTGCACTTAAAATTTTCGAGAAAGATTTGAACAAATTATACATCGGGCAAAAATTAGTTGCTTATACCAATAACCAGCCCGATAAAAAATACCCATGCGAAATTTTATTGATTGGCAAAGACCTTTCACCTGAAAGGAATACAGATGTGCATTGCCATTTTGAGGCTTACGATAAAACCTTAGTGCCCGGCACTTATATGAATGCAGATATACAAGTCAGGAACTATCGAACACTGGTTTTGCCAGATGATGCAATCGTGATGTTCGAGAATAAAATGTATGTATTTATTGCTAAGGGAAATAATGAATTTGAAATGAAAGAAATCAAAACCGGCATTTCAGAAAAAGGATATACTGAAATTTTAGGGGCTGATAATATTAGTGATCAGGGTTTTGTTATTAAAGGCGCTTACAGCATTTTAATGAAAATAAAGAATACAACTGATTGACAAAGCAGGGCCTTTGCCTATCGGACAGCAAAAATATTTTTTTTGAATGGCGATGCACTCCCATTCACCACCTGGCTTTATAACTATAACTTCCCGAACCGCTTTTTATTGAAGCACCATCCGGAAGAATTATTTCAGCCGTGGTATTAGCCGGTATGGTAACATTCAAATTAAAAAAACCATTGTCAATATTCCAATCACTTTTGATTACACCATAGGGAGAATTAAACGAAGCCTTTGCAAAACGGATGTCGCCCGCGGGTTGCGGCCTGATCACAATTTTATTATAAGCGATGCCATCCTTTGCCTGCGATATGCCACAAAGCCCGGAATAAAACCATTCCATAATGTGGCCCAACATAAAATGATTTTGTGATAGCGATGGCTGTGCATCCCACGATTCTAAAAGAGCGGTGGCGCCTTTTGCCAACTGGTATCCATAGCCCGGAACGTCGCTGCGGCTGTTCATGTCAAAAATTACGTCCTGTCTTCCTGCATCCTGCAGCGCCTGCAATACATACCTGTAGCCAATATCACCAGCGCTAAGGCTGTTATTTCTTTCCCTGATATTGTTTACCAAATTATTCAAAACCGCTTTTCGATATGGAGGCTGTACCAAATTCATATAGAGCGCCATTGCGTTGGCAGCCTGGCTGCCTGTTCCATAATTTTTTGTTTTCTCATCAAAGAACTTTTTATTAAAAGCATCTTTTACGATTCGGGCTTTTTTCTCAAACGCTATTGCATCATCAGGATGTTTCAACAGCTTTGCGATGCTGTCCATGATATTGAGGTCGTAATAAAAAGTAGCCGTGCCGGTAAGGCCGCGTGGCGTAAGCTGAGATTCGCCCGGCGGGTTGGGGCCTAAATCAACCCAATCTCCAAGCCCCTGCATCACAATATGGCCAATTGATTTTTCTTCAAGGTACTGCACATATTTTTTCATTGACGTATATGCCTGTTCAAGCAGGCGCTTATTACCATACCAACGATAGTTGTACCACGGAAGAATAATCAAAGCGCTGCCCCATTCAGGAGAATCTCGGAAACCGGATTCAAAGTGAACATACTCGGGCGCAATGTCGGCAACCAGCCCCTCTTTTGTTTGGCTGTCCATCATGTCATGAACTACTTTATTATTCAACGCAGCCACATCAAAATTGTAATGAACAGAACTTCCCATAAGATGCGATTCTTCCAGCCATCCCAATTTTTCCCTATGCGGGCAATCGGTAAAAACGCTCATCATATTGCTCGTTATCGCCCATCTTATCAGCGTATCTATTTTATTAAATAATAGATTTGAACATTCGAAACTGCTAACCCTTGGCGCAGCATTGTGAATGTGAATGCCACTAACCTCTTTTATTTCCGGCAATTCATTTTGTTCTTTATTACTCGGCAATCGTTCAATTTGAAGATACCTGAATCCATAATAACTAAAGCGCGGATGCCACCATTCGATTCCCTCTCCGTTCAATACATAGTTGTCGTAATGCGGGCCGCCTGACGAGTTTTGATTAGGTGTTCCATTTTCATAAATCAATTCAGAAGGTGTTATTCGTATCGTGTCTCCTTTTTTACCTGAAACTTTGACAAATGGTATGCCGGCAAAATTTTGCCCCAAATCATATACATCGGTGTTATTGGAAATGGATATTTTTTTTATCTGATGAAATGTGTCAAACATTTCTACCGGGTATTCCATTTGAGATACGAGCAAAGAAGGCCCGTCAGTTAATAAAACCTGCTTCCATCGGGCATCATCAAAGTCAGCACTGTTCCATCCCTGTTGTTCTAAATTGGCGTTGTAATCTTCGCCTCCGTAAATGCTGGAAAAAGTAATAGGGGAGGGATCTGCTTTCCAGGTATCATCAGTTATTATATTTTCGACACTGCCATCTTTATAATTGATAACAATGCGAGCGATTAGTTTTGGATAACCAAATCCCCCGGTTAATTTTCTATACCGTTCGCTGGGAATATAATAAAACCCGTTTCCCAACATAAAGCCAACCGCATTTTTTCCATTGATGATATTTTTTGTAACATCAAATGTTACGTACTGCGCTTTTTTACTATAGAGTGTCCAGCCCGGATCTAAAAAATGATTGCCCACCTTTTTACCGTTCATGCTCATCTCAAACTGGCCAAGCCCGCAAACAAATGCCGTAGCAGATTTCACACGTTTGTTTATCGAAAATGTTTTCCGGAAATAAGGAAGCGAATCCAATCGCGGGCCCCATATAGCGTCACCGCTGCCATGTACCAATGGCACAACTTGTTTGTCCTTCGGTAAAATATTATATGCTATCCAGCGGGCATTTTCCCAATCTGTATTTTTCAATAAACCCATTTGCCAAAAACCAATATTACTGTAAACCGGCTGTGCGTCTTTGTTGTGCCACACAATCACCCTCCAATAATACTTGTGTGCAGGCTTTAAATTTTTTATGGCAACAAGTATCCGGACGGATTTTGCGGAATTAATTTTTTTTGAATCCCAAACAGTTCCCTTGTTTTTTGCAACGGATAATGAATCATCCGAAACGACAATCCTGTAGGCGGTTTGCAAAACATTTCTTAGCTGGGGAGCCTGAATTTGCCAACTTACTTCCGGGCATGACATATCAACTCCCAAAGGATTAATTCTGCCTTCACATTTTAGGTTTGTAACAATTAGTCCCTGCGAAAACGATACGCCTGACAGAAGTAATGACAATATAAAAGCAAATCCTTTTTTCACTGAAATAGCCTTTTATCCCTGAAGAAATGAAAGCCCAAATACATTTGTTGTTACATTGCAACGATTAAACGAAAGAAAATAAACTATTTAATATTCATCTTCGATCCGGAAGGGACAGGCAGCCTCACGCCAGCCGCTACCGGTTTGCCAAAATTGGGAGTGCCATCAACATTCCAGGTAAATTTCTGAGCACGGGGTGAACGGCGCTTACCACAACCTTCTCCCGGAGCGCTATTGGCGTGATATAAAATATAGTCTTCTTTTGCATCAGGCGATTTAAAAAAAGAATTATGGCCGGTTGCATATACACGATTTTCAGGGGATTGTTGAAATACCGGATGATCAGATTTACTCCATGAAGACGCCTTCAAAAAATCAGCATTTATATTTGTTGTCAACATTCCTAATGCATAATCATCCGTCCAGCAAGCGCTGGCCGAATAGATCAAAAATATTTTACTTCCATGCTTTAAAATTTCAGGGCCTTCATTCACATTTAAATGCTTCACATCATTTGGATTATTTAAATCACCATGTGTTTCCCATGGATAGGTGGGTTCAGAAATTAATGTACGGTTGCCCGCTACAGTCCATGGATTTTTTAGTTGCGCAATAAAAATATCCTGTTCGCCATTTACATCATCTTTCCATCCGCTCCAGATTACATACATCTTTCCATTATTTTCAAAAACGGTTGCATCAATTGCCCATTTATTATCAGGAAGATTTAATTGGCCTTTCATAGTCCATTTACCATGCAAAGGATCTTTGGAAGCATTCTCTAAAACATAAATCCGGTGAGTGACGTTATTGCCGCTATCCGCTGCAAAATAAATATACCATTTACCTTGTAAATGGTGGACTTCAGGAGCCCATAATTCTTTGGAATAAGGCCCTGTTGCCGGCGGGGCCCATATTATTTTTTTCTCAGCCGATTTAAGATCAACGATGTTTTTTGTCTTCCAAAGTGTAATGTTTATGGCGGTAGTATTTGTATAATAATAATATCCGCCTTTGTAAATAACCCATGGATCCGGGCCGGAAGGAAGCAAAGGATTGGTAAAAGTTTGCTGTGCAGAGACCGGGCTTGCAGTAAATAAACAAATAGCAAGGAAAAGCCTCACCTCAATCCATCTCTGAAGAAAAGGGGCGTGCTTTGGAGCGAGAATTTTTTCTGGCATTTTATTTAACAGTTGAAAAATCATATACACTATAAGTTTTATAAACTTCACCGGGATTTAAGCCTGTTGGTGGATAAGAAGGCTCATTAGGAGAATCAGGAAAATGTTGTGTTTCCATTGCAAAAGCTGTTCTGAATTCATCTTTGCTCCCATCACTGAAAGTATTCCTGCCAAACATAAAATTGCCACTGTAAAATTGCAACCCGGGCTCTTCTGTATAAATATTCATAACAATACCCGATTTATCTCCGATTATCGTTGCCGCGTGATTCAAGTCATTCACTTTTGTTCCGTTTAATACAAAATTGTGATCGTAACCTTTGCCATTTTTTATTTGTTCATTATTATCGTTAATCCTGGAACCTACAGTTGTTGGTGTGGTAAAATCGAAAGGAGTTCCCTTTACGTCAGCAATTGGGCCAAGAGGTATCCATCCGGTATCTATTGGTGTGTATTTATCAGCATAAATTTGAAGGGTATGATTTAATATAGTACCACTGCCTTCTCCATTTAAATTAAAGAAAGCATGATTGGTCAAATTAACGACCGTAGGTTTATCTGTTGTTGCTTCATATTCACATTTTAATCCGTTATCTGCAGTGAATGAATAAGTAACAATCGCATTTAAATTTCCAGGGAACCCTTCTTCCATATCCTTTGACAAATAGATAAACCGGATTGTTGAATCATTCAATTGAACTGCATCCCACACTACATCCTGGAACCCCTTTTTTCCGCCATGCAACGTGTTGGCGCCATTATTAACTGACAAATGATACTCTTTGTCTCCAAGCGTAAATTTTCCTTTGGCAATACGATTTCCAAAGCGGCCAATAGTAGCGCCAAAATATGGTTCAGTAGAGTTTTGATAATCCGAAACACTTTTAAATCCAACCACTACATTTGTCTTCTTCCCATTTTGATCCGGCACAATCAGGCTCACCAGGCGCCCTCCATAATTGGTAAAGGCAGCTTGCATTCCATTGTGATTTTTTAAAACGTATAAGCCGGTTTTCTTTCCATCAATGGTCGTTTCAAAATTTCTTCTATCAGGGATAAATTGATGAGAGGCAGAATCAGCAAGACCTGCTGTATTTGCCGAGGCCCTGCCTGCTTCCTTCGTAGAAGTAGAACTGTTGCACGATGCAAGTGCAAACATGGAAAAAATAAAGACTGTTTTTTTCATTTTCGTATTGATCAATTTTTGCTTGTTGGAACTATTTCTAGGTAACCTCCATATTCTTTCGATACCTTCCTTTTTGATTATTCTTCAAGATGATTTACGATTATTTATTTGTTTACTGCCTTTGCTGCAGATGATTCCTTTACCCCGGTAAGGGATTTAATTAATTCAATTTCCTTTTCACTGTAAGGTGTTCCATCTTTGCGAAATATATCGTGAAACCAAATCTTTGGCTCCTCTCCATTTGGCATCGGCGTATCCCATGCATAAATGGTATTTGTTTTGCCCGATACCAATCCCCAATTGATAGCTCCCACATGTTCCTTTTTGAGCAAAGGCATAATAGTTGCAAACAAGCTCTCCCTGGTGCGCGCCATGTATTCAGTACAAATCAACGGGCGACCATAAGGCTTTAAAGTGTCAATCACTGTGGCATGTTCCGGTTCTTTGCCATAGTTGTGGTAAGTGATCACGTCTGAATTCATTAGCTGGTAAGTGTTCAGCTCCTTTAAATCCGGGTTCCAGATACCTGCTGACAAAGGCTGATCCGGGTTTACCAGCCGTGCCCATGAAAAAGTTTTTTCTAATAGAGGAAGGCTTTTATAACCATTGGCGGAATTACCGGGTTCATTGAAAAGGTCCCAAAGAACAATTCTTTTATCATGCTTAAAAGCCGCAAGAATATCCTTTACATATTGTTCCAAAGTATCGCCCAGCAAAGGTTCTGTGTGATATAGAGACCCCGGGTCCCTAATCCACCCTGAATTATGGATGCCTGTTTTGGGTGCCGGCTGCTTTCCTGCATGATAGGTATCGTTCCAACAATCATCAAAGAGCACGAATATCGTTCCGATGTGATGTTTATCTGCAATGGAAAGATATTCTTTCATTCTATTTTTAAACCCTGAAGGATCCTCCTGCCAGGCTACATGATGCAAAAAAACACGCATCGCATTGAAGCCGATAGATTGCGCATAGCCCAGTTCGCGGTCAATGGTTTTAGGATCGAAAGTAGCAGCCTGCCACATTTCCAATTGGTTGACTGCCGTACTGGGAATGAAATTGCTTCCACGAAGCCAGCCTTTTGTAGCATACCATTTATTTGCTTTGGCTTTGCTCCACACTGGCCTTTCTTTTTGTGCATATACATTACCGTTAGTAAGCAATACTGCTGTAATGAATGCAAAAAACAACTTACTCATGTTAATCTATTTTCTTGTTAAAAACTTTGACTCATACCTTGATTTCTTTTTCACCTACAATCATTTTATTTACTTCAATATTTCCATAAACTACATCCAAAGACGGTTTTCCTGCTTTATAAATTACATTCCCAAATCCCGTAGCGGTAGAAATAAAACTGGTAAAATCGCCAATTTTTGAATCTACATAAAGCGTTTTTTCTACTGCATCATATTTGACCCCGGTAAGTCCCTGTAACATTCCGTAGCTTGACATGGCCCTTGCATACCAATGGCCACATTCATACTCGTTAAATGGATTTCGCACACGGCCATCATATCTCTCGCGGCAGGTGCGCACAATTTCAAGACCTTCTTTTACTTTGCCCATAATCATCAGGTGAGAGGCAACCTGGTATTCGATACCCGTCCAAACTTCATCGCTATATACAAACGGCAATGATAGTTTACCTCCTTTGGGCCATGTGCAAAGCAACAAGCCGCCTTCATTTCCTAATGCATAATTAGGGCGTTGAGGATTGGCATGTTCATTTAAATTCTTTTTTAAATTGTATTTGTGAACCGCTAACAAATGGCTGGTAATTTTTTCCGGATCAATAAAATCTTCCATGCCGCACACACGGCCAATCCATGCTCCTAAAATTCCGTCGCTGAGGCAACCCATTCCGTATTGATATTTTGGACCTTCCTTTTGCAGCAAGGCAATAGCCTCGGGCGAGTAATCTCCCCCGAAAGATTGAGCCTTTGCAGGATTGGGCGCATTCAGTTCTTTATATTCTATTTTCTGAATAAAATATTCTCCGTTATATAAGTTAGCTTCTATGTATCCACGGCCTTTTTTGTATAACAATTCATATTTGCTTACATCTTTTTTCAAAAAGATTCCCATCTCTGTAATTGCCGTTAATGCACCAAGATAAAAGCTGGTACACATGCCATCAGGTCCCCAAAATTCTATATCATAAGTATTGTGATGCGGTTCTTCTACAACGCCTTTGCCTTTGGGGTCCCAGGTGGCAATGCAATAATCCATGCTCACTTTTACCATTGGATAAATCTTCGCGAGCCATTTGCTGTCGCCGCTGATGCGCCAGTCGCGATATACTTTCATGATGCCTCCAAGCTGGCCATCGGCTGCTGCATGAAAATCATGTTTGGCCGGGCTGATGGGAAGGTTGGCGCGGAACACCTGATGCCCGGCGTTATTTTGGTTTTCACAAAATTCGGTGTTTCTAAGAGACCGTTCTAATGACGGAAATAAATGCGGCATTGCCTGAGCATAATTCCAAACATGGGTGCAAGAGCCGGAACAGCATCCCCCGTCATCTCCGCATCCTTCCCAACTCCACAATCGCCCGTCAAATTGCCGGAGCACTGTTGCCGATTTGATGATGGTCATATTAGCTGCTATTGCTTCCATCACCTCCGGCGGCAGGGTACTTTTGTAAAAAGAGGTTTTGAATAAATTTGTTTTTTTATAGAGATCAGCATAATTCTTTTTCCAGTAATCTGCTACTTCCTTTACGTTATCAAACTTACTGCTGTACCAGGGCTTATAATCTGCGGTTGTGTTTTTCTTTCCAGTTTCAACACCAAGATCTGAGGGTCCTGCACAACAACCCGATGCAGGATCACAATTTTTTTTCTCATCATTCATTACTTCACCAATATGTAAGGTGGTTACCGGCGTGTACCATGCCATCATCAGGCGGATTGTTTTTTTTGCGCCTGGCGATAATGAAAAGGGTACAAATAAAGAAGCGCCCGGCGCATCTTGTTCAACCGGAGGCCTCTCTTTCAGAATGCCTTTTTCAATGTCGTTCCATGCCATCGTAATTGGATCCCACCAGCCGCCACGAAACCAGCAATGGTCAACTTTTGTGTTGCTTTCGTCCGTAAAAACAGCAAAACTGCTTTCAAGAGAAGGCTTTTCTTTCGTTCCTTCCTGTGATAAAATAAATCCGTTTTCGATGGGATCGATGCTGTTTTTTGCATCCCTGTCAGACGCAAGAAAATTTTTTGAGTTAAAAGAAAAAACGGCATTAAAAGTTTGTTTGCTGCTATTTTCAAAATGATATTCCAGGCAGCCAACGGGCAAACTTGAATTGTCTTCATCGGTGGGGATAAAGGGGCTCCATCCGGTAATCTTTACTTTCAATGGAATATCATTATCATGAAGATCAACAATGCCGAAGGGAAATGCAGTGGTAAATTTTGCTTTAGTAAACCGTGGCAGCCCATAAGTAGCGCCGGCATCTCCATTACCAGACCCGCGCATTCCAAACACTTTCCATTCAGGCACGGGGCCTTCTAATACTTTCACTCCATTTTTTATTCCCTTCACATCAATCGCTGCAAATAAAGCTGGTTCGTTGAAAATCTCGGGCCTGTTGCGAATGCTCATGTGGGAAACTGATCCTGTGCCTTCTAAGCAAAACATTCCCGCACCGATGCCTCCGATAGGGAATGCAACCCGGTTCAAATATGCTCCCTGATAGGCAGTATTAAATTTGCGCTTGCCATCATTAGGTTTCAATTTGCCATCCGACAGTTCATCTGCTCCATCATTAGAATTGTTGCCTTCTTTAGCAGATAAAATATTGGAAGGAAGAATGGCGGCGCCAATGCCCCCTACAGCCATCTCTTTGATAAATGTGCGGCGATTGCCTGGTTGCTTCATTTGCATTTATTTTGTTCTTAAAAAATAGTCGAGATGAATGAATCGTTTCCTTGTTTTTGATTTTATTAAAAACAATCAAGGCACCAGGTAATCTTGCCTTATTACCTTAGTATCTATTTAGCTCCTTTCTCCCTCCACCTTATTGCCTTATCTCGTATTTCAACGTTTTTTGATAGTGCTTCATCAAAGGTTGTTTGGGGCTGAAGCTTAATGGTTAAAAAAGTTATAAGGTTTTGTAATGCGCATAATACTAAGCAAACCTTTTTTCTAATGATTGAGTTCTATTAGAAATCTTCCTATCATTCTCCTCTCGTTCAACCCGTAAGAAGGCAATAAGGCTGATTTGGGTTGAAGTTTATTGGTTACTAAGGTTGATGCTAAAAAAACAATCCACGAAATTTGTTTGTTCACTGTATTTGCATCAGAACATCAGCAAATTATCACAATTTCAGATCACCAATCTCCAGGTACTGCTTATATCGTTTTTCATACATCTCCGCTTTTGTTTTATCGGGATAATAAGTGATGTCAAAACCTTGCCCCATCGCATTCATAGCGTCTTCTACTTTTTCATATATGCATGCGGCTGTTGCAGCAAACATGGCTGCGCCGAGAGCGCTCGTTTGTTCAGATTTATTAATTTTTATTGGGATGCCTAATACATCAGCCATCATTTGCATGATGAATGCTGATTTTCTGGCAACCCCTCCAATTCCTATTAATCCTTTTACCGGAACGCCCTGTTCAATAAATCTTTCTACGATTGCTTTGGCGCCAAAACAGGTAGCTTCGGCTAATGAGCGAAATATTTTTGGCGCATCACTTCCAAGATTTAATCCGGTAATGCTTCCTTTTAAAAACGGGTTGGCATCGGGTGTACGCCTGCCATTAAACCAATCCGTACTTAGTTCACTATCTTCATCAAAAAGCAATTGCGATGCTTGCTTGCTTAATGCCGGAATTATTTTTTCAACCATTTCATCAATAGAATTTTCGGGTACTGATGATGGTAACCCCATATTCCTTAACGGCCATGCCAACAGATTTTTAAACCAGGCATATACATCGCCAAAGGCCGATTGCCCCGCTTCCATTCCAATCATCCCGGGAATAACCGAACCATCTACAAGCCCGCAAATTCCCCGGATAAATTTCCCCTGCATCTCTGAAACAGGCGCTACCAGCATATCACAGGTGGACGTGCCCATTACTTTGCTCAAGTAATAAGGTTCTATTTGTCCGCCTACCGCGCCTACATGTGCATCCATTGCTCCTATTCCAACTACCACATTTGTATTCAATCCTAATTTTTCTGCCCATTCTGCCGAAAGATTCCCTGCGGGTTTATCAGCGGTAAAAGTTTCTTTGTACAATCTTGTCGTAAAGCCTTTGAGCAACGGGTCGAGAGAGGAAAAGAAGTCATCGGGTGGTAATCCGTTCCAATCCTGCGACCACAAACCCTTGTGGCCGGCGGTGCAAACGTTTCTTTTCATTTCTGAAATATGCTTTCCTCCTGTAAGCAAAAACGGCATCCAGTCTGCATGTTCCACCCATGAATAACATGCACTTCTTATCTTTTCATTGTTTCTTAAAACGTGCAACAACTTACTCCAAAACCATTCGGAAGAATAAATGCCGCCAACATATTTCAGGTAGTCTGTTTGATTTTTTTTTGCATGGCCATTGATCTCCATCATTTCTTTAATAGAAGAATGATCTTTCCATAAAACAAACATGGCATCCGGATCATTTTCAAAGCCTGGCAAAAGAGACAATGGCGTTCCCGTTTCATCTACTGCAATTGGCGTAGAACCGGTGGTGTCAATGGAAATAGCCCTGATGTTTTCACGAACAGCTTCACCTGCTTCAGCCAAAGAATTTTTAATTACAGATTCCAATCCCTCGATATAATCCAACGGATGCTGGCGAAATTGATTCAATGAAACGTTGCAATACATTCCATCTTTCCAACGCGGGTAATGAAAAACTGAAGTGCCCACCTCCTGCCCGTTCACCGTATCTACAATAACACTACGAACCGAATCCGTACCATAATCTACTCCTATTACAAAATTCCTGCTCATTTGCTGGTCGCTTTACAGATTTAAATTACCATCAAGAGTTCTTTTCTCTTAAGCTTTCACTTTGTATCCCTGAACTGCATAGTATAATATGAATGCAAACAAAGGTATAGGCACTAAAAAACCTGTTGACATACCATAAGCATCAGACACAGCTCCCATTAAAGGCGGGAACACGGCTCCTCCGGCAACTGCCATCACCAGGAAAGAAGCGCCCTCTTTGGTGTTCTTTCCAAGAGACCTGATGGCGAGCGCGAAAATGGTAGGGAACATAATAGACATAAAAAAGAAAACGCCATACAGCGAAATCAACGAAAGCCAACCGAACTCTAACGACACGATAGGCAATAGGATGCAAATCGCCAGTGAATAAAGAGCCAGCATTTTTGTTGGTTTGAAATACTTCATTAGGGCGCTGCCGGAAATCCGTCCAATCATAAATAATAAAAAACCCAATGACAAAAAATAAGGCGCATATTTCACATCGAAGCGGGGATGCATGTCATGGTCAGTAACAAAATTGATCAGGTAGCTAAAAACGCCGGTTTGTGCTGCTACATAACATGCCTGTGCAGCAAAGCCCATCACAAAATGGCGGTTCTTCCATAATGGTTTGGGAGATATATATCTCGGGTCATTAATATCTGTTACCAAAACGGCTTCTGAAGATTCCGGTACTTCTGCGCCGTGCGCGGCAATTTCATCTGCTTCGGTTATCTCAGGCAATTTTATCCGCATAAAAACGAGTGCAACTGCTAAAACCACCAGGCCAATTATTGCAAAAGGAAGAATAATTGAAATCATTTTTTGGCCTTCTACATGGCTTTGGTTTCCGTAGATATATAATGCGATCAATGGCCCGATAACCCATGCCAGCCCATTAAACGACTGAGAAAAATTAATTCGCCGCTCTGCGGTTTCGGGCGGCCCCAGTTTTGTAGTGTAGGGATTGGCAGCAGTTTCAAGGGTTGCAAGGCCTGCGCCAATAATCAGCAGGCAAATCAGAAATAAAATGAAGGATTGAAAAGTAGCAGTGCCGGCTGCAATAAGCGCCCCGGCTGCAAAGAGGGAAAGCCCGAAAATAATTCCTTTTTTATACCCGTATTTTTTCATGAACCTTCCCGCAGGTATGGCCATTCCAAAATAAGCACCATATAGAGAAAACTGAATAAAGCTGGATTCCCATTTTTCCAGGTGAAGCATCATCTGAAAATTTTTATCCAATGTATCCAACATGCCATGAGCTATGCCCCACAAAAAAAACAAGGCACTAATTGCGGCAAAAGGGCCAAGATAGCTGATACCATCTTTTACAAAAATTGGAGGTTTTTTATTTGTCATTATGCAGTTGTTTTTTATTTATAAAGCGGGCCATAATTGTTACAAGCTCTGTAATCGGCACCTTCTGGTTCAGAGCCAAAAGCAGTCCATGCTGATGGTCGGAAAATTCTTTCAGGCGCTACGTTGTGCATGGATACAGGAATGCGGAGCATGGCTGCCAGCGAAATTAAATTATGCCCTATATGCCCATAACTAATCGCTCCATGATTAGCGCCCCAATTGGCCATTACTGAATACACATCGGTAAACGAACCTTTACCGGTGATTTTTGGCACAAACCAGGTAGTAGGCCACGATTTATCCGTTCTTTCATCTAATATTTTGTGCACGTTTTCGGGCAAAGAAATTGTTTCCCCTTCTGCAATTTGCAAAACAGGGCCAATGCCTTTTATTAAATTCAAACGACACATGGTGACCAGCATACCTCCCCTCGTAACAAATTTTGATGAATAACCACCCCCGCGGAAATAACCATTGTTAGCCGGATACCAGGTAGTTGCCTTTAAACAATCTTTCACTTCATTTTCATTGATTTCCCAAAAAGGTTTCATGGCTGGTTTTCCATTGACAGATTCGCAACCTGTGCCATCAAGCGTAGCTGCACCCGAATTGATGAGATGAATAAACCCATTAGCAGCAACACCTTCAGGCTTCCACTTCGCTACTCTTTCTACTGCAGCGGGGCTCCAGTAAGTACGGACATCAGCAAATATTTGCGCACTATTCGTGAGCAGGTAATTAAACAACATCGAAACGCCATTCAGTGAATCATTTTCAGTAGCCACAATATAAGGCGCACGAATGCCGTTCCAATCAAAAGAGGTGTTTAGAATTGCTTCCGAGAAATCCCCGTTGGGAAGAAAGTCTGTCCATTGTCTTTGCCCCTGAAAGCCACTCAAAATGGCATTATGCCCAAGAGATTCTTCCCCGAATCCTTTTTCTTTTAAATGCTCATTGCCCACCATCAAATCACGAATAATCAAAGTCATCTTAACAACAAATTCCCAATCTTTGTCCTTTTGCTGGCGCGAAAATTGTTTTTCTTTCGGATTAAAATCTTCCCCTTCCCTGCAATTCTCTTTTACCCAGGATAATGCTTTTCTAAATTCGTCTTCATTGTAAATTTTCTTTTCGATTCGCCTTAATACTTCCGAAGAATCGACATATTCATTCCTTATCCCAAGATATTCCTGGAACAAAGATGGCGTAACCATAGAACCTGCAATGCCCATAGACACCGAGCCTATGGAAAGATAAGACTTGCCGCGCATAATAGCTACGGCAAGCCCTGATCTCGCAAAGTCCAACAAGCGGTCTTTCACATCAGCGGGAATATTTTCGTCTCCCAGGTCCTGAACATCTCTTCCATAAATTCCAAAAGCAGGCAGCCCCATTTGATTGTGGGCCGATAAAGTAGCGGCGAGATATACAGCGCCAGGGCGTTCGGTTCCATTGAATCCCCAGATGGCTTTTGGCATTACCGGGTTCATATCCATCGTTTCGCTGCCATAACACCAACACGGAGTTACAGAAAGAGAAACGCCCACATTATTCGATTCAAATTTTTTTGCACAACTGGCCGCTTCTGATACGCCTCCAATGCAACTATCCGCAATAACACACTCTACCGGGGAGCCATCAGGATATTTTAATTCTTTTGCGTATAGTGAAGCGACATTTTTCGCCATTTTCATGGTTGTTTCTTCAAGTGATTCTCTTACCCCCCCGAGGCGCCCGTCAATAATAGGCCTGATGCCTATTTTCGGATAACATGCTGATTGATTCATCTTACAAATTTTTGGTTATTCTAAAATACCTTTTCTATATCTGAAAGAGAAACTCCAAGTAATTTTTTGGCGATATGATCTAATGATTTTACCTCGCCGGTAAAATGAAATACAGATTGCCTGTGAGAAAATGATTGCCCGCTTTTTAGAAAAGCAGCCGGTGATACACTTTCTATTTCATAAAAAGGCCCCATCTGCGTACCATTTGCCAAAGGACCGTCATTATATGCATTTACTGCATCGCCCACAAAAGAGGGTTTAGCAGTATTCCACTCCTGGTTTAAATATTTTGCAGTTGAATCCAAATCGTAATTGATGATGGTTAATAATTTGTTTTGTGAATCATAGCTTCCCGCAAAATATTTTGCAAATAAAGGAGAAACGCCCAGTTTACCACGACTTTTACCATCTGCTTTAAAATACAGGACGTCATCCATGTGTTTCAACCTGTCGGCCGGAATCTCACCAAAATAATTGGTGGTAGCTACCTTGCTGAAATCCTCTCCTGCAGCGTTTTTAAAAGGAACCACAATCACCGTTGCAGCCGACGGTTTGAACATGTCCAGTATCCAGATGCAAGGCATTCCGCTGCTTTCAGTCCAGTCGTTTTTACCCGCATTGGTAATTACGTTGTCAGTTTCGTAGGCTACCACTTTTACTGATGTATCAACTGTAATCCCCAAGGTATTCTCAATGGTGGAAGATTGTAAAATTTTCACTGTCCTGTTAACCGATATTTTCAAATCCGTCCCTTTATAATTTGTCAGTTCCATATTTTTGTGCATGGTAACCGACTGGCCGTCTTTGTTCGTAACGTCCCATGGTTCAGAATCGAAGGCTGCCGGAGTTTTCCAATTTTCAAAAACCATCTTAGCCCCTGGCTTAAAGAACAGAGAAAACTTCCCCCCTTCAGGGCCAAGCCAGAAACGGTTCTCACCCCCATAAGCATTCATGTGAGGATCCAGGGTATCTCCGAAAGCTTTATAATTTACCCATCCGATACTCGCAGCGCCATCACCATTTGCAGTAGAAGTAAATACTTTCGCCTGGTATTTTGGCGACACGATAATTTTCGAATGGCCAGATTCATCTTTCAATACAACTACGCTATCATGCTGTTTTAAAAAATGCAAATCATACCCAAAACTTCCTTCCGGGAACGATGTATCTGCACTTGTCTCAGGGGGAATTGCCTTTTGCCCTGGGTTAGGGTTATTGCAAGAAGTTGTCATTATAATAATTATTGAAAGTGTGAAGCCGATTTTTTTGAACATATTGATGATTTTATTTTTTAAAAATTATAAACCAAAAAAGTTTTTTAAGAGCATCAAATTAAAAACCCCAAAAAAACCTTCCTGGTTTATTATGCTTTTGAGCCCCTTTTTTCTCTGAGCCAAACCAAGAAGGTCTTGTCTTCATCACCCCTTCTTGGTTTATATCCATTTAAACACTGCTTTTCCTCAATATCAGCCTTGGTTGCACCACAATGCTGGTGCATTTTTTCTCACCATTATTTATCCGGTCAGTAGCAAGTTTTACTGCGCCTCTTCCAATCTCAGAAAGGGATTGGCTCACATAAGTAAGCGGAGAATAAAAAAAATCAAAAGCATCGCTTTCATCAAATGAAACGATAGCCAGGTCATCAGGCACTTTAATCCCTAACTGATTAATTATTTTAAGGCCTGCGACTGCCAGGGTGTTCGTTGCGAAAAATAATGCATCTACTTTCAACCGCGGGCTTAAAATATTTGTCATCGCCTTTTCTACATCTTTTTCTATGTTTTCAAAAGTCGCCTCCAGGAGCCATGCAGGATTAAATTTGATCCCATTTTTTTTCAGCGCTTCTTTATAACCATTTTTCCTTTCTATTATATGCTGCAAGTCTATGTCGTAGGCCATCATTGCTATCTTTTTTCTGCCATTTTTTATCAAATGCGCTACAGCATGATATGCTGCCTGAAAATTATCTATACGCACACAATCGGTTTCAATAGAAGGGAAATAACGGTCTATCAGCACTACAGGGATCCTGCTTTTTAATTTTTTTATTTGATTTTCTGTATGTTCAGCGGGCGCTATGATAAAAGCATCCACCTGCCTGTTTAAAAACACATCTATCAGCCCTTGTGATTTTTCCGCGCTTTCATCGCTGCTTCCAAAAATAACTACATAGCCCAGCTTTCTTGCTTCATCTTCTATTATTCGTGCAATATTTGAAAAGAAAGGGTTGGAAATATCCGCCACAATTAAACCAATTGTATTGGTTCTTCCGCTTTTCAAGCTCTTTGCAATAAAATTCGGTTGATAATTTAATTTAATTGCTGCTTTACGGATTTTTTTTGCGATCTCCACACCAACACGAGCTTCTTTTTCTTTATTATTTATCACATAAGAAACGAGAGCGGTAGATACGCCTACATAATCAGCAATGTCTTTAAGCAATACTTTTCTATTCATTTTATTTGGCCCTGGTTTATTATTTACCTTCCTTTCACCAGGCCACACAGGTCTTAAGAACCTGTGAGGTCTCTTACCCAAATTAATTTACTTCCAAAGCGTCTTTATTCGGCAATTGCGGAAACGGATTGTGCGGTTCTGCCTGATACCAGAACACCGTAGTGGCAATATCATCCTGCAACGGAAGGTACCTCCCTTCGCTCCTCCAGCCGAGGTCTTGAATGGTAACCCTTAAGTCTTTTTCAAAACGGATAGGATCGGTAATGTGCCAGCGATACAATCCAAAGCGCTGCGAAACGGCATAATGACCATCGCCTTTGATTACTTGCGGAAGCCCTGAATAGGGAGTGCAAAACTCTGTATAATTGACTTCTTCCACGCCGGCAGCATTCTTCTTTTTGGTATCAAAATCATAAGAACCGCAAAAATAATCTTCAGTCCCCGTTCCGTTAACAGTAGGGTATTCTGTATCACCGTCAATATAGAATTTAATTTCGCCCTCTCCCCACCATCCATTATTATGTACGCCAATAGCCATATAAGTGCCTACATATTGCCCCCTGCCTTTTATCCCATCAACGAGTGTAAACACTCCTTTATAAGGCAAAGGATTTACGCGCCGGAATTGGGCATGAAAGTAAGCGGCATCAGAAGGCACTTTTGTCAAAACATAATCTACCTGGTAATACAAGACCATATCACGATCGTCAATATTTTCCATCGTGATCCTGCATTTTTTTCTGAAAGGCATTGGCCAGTAACAATTGAAGGCGCTGCCCGGGTTTACACAAACGGCCAGGGATTGCAAAGCGGAATATTGGTTCCAGCCCATGCAAAAGAAATCGCCCACCGGGGCTTCAACAGAAGGCGCCTTTTCATCGTCCCAATAAAAACGGATGATCGAATTGCGCCAAACGCCGGTAGGTGTCATCCAGATATGCTGAACGGAACCGGGGCCGTCAATTTCAGCAACCGTAAACGTTGTGTGCGCTTTGATAACAACACTCGGGCTTATTTTCCATCCTTTTCCTAAATCTCTTGCAGCATCTTTACCTGTTCCCTCTGTGGCCATTCCCCCTTTTCCTTTTTCGCCTGTAAAATTCTCCGGGCTGATGGAGCGCGTTTTTGCCTCAGACATGCGGTAGATATTGCTCATATTGGCATCAATACCGTTATAATCGCCCTGTGCTAATAAATTAGAAGAAATAAAAAAGCAGGTCAATCCGTAAATAAATTTTTTTACTGTCATAATAGGATTTTTTAGTTATAATAAACAAAGTAAATAATTAAGGTTTTAGTTTTAAAAAATGATATACTATTCTGAAAATTTAAAAGTATCGCGAATTCATTGGCTCGTTTCTAATTTAAAAACCTATACGCCGGCTTTGGATAACCCGGTTTAAATGCCACCATATTATTTGCTGAGGCATCGCACTCAGGTTGTAGCTCTAATTCTTTAATCGTATCCTTTACAATTTGTTCAAGTTGACCTGGAGCAGCCTGTACCCGTGCATTGATCAGCACATTGATTTTTTCGCTATTGAATTCCATTAATTCATATTTCAACATAAAATGATTGACAGAAGTGAAACTTATCTTTTTTTGATGCGCTCCATCATCTATTAAAAATTTTAAATGACCGATTGACAGGTTAAGGCTGTTTATTTTGGAATAAATTTTATTGACCAACGCAATAACATGACCAACTGCACATTGTTCTTTTGTATAAATATTGACATCGGCATCCAGCCAAGCCAACGCTGCTTCGCCAGCCCCATAAATATGATAATCCAGCTCCAGGGGCTTTCTTGTCTTCGGGCTGAAAGTGTTTAAATAATATAGCCATTCCCGAACGCTATTCCTATTTAAAGAATTCTGGTAAATTACTTTTTTATTCGGATATTCCTTTTCTATAAAGCTTTTCACTTCTTCCATTTCTACAACATTCAACAGGTCCGCTTTATTAATGATTAGCAATTCGGCTTCTTCCAATTGTTTCTTGTAAATATAGCTTACGCTCTGAACAAATAATTCTGCCCCATGAATCAATGAATACAAAACAGCAGCATCTGCAAAAACAGACAGCACCGTTTCAATTTTTGGCTTAAAGTGCAGCATTGGCATTATTACAGTTGCTACCAGGTCAGTACATGAGCCTACTGACTCTGCAAAAATTATTTCCGGCTGATTTCTTTTTTCTAAAGACTGAATGCGCGAAACAAGATCATTGTAATGGCAACAGAAACAACCGTTCTGAACTTCCATTGACGGGATGTCTTTTCCTTTAAAAACTGCGGTATCTACCAATTGGCTGCCCTGGTCATTCGTGATCACCGCTGTCGGAACTCCCTGGCCCTTCAGTTCAAGGCATGCATTGTAAATTGCCGTTGTTTTTCCGCTACCTAAAAATCCTCCGACCAAATATAATTTCATGCTTTATTCTTAAAACCAATTCTTGTTTTTCAAATCTGCATTTATTCCATATCAATCAAAAACTGAAGTGCTTAAAATTTGCCTATTTAGCTGTAGGCGGGTTTGTTTAATGGCTAAAGCCGTTTTGTTCCTCGCATTTTCATATTTTCAATTTAGGGTAATCCATGAACGGAAATATAAAAATTTCTTCATTTACTGGCGGGCATTTCAAATTTCTCCAGCTCTGAGCAGAATGTGCCCCCACATAAATTTGATGTGATAAAAAAACTTCTTGGTTTGATCCTCGCCAGAGTTTGAGCATGTGTACATATAATTTTCAGCCTGAAAAAGTTTGCCAACCTTCAATGATTATTTTTTAATTAAAATATCGGCTGAAGGTTGGCAACCTTGCAAAAATTTGAAACGCGATCTTTATCTATTAAAAATAGGTCAATAACCCACATTTTGCTTATACTTGCCGTAAGAATAATTCATTTGAGGCTGTGGGATGGGCATAAATTCATCACGGCCTGAAGTAAAATGCCCGTCTTTCATCCATGGCCTGTTGCGCGGATATTCTTTTGCAAAGTAGGCGTTTAGCACTGGCTCCGCAATCCCCCAGCGCACCAGGTCATACCATCGAGTACCTTCCATTGCAAACTCCAGGCGGTCTTCCCACATCAACGCCTTCCATGCAAAGTCATTCGTCCAGGTACAATTAACTCCGTCCTGGTACAGGCTTATATTATATGATAATGTAGGCGTACCATTGGCAAATTTCAGCCGGCCGGTGCTATTTGCTGCCCTCTGGCGTATCTGGTTGATAATGGGCAATGCCTCCCCTTCCCTACCCAGCCTGATGAGTATTTCTGCCTTGAGGAGCATTATCCTGTCAAGCTTAATCACAACCTCATTCTTTGAATTCCACATCCAGAAAAGATTTACAAGGCCAGGGCAATCTGATTCCACATTTTCTTTTAAAGAGTTGAAATATCCGTAGTTGTTAGGGTCTCTGGCGCCACTGCTGTCAAACAAAAGATTTTGTTGATATTTCCACGGCAGCCCGGGGATCGCAACCGTATGGCCAATGCGGGGATCCCAGTTGTTGTTGGCAAAGTAGGTTTGTTTATTGGTTACTTCTTCGTTATTAAAAGTATCATACATTGGCAATCCATTTACATCTACTTTAAATGCATTCACCAGGTCGAATGAAGCTTTATGAAAATCACAGCAGCTAAAATACGGAGGCCACCAGGGTGCGTTCAAAGGCGTGCTGCCATTCAAATTGCCATTGGGGGTTCCGTCCGAATGCGAATACTGCCATTCGTATATTGATTCAGGAGACATGTTATCATAAGAATACAAAAAGTTTTCTGCAAAATCGGGTGCCAGGCTGTAATCGCCGCTGTTAATAATATCATTGGCGAGCGGCAGTGCCTGGGACAATCTGTCGTTATTAATATTGACAACCTGGTTCTGGCCATCTTGTTCATAAGCCATCCACATCAGGCATTCCAGCATTTCTGCCTCTGCTGCATATTTTGTGGGGCGGCCTTTATCGGTTTGTGTTGTCGGGAGGGCACTCGCTGCAGCCGCAAAATCATCATAAATATGTTGCCATAAATACAAATCGTTTTTTGCTGTATCTGGGTGGTTGGGAATTTTTCCGATAGAATCATTCGATACAACAGTTTCATCATAATACGGTATCCATTTATACCATTTTTTTAGATCTAAATAGAGGTACCCGCGTAAAAATTTCATTTCAGCAATTCTTTGCGGCTTCACCGGATATACTGATTGATCTATAGCATTCAATGCCCTTAAAGCGGTGTTGCACCGCGATACCCCTTCATACTGGCCGTACCAGATGCCATCATTATTACCTGTGCTTGGCGTGTTTAAGGAAAACACTTCCCATTGATACCAGGGTATCTGGTCGCCAATACCCCCACCACCTTTATACGAATCATCCGACTTAATGTCCGCAAGCCAGGGTGCTAATTTTTGATTGAGCGTAAACTCGTGTGGATACCATGCATAAGCAGCAATAACAAGCCCATCAACATTCTGCGGCGTGCTTACATTTGCTTCGGTCACCACGCCCTGCGGATTAACATCCAGAAATTTTTTACAACTGCTTACCAAAACAATGGTTAATAATAGCAATATATAATTTGAATTTTTTTTCATCTCTATAGTTTTATTTTTTTTAATATTCAGATGGAGCAAATCTTATTAACTGTATTTTTAACTGGCTAAAATGAAATCTCGACCCCACCTTTGAACAGCCTGGGTATGATATACGGGTTTGCATACGATGCCCCATCCGGGTTTTCAGGATCAGGCCCTGTAAATTTTGAGCTTTTGATCATAATGAGGTTTTGGGCCATGACAAAAACATAAAATTTCTCCATGCCTACACGTGAAATAATAGACTTAGGAAGGTTGTAGCCCACCTGAATATTTCTGAGCTTTAAATACTGTCCTGGTTCAACGAAATAGGTCGAGGTTCTCAGTTCGTCGTTTACGTTATTTAAAGACAGGGCAGGTATGGTAGAGCTGGTGTTGGTTGGCGTCCATGCCTGTAACACACGGGTCGGATGGTTGAATCCGTTTTGCACCCATACATTCCAGAAATCGCTATAGCTCTTCCATTGATCATACACCTGCACTCCGGCAACACCTTGCCAGAACATAGAAAAATCAAAACTTTTGTAATTAATGTTGACCGAAAACCCATATTCAAATTTTGGTGTGATTGAACCGTTGCTGATCCAGGTCCTGTCATAATCATAATCAATGTTGCCATCCGGCTTTCCATTCGGGCCCGAAAGGTCCTTATAGCGAATTCTCCCAATGCCTTTGCCGGGTTGTGCAGGTGAGTTATTAACTTCATTTTGGTTTTGATAAATCCCATCTGCAATGAACCCATAAACAGCGCCCCATGGGTGGCCCGCAATGCCATCGCCTTTTAGCGCAGAACCTCCCCATGAATAGGTTACTGATTTCGGAAGGTCATTTACCACATTTTTATTATATGCAATATTGCCACTTAAGTGATAACCGAAATCTTTTCCGCTATTTCCGTTATAGGTAAGGGACAGCTCGACGCCCTTGTTGGTCATGTCAGCAGCATTAATATATTGATATCCGCCTTCGCCGATAGCTCCCGGATAAGGGGGCTGTATCAACATTCCATTTGTATATTTCCTGTAAAAATCGAGCGCACCGGCAATTTTTTGGTTGAGGAAGCCAAAATCAACGCCAATATTGGTTTGCGAAGTTGCTTCCCATCTTAAATCCGGATTACCCGTTTGCACCCTGTAGAACCCTGAAGGCAAATTACCTGTTTCGGCTCCACTAATGCTATATGAGGTATAATTATAATTGGGCGCAAAAAATGTTTGTGAGTTCAGCGAATTAATATTGGCCAAACTACCGTTCTTCCCCCAACTTGCCCTAAGTTTCAGGTCCGATACTACATTGTTTCCGGCAAGAAATTCCTCCTGGCTAAGGCGCCAACCGGCAGAAATTGCCGGGAACAAAGCAAACCTGTTGTTGGAACCAAATTTCGATGAACCGTCATATCTTAAAGAAGCAGATAAAAGGTACCGGGAATTGTAAGAATAATTGAACTTGCCAAAATAAGAAAGCAGGTTGTATTTGTCGCCACCGCCGCTCATGTTCATATTTCCTGTGCCCTGGCTTAAATAGGCATAATCATAATTTTGAAAGGCGATGGTTTGCCTGCTGGCATCCATTGTTTCTGTAGCATATTTGTTCGCTTCCATACCAGCCAATACATTAAGGTCATGTTTGCCTGTATTTAATTTATAAGTGAGCGTATTGGTCAGATCGAGTGCAGATTCATGCCAATACCATTGGTCAACACTGCTGATTGGATTAAATTTACCTCCTGCTTCCTGGAAAGTAAACTGAATTGTTCTGTGGTAACCATCAGTATAAATCAACCCTAGTTGTGAATGCAGTGTAAAATGTTTAAGAAACATGACGTTCGCGTGCACATCGCCATAAATTTTATTGTATTGGTTACCGTTATTTTTATTTAAAGTGAGGTCTCTTACAGGGTTCCAATAATCATCCATGCCTAATGCAACGGCAGAACCGCCCCAGCCACCATTGGTAGAGTGTACTGGAATAATCGAAGGCTCCACTAACGCTTCATGCATAACGTTTTGATTGTTGTCAATCAAGTGCGATGCTTCAATGTTTTCTCCAATGGTGAAATGGTCGTTTATTACTTTATAATCCGTGTTTACACGAACTGTAAATCTTTTAAACCCTGTATAAATTTGTGTCCCCTGGTTTTCTAAATAATTTAGCGATAAATAAGTAGTTGCTTTTTCATTCCCTCCTGATAAACTAATCTGATGATTGTTTTGAACTCCATTCTGCGAAATGGCATCTAACCAATTTGTATTGGCGCCAATCATGGTTGAATCGGCATTTAAATATTTTCTTGGGGTAATATTATCTAAAACAGGAATGCCATTGCCGTCTGTATGCCAACCATAGTTATATATCTGGGTAACCGCATTGGGGTTCTGCCCGTCATTAACAGCAGCCTGCCAAAGTGCCCGGCCATATTGCATGGTATTTAGCATAGTAGGCTTGTTATTCCAGTTTGAAACCCCATAGGAACCATTATATGAAATTTTTGCTTTTCCCGCACGACCTTGCTTGGTCTGTATTAGTATAACACCAGAGCCTCCCTGTGTTCCATAAATACTGGCGGAATATGCATCCTTTAATATTTGCATAGAAGCAATATTATCAGGATTAATATCTCTTAAATTCATGTAGCTTGGTACACCGTCTATTACAATGAGGGGGTTAGACCCATTTATTGAAGTTAATCCCCTCACCTGGATGCCCACATTGCCAGATGGATTGCCATCTGTAGTTACGTGCAACCCAGGCACAACACCCTGCAATGATTGCATTACGTTAGTTACACCATGCGCCTTACTTAGCTCTTTGGGACTAACAACTGCAACAGAACCGGTGATATCTGCTTTCTTTTGCGTCATGTAACCAGTAACGACCACCTCGTTAAGATTGGACGCATTGCTCTCGCTAAGCGACACGTTAATTACATTTTCGTTCCCCACAATTATTTTCTGGGGAGCTTTGCCAAGAAAAGTGAATTCCAAAACCTGTTTAGGGCTGGCGCTGATTGAATAGCTGCCATGAGCATCTGTACTTACACCCGTAGCGGTGCCCTTGATGGTTACTGATACCCCTGGCAAAGGCTGCGAATTAGCATCTGTAACTACCCCGGTTATCGTTTTCTGTTGCGCGAAAAGTGTAGGACTAAATGGCAATAGAAATGCGGCCGAGAAAAGCAAATAAAAACTTAGTTTGAATTTTGAGGGGCATTTCAGCTTAAAATGTATTCTCATTGTTTTGGTATTTTATTATAAAAAGAGCCGATGTTTTATTAAAAATTCATTTACAATATCCATAATGATATTTCCTTGGTTTTAAAAAGGAGAGAAGCATTTCGCTCCTTTTTACAAAACCTGATGCCAATTTAAACGTTTAAGCATTTTTCTAACTATAAAGACGACAAGCGCATAAAAAAGGAGTAGCCGGGTTAAAAAAAAATCAATTAACCAAGGCTTGCGATTTTATTTGATTTTTTAAAAACCGGCTGGCCAGCATCAAATGCTTCTTGACTGTTCCTAGCGAAAGGCTTAGCTCTTCCGCAATTTTTGCCTGCTTCATGCCCTCTCTTCTAAGTTCATATACTTTTTTTTGCTGAGGAGGAAGTCGCTTCACTGCTTCCTGTATCTTTTCATACGAATTATCCAACGCACTCTCGCCGTAATCATTCGGGAGATGATTCATTGCCATATTCATCCATTCTTTTTCACGTTTCTTTTTTCGGTTTATTTGTTTCAGGCAATCGAAAGTGTGGTTCTTTGCGATTATAAAAAGGTAAGACTTAAAAGAATCAAGCCCTGAAAGAGATTTACGGTTCAGCCAGATTTTCAAAAACACATCTTGCACTATTTCCTCCGTTAAAGGCTGCGACCTGGTAATACTCATTATATAACCGCTGATCTGGGCATCGTAAAACTTAAAAAGCTTTTTGAATGCAATCTCGTCCCCGGACTTAATTTGCACAAGCAACAAGTTCAAATTTCGCAGTTGGCTTTGATGATGCATTTTGATTCTGCTTTAGAATGTAAAAAACATCAATTTGTTTTATTCAGGCTTTTTGTTGGCAAACTTCCTGCAACACTTAACTGTTCATTTATGTTACAGGTTAAACGTTTAAGCACCAAATTAAAATTAAACCTTTGAACTGCAAAATTTTTTTAATTTTTTGTTTCATTTATTATTTCGATCTCATACAATTTGAATAATGTCCTTCATCATTTTCCGAGTTGCAATACATCAATTATTTATTTACCGACTTGAAGCTAAAAAATAAACTGGTCGTCGTTACCGGATAGGCGAGCAATATCGGCAAAAGCATTTGCAGGAAACTTACAGCCCAAAAAAAAATTCCATGCATAGTATTCATAGTCTCTAAAAAGGGTTTCGGATTAAATATACTATCAGCCTTAGCCGATAGATTTGATCTTTTGCGGAAGCCAACTTAAGAATTTGAAATTCGAAAAATCATCATCTCTTTCAACATCCTGGTTTTCGATGTATTCTTTTACCATCTCATCTGTGATATTGCGTGAACTTGCCACAAAATGCCCTAAGAACGGTAAGTAATCACTAAAATCAAGAACCATTGAAAGCAAAGCACGAAACTGATGAACTACTTGCTGGTATTCTTTCCGGCCTTATTCAGTTTCACATCAGGAAAAAAAGAAGCGACGAGGATAATGATTGCCGAGATGATCATCAGGTAAAGCCCTGTTTTTTTTTCGGGGCATATACCCCGGTAGCAAGCGGAGAATACCATAAAGTTCCTGGCACTAAACGCAACTGATAGTGCAGCAATAATCAAATTCGCCCGTTTGGCCCAAATCTTTGGGATCATGAACAACACAATTGCTATGGCAGAAAATATGCTCAATAGTAATCCGGGCTTGCCGTACCTGTTCTGTTCAGAAAAAAAACCTGTAAAGGTTTTATTTATATCAGGGTAATAAGCCCAAGGGGAAAAACAAGCGGCCACCAAAACAACGGCAGCAACGATCCCCACATAATTTGAATATTTCATAACAAAATGATAAGACCTGCCAGGGTCAAAAATCCTGACAGGTCTATTGAGGTCCCGAGCAGATTCGAACTGCTGTAGAAGCTTTTGCAGAGCTCTGCCTAGCCACTCGGCCACGGAACCTTTTCCTAAAACGGCAAAAATAACATTTTCAGGCTAATTTCCCTAACGGCTGATGACCAAAAGCCCGGAAAAGATAAAAGAAAAAAAGCCCTTTTCCAGGCTTCAGAATTTTCCGATCTTCGGGCTTCCGCCCTCAACATTACACTTCAAACTATGCAACGAATTGCTGAAAGCGAGCTGATCATTAACAATCGCGGCGCTATTTACCATTTAGACCTGAGACCGGAAGAGCTGGCTACTACAGTTATTACTGTTGGCGATCCTGACCGCGTAAAAAACATAAGCAAGCATTTTGACAACATAGAATTCAAAACACAGCACCGCGAGTTTGTAACGCATACCGGGACAATCGGGGAAAAAAGAATTTCAGTTGTTTCCACAGGTATTGGCACTGATAATATTGATATTGTTTTTAATGAGCTTGACGCGCTTGCGAATATTGATTTTGGCACCAGGCTCATAAAACAAAAGCTTACCCGGCTTGATATCATTCGCATCGGCACTGCCGGCTCCTTACAGCCATCTATACCCATAGACAGTTATGTTGTTTCCACCCACGGGCTGGGCATCGATAACCTGCTCAACTTTTATCGTTATGAAGAAAATGAAGAGGAAAAGCAATTGCTGCATTCATTTGTTACCCTAACGCAGTTGCATAACCGGTTTTCTAACCCATATATAAATAGCGCCGGAGCCTCGCTCATTAAACATTTTGTGGATGGCTACCACCATGGCATAACAGTTACCTGTCCTGGTTTTTATGGCCCACAGGGCAGGGTGTTAAGGCTTGGCCTGAGCAACCCTAACCTTATCGACAGGCTTGCCCAATTTAGTTTTGGCAGCTACCGCATCGCGAATTTCGAAATGGAAACTGCAGCCATTTATGGAATGGGTAAGTTATTAGGGCACCATTGCCTAAGTATCAGCGCTATTGTTGCCAACCGCATTACACAGGAATTTTCAAAGGATGGCAATGCAACTGTAGAGAAGCTAATCGAGAAAACGCTGGGGATTATTTGCAGGTTATAGTTGCCAGCCTGTGCCCCTGTTGATCTATTGCTCACAATGGAACCTTTCATGAAACCGCAATCTTTTTATTCCGTTTTATCCGCAATCGCAACATTTGGGCAATAATGGCAGATATAATGAATCCCAGGCCAACATAAAACCCTTTGCTCAGAAACTTATTTTCTCCAAGCACTGCAAAGGCAAGCAATATCCCATAAACAGGTTCCAGGTTATAAGTCAGGTTGACTGTAAATGCTGATATCTTTTGTAATGCCTTCATAGATAAATTAACAGCAAGCACCGTGCATGCCCAGCTCAGCAACAAAAGCCAGGCCCAGTCTTTCAAATCCGGAAAAAAATAATTTGTCGGGAACAGTTTTAAGTAAACAGGCAGCAATAAGCTGAGAAATAGAAAGCCTCCGCTTAATTCATACAGGGTTACTTTTTCAGATGTAATCTTCCTCAATACAACTCTGTTCAATATAGGAAAAAGGCTACCAAGCAATGCGGAAACCAGCCCAATGGCTATACCGGTTTTGTAGGCAGGGTCAAAATGGAAAATGAAATAAATGCCGGCAACCACCAGCATACCTAATAGCAATTCTATCAAATCAATCCTAACCCTAAAAATCAACGGCTCTAAAAATGCAGTAAAAAAACCCACTGCAGAAAAGCAGACCAGCGCAATAGACACATTTGAGTATTTAATACTGCCATAGAAGCTCACCCAATGCAGGGCAGCAATAGCCCCGATACCAAAAACCCTGAGAATATCCCGCCGTGAGATTTTATAATCCTGCTTTTGAATATAAACCAATAGCCACAGCGTGGCCGTTGTTATTAACAGCCTGTACCAAACCAATAACCCTTCATTCAAAGCAATCAGCCTTCCCAGAATACCGGTAAAGCCAGCAAGGAAAACGGCAATATGTAATTGTATAAATGCTTTTTTCATGAAAAAAGCAAAGAAAACAAAGAAATGGGAATGCGAGAAATTTCGAAGTGTTACGCACTCAAACCAAAGTAACCTTTTCCCTATATGCTTTAAAGCAATTTCAGGAATTGCTTATACCAGCAGTGCTACTTTTCCATAGCTTGTAATGGATGATAAATTTTGTGGCTCAGTATGAGCCATGGGAAAGGTTAAGCCTGCAGGTTGTTCCAATAATCATCTTTAAACAGTTTCTTAGAGCGCATTCCAGTTAACCAAACCTCCATCAATCAACTTATGGGCCATCCAGCTTTCCAAATTATTTTTTCTGAAGAAATAATTTTTTAAAGGTGTTGCTTGTAGGAGTTCAGGCTTTCACTGCGGCTATGCCTGGCAGTTCTTTTCCTTCAAAATATTCAAGCATAGCACCGCCGCCGGTGGAAACATAACTTACTTTATCAGCAAACCCAAACTGATTGACTGCCGCAACGCTGTCGCCCCCTCCCACTAATGAAAATGCACCATTTTGAGTAGCTTCCGCAATAGCAGTTGCAATAGCTTTTGTGCCGTGCTGGAATTTCTGCATTTCAAAAACGCCCATCGGGCCATTCCACAAAATGGTTTTTGATCTTTTGATGACATTGCTGAATTGCTCGCATGCGTTCTCGCCTATATCAAGCCCCATCCACCCATCAGGAATATTATTGCTGGGAGAAGTAGAAGTGTTTGCATGGGCATCAAACTTATCGGCAATTGTCGAATCAGAAGGCAGGTGGATACAGACGCCCTTCCTGCTGGCTTTCTCCAGCAAATCAAGGGCTGTTTGCAGGCGCTCTGCTTCGCATAAAGAATTTCCTATTTTTCCGCCGCCTGCTTTCATAAATGTGTAAGCCATTCCTCCACCGATAATGATATCGGTTGCCCGATCCAACAGGTTTTCTATGATCAGTATTTTATCTGACACTTTTGCCCCCCCTATAATAGCCACAAAGGGCTTTTGTGACTGGTGAAGCACTTTTTCCGCGCTTTTTACTTCAGCTTCCATCAGCAAACCGAACATCTTTTTCCCGGGAGAGAAAAATTTAGCGATGACGGCAGTTGATGCATGGGCCCTGTGCGCTGTGCCGAATGCATCATTCACATATACGTCCCCCAGCTTTGCCAGTTTTTGCGCAAAAGCTTCGTCGCCTTTTTCTTCTTCTTTATAA
>JAFEAJ010000048.1 GCA_018266455.1 Bacteroidota bacterium
AGGAAGATAAAGACCTAATATCAAGCCCTACTTGTTTCCTCATGACAAAGTACCATAAAACAGAAGAGGCTGTTATGGTAATAAAAGAGCCTATAGCTGCTCCATAGAACCCAAAATACAGGAGGCACAGATAATCTAAAACAAGATTAGAACATAAGAATGCCAGGTTGATAGCAAAGCACAAACCAGCTCTTCCCATGGAGTTCAGGACATTTGCAGACTGGTTTTGCAAGGGCCTGAAAATGGCAGTTAGCATATTCAGTTGCAAAATAGGAGCCGCGGCAACGTATGCCGGGCCTGCAATGAGCGTGATAACAAATTTTGGGAAAATAATAATAAAAAGAGAAATCGGTATGGCAAATGAAAGCAAAATAGCCAACATTTTCTCGAACAAATATTTTACTTTTCCTGTCCCTTCAACTGAAGATGCCCTTGAAACTTTAGGGAAAAGAATTTCTGAGGCAGAATATGAAGGGATATCAATAAACTGGTTGAGCCTGGCTGCGGTATTGTAATAAGCGACCGAAACAGGGCTCAGGAAGGCTCCGGTAATAAGCTGGTCAAGGTTTGCAAAAATATTCGAAACCACGCCTGACCCAAAAATATACCCCCCAAATGCCAGTAATTTTCTTACACCCGTATTGCTATAACTGAATTTATGGCTCAGGTATTTTTTCGTATATAAATAGATAACCAAAGTGCCAATAGCAATACTGATTGATTGATAAATTGCCAGTTTCTGTAATGAGAAGGGAACCCTCATTATGCTATCGAAAAGAATAAAAAAGAAGAATATCAATTGCCTGCTAAAATAGCCTGCAAACACACCCTTAAAATCAAAATGAGATTGTTGAGTGGCTTCCAAATGCGAAAAGAAAACCATAAAAATAAGGCCTGGTATAAAAAGCTCCAGCATCTGGCTTAGTTCAGGGCCGGTATGAAACCAAATGTTCAGGTGCTCCGAAAGCAAAAGCAAACAACTAATAAAAACAAGACTGATCAGGCTGTTTACAAGCAACGAGCTTGATCCAATTAAAATCTTTTCGGTGTGGTTGTCTGTTGAGCTGACAAATTTTATATGAGCTCCTTTTAATAGAGCACTTTTAGTAGTCTCAAATATGGTGGTTATGATCAGGAACAAAGCCCATGTGCCCATTTGGTGTTTTGTTAACTGGCGTATAAGGAGCATGAAACTGATAAGGCCAAAAAGGGAGGTTGAAAATCGTTGCAGGATCGAATAAAAAGCTGATCGTGTCCAATATGACGAGAAGATATTTTTCAAAAAAACAGGAATTTAACTGGGATTAGGTAAACAGCCATAATCTTAAGCAAAGACGAATAATTATGGAAGGCCATAAAAACCAATGGTAAACGTGCATGCCCTACTTACATTATTTCTGATCAAAACCAGGTATCGTGCAAGCCATCTAATTCATCAAAATATATTTTCAAAAGTATAAAACTTTATTATAAAAATTAATATCTTTTGAAATTCATTATATAAAGAAAAATGAGAGCCGATTACCTCCGCTCTCATTTATTGAATTTGCGTTAATGTGTTGTTTTATTGTTTAATGAACTTTCCTGCCATTACAGTTTTGTTATTAATGGTGGTGTGCAAGAAATAAGTGCCGCCAAATAATGAAGTAACATTGATTGGGGTACTAAAATAACTGGATGTTTTGTTATATTCTTTTATCATCGACACCCTCCCAAGCATATCATAAATGATTACTTTCATATCCCCGACCGTATCACTGGTAATTTGCAGGTTCAGCGTGTTGCTGGTTGGATTTGGGTAAAGCAATAATGATTGCCCGGAAGCAAGGCGTGTATTGTCAGTTACAGTAACCTGTACGGTTGCAGACGCTGTTCCGCCATGGTCATCTGTCACAGTCAGCTCAAACACATATACACCAGCTATCAAAGTGTTTACATTTGTTATTGCTGAAGCTGGAGAAGATATATCAGATGTGCTTGGCCCGCTCTTTTGTGTCCAGTTATAGCTGATGATATTGCCAGAAGAGGCTGAAGAAGCAGTGCCGTTCAAAGTGGCGCTATTGGCAGGTATAGCAATGGTTGTGTCTCTTCCTGCATTAGCGACCGGAGGCTGGGGGACTATAATAGCTGCATTAACGGTTATCGTTACCTGAGCACTGGCAGTGGCCCCATCATTATCTGCAACAGTTAGCTTAAATACATAAGAACCTGCTTGTAATCCTGAAACTGTAGGCTTTGCCGTGTTGGGATTGCTAATGGTTACTGCGCCGTTTCCGGATGCTTTGCTCCAGTTATAGGCAACTATAGTTCCGTCGGGATCATAAGATTTTGAAGCATCAAGATTAACTGTGCTGGTTGGTAGCGTTATGGTTTGATTAGACCCGGCATCGGCTACAGGTGGTTGGTTAGCTGCAGGCAGCACAGTGATTTTTACTTGTGCTGAATTGCTCGCGCTGTTATTGTCAGTTACAGTCAATTGAAAAATATACTGGCCGGCTACAAGCCCTGAGGCAGTAGCAGTAGCTGTTGAGCCGTTAGAAATGGTTGCTGTTGATGGCCCTGAAACCTGTACCCAATTGTAGCTGGCAATTGTCCCATTAGGGTCTGTCGACAATGTCCCATCTAATGTTACTGAGCTGACAGGTAAGGTTATTGTTTTAGCAGGCCCGGCATTTGCAACAGGGGGCTGGTTGATTGGTGCGTTTACAGTTACTGATATTGTATCTGCTCCCTTATTCCCGTTATTGTCAGTTACGGTAAGCTGGAAAGCATATAAGCCTTGCACAAGGCCTGTTATCGTAGTGCTGATGTTATTGGGATTAGAAATAGTTGCAGCAGGCCCTGATATTTTAGTCCAACTAAAACTTATAATAGATGCCCCTCCCGTTGCTATAGAAGCGCTACCATCAACTGTTACCGTGTTAACAGGCAGAATGATGGTTTGGTTTGCTCCTGCATTCGCTACGGGGTTCGTGTTTGTTGCTGAGTTCACTGTTATGCTTACCTGGGCAGTAGCGGTTGCGCCATTATTATCGGTAACTTGGAGGGAAAACACATATTTCCCTGCAACCAGGTTAGAGACGGTAGGCGTAGCTGTTGAACTGTTAGAAATGGTTGCAGTCGATGGCCCTGAAACCTGTGCCCAATTGTAGCTGGCAATTGTTCCATCAGGATCAGATGATTTGGTGCCATCCAATGAAGTCGAATTTACTGGTAACGTTATCGTCTTACTGCTTCCGGCATTCGCTACGGGGAGTTGGTTTGTAGCGGCATTTACGGTAATTGTTATAGAGTCTGTTCCTGTTGCGCCATTATTATCAGTTACCGTCAGCTTAAAGACGTAAGTGCCCTGAACAAGGTTGGTTATTGTTGTCGATATGGCGGAAGCATTGGTAATCGATCCTTGCGAAGGCCCTGAAGTTTTTGACCAGTTGAATGAAACAATGGATCCATCGGGGTCTTTTGAAGCTGAACCGTTAACAGATACTGTATTTGTTGGTAAGGTAATGGTTTGATTAGACCCGGCATTGGCAACCGGTGGTTGATTAGCTGCATTAACAGTAACAGTAACCGTTGCTGAAGAGGAAAGGTTTAACACATCAACAACTTTTAACTGAAACACGTAAATACCTGCGATCAGCCCGCTAATATTTGTTGATAAAGCTGAGGGCGTGCCAAACGATGCGCTGTTTGGCCCTGAAACCTGTGTCCATTGATAGGAGCTTATACTTTGCGAACTGCTTGCACTGCCTGTTAAGGTTAATGAATTCGAAGGAAGGGTAATTGTTTGATTAGGCCCCGCATTGACCGTTGGTGGGTTGGCTGGGTTTACAACAACAGTTACACTGGCAGTTGATGAGTCATTGTTGGCATCAACCACTTTTAGGCTAAAGATATAAGTGCCTGCAACAAGGGTTGAAACCATGGTATTTACAGCGCTGTTGGATTGTATTGTTGCCGTGGAAGGCCCGGATTGTTGCGACCATGCGTATGAAGTGATGGTCGAATTCACGACTGAGGAAGAAGAGCCACTCAGGCTAACAGAATTTGTTGGCAACGTGATGGTCTGATTACTTCCTGCATTAGCTGTAACAAAGCTAATGGCAGAGGAATATTCTCTTGCTCCTATATCAAAGCCGCTGCCCTGCGGCCTGGGTATTCCACTAAAATCGGTAGTAACAATCGAGGAAATTTTTCCTGCTGCAGTTCCCGCATCAATAAGTGGCGAACCTGGTTTCAAATAACAGTTTACGGTATCCAATAAATAATTCAGTATTGCCGATGCTGAATAATATTTGTTATTGGAAGTGTCCGCACTTTCGGTGTTCCAGGTGTTGTTCGAATAATCTGTGGCAATATAACTACCACCACCTTGTACAAGGTTAAAGGCAAGGTTATTCCTTACCTCTATCGTGGCTCCGTCATTCAGGTTATCAACAGTAACAATGGGGGCAATATAGCCCATATCATCGCTTTTATTGCCTACGGTGTTGTTGACGATATGGAGATTGCAATGCCCAAGAAACGAGTTCCCGCCATAATAAGGGCTGGATTGGCTGCGCCAGTCAAAAGCAGCATAAGTTGTTGTGGCCAGAATGATGTTGTCATAAGCCCATGAATCTGCCACCCCGTAGGATGTTACGCTGCACCCAAACAATCTTGAAAGATAACCTCTGCCACCATGCATGTAGTTATGATCAAAAATGCCATTGCCGCCAGTATTAAAAACGCCTTCGTCACCAGTCCTTGTATTATGGCCGGAATATAAAATCCAATTATGATGGGCGTGAAACCGAAAAATGTTCCCATAAACATAGCCCCCCGGGCTTTGACATTGTATCAACGAATCATAACTGAAGTCCAGGCTGTCCACCAGACAGTTAAGGGATGCTGGCAAACCGTAGTTCCCGCTCAAATAGGCGGAATTGCATTGGTTGAATTTGCAATAAGATATGGTTGCATTCTGCAGCTTAAAGCTTGAAGAGCTGCCGTTATATATCGGCGTGTTTACATTAAGGTCAATGGCAGCGTTATTTACTCCAGGGACTCCGTTCAGGTTATAAAAATAAGTGTGGTTGATCCTGATCCCGGAATTTGTTGTGGCAGTCATCCTAATGCCATCGCCCGTAGGGTAACCAAGCGGGCCTGGGCCGTAACCGCCCGTTCCATCAAAAACGAACCCATAAAAATTTGAAGGGTCGCCTGTGCCAGTCCAGGTTATATTCGACATGGAAGGCCCATTCCCACCAAAATCAACTGTTGCTGTAAAGGTAACTACGCCACCATTATTAATAATGGTTACGTCATGTATCCCGGCGAAACGAGCCCCACCTGCATAGGTGCCTGGCGTTATTGCAATAACATCGCCAGGGTTAATCCCGCTCATTGATGTTACTGAAACAGAACCGCTCCCTGAGCCCACTACAATGGTTTTTGCAGCAGTGCTCAAAGAAATGCTTAGCAGGGATAGCAATAGCGCAAGAGGAAATAAGAATGTTCGGCGAAAAAAAGTACTGGTTAAAATAGGGTAAAGGAATACTTTCATAATTGGATATTGAATTTTCAAATGATACAATCATTAAAAAAACCTCATTGTACTTACAAGATCTTCGGTTGCTTTTTTGGTAAACAGGGCAAAGATTTTTCATAAGGACAATCAACATCACTCTTTTTTCAAAAATTTTGCCAAAAAATCATCCTGTTGATAAAATGTGGGTATCATTAGTGCTTTTACGAAGAAATCTAATGGTTTATTTCTACGAAGAAATACGAATATTGGTTTATTAATCGTTCGCATAACATTTATTATTTGCTCAAAAGCTGTTGAATTTTGTTGAAGCTTATTATGTTATAAAAAGCACGTGCTTTTGAGTAAGTTTGCCGGGAACAAATTCTTCCTGAATTTTTTTTTAAAAAAAATTTAAATAACCAGGGAATTATGAATGGATATTTCAACAGGCTTGTTAGGATTGAACAGCCCAGGCGTTTGGACTGGCTCATTTATTTTGCAGGTTTCACCTTATTGCATATTCCTGCAATTTTGAATTTTAAAAACAATGATGGAAGCCATAATGCCTATTTGCTTTTTGCAGGTTCATTGCTAAAAGGAACCCTGTCTTTGCCTGCGGGCGCACCAGATTTTGGAGATATGATCAGTTACCATGGCTTGCACTATCTTCCATACCCCCCCTTCCCTTCACTGATTTTGCTTCCATTTGTTGCCTTTTTTGGCACAGCGCATGTTAACACGGTAACGATTGCATTGCTGATGAGCTGCCTGAATTTTTATTTGTTATATAAAATCTTTATACGCTTAAAGATTGATCAGGATTATTTCGTTTGGCTAATGGTTGCATTCTTCTTCGGTTCAGGATATTGGTATGCTTTATTCACTACGCACCATGTTTATGCATTTGCACATATTACATCATGCTCGCTTCAATTATTGCTGATTGCAGAGGTTTTGGGTAAAAGAAGATGGTGGCTTATCGGCATTTTCCTGGGTTGCACTTTTCTTTGCAGGCAGTTCACTGTTTTTTATTTGTTTTTTGTACTGGGGTATATGTATTACTTGCACAAGGAAAAAATTGAAAAAGCGAAATTCTTGAACCTTGTTTCTCTTGGGTGCTCAGCGGGTTTGTTTGTAGCCGTTTATATGTTGTACAATTATATGCGCTTTGGCAACCTGTTTGATACCGGGTATAGATACATCAATTATATTGGTGTTTTAAAAGAACGGGTAAATGAATTTGGGGTTTTTAGCGTCAAATACCTGCCGTTTAATTTGTATAGCTTTTTCATAAAAGGGTTTAATATAGAATTCCAGGGCAGGGGCTTGTTGCATATACAAGATATGGATCTGTGGGGAACATCTATTATTGCGGGTAGCCCTTTTGTGATTGCCAGCCTGAAAGCCAGGTGGCCTAAAATGCTATTGATAAGTGCATGGGCCACGATTATTTTGATAATGACAGGCTTTTTGTTTTACCATAATAACGGCTTCCACCAGGTAAACTGTATGCGCTTTGCACTTGATTTTCTTCCTTTATTAGTGGTGCTGGTTGCTTTAGGCGCCAAAGAGATAGCTCCATGGCTTTTTAAGGGCATGATCGTGTATGCAGTGTTCCTGAACTTGCTGAGCTTTATGATACACTTCATTTATCAGGCACATTGATGCTCCTGCACATTAAGCAGCAATTATTTTTTTCATGCAATCGAAATAGGGTAATCGGGGAATAGCAATAGCCATTGCTGGTAGATTACGATGCTCCCGCAGTGCAATAAAACGACTATTGAACAGGCATTACAAATGCGGGCATAGAAATCAGGAAATCTTTTCTTTCAATGCCCTGTCATCGGCCATGAGCTTAAGGTGGTGAATGCTGACATTTAATTCATATCCTATAAGAAGCATCAATGAGTTCAGGTAAATGAGCACCATAAGGATAAGAATAGTGCCGATGGAGCCATATACTTTGTTATAATTACTGAATTTGTTCACCCAATAGGAGAACAGGTAGGTCAGCGAAATGATCAAAACTGTTGCCAGTAGGGTGCCTGGCGACCTGAGTTTCCATCGCTTATGCAACGCCGGCCCATATTTATAAATAAACGCTATGGTGTAGTAGAAAAGCGGTATGATGATGATCCATCTCAATGTTTTGAAAACCCATTTGGCAGAATGGCTTTTTATGTTCATCCATTTTAAAATATTCCTGAGCAATTCATCCTGTGTTGCCAGTAAAATAACAGTGCCCATTAAGAAGAGGATTACCAGTGCTGTCAACTTGATAGCCATCCACCTTGCCTGGAAAATATTTCTTTTAGTATTATAGATCAGCGATTTGTCAAATGAGCGCATTATGCCCATCAATGCATTGGAAGAATAAAATATTGCAAGCACGAAACCGAACGACAGGAGGCCTGCCCTGGGTTTGCCAAAAAAATCTTCTAAAAAATTTCTAACCAGGATGTAGGTGTTCTGGTTAGGGGTGATGTCTTTTGTGATGAACAGCAGTTGCTTCTCAATTTGCCTGGCAATGGGCAAATACGGGATCAGCGTGCACAGAAAAATAGTAGCTGCAGGAATAGCGGTAAGAAAGCTGAACGAAATTGCTCTTGCGCGGTCATTCAGCCCTACTTTTTTAACCTGGCTTGTAAAGAACGTTATTACATCATATAACGGGACGCCTTCAAATCCGGGCAAAATAATTTTTTTGCTCTTGTCAGCAAGAAAGCGGAAAGGAAATGAATCATAAATAAATTTTTCTATCTTAAGCCTGCCTGCCATTTTATATTTATATACATCGTACTGAAATTTATTTAACCTGTTGTTTTGCTTTTATCATTTCGCTGTCCAACGCTTTCTGGTATTCTTTTGCAAATATCAGGTGTTGCTCAAATGTTTCTGAAAAATTAGAATACCCGGAAAAATCGGCTTTTGCTACAAAATATAAATAATTTGTTTTGGGTGATGTAATGACTGAATCAATAGTAGATTGTTGAGGCGTGCATATTGGCCCTGGTGGCAGCCCGGTATATTTGTAAGTATTATAAGGCGATTCGACAGATAAATACTTTTCATATATGCGCTTAAGCTCAAAATCCTTCATGGCGAATTTGATGGTTGGGTCTGCTGAAAGCTTCATGCCTTTCGAAATCCTGTTCAGGTAAGTACTTGCAATAAGCCCTTTGTCTTCTTTTTTATTTGTTTCTTCCTCCACAATAGAGGCAAGTATGTATGCAGTAACAGGATTGAGGCCGTGTTCTTTTGCTTCTTCCTTTCTCTGCTCATTCCAAAAAGATTCACGTTCAGCAAACAGCTTTTTGAAAATTTTGGATGGGGTGCTGTTCCAAAAATAGCTATAAGAATCCGGGAAAACAGATGACATTACCGTATTCGAGTCCAGGCCATATTTTTCAAGCGTATCGTTATTGTTCAAAAACCCAAGCATGGAAGCAGAATCACACTCAAAATGCCTGCCTACAAGAGCAGCCAGGTTTTCTTTTGTCCGAAGTTTAGTAATGACCAGCCTTACCGGGGCCTGTCTTCCGTTTTTCAGCATTCGGACGATACTGACCAGGTTCATCCCTTTTTTGATCTCATATTTCCCTGCTTTGATGTTTGCCGGATAATTTCTTTGCTTCGACAATAAATCAAAAAAATAGGGGCTTTTGATAACCGTATCTTTCTTTAGCAGGTCTAACAACCCATCATAGCTCATGCCCGTTTTAATATATAAATAATATTTGTCTTTGTTGAATCCCGTTCCTGCCCATAATAGTTTCCAACTAACAAATGCAGCGACAAACAGAGCCAGAGCAAAAGCACTTAATAAGACTTTTTTGGTCATAGGTAAATATTGGCCGTTGAAAATAAAAAAACCCTGCACTATTTTAACGCAGGGCTTATCTGTTTATGTGCAATAAGCTGATTTATTTTGGTAGTGTTAAGGGAGAAGGCTGGTTATTGGCAGGCGCTGAAGGAACTGAAGTGGCATTGACTTTTGTATCCCTTACCTGGACTGCAGATGATGAGTGCACAAAGAATGCTGAAAAAAGGGAAAGCAGCGCTATTGTTATGGCAAGCACCCATGTGCTTTTTTCCAATACATCGGTAGTTTGCTTAACGCCCATGAACTGGTTGCTAAACCCCCCAACGTTACCGGCAAGGCCGCCTCCTTTAGGGTTTTGTACCAAAATCACAAACGAAAGAAAGATGGAAGCCAGCACAATCAGTATTACGAAAAAAAGCGCCATATCAGTGTGAATTTAACTGTTCAATTTTCGATGCAAAGTAAGCGCTTTTAGAGGGATTAAGCAAACTTAATTTTTGGTATAAAACAATGGCATCTTCGTTCTTTCCTTGTTTAACAAGTACATCAGCCATGGCTTCGGTTACAATTTCTTTTTGTTGCACTGAATATGCCGCAATGCCTTCAATGGCTGCCTGTTCAGCAGGGCCAATATTTTTCTCGTCGATATGCTGGGGCAGTTTTTTCATTGTTTTCAGCCATTGGGTGAAACTCTTTAACTGCTGACCCAATTTGTCATCCGGAGAACTTTCTTCCGCAATAAACCTGATCCCCTGAGATGCAAAATAGTCTACCGTGTGGTAAGGCAAAAACAGCAGTTCGTCCTTGACAGCAGATAAGCCTTGTTTTGCCGCTGTACCTGGCTGCAGGTCATCTTTTGTGGCTTCACCCACATCAGAGGCAAGATCTTTTGCTGAAGTTATTTTTTTTATTTCTTCCGTTATAGGTTTTGACTGTTCGCTATATTTTTCGTCAACGGCATTTTCCAATAGCCATTGAAGCCATAACGGATTGGTAAAATATAAAGCTGTATTTGTGGTTTTATCCAGGAACTTTTCATCCTTTTCTGAAAATAATTTTTGAGAGAGAAGATAATGGCAAATGCCAAAAAAAGGATGTTGGGCAATGGCATCTTCCAATTGGCTTACCAAAACATTTTTTAACTGGCCAGATTTGAAAAGGCTGTCAGCGATATGATAAGTATTGCCTGTCATCAAAAATTATTTTACCAATTTGAGAAGAGCCTGTTAAAAATATCATCTGTCATGGTAGTAAGGATTTGCTGCAATAATCCTGGTTCAGCCTGGCTGAAACTGGCATTTGCATCAAAATCAAAATTGCGCGATACATCTGCTTCATAATTTTTCTTTTCGTCTTTACTGTCATGAAAAGTGATATGAACGGTAACTGTTAACCTGTTGGTTGCGCTCTTTTGATTTGAAACGCTCGCGGTTGATATGTCATAGGATGAAACATAGGCACTGACATCCCAGTCTGCGCCGGATTCAACCTGGGTAAGCCTTGTCTGGTTATTGATTTTTTGTTTGAGCTTATCTGTCAGTTGGGGGCTTAATTGCGGGTTTACATACCTCGCTTTGTTTTCAATGTAGCCAAGATGGATTGTTTTGACATCTGGAGGTATGCTGACATCTTTAAAAGAATAAATGCCACAGGAGTAAACAGCAAACGAAAAAAGGACTGCTATTAGCATGGCGCTTCCAGTTGAGGAAAAGTTTTTTATTGTATCAACTTTATTCATCAATATCATATTCTTTTAACTTTCTGTATAAAGTACGTTCGCTTATCCCTAAATCTGATGCTGCGTCTTTGCGCTTGCTTTTATGCTTCTTCAGCGCTTTTATGATCAGCTCCTTTTCTTTATCCATAATGTTCAGCGACTCTTCCACTTCTTCATGTTCCTGGATTTCATTATTGCTGCTCAATACAACCGGTTGGGAAGAATTGATTATTTGCTGAGCTGCCACTGGTTGATAGGCCTCATTTTGTTTCAGTTCTTTCAGTTCGTTTGCAAATGCAGAATGTTGCAATGATGAGGCAATATTGGGGTCTCTCAAAATCTCCAGAAACATTTTCTTTAGTTCTGTCACATCTTTTTTCATGTCAAAGAAAAGCTTATACAAGATTTCTCTTTCATTAGCGAATTCATGGCCATTTGTGCTGACCTGAGGGTTTGCTGAAAGCAACATTGGTAAACGGTTTCCTGTTTCCGGTATAAACCTTTTCAGCGTATCCGCGGTAATCTGTTTGTCCTGCGAAAGCACTGATATCTGTTCTGCAATATTCTTTAATTCGCGCACATTGCCTGGCCAGGGATAGTTGATCAGCTGCTTTTTCGCTTCATCATCCAGTTGTACCGGTGCAGTTTTATAACGTTCGGCGAAATCGATCGCAAATTTTCTGAACAGAAGCGGAATGTCTTCCTGGCGGTCGCGCAATGCAGGAACTCTTATCGGCACAGTATTCAGGCGATAATAGAGGTCTTCCCTGAATTTCCCTTTGTCGGTTTGTTCGAGCAGGTCTTTATTGGTTGCTGCAACAACCCGCACATCGGTTTTTTGTACTTTAGACGAGCCTACGCGTATAAATTCCCCTGCTTCCAGCACACGCAATAACCTAGCCTGGGTGCCCATTGGCAATTCGCCAACTTCATCCAAAAAAATGGTGCCCCCGTTAACAGTCTCAAAATACCCTTTTCTTGAATCTACTGCGCCGGTAAAAGATCCTTTTTCATGACCGAACAATTCTGAATCAATTGTTCCTTCGGGGATCGCCCCGCAGTTGACAGCAATAAAGGGGTTATGCTTACGGGCAGAAAGTGAATGAATAATTTGGGAAAATGCTTCTTTCCCAACCCCACTTTCACCAAAAATAAGCACTGTCAAATCGGTATTTGCTACCTGCCCGGCCACCTCCAGCGCAAAGTTCAAAGCTGGAGAATTTCCAATTATGCCAAAACGATTTTTTATTGATTGAATCTCCATTCTTCAGTTTCTTTTTCATTTTAACAATCGCAACAAGCCTTGGTTTAGGTTTCGTAACGAATTATCTCCCAGTAAATATTTAGTCTACAGCTTTGCCAATTAGGGTTGCTCCTGTGCAGCTTTCAATTTTCACCACAGCATAGTCCCCTTTTTTGAAATGCAGGGCATTTTTTGGAAACACCACCACTTTGTTTTGTGAGCTGCGCCCCATCCATTGGTTCTCATCTTTTCTTGAATTTCCTTCAATCAGCACTTTAAATTCTTTGCCAACATCATTACTGTTGCTTTGGTGCGAAAGCCTGTTCTGTAATTTCACAATTTCGGAGAGCCTTGACTTTTTTGTTGCCTCACCCACATCGTCTTTATAGCGCCTTGCAGCAAGTGTCCCGGGGCGTTCGCTGTAAAAGAACATGTAGCTCATGTCGTACTTTGCAAATTCCATGAGGCTTAGCGTGTCCTGGTGGTCTTCTGTTGTTTCTGTGCAAAACCCTGCAATAATATCTGAACTGATCCCGCAATCAGGCATCACCTCCCGAATGCGATTGATTTTGGCCATGTACCATTCGCGAGTGTAAGCCCGGTTCATTAACTGCAAAATTCTTGTAGATCCGCTTTGAACAGGGAGGTGAATGTATTTGCAGATGTTTTCGTGGCGGCTCATGGTTTGCAAAACTTCTTCAGTAATGTCTTTTGGGTGCGATGTCGAAAAGCGCACCCGCAATAAAGGATCGATCAATGCCACTTTTTCCAGCAATTTGGCAAAAGTTATTATTTCATCTCGCTGTTCATCTTTCCAGCAATAACTATCTACATTCTGCCCCAATAGCGTTATTTCTTTATAGCCTTTTACAAACAGGTCTTTACATTCATTTGCTATTGAATAAGCATCCCTGCTCCTTTCGCGCCCGCGGGTAAATGGGACTACACAGAACGAGCACATATTATTGCAACCCCGCATAATGCTGACAAATGCTGTAACTCCGTTGCTATCCAGCCGTACTGGAGAGATGTCGGCATAAGTTTCTTCGCGGCTTAGTAAAACATTCACTGCTTTTTGGCCGGTCTCTGCTTCTTCAATAAGTAATGGCAATGTTCGATAAGCATCGGGCCCCACTACCATATCTACCAGTTTTTCTTCTTCCAAAAATTTCTCTTTCAGCCTTTCGGCCATACATCCCAGTACGCCGATCAGCATCCCGGGCTTGTTTCTTTTTTGCTGTTTGAAGATATGGAGCCTGTTACGGATAGTCTGCTCGGCTTTTTCACGGATTGAACAGGTGTTCAGCAACACCAGGTCTGCTTCTTCAAAGCGGCCCGTAGCGCCAAACCCGTTTTCATGTAAAATAGATGCCACAATCTCGCTGTCAGAAAAATTCATCTGGCAACCGTAACTTTCAATATAGAATTTCTTCCTGTATTCATTTGCGTCATTTTTGAACGGCGCAAATGCTTCGCCTTGCCGGGCTTCGTCATGAACTTTATTGATCGCAAAATCAAGCATCCCTGTTAAAAATTTTGGACTGCAAAGATAACAAAATCGGCTTTATGGCAATTTGGCAAACGGACAATTGGCCGGAGCAGTATTAGGCTGACCGGTTTTATTCCGGGCATTTGCAGTACCATTGTTTGCCTAACATATATTGAAAGGGTTGCCAATGCTATGTTGTGTCATAGAGGTTGAGAAGAGGAAAACTTGTAGTTTGTATAGAAAGATGTTTTTAGCAGCGCATCATTTATGCAAGATCCAGGATTTTATTCCTGTTGCGGGTATTGAATAGTTTTGATATTGAAGCCTTTGCCATTCATAGCTCAACATGTTAAGGATGCACACTGCTGTCTGTCAGTTCACGATCAAATATCCAGGTGCCCAGTGTGGCAAATGCAATAAATCATTTGCAAGGTTGATTCCTTCGAATCAAAATAAATTTTTCCAGGTTTAGTTATGATTTAATTTTTTATGTCAATTTTATTAGTAATTTTATTCTAAATTTATTAGTCATGTCAGTTGCTTGTAGAAACTTAAAATACCTTCGGAAGCTGAGGGGATGGACACAGGAAGAATTTGCTGCTAAACTGAAGATAAAAAGATCGCTGCTTGGTGCTTATGAAGAAGAACGTGCTGATCCGCGCATTGACGTGCTGGAAACAGTGGGGAATATTTTTAAGTTAACGCTTGACGAACTTTTGCGCAAGGACCTGGGCGAATCAAAAACACCGAATGGCTACCTCGCTAAGCGCCGCGCCATGAAACTGGCTGCAGCTTCCAATGAAATTCAACTGGTGCCGGTGAAAGCTGCTGCTGGTTATTTGGCAGGATATGCCGACCCCGAATTTTTAGATGAGCTGAACACTTTCACGCTGCCCATGCTGGCGCCCGGAAATTACCGCGCATTTGAAATTGTGGGCGACTCCATGCTCCCTACTCCAAGCGGCTCGGTAATTGTTGGCGAGAAAGTGAACAGCGCCGATGATGTGAAAAGCAATGACACCTATATCGTTGTTTCGCGAGGAGAAGGCATTGTGTACAAAAGGGTGATGAAGAACAATAAACTGAAAAACAAATTGACATTGGTAAGCGACAACACGGCTTACCAGCCTTACACTGTGAACACAGAAGAGGTGGTTGAACTTTGGAAAGCACAGATGATCATCAGCAAAGCCAACACACAGCAGCGCTGGGATGTGAACCAGTTGGCCAACATTGTAAGCAATCTGCAGGAGCAGGTGAGCGTGATGAAGAAAAAAATGAATTAAGCCTTTAGCAGCAACAAGAGAGCTATTTATCCGGGGGGTATTTATGAAACAATCTTTTGTTAAATCAACCAAAAATTTTTCCGAAAAGGAAACGTCATTATATGAACTGCAGGTCATTCCCGGGGTTGGTAAATCCATAGCCAATGACCTGTATAACATTGGCATTCACAAAGTGAGCGATCTGCGCCGAAAAAACCCCGAAAAATTATACCAGCTATCCAACCAGTTTGTTGGCAATGTACAGGACCGCTGCCTGCTCTATGTTTTTCGTTGTGCAGTTTATTTTGCAGAAACCCCAAAACCTGATAAAGAAAAACTGAACTGGTGGTGGTGGAAGGACAATACCTGATACTGATGTTTTTATTTGCAAACTTTGATCTCATGATTTCACTGAATTTGCAAGAGCTTCTTCCCTACAATTGCAAAAACATTTTCATCGTTCCCGGGCTTGATCAGGGCTATGCCGGTGAAATGGCTAAAGGCAGGAAGTATGGAATGTTGTTTGCCAAAATAAAAACAGGGAAAGCACAATGATTGTTTGCCTGCTCCATTTATTCGGATGCCCGGATGAACATGCCCCGAAAAATAATAATTGTTTGCGGCCCGGTGCATGACGGCAGAAATGTCATGAATGAAAGTGAACCCACTCACAGTTTTATATTCATGGCTTAATGATATTGCGCATGATCTGTACCATTCATCATCCAGGATATCATGGTTGCCTTTGATCAAATGCAATTGGATGCCGATAAAATTCTCCCTCCATTTTTTGAAAAGCTCAATTTCCATATTTTCTTCACTGTGAAAAAGGTCCCCTACAATAATCAGTTGCGAAGGCTGAAAATATTGGACCTGAGCTACCAGCCTTTGCAGGTCTTCTTTATAAACAGATTGAGGAATGGCGATCCCTGATTTTCTGAAATGCCCCGCTTTTCCAAAGTGCAGGTCGGAAATGACCAGCGCTTTTTCATTTTCCCAGAAAAGTAGGCGTTCAGGCGAAAGCCATAATTGTTGTGAGCGTATGTTGTACGGGATGGGTTGTTGCATCTCTACAAAATCTTTTAGCTGCCCGGTCAGTCAGGTTCCTGCCTTTGGGGCTCGTCAGGCAAATTATTTCTGGTTTTGATGTCTATGGCCATGCTGTCAGCCCAGGCAGCCAGCACATCTTTTTGCTGCTGGTTCAAAACGGCATCCCTATGTATCCACAAATAGCTGTCTATCGGCATCCACCCCTCTTTCTGGGATTTCACGATGGCTTTCAGTTTATGATACTGCATTTTTGGGGCATAACCGGCAAATTCTGAAAAATTCAATTCTTTTTTTCCTTCTTTAATATGGGCTGACAGCCACCACGCTAAAGGCTGAATATTATAATACCAGGGATAGACCGTGTTATTGCTGTGGCAATCGTAGCATGATTTTTTTATAATGCCCTGCACATTTCCAGGAACACTAAAATGTTCAGAAATTCCATTAGGCGGAGTGGTGGCAGAAATATTTTTTTCCGGCCGGAAAAGCTGAATGCCAATAATGATTACCAGCAAAATGATAATAATTGTTTTCAGCATTGCTTATTATTTGAGCGCTCCAAAAATAACAATAAGCTCCTTAATCATCATTGCCTGATTAAAAATATCGAAAACAGATAAGGTCAGTTACTGGAGCGGGTTTTGCCAGTTGCTTGGAATAGGGCCCTTGGCGGAGTTGCAAGGAAGCTAAAAAAATATTCATATTTGTCGTGCAACCAGGCATTTTAATATTTTTTTGTACAGCCATTTTAGCCATGCCCGGTTTGCGAAGCCCTTCCCGTATACACGGGCAGAAGGGCAAACTGTTCCTTTGTTGCGCAACTTAAAGCACGTCAATTGTAGTAAGCCGCGAACAATAAATCATGAACCATTAACTTGCGCATTAAATTCGGTTATGCGCTATTATATCATTGCAGGTGAGGCATCTGGCGATTTGCATGGCAGCAACCTCATTAAGGAATTGCGTAAATTGGATGCAGGGGCAGATATCCGTTGCTGGGGCGGCGACCTGATGCAGCAGGCAGGCGGCATATTAGTGAAGCATTACCGCGACCTTGCTTTTATGGGCTTTGTAGAAGTGATAAAAAACCTCCCGGCCATTTTGCGGAATATCAAATTCTGTCAGGAAGACATCAGGGACTTCAGGCCCGATGCAGTTATATTCATCGATTATCCGGGGTTTAACCTGCGTATTGCAAAATGGGCAAAAAAGCAAAATTTCAAAACCATCTATTACATCTCTCCCCAGGTTTGGGCATGGAAAGAAAACCGGGTGAAGCTGATCAAAACATGCATTGACAAAATGCTTGTGATTTTGCCTTTTGAAAAAGATTTCTATAAAAGATGGGGCTATAATGTGGAATATGTAGGGCACCCATTGGTACAGGTTGTTGACGAATTTAAAACCGGGGATAAAAATCCAGGCATAAGAAGCGGGTGGGCAGAACCTCAGGCAACAGGAAATGGCCATCGTTCACCGGGCATCATTGCCCTGCTTCCGGGGAGCCGCAAACAGGAGATATTAAAAAAACTGCCTGTAATGTTGGAAGCAAGCAAATCATTTCCGGATTATTCGTTTGTAGTTGCACAGGCTCCGGGGCAGGACGAAGCTTTTTATGCTGCATTACTGAACAATTATCCAAATGTTTCAACGGTAACCAATCAAACTTACCTGCTGTTGTCGAAAGCGAAAGCGGCTTGCGTTACATCAGGCACTGCAACGCTCGAAACTGCATTGTTTGCTGTGCCTGAAGTAGTGTGTTATAAGGGAAGCCCAGTTTCCTATCAAATTGCGAAAAGACTAATTAAAGTAAAATTTATTTCCCTGGTAAACCTCATTATGGATAAACCGGTAGTTAAAGAACTGATACAGGATGAATTTAATGTGGCGAACCTGGAAAAAGAATTGTGGCGGCTGCTTACCGACCAGCAAGCGCAGCAAAAGCTCCAAAAAAATTATGCTGAACTAAAAAAAATGCTCAGTGCTGGTGGCAATGCTTCGGCTAATGCCGCAAAAACTATTGTTGAATATATGGCAACTGCTAATAGTACCAGGCACTGAAATCAGCACATACAACAAAGCCCGTGGATATGATTCGGCAACTAATGCCTATTGAAAAAAAAATACCTGATCGCGATAACGACCAGCGCCATAATAAACATGAAAATAGAAATGCGGTTAATGCCATGCATGTATTTCATCCATTTTGAATGTGGGGCATTGGGGTCTCTTTTTTTGATATAGAGGTATTCAGCTATTTGTCTTAACACACCCATAATTGCTCGTTTATAAATGCATAATTACAGCATATTAACAAGTTATTGCTAAGTTTTGTTTTGATTAGAGGTTAAATCTGTTTTGTAAAAATGGGGCTAACCATCGGTAGCTTGCCTTTTCGTCCGCGTTGCTTCACTTCAGCAATGAATCCAGCTTTTCGTGGAAAAGGGGGTAATCATTCAGGCTATTGTGGCTGCCCCCATCAATGGTCACATATTCATCCTGGGGCTTCAACAGGGCTTTTAATTTTATGGAATTGCTATATGGCACCACCCCATCGCCCGTTCCATGGAAAATTACAATGGGGGCAGTTACATTTTTCACAAATTCGTTGCTCGGGAAATGGTAGTGCAGCATTTTGTTGACAGGATAAACCGGGAAATAATGTGCCGCCAGTGAGGTCATGCTGTAATAAGGTGTTTCCAGGATCAGGTATTTGCAATCGCGAACAGAAGCCAGTTCTGCCGCAATGCCGGTGCCAAGGCTTTTCCCATAAATTATAATGTGTTGCGGATTGTACTTTGTTCTTGCCAGTTTATACAATTGTAATGCATATCCGTAAAGACCCTGTTCAGTAAATTCACCTGTACTTTTCCCAAAGCCAGGATACTCCAACATCCAGGTTTCGTACCCGTTTTTTGTAAAATTATCGGCATATTGAGCATACCAGCCAATGTTTTTCCTGTTGCCATGAAAGTACAGTACCACACCTTTGGGAACAGGATCACTGGTACTGAACCTTATCACGTTCAGGTTAATGGTTTGATTAATGGGGATATTGATCTCATCGTGCTTTTCAGTAAACTGGTATTTGTATTTTTTGCTTAACGGCTCGGGATGAAACAAGATTTGGTCCTGCAGATAATAAAGTGCAATACCGATTAGGCAATATGCCAGAACAACCATCTTTATCCACCTGAAAACCTTTCTTTTCATTTTATGTTTTTTTCGATCAAGCCACATAATGCACCGGGCGGTTTCTATCTTTTATGTCCTCTTCACTCCTTCAAAATATCCCTGATGAAATTGTGGTATTCGGGAAAGGAGGGAAGGTTATTGTGCCCCCCGCCATAGATCCTGATCAGCGTTATTTTACCGGGATTGAGTTTTTGCAGGTTTTCGCTTTGCCTGATGGGTATGATCCAATCCTTGGTGCCGTGAATAATATAAGTGTGGCATTTCACCTGCTTTATCCATCTATCTGTTCGTAGCGTATAGCGCAGCACATAGCGTACTGGCAAAAAGGGCAAAAACCGTTCTACTACTTTCTGAAAATTATAGTATGGGGCATCCAAAATCAGGTACCTCGGGTTATTGAGCGAAGCCGTTTTTGCCGCAAATCCGCTGCCAATGCTTCTTCCATACACAACCAGCCGTTCCTCGCTGCACTGCAAGCACAATTTGTTGTACACAAACTGAAGGTCGCCGATCAGTTCTTTTTCGCTCCGCTTACCGGTGCTTTTTCCAAAACCGCGATAATCGACCAGCACCACATCATAGTTGTATCGATAAAAATCCTGAGCATATTTTGCCCATCCCTTAATGCTGCGGGTGTTGCCATGCAAATAAAAAACAAGCCCTGTTGGTTTCTCGCGGTAAAAATGTAGCCCATTGATTCTGACACCTGGCGAAACATCAAAAAAAAGTTCTTCAAAGGGAATATCATATTTGAATTTGAAATCCTGGCTAAGTTTTTCAGGTTTGAAAATAAGTCTCTCCTGAAGAAAGTAGGCTACTATGCTGAGCATAACAATAATGATTAGTCCATATACAATCAGGTGGGTCAATTCAGGGAAACATTTGTAACGAAGTTATTAATCGGCTCAGGATTTTTAAGCATTTTTATCAGGTGGATGGAAGCATTGCTATTATCAGGCTTAATTGCATGCCTTTCTGTTCAGGTAATCTTGTTGGATAATGTTCGATGGGAAAGTCAATTAGTCGCATGCCATCCCTTGCATCAAGGCTCCATCACTCTTTTTAAATTCAGGTCAGGCACAGGAGAAACGATGAGGGGGAATTTTTCTACAGTCACATTTGACGGATCGAGACCGAAGCTCCTTGCTTCTGACAAGCTCAGTTCTTTGAGCCAGAAATATAATTTCATGATCACTCTTTCAAAAAAAGAAAGCTCATTGTCCTGGCTAAGGTATTTTTCCATGACGATAAACTGAAAATCACCGGCTACGTTATTTTTTTCCAGCGATTCGTAACGGCTCGTGATGTTCACTTCCTTGTTAGAGACCAGGTCTTCCACTACTTTCCTGAACATCAGGTTGATCCTTGGCTGCATCCTGAAGCCAAGGCGGAATTCAACACGGATGATGTCGTTAGGGATGATATGTTCAACGGTATATTCTGCCGAATAAGGGTCATCTAGTGTATCCACATGTACAAACCAATAGATATCGGCCCTCTTAGGTTTCTTGTTCATTATGGAATAAATAATCTTGTGCTCAATTTCTTTAGGGTTATTGGCACTTGTCATGTACACCAGGTGAGTGGCTGTTTTCGGAACGCCACGGTCATTGCTCAGTTCCTGGATCTGGGGTATATAATGTTCCATCCGCACAAACTCTACATACCGGTTCTTGATCTTCCTGGAACGGTACCATACATACATTACTATGAACAGCCCGCCGCCAACGATCAGTGTTACAAAACCGCCATGGGGAAATTTCTCGAGGTTAGCGAATAAAAAACTAAGTTCAATAGTCAGATAGACGATCAGGTACAAATATATCCAGCCGGATCCAACTCTCCTTGATATTAAATAGTTGGCAAATAAAATAGATGTGGCCAGCATGCACAGGGTAATGGCAAGCCCATAAGCCGCTTCCATGCGTGCTTCTGTCTGGAAATAAATGGTAATGCCCGAACAGCCTATAAACAATAAAAAATTAGTAGCCGGAATGTACAATTGCCCCTTTTCTTCAGTGGGGTAGCTGATGCGCAATTTCGGCCAAAGGTTAAGCCTCATGCTTTCGCTGATCAGGGTAAAGGAGCCGCTGATCAGGGCCTGGCTTGCAATAATTGCTGCCGCCGTGGCAATGATGATGCTTGGCACAAGAAACCATTGGGGAACGATGCTGTAAAAAACGCTGCTGGTAGCAGTATCAAAAACCTTTCCATTGTAGTGCGCGAGCAGCCATGCGCCCTGGCCAAGATAATTTAATAAAAGGCATGTTTTAACAAATATCCATGATAGGCGCACGTTGCGCCTGCCGCAATGCCCAAGGTCTGAATATAATGCTTCTGCCCCAGTTGTGCAAAGGAAAACAGCTCCCAAAATCCAAAACCCTTTGGGATAGGTAGTGAGCAGTTCAATGGCATAATGCGGGCTAAGTGCTTTGAAAATATACAGGTCATCTACCAAATGGCTGCCGCCAAGCACGGCGATCATGGAAAACCAAACCAACATTACCGGCCCAAACAGCTTGCCTATTGATTCTGTCCCAAACTGCTGGAGAAAGAACAAGGCCACCAAAATGCCCAGAACAACATATACGATCGTGGTCTGTTCTATACCTTTCAAAGCGGGCATTTGCCTTAACCCTTCAATAGCCGAAGTAACTGTAATGGGAGGAGTGATCATTCCATCTGCCAGCAATGCCGCCCCACCAATCATTGCCGGGAAAACCAGCCAGCGCTTTTGCCTCCTCACCAGTGCGTACAGCGAAAAAATCCCCCCTTCTCCGCGGTTATCTGCCCTTAAAGTCAGCCAAACATACTTTACCGTGGTTTGAAGGGTCAATGTCCATATAATACACGACAAACTGCCAAGAATGAGCTTTTCCTCAATTATTCTTCCACTGACAATGGCATTGAGAACATAAAGCGTAGATGTTCCAATATCGCCATAAATAATGCCTAATGCAATAACTAAACTTGCAAAAGTTACTTTTTTTGTCTGTTTGCTCACTGCACAATTTGGTTGATGTATGGTTTTTCAAGGCCGGCTCATTCCTGGCAACCCCTCACTATAAAATTTCGTCCTAGCTGGCAAAGGTATATGTAAATAAAATAACTGAAACGCATCTTTTAAAGAGTTTATTTTGCAGTTTTTATTTTGCGAAGCCAATTTATGCAAGCATCGGCACTTCTATGGCCTCATCTATTTTTTAAAGAAGTTCTATATGAGGTTTTTGATGCTGGCTTTAACAGGAGCGTTAATTATTTTGAGCTGAAGTTTCCTTAACTTACAACATATTTTTACAGTTCAATGCATCTTTTTAAAACCATGATTAATATGTGTCGAGCCCTGAAGCTTTTTTCCCTCTCCACAGCCATTATTTTCCCTTTATTATTGAATGCGCAACATATTGTTTACTCCGAACCCCAACGTGATGATAGCAAAAGGACCGATTTTGAGATCATTGGTAAAATTGGCGGCAAGTTCCTGGTGTTTACCAGCAACAGGTCGGACAATAACATCTCTGTATTCGGTAACGATATGAAGCTGCAGCAAAGGATAAACCTTGATTTCCTGCCAGACAGGCTGATCAGCACCTATTTTATCCCTTACCCGGATTTTTGTTACATGATTTACGAATACCAAAAAAAGAATACTGTTTACTGCGATGCGATAAAAATTAACGGGCAGGGACAAAAAATCAGTGATATAATGAATTTGGATACGACGCGCATTGGGTTTGCTGCAAACAATAAAATTTATACCGTTGTCTCCAATGAGAACAAGCAAAAGATCATGCTTTTTAAAATCAACAGCAAAGACCCCAAAAACTTCCTGTTCACCACTTTCTTGTTTAACCCGCAACTGGAGCTAATTGACAGGCACAGACTTTATATGCCCATGGCTGACCGCAATGAAACATTCACCGATTTTGCTTTGGATAATGAAGGCACATTGGTATTTGGAAAGTTTTACCGAAGCAGCAGCAGCGACTATGTTTCCAATGTTTCAATTGTGACCAAGGGGCCTGTGGCAGATAGTTTCTCTATTAAAGATATTGGCACGGGAGACAGGCTCCTGGACGAAATAAAAATAAAGATTGACAATAACAATAAGCAATATATTATTACCGGTTTTTATTATAAGCAGAAAAGGGGAAGTATTGACGGCCTTTACACAGTCATCTGGGATAAAGCAACTGATCTAAAATTGAAAGAATCTACAACCGTGTTCTCCGATGAACTGCGCGCAGCCGCCAAAAGCTCTGAGTCGAGCCTGAAGATGGCCTTCAATGATTTTTTTATTAACCAGATCATCATAAAAAGAGACGGTGGCTTTTTGCTGATAAGCGAATCGCAATACACAACTTCCCGTGGCGGCTATTTTAACCGGTGGGACTATATGTATGGCAGCCCTTTTATCTCTCCGATGGACTATTACAGCTACCCCTACTATAATCCCTGGAACCGTTATGGCTATGGATATCCCAACAATATAGTGCGGTACTTTGCCGAGAACATCATGATCCTTTCGCTTGATAACAATGGGGACCTGGAGTGGAGCAACGTGATCCCTAAAAGCCAGTACGATGATGAGTCCGATAATTTGATATCAAACCGCATTATGAACACTGGCGGTGAACTTCACTTTATATATAACCAATATGAGCGCAGGAATATTTTGTTGAGCGACCAAAGCGTTTCACCGGAAGGAAAGATAACACGTTACCCTACGCTTAAAAACCTGGACAGGGGCTATGATTTTATGCCTCGTTACGGAAAGCAGGTAAGTGCAAGCGAAATGATTATACCTTGTTTTTATAAGAATTATCTTTGCTTTGCTAAAATTGAATTTTAAATATCCATTAACTTGGTTGGTATTTTTAAACAGAAAAACCCGGGTAATGCATTGGTGCTGCTGATCTATGCATTGGTGCTGAAGTTTTCTGTCTTCCTTCACCCTGTAATCCCGCCACTGCACAAAGAAGACAATTTTGTGTACAGGGTAATTTTAAATGAACTGGCTGCCTGGTTCAAAGGGATGCCCGTGTTTTTTTCAGTGCTCACTTTTCTTCTATTGTTCACACAAGCAACTTTGTTTAACCGCATTTGCAATTATCAAAAGCTTTTTCCCAAAGCAAATTACCTGCCCGGCATGAGTTACATATTGGTGACCTCCCTGTTGCCATCATGGAATTATTTCTCAGCTCCACTCCTGGTCAACTCGGTCATGATTTGGGTTTTTTTTAAAATGTCAACCTTGTATAACAGCAACAAAACCGATGGGTCTATTTTTAATATAGGAGTAATGACAGGCATTATTACGCTACTTTACCTACCTGCAATGGCATTCATATTGCTGGTATTTTTTGCGCTGTTGATTATGCGCCCGTTCCGGTTGCGCGAATGGTTTATGGGGTTGCTTGGCTTTACCACGCCTTATTATTTTTTGTTCATTGTGCTATACCTCACCAACAAGTGGAGCTGGAAAAATATTGTGCCGGAAATCAACTTCAGGTTGCCTGGCATCCCCTCCAATATTTGGGTTACGGCCGGAATTGTGCTTTTGGTTGTCCCTTTTATTATCGGGGGCTATTTCATTCAGTCCAATCTGAATAAAATGCTCATACAGATAAGGAAAAACTGGAGCTTGCTGTTGTTGTTCCTGATGGTGGGCGTTATCATCATCCTCATCAATCACGTTGATTTGTATGAGAACTGGATCGTTACAGCAGTCCCGTTTTCTGCATTTCATGCTGCTGCTTATTATTATTCCAACGATAAAATATTGCCCTCGGTAACCCATTGGCTGACTTTTGCATTCATATTGTGGGTAAATTATCTTGTGTGAAAGCATAATGATAAGCGACTAACAAACGAGGAAGAGTCTAGTTTTCGTCGCTTCCATCTGAAATACCCTCTATTTTTTAGACCACTTTTATTCATTTCTTAGTTTGTTTTTCATGCTGCTTTAAAGTACAATACTGATGGCTTGTTTCTACCGATTCCCTGATGTGATTTATAATGATATTTAATCAGCCAGTCTTTGATTCCTATATACAAACTGATTCCATTCTCTGCAGGAAATAAATGGATGTGCTGATATTTGATAGTGCGCAGATGCTTTTTTTAATAATGGGGCGCCCGGTACATACAGATAATCAATAATAAAGCAATTTTTAGCAGTAATACGCGTTTGATTATGATGTTCCTGTTATAAATCTGGTTAGTTTTATAGCGCGAAGAAATCCCCCAGACCCTGAGAAAATTGTATTGAAAGCTTAACCCAATCAAAATTGCATTAATCAAGTAACCTTAAACTTAATTGTTCGTTGAACAGAAAACTACTTTTAATTGCTATTGGGCTTTATCTATCAGCTATTGCCGAGGCGCAGGTAGCAGGGATAAAAGCAACTCCAACCACCGGCTGCGCCCCATTGGTTGTTGCTTTTCAAAGCACTTTTACGGGAACAGCAACCAGTTGGAGCTGGGATTTTGGAGACATCATCAACAATACATCAACCTCGCCAAGCCCCACTCATGTATACAATTCACCCGGTACCTACACCGTGACCCTTACTATCAATGGCAGCAGCATTGCGCACCAAACTATCGTTGTCAACTCCCCACCTACTGTAAAGTTTGCAGTCAGCGACTCCATAGGGTGCTTCCCTTTAAGCGTGCAGTTCACCGATCAGTCGGCCCCGGGTTCCAGCGGCGCGCCCATTGTGAGCTGGCGTTGGGATTTTGGTGACGGCGTTTTGGACAGTGGCGTAAAAAACCCATTCCATATTTACGATATTGCCAACCCGGTAGGGTTCCCTGTCACGCTGCAGGTAGTAGACGCAAATGGCTGTGCAGCCGTAGTGCCCAAAACAAAATATATTGTAATTCCTGACGGTGTCTCACCTGCCTTTGATATTATAGCTTCAGTAGGATGTAAAACGCCGATAACAGTAAATCTTAACAACAAAACCACATCGCCATCAGGATACCCCATTACCTATACCTGGGATTTTGGCGATGGCAGCTCCTTTTCAACGCAAACAAACCCGTCTCACACCTATAATAGTTCGGGCAGCTTTAATATCAAACTGGTTGCCAAAAGCCAGAAAGGGTGCTCTGACAGCCTTGTAAAACCAGCGAACATTGTAGGCGGCAACGTCAGTTCAAGTTTTACAGCTCCAGACAGTATTTGTGTTAATGCGCCCATCAATTTTAGCAATACCTCAACACCAACTCCTACAGTATCCAACTGGGACTTCGGAGATGGCACAACATCAAACTCTATTAGCCCAACTAAAACTTATAGTGGGGCAAATATTTTTACTGTTAAGCTTACTAATACATTCGGGTCTTGTATCGATTCGACAATTAAAAAGATAACTGTTCTTGCCCCTGCAACAGCAAATTTTACGGCCTCCCCGGTTCTCAATTGCGATTCTGTTTTTACTGTTCAGTTCACCGACCAATCAACAGGTGCATCTAAATGGCTATGGAATTTCGGCGATGGGACAACTTCAACCCTGCAAAACCCAACGCACACTTACAAAAATTATGGGAGCTACAATATTACTTTGCAGGCGTATAATGCAAGCAATTGCGGTGGCACGATAACTAAAAACCAATATATCCGAAGCGGGAAGCCTTTTGTTAACCTGAGCAAATTGAATTCAGGCGGCTGTGCCCCATTTTCATTCACACCGATTGTGACAGACAGCGCAGTGGACGGGATCAAAAGCTATGCATGGGATTTCGGGGATGGCGCAACTTCAACTGCGCCCAATCCGCCCGCTCATTCTTACCCTGCTCCCGGCACCTATTACGTAAAACTATCCATAACCACAAACAACGGATGCACAGCATCCACTATTGACACTGTTAAAGTTGGCACTATCAAGCCTGTTGTAAGCTTTACTGCGGCTCCGGCAACCGTATGTGTGAACAGCCCGGTAAAATTTACCGACCATTCTACAAATTCGCCTGATCAATGGTATTGGACTTTTGGAGATAACGGCGTTTCCACCCAACAGAACCCCACCTATCAATATACACAACCTGGCACATATCAGGTTTGGCTAAGGGCATATAACCAAGGGTGCAACGATTCGGCCAGCACATCCATTACGGTTAATCCGCCGTTGTCAAAATTTATTTATACTTACAGTTGCTCAAATAACCAACCAACATTTGTTTTCCAGGATAGCTCGGTTGGTGCAGATACTTGGGCATGGGATTTTGGCGATGGCACCGCCTCAGCGCTGAAGAACCCACCACCTCACACCTTTACTTCAGGCAGCAGTCCCTACACCATTAAACTTACTACAACCAATGTTGGCACAGGTTGCAGCAGCACTACGTCTCAAATCATAACTACAAACAATGCATTGTGGGACTTCATGCCTTCTTCTAAAACTACCTGTACCAACACTATAATATATTTTAGCACGGCAGGGGGAAGCTTTTCTCAGGTTAAGACATTCTATTTTGATTTTGGAGATGGCACGTCAATCAATCAACTATCCTCAGTAGGGGTACATGCGTATTCAAAGCCCGGCACATACACTGTTAAAGAAATTATCACACAGTTATCGGGATGCACTGACACCATCATTCATGCAAATGCAGTAACTATAAACGGCCCAATTGCCAATTTTGGAATATCATCACCGCTTGGCTGCAACAGCCTTAATGAGCTATTTATTGACAGCTCTAAATCAGATGGCATTCACCCGATTAAACAATGGGCTTGGGATTTTGGCGATGGAGCGGTGCAAACTTTTACCTCTCCTCCATTCGCCCACAATTATACTAAACAAGGTATTTATTCTGTAAAACTGAAAGTATCTGACGGCACTTGCAGCGACAGCATTACAAAAACAAACCTGCTTACTGTTGCATTGCCCACTGCTCTTTTCAATGCAGTCGATTCTTTATCCTGCCCCGGCGCCCCTATTCAATTTGTGAACAATTCAAAAGGATATGGGCTAACATATACCTGGGATTTCGGAGATGGCTCCCCCATTTCAAATGCGACCAACCCAAGCCATCCTTTTCCGTTGGGGCCATACAAAGTATCATTAAAAGTAGTTGACCAATATGGGTGCACTGCGTCGCAGAACAATTATAATGTACTTGTTGACACCCCTTACGCTTCATTTATCATGAACGACACTTTTGCAAGCTGCCCTCCGTTAACCGCAAATTTCATTTTTACAGGCAGCTATTATAAATCCTTGAGATGGGATTTTGGCGATGGCGGTATTTCCAATTTAGTGAACCCTTCGCATTTCTATACCCTTCCGGGAACATACCAGGCAGGTCTTATAGTAACCAGCCATGGCGGATGTACTGACACAGCATTCTCGAAAACCATTACTGTGCTTGGCCCAAATGGCAATTTCGATTATTCTCCTTTGCAGGGCTGTCATCAGCTTACGGTAAATTTTACTTTGACAACAAGCGATAATGTGACAAAATATTTCTGGATTTATGATCAAAACCATTCTGATTCTTCAACCGTGCCAAACAGTGCTTATACCTATGATTCGATTGGCATTTACACACCAAAGGTCGTTCTGCAAAATTCAACAGGCTGCAACGTTTTGATCACAGGAAAAAACCCGGTTACAATTATTGGCAGCAAACCAAAATTTAGTGCTGATAAAAAAGTGCTTTGCGACAATGGCAATGTTCAGTTTACAGATTCATCGTCAACAGTAGGAACTGTGAGCAGCTATCATTGGGATTTTGGCGATGGCAATACCAGCGCTTCGCAAAACCCATTACATTATTATGCTTCTCCGGGACAATATTCAGTGAAGCTTGTAATCACCATGCAAGGCAACTGCCAGGATTCAGCAACAATGAATAATTTTATTAAAGTAGTTGCCAGCCCCTCTATTGCCATCACCGGAGATGTTGAAAAATGTGCGCCTGCCATTATGAACTTCAAGGGCAATATTTTGGTGCCCGATACTTCAGCATTCAAATGGCATTGGGACTTTGCCAATGGCAATACCGACACTTCAATGAGCCCTCAGCCACAGACCTATACAAATCCAGGAATCTTTATTATTCAATTGACTGCTACAAATAGCAGCAACTGCGCAACCACTGTTTCGCAACAAATAAAAATTGATTCGATACCTGTTACCAATGCAGGGATTGATACCGCTATATGTGTTGGCCAAAGTGCATACCTGCATGCATCCTCTTCTATGTCACCTGCAACTTATAATTGGCTGCCTCCTACGAACGGCACATTAAGCTGTACCGCATGCAGCAATCCTGTTGCAACACCTTCTGTGAACACTACCTATTATGTTCAGTCTACAAATACTTATGGCTGCAGCACTATTGACAGTATATTGGTAATTGTTGTTCATCCTTCAATAATGACTGTTACCCCACTTACTGATTCGCTTTGCATAGGGCAAAAAATACAGTTAAATGCATCAGGCGAACAGGTGTATACATGGTCGCCTTCGGCTGGCTTAAGCAATCCTTCAATTGGAAACCCCATTGCCAGTCCCGACACTACCACAGTTTACCAGGTAGCAGGTTCCGATAGTATATTTTGTTTCATAAACAATGCATCCGTTAAGATATCAGTATTCAAATATCCCACCATTGATATTGGGCCAAAGGTGGTATCCATACCCGTTGGTACTTCATACCAAATCAATGGCACAGGATCTTCAGATATTGTTGGAATAAACTGGCAACCGGCTATTGGCCTGTCCTGCACAGATTGCCTGTCACCGATAGCTGCACCAATAAATACTACTACCTATACCATTGAAGTAACCAACAATGGAGGCTGCACTGTCTCTGACAGCATCAAAGTGATCGTAACCTGCGATGGTGGCAACCTTTATGTGCCAAATACTTTTTCTCCAAATGGTGATGGCATGAATGATTGGTTTTATGTGCAGGGCAAGGGCTTAAGCAATATTCAATCGCTACAGGTGTTTAATAGATGGGGGCAATTGGTATTCGAAAAGAAAAATTTTGCGCCTAATGTTCAGGAAGATGGGTGGGATGGATATTTCAATGGCAAAAAAGCACCGTCAGATGTTTATGTATATACAATTGAAGTTATTTGCCAAAATTCACAGCTTGTTGCGTATCACGGAAATGTTACGCTGGTTCGATAAAAATCCTGTTAAATGAAAACCCTTAACCAATATAAAAAAAATATCATCGTCTATGTGCTCATGATTTTTTTAGCGCAGCAAGCTGTGTCTCAGGATATCCATTTTTCACAATTCTTTGAGGCGCCTTTGCTGCGCAATCCTTCACTGGCTGGAATATTCGTTGGTGATTATCGAGTACAAGGAGTATACCGCGATCAATGGAACAGTATTACTAACGGTTACAGAACCGGATCTTTCAACGCTGAACTAAAATCACCCGTAGGGCGAGGAAATGATTTTATTACTACCGGCTTGCAATGCCTGTTTGATAGAGCCGGTACCGCAGGTTTGACGACCACGCAAATTTTGCCAGCACTTAATTACCACAAATCTTTGAGCGACCAGAAAACAATGTATTTATCGCTTGGATTTATGGGAGGATACGTTTCTAAAATGATTGATCGTTCAAAAATCACAACAAGCAACCAATATAATGGAGGTGTGTTCAATCCTTCTATACCGGATGGAGAAACTTTTCCCAATGCCAATATCCATTACTGGGACGCAAGCGTTGGAATGAGCTTCAATACCACATTCGGCGAAAATCAGGAAAACAGCCTATTTTTTGGTGCTGCATTTCATCACCTGAACCGCCCAAGAAATTCTTTTTATCAAAGCGACATTGAATTGGACCCAAAATATGTTTTTTCTGCGGGGCTGAAAGTGAATATGGATGACTACTCATACATGACGCTCCAGGCAGATTATTCTACTCAAGGCCCTTCTCAGGAAACTATTGCTGGCGCTTTGTATTCTTATAAACTTGGGTATGATGCGGAGAACCCCCAATATATTTTAGGCGTAGGCGCTTTTCTAAGATGGAAAGATGCACTTGTGCCAGTGATAAAGCTTGATATGTTGCCGCTTTCAGTAGCTCTTAGCTACGATGTCAATATCTCTCAGCTCAAAACAGTGAGCCAGGGGCGTGGCGGCATAGAATTGTCTGTCTCTTATATTGGATTTCTGAATAGAGACAATAGCTCGAAATTTAAAATGCTATGTCCTCATTTTTAGTTATAAACAAGTTATGAAAAATAATATCTGTTAAGCTGTTTACAACATCGGCCTATAAGAAGACATTTATTTCAATAATTTGTAACTTTGAAATAATATATCTATTTTGAATTTGTAAAAACCCATTCAAACATGAGGATTTTTTACATATTGTTCATTACCCTATTGACAACCCTTCAGGTGAAAAGCCAGTCGCAACAGCAGGCTGCTTCATTACAGGAACCGGATGCCAAACATGTAAAATTTTACCCCAACCCTGCATCGTCATTTATCACTTTTGATTTTCTTAAAGAAAGCGACCAGGGCTATTCCTTCCAGATATATAACTTCCTTGGTAAAAAAGTGTACGAAGCATCTGCCAATTCCAAAACAATAGTAAACCTCACTGATTTCACGCGTGGCATTTACATTTTTCAGCTTAAAGACCAGAACGGAAGAGTGATTGAGACTGGAAAATTCCAGGTCAATAAATAATCATTGTCGTTGTTTGCTTTAATTCAGCATTACAGGACTTCTGCAACCAGGAATTTCAGGTAATTTGTATTTTCCAATTTTCGTATCACTGGATGATCGGGCGATTGAGATTGGAAAACGACCTGGCGCAATTTTCTCTTGGCATCTTTGGCCGCCATATCAATAGTTTCCAAAAACAAATCCGGTTGAACCAGGTTTGTACATGATGACGTGACCAGAAAGCCACCTTTTTTTATCAGCTTTATTCCCCTTAAATTAATTTCTTTATAGCCCCTCACTGCATTTTGAATATTTTCCCTGCTTTTGGTAAATGCAGGGGGATCAAGCATCACCACATCATATCGCATTTTTTCTTTTTCAAACTGCTTCAGCATGTCAAACGCATTCACCGCATCAAATTTGCAAAGCGTATCCAAATTATTGGTTTTGGCATTTTTTCTGGCCATCGCAATAGCTGCTTCAGAAACATCAAGCCCTTTGACACTCTTTGCCCCGTAATGTGCTGCGTGTATCTCAAAGCTGCCGGTATAGGAAAATGCTCCCAGGACGTCTGCATTTTCTACAATATGCCGGACTGCTCTTCTATTATCATGCTGATCTAAAAAATAGCCGGTTTTTTGGCCATTTTCCAGGTCAACATGAAATTGCAAACCATTTTCATGAATAACAATATTGGTATCGAAGGGATCAGAAAGGAACCCTTTTTGCTGTGGCAATCCCTCCAATTCGCGGACTGGCACATCGTTTCGCTCATAAATACCTGAAGGAGAAAATATTTCTTTTATAGCATTGACAATTGCAGGTTTCCACAGATCCATGCCCAAGGCCAGTGTCTGGATAACAAAATAATTATTGAACTTATCAATAATAAGCCCTGGCAGGAAATCCGCTTCGCCAAAAACCAGCCTGCAATTTTCTGTATACCCAATCTTTTTCCTGTACTCCCAGGCTTTCCGGATTTTATTAAAGAAGAAACCATCATCGATTGTTTCATTTTCCTCACGGGTCAAAAGCCTTACTATGATCTGGGACTTGGGATTAATATACCCCCTGCCAACAAACTTTTTATTATGCGTATAAACTTCAATTATTTCGCCACCGGCACAATCTCCCCTAATCAGCTCAACTTCACTCGAAAATATCCAGGGATGGCCGTCCCGGATCCTTGAACGTATATTGCTTTTGAGAAGTACTGATACCATAATGCAAAAATAGCTGAAGCCAGCTTTTTAGGCTGTAAAAAGAAGGCCAAGACATTTTGTCTTTTAAAATAAGTTGGCAAAGTTATTGACTATCCTAAATTTGCGCTGATTTTGGCAATTAAGGTATGCCTTATCAACAGTTTGCGCAATAAATGCGCTTATTGACTTAAAGTTTGCTTTTTACGTCATGCTCTATAGAAAAAAATATTTTACTGATGAAAGAAAAACAAACAAAGAATAACGGCAAAACATTTAATGAGTATAATGAGCAGGAAACTGCCGGCTTTAATTCTGATGAAAATGTGTCTGGCACTTCCTATCTTAACGATGAGGTCATCGAAGAAAATGCCATTGAAAAATTAACTGACGAGCTACAGGCTCAAAAAGATAAATACCTTCGGCTTGTTGCAGAGTTTGATAATTTCAAAAAAAGAAATGCAAAAGAACGAATCGAACTGATCCAGACTGCAGGGCGTGATGTTATTTATTCTTTGCTTGATGTTCTTGATGATTGCGACAGGGCAGAAAAACAAATACAGAACAGCAATGATATCATGCAGGTGAAAGAAGGCGTACAGTTGGTATTCAATAAACTCAGGGCCGTTTTACATAGCAAGGGCCTTAAGCAAATGGATAGTGTGCATACTGACTTTGATGTTGAAAAACACGAAGCGATTACAGGAATACCCGCACCAACTGATGAATTGAAGGGAAAAGTGTTGGATGAAATACAAAAAGGGTATTATTTGAATGATAAAATTATTCGTTTTGCCAAAGTTGTAGTAGGAAAATAACTGACTGATGCGATGACCCGGCAATGAGGATTTAAAGTCGCAAAATTATTATTATTACTATGCAGTTATCGCATCATTATATTAACAAAATATGTCGAAGAGAGATTATTATGAAATTTTAAGCGTATCAAAAAACGCATCTGCTGAAGAGATAAAAAAGGCTTACCGCAAAGTGGCCATGCAATACCACCCCGATCGTAACCCGGGCGATAAAGCGGCTGAAGAGAAATTTAAGGAATCTGCTGAAGCTTATGAGGTGTTAAGCGACACAGAAAAAAGAGCGCAGTATGACCGTTATGGGCACGCCGGATTAAATGGCCGGGGCAGCGGGGGATTTGGTGGCAGCAATATGAACATGGATGATATCTTCAGCCAGTTCGGGGATATTTTTGGAGATGATGTTTTCGGTAGTTTTTTTGGAGGGGGGAGAAGAAGCAGCACCACTTCCAGGGCAAAAGGTGCGCGGGGAAGTAACTTGCGTGTGAAAATCAAACTGGATTACGAAGAAATCGCAAAGGGTGTTACCAAGAACATCAAAGTAAAAAAGTATGTGAGCTGCAGCACATGCAATGGCAACGGAGCAAAGGACAAAAGCAGCATACAAACATGCGGCACATGCGGGGGAAGCGGACAGGTGAGACGGGTCACAAATACTTTTCTGGGGCAAATGCAAACCGTTACCACATGCCCCACTTGCAATGGAGAAGGCACGACCATTACCGCTAAATGCCCTGTTTGCAAAGGCGATGGGAGAACTTATGGAGAAGAAACGGTGTCTATTGATATCCCGGCCGGAGTGCAGGAGGGAATGCAGCTAAGTGTAGGCGGAAGGGGAAATGCAGGTGAACGCGGCGGGCCTAGCGGAGACCTGATTGTTCTGGTAGAAGAAGAACAACACCCGGAATTGCACCGCGATGGGCTCAATGTGGGATTCGAATTATTTATCAGCTTCCCTGATGCCGCATTTGGCACACAGTTAGAAGTGCCTACAATTGATGGCAAAGCAAAAATCAAAATTCCGGCCGGAACGCAAAGCGGAAAAATTTTCAGGCTCAAAGGAAAAGGGTTCCCCGGCGTAAACTCCTATGAAAAAGGCGATCAGCTTATTCATGTGAATGTGTGGACTCCTCAACACCTGACTCCTGAAGAAAAAACCATGCTTGAAGCATTAAGCGCTTCGCAAAACTTTCTGCCAAAGCCAGACAAAAACGAACGAAGTTTTTTTGACAAAGTAAGGGAACTGTTCAGTTAAATTTTCAGGAGAGACCGAGCCTAGCCCGTAACCATTAGAATATTAAATCCATTAAGAAATGGTTTTTGCTCTCGCTGTCATCCGCCTGACTATAATCTTTTCAAGCCCCACCCCCACCTTAAAAAATCAGGCATTGCTCTTGCCCAGGTTGCCACATCATGTTTGCCATCATTAATCTGGAGATAACGAATGTCTTTGTCTTCATCATAACCTTTATCTACAAGTTCTTTAATAATATCCAGCGTATCGTCAATGGAGTCGATAATGCCATTGTGATTGCGGTCATCTTCTTCATCAGCAGCCCCGCATTCAAAAAAGAACTTCATCCAGGGATAATAAGCTCCTTTCCGTATCTGCTGGTGCATGATCCGGTGTAAATCGTCCTTATAATGTTTATTATGCTGATCTAATGTGCGCCACCAGAAAGACCCAGAGAATACACCTACTTTTGAAAATTCTTTTGGATGGTTCCAGCAAATATCAATTGCACTAAGGCCTCCAAGTGAGAATCCGGCAAATGCTTTTTCCTTAAATTCCGGAATCAGGTAGTTTGTCCGTATAAAAGGGAGCAGTTCCTCAAAAATAAAGTCCGAATAAGCAGCAGCTTTATCGCCCCGGCCTTTATAGTCAACGGTTTTAGCCGTTCCATATTCGCTTTTCCTGGCTTTGCCTGCGTGAATGCCAACACATAGTAACGGAGAGAGCGAATCGGCACAATACATTTCTTTCAATATTTCTTCAAGCCCAATCTTTGCAAGGTCCTGGCCATCGTTGAACAGCAGTAAGCTAATCTCATCGGTTTTGAGCACATTCGCTGGCAGATAAAAATCAACTTTAACCTCGCGGCTTAAGTATTCCGATTGCAGTTCTATCCCCTCTTTCAGTAAAAAAATCATAAGGATTCAGAAAGTTTCTGGCTTTAAGTTATCGGTTGCATATCCAGGTCATCGTATATGAACTCCGGAAGATGGGTTGTCAATTCCGAATTCCTATAACTACCTTTTGCCCTTAGAAGCTGTCCAAAATGATTTCAAGAATTTCAAATAACAGCAGTTCAACTTTTCCAAAGCTTGTCATTGATGATAAACCGGGTAGCCCTGTACGAGCTTTGGAAAAGATTAAGCCTGCTGGTTGCTCCAATAATCCTTTTATACAGCTTATTAGCTTGCTAAAATAACAAAAATGCAAATAAACAATTTATTCATCTAAGGTCAATATCTATAAATAATCAATTTGGTTCTTTGTTGTATTAAAAATAAATTTGGTTGAAATAGATCCGGCAGCAGATTATACAAAACATATATCCCGGTTAGGCTTGCAGGTCTGTAGCCATTATTTCAATGGCATTTGGTGATTGAATTTTTGCGCAATATGCACCACTAAAATAAATGTATGGAAGAAGCTTATCACAAATGGTACTCGCCCGCAATCGGCAGAGATTTTGAAATGCTGGTATTTGGTTATAGCGGCCAACCAGTCATTTTATTCCCCACTTCAAAAGGAAGCTATTACCAGAACAAGGACATGGGCCTGATCGATGCGGTAAGCTGGTTCATCAACAACGGGAAGGTAAAGATCTATTGCCCCGACAGCATTGATGCGGATAGCTGGTATAACAAGTCTGTTCACCCGGCTACAAGAGCGTATAACCATACTCGTTATGACAGGTTGATTTTGGAAGAAGTAGTGAGCCGTGCACAAAATGAAACGGGCTATCATAAAATAAGTACCGCAGGTTGCAGTTTCGGTGGTTACCATGCCGTGAATTTCGCATTCCGCCACCCAAATGTGTCAAATTATTGTTTCCCCATGAGCGGAGCATTTGACATGAAACAATTTACCGATGGCTATTATGATGATAATGTTTATTTCAACAATCCGCTTGATTTCATTCCAGGCGATAACGATTCGGAACTGTGGAATATGGGCATTGTGCTGGGCACGGCAGAATTTGATAGCTGCAAAAGCGATAATGAAAGGCTGAGCGAAATATTGGACCGCAAAAACATCCAGCACTGGCTCGATATCAGGCCTGGCGCTCATCACGACTGGCCGGTATGGAAAGAAATGTTCCCGCATTATTTATCGCTGATAAAATAAAAAAACCAGACCTGGCAAATGCTGAAAACAAAAAAGAACCATATTGTTGCTGACTTTTCCAGGCCTCAACTTTGAAAAAGCTTAAATAAAAAAACGTTATGAAAAAAATTGGTGTTTTGTTTGGCAAAGAAAGAAGTTTCCCGATGGCATTTGTTGAAAGAGTTAACAGCAAAAATATGGAAGGCATTGTTGCTGAACCAGTGCGCATTGATAAAGTGGTACAGGGAGACAACAGCGGCTATGCAGTAATTATCGACCGCATTTCACAGGATGTGCCCTTTTACCGGGCTTTTCTTAAAAACGCAGCATTGTGCGGGACTGCTGTCATTAACAACCCATTTTGGTGGAGCGCCGATGAAAAATTTTTCAATAATTGCCTTGCCACAAAAATCGGTGTGCCAGTTCCCAAAACGGTAATACTCCCTTCACGCGACCATCCCGATGATACCACTGATCAGTCTTTTGCCAACCTCGCTTACCCGCTGGACTGGGAAAGCATTTTTCATTATGTAGGCTTTCCTGCCTATATGAAACCTTTTGCAGGTGGTGGCTGGAAAAATGTATATAAGCTGCACGATGCAGATGACTTCTACCAGAAGCATGCAGAAACCGGCCAATTGGTTATGTTGCTGCAGGAAGAAATTGTTTTCGAAGAATATTACAGGTGTTACTGCATTGGCGGCAAATATGTGCGCATTATGCCTTATGAACCCCGCAATCCACATCACCTGCGGTATGTAGCAAGTTTTACGCCTTCGCCTGAGCGTTTACAACAAATGGAACAGATTGTGCTCCGCATCAATCATTATCTCGGTTATGACTTCAATACGGTGGAATTGGCATTGCGCAATGGCATTCCTTATGCAATCGATTTTTGTAACCCTGCTCCGGATGCAGAAAAGTCAAGTGTTGGTGAAGATAATTTTAACTGGGTCGTAGAAACAGCTGCCAATTATGCAATAGAAAGGGCCCTCATGCACCAGGATGGGGCAGATAACCTGACTTGGGGAGAATACCTAAAAAGAGGCGCAACGAAACAGCAGTTAATATGACTTTCATTAATATCAATTTAGAATAGCTTAAACTTATACTGAATGGCCAATATCAGCTACAAACATTTTACACTTGGCGTTGAAGAGGAATATATGGTAATCGATCCGCAGACACGCGAGCTAAAAAGCCATGAACAAAAAATTGTACAAGAAGGGCAGAAGACCATTAAAGACAAAGTAAAAGCGGAAATGCACCAGGCTGTTGTAGAAGTGGGCACCGACATTTGCCAGAATATTGACGAAGCCTTTGAAGATGTAGCATTGCTTCGCAAAACGATTGCAGGCATCGCCGGGTCTCTCGGCTTATGGGTAGCCGCTTCTGGCACCCACCCCTTCAGCCACTGGGAAAATCAGCTCATCACCGACCATGCACGCTACAATGAAATCGTGAACGAGCTGCAGGAAGCAGCAAGGAGCAATCTTATTTTTGGCCTGCACGTGCATGTAGGCATGGAAAACCGCGAAATGGCCAATCATATCGCTAATTCAACAAGATATTTCCTGCCGCATGTGTATGCGCTCAGCACAAATTCTCCTTTTTGGGAAGGAAGAAAAACAGGCTATAAATCTTTTCGCACCAAAGTGTTCGACAAGTTCCCGCGCACAGGCATACCTGAAACTTTTGAAAGTATCGAAGCTTATGAAAATTATGTGAAGCTGCTGGTGAAAACAAATTGTATCGACAATGCCAAAAAGATCTGGTGGGACCTTCGCGTTCATCCTTTCTTCAATACTGTTGAATTCCGCATTTGTGATGTACCAATGACTGTTCAGGAAACCATTGCCATAGCAGCGCTGTTCCAGGCAATATGCGCAAAAATTTATAAGCTGCATTCCCAAAACCTGAACTTCATTCAATATTCACGTGCATTAATAAACGAAAATAAATGGAGGGCGAGCCGTTATGGCATTGACGGGCATTTAATCGATTTTGGGAAACAGCAAGAAGTAAATACAAGGGCATTAATTTATGAGCTGCTCGATTTTGTGAATGATGTGGTTGATGACCTTGGCAGCCGCCATGCAACAGATTATGTTCACAAAATACTGGAGCATGGCACCGGGGCCGACCGGCAATTAAAGATTTTTGAAAATACGAACAGCCTGACCGAAGTAGTAGATTATATCCATTCGCAATTCGCGCATAACATTTAGGATTCTCCGATGGCTATATAAACTTGAACTTAGGCGCCTTCATACTGAGATATTTTTTTATGTTTTTTTCAAATCTATTCTGCCAAACTGGTTGCTATGCTTAATAAGAACAATTTCATTCCTGCATTATTTTTTATTGTATTTATCTTCTTGCACGTTTCTTTCTCTTTACGGCCCACTCAAAAAAACTCATTCGATGAAGTAAGAATTGAAGGGGGCATTATTTCAGGAACAACAAATGCTACTGGAAACATACATATTTTCAAAGGCATCCCTTTTGCTGCACCACCCGTTGGAGAATTGAGATGGAAAGCGCCACAACTTGTGCTGCCATGGCTCGGAACAAAAAAATGTGACGCGTTCGGGCCAAGCCCAATGCAGGGCAACCCAACCCCCTTCGGCCCCTGGTCAGAAGAATACCTTATTCCTAAAACACCAATCAGCGAAGATTGCCTTTACCTGAATATCTGGACTGGCGCCGCTTCAGCAAAAGAAAAAAGGCCGGTGCTGGTATGGATATATGGGGGCGGTTTTGTGAGCGGCGGCAGCGGTGTTCCCATCTATGATGGCGAAGCCACCGCTAATAAAGGGATTGTGTTCGTAAGCATCAACTATCGAGTTGGCATATTCGGCTTTTTCGCCCACCCCGAACTTACCAAAGAAGCGGGCCATCATGCTTCAGGCAATTATGGATTAATGGACCAGATCGCAGCGCTCAACTGGGTGAAAAGAAATATCTCAGCATTTGGTGGCGATCCCGCAAACGTGACCATTGCCGGCCAATCCGCTGGTTCAATGAGCGTAAACTGCCTCGTGGCATCACCTCTTTGCAAAGGGCTATTTAAACAGGCTATCGCAGAAAGTGGCGCCAGTATTTTACAATCAAATTTATTTGGCAAAAACTTGCTTGCAGATGCAGAGGAAGCTGGAATGAAAGTAGCAAAATCCTTACATGCAAACAACATTGCCCAGCTAAGGAATATGCCTGCTGCCGAATTATTAAAAACTTCAAGCAGCCTGCGTGGGCCGATTGTTGACGGGTATGTGTTGCCTGAGCCAATTGCGGATATTTTTAAATCGGGCAAGGAAAATGAGGTGGCATTATTAACAGGCTGGAATGAAGATGATGGCGTGATATTTGGGAAACCGCCCTCTTCCGCCGAATTTAAAACCCAAATGGAAAAGCAATATGGCGACAATGCACAAAGACTGCTGCGGTTTTACCCTGCCGATAATGATGAGAAAGCTGCTGCATCGCAGGCAAAAATATCAAGGGATATGATATTTGGCATCCAGAATTATACATGGGCAAATGAGCAGGCTGGCAAAAACATGCACAAAGTATACGTATATCATTTTGCACGCAAGCTCCCTGCCACTGGCGATTATCAAAAATACGGCGCATTCCACACCGGTGAAGTAGCTTATGCTTATGACAACCTGAAGTTTGTTCACCGCTGTCCATGGGAGAAAACAGATTATGATTTAGCAGAAACCATGTCTGCCTATTGGGCAAACTTTATTAAAACAGGAAATCCAAACAGCAAAGGGCTTCCCGAATGGCCTGCTTACAATACAAAAGATTACCCGGTTATGATATTAAACGAAGGCCCCCATGCTGGCCCATTACCGGGAAGGCAAGGGCTGGATTTCCTGCTCGGGCAAATACAGAAAAGAAATGGCCTCAACAGCTTTGAATGATTTGGAAAACACAAGAAAGAAACTTAAGCCTGCTTAAAAACAACTTCTTGAATCACCAATCCGCTTCAACTTTTCCAAAGCTAATACAAGATGTCTCAGGCTTTGGAAAAGATTAATCGTTGTTATACCAAATCTCTAAAATGAATTTTAAAAAAGCTTCTGAATACTTCAAAACTCTTCTTATAAACTGGTTATAGGAAATCTTAAATAGCCAACCGGTTATCCCTTATTACAGGCCCTATTCAAATATGGAGAACAGTACCACCTGTTTGAAAAACCAGTATGGAAGTTTTGATTCTTTTATTTTTTCAGCAGATCCTCTATAAGCGCATAAAATTCTTTTTTCTGCTCTTCATAATGTTGACCGGTGCCGGGGCCGTTAAACCCGGTGTGGATTTTTTCCACTTCGCCCTGCCGGTTTAAAAAAATAGTAGTAGGGAACCCCTCAATCTTTTCAATTTGGGGAAGGGTTTTTTCTTCGCGCATTGTATCATTCACTGAAACCCCGGTTATCAACAACGGGTATTTAACATGAAATCTTTTCTGAAAACTGCCCAGGCTTTTTTGGGATCTTGCAAAATCAGTGCTGCGCTCGTAGGCCAGCCCAATTATTTCGAGCCCTCTTTTTTTATACTTATCGTATAGCCCGCTTAGGAATTGTGTTTCATCCATGCAGTTGGGGCACCAGGAACCCATGATCTGCAACAGCACTACTTTATTTTTGAATCGGGCATCATTAATTGAAACTTTTTTACCATTGATATCCCGGAAAGTAAAATCAAAATTTGATTTTCCCGGTTTCATTTTAGTAATGCTGAATTCATCGGGCAGTTTTGCATTTGGGTCTTTATGAGCAATCCAGTTAAGATGGTAGGTAGGCCCTGAGAAATATTGCCCGCCTGTAATGCTGTCCCCAGCCACTTTTGCCGTGAATAAAAAAGCATGGCCCCCATCGAATGCCGAGAGCTTTAACGAATCGCCATCCATCACACCTTCCAAAAAACGGTAATCGCCTGTTTCATTTAAAAAAGTCCCTGACACATAATTTCCTTTTTGAACGAACTCGCCTACTGAAAATTCTTCAAGTTTTGAGGCATGCAGGAACCTTACAGCCCATCGGCCAGATACATCAACAGTAGCATTCGATGCTCCACCGAACCTTTCAGGCTGATTATAAAATGCAGAAAACGGCATGGCCTGATAAGTATCTACCAGCCTTTTCAGCCAAACACCCCGCACTTCGTTTTCATTTATAAATGCTGCCCTAATCTGGGATTCAAAAAAAGGGAGGACAATAAAAACGGAATCATCTTTTATGGAAATATGATCAGCCAGCAATCTTTCAGATGCATTTTTAATATACAATATTTTTTTTCCGGTGCTGTCTTTTACTTCAAAGCTGAACACGATCTGCCGCCCGTCGGCTCTTTGTACGATTGCGCGCCATGTGCCGTTCTGCAAATTTTTATTTTGTGCTTTTGTTATATAACCCGCAATTAGAAAGCCTAATGCTAATAATAATTTCCGCATAGCCATTATTCCTATAAATTCAATGCTGCAAATTTCTATACAAAAAATTCAACAGCCAAATGGCTGTTATATGCCATTGAGGGCTTAACAGGATTTGCTAAAAATTCTTTGTTTCTATAATATACCCATTTATGATAATTAATTTTCTTTCAAATTGGCAAGCATATCAGCAGCCATCTTTTGAAGGTCATATTCATGTGCCCAGCCCCAGTCGTTGCGGGCAAACGAATCGTCAATACTTTGTGGCCAACTGTCGGCTATGGGCTGGCGGTAATCTGGCGAATATTCAATTGTAAAATCCGGGATATGTTTTTTTATTTCTGCAGCAATTTCTTTTGGCGAAAAACTAATAGCAGAAATATTATATGAAGTGCGGATAGAAATTTTAGCAGCCGGTGCTTCCATTAAATGGATGGTAGCTTTAATTGCATCGGGCATATACATCATCGGCAGGTAAGTATCTTCTTTCAAAAAACATTTATAATGTTTATGCTCCAGTGCATCATGAAAAATTTCAATGGCATAATCGGTGGTGCCACCGCCGGGAGCAGACTTGTAACTGATGAGGCCGGGATAGCGGATGCTCCTGACATCCACCCCAAACCGCTTATTGAAATAATTGCACCAGAACTCACCCGCATATTTGCTGATGCCGTAAACAGTTATCGGCTCAATAATGGTTTGTTGAGGGCAATCCCTCTTTGGAGAAGTAGGCCCAAAAACGGCAATGCTGCTTGGCCAGTATACCTTTTGAACCTGTTCTTCCCTGGCAATATCCAGCACGTTCAATAAGCCCTGCATGTTCAGGTGCCAGGCAAGCCCCGGGTTTTTTTCTCCGGTTGCAGAAAGAATGGCTGCGAGCAGATAGATCTGCGTAACGTTTTGCCGGATTACCTGCACATGCAGCATTTCCTTGTTCATCACATCCAGTGAAACATAAGGGCCCGTGCCTTTCAGCAACTCATTTTCTTCGCGCAGGTCAGATGCCACCACGTTTGCGTTGCCATACACCTTTCTCAATGCAAGCGTCAGCTCTACCCCAATTTGCCCGGATGCGCCTATAACCAGGATCTTGTCTTTCATCATAATTGATTCATGGATTGCAAACCTATGAAAAAGTTCATAGTTATTAGCTCATGACTTGTAGAAATTCTTCGCTATGACCTGCCGACTATAAACCATCAACTTCCTATCTTCGCTGCATGAAAAAATTTCTTACCGATATTTTTGCCGGCCAGCAATACGATGAAAAAAATTTCTTTTTGATTGCCGGCCCATGTGTAGTGGAAAGCGAAGAACTGATAATGGAAGTGGCCGATAAAGTTTCATCGGTATGCAAAAGGCTGGGCATTCCTTATATTTTCAAAGCCTCATACAGAAAAGCAAACAGAACAAGCGCCTCTTCATTCACAGGAATTGGGGATGGGAATGCATTAGCACTGGTAAAAAAAGTTGGTGAGAAATATAATTTGCCAACCACTTCTGATATTCATGCTCATGATGAAGCGATGCCTGCAGCAAAATTTATTGATGTTTTACAGATACCTGCATTCCTTTGCAGGCAAACAGATTTATTGATTGCAGCGGCAGGAACAAACAAGATCGTGAACGTTAAAAAAGGGCAGTTCCTCAGTGGGCCGGCAATGAAATTTGCAGTAGAAAAAATCAGAAAAGCAGGAAACGATAAAATTATATTAACTGAAAGAGGGACTACATTCGGATACCAGGACCTCGTGGTAGATTACCGGAATATTCCCTGGATGCAGGATCATGGTGTTCCGGTAGTAATGGATTGCACGCACTCATTACAGCAGCCCAACCAAACAAGCGGCATAACAGGGGGCAACCCGCAACTGATCAGCACCATTGCCAAAGCCGCTATTGCAGCAGGCGCTGATGGGCTGTTTATTGAAACGCACCCTGATCCCGCAGTTGCCAAAAGCGATGGAGCGAATATGCTGAAGCTCGATTTGCTGGAAAGCCTGCTGGAAAAACTGGTGAAGCTGAAAAAAGCGGTTTGAATATGCGATGGTCGTCTTTTTCAAAGTGCGAGGATTTATTTGGAAAGATAGCAATCCCATCTCCCATCCCCTACCACTCTCTTACGGGGTTTCTTTTGGCGGAAAGTATATAATGCTTAATGTTCCTTACAAAGGCAAGAATAAAATAAATGATGAGGGGAGACCCTAACGTGAGGAAAGAAATATAAACAAACCAGGTGCGTATGCGCGAAGTGGCAATGCCCAATCTTTCTCCTATAGCAGTACACACGCCAAATGCATGCCACTCGATAAAGTGTTTTATCTTGTACATATCACAAATTTAAAAAAAATCGCAAAAAACGGAAACGTTTGTACTTAAAGGGTAACGCATTTTTAGGTAAATTCGCATCCTCAACAGGAAATTTCATTGTTAAGCATTAGCTAATGAACCCGCCCTGTTACAACAACTTAAAACATAATCAATATGGTTTTCGATTTGGGCCTCATTAAAAAATTGTATTCCGAAATGCCAGCTAAAGTAGATGCAGCAAGAAAATTAGTTGGGAAGCCTTTAACCCTTGCTGAAAAAATATTATATGCCCACTTGTTTGAGCCCCCGGCCAAGCCTTATGAAAGAGGGAAAGATTATGTTGATTTCGCTCCCGACCGCGTAGCCATGCAAGATGCTACTGCACAAATGGCATTGCTTCAGTTCATGACCTGTGGCCGCTCGAAGGTGGCAGTGCCCTCAACTGTTCACTGCGACCATTTGATACAAGCCAAAACCGGGGCTGCTGCCGACCTTGCAACTGCAAAAGACACCAACAAAGAGGTTTACGATTTCCTGGCTTCGATATCTGACAAATATGGAATTGGCTTCTGGAAGGCTGGCGCAGGCATCATTCACCAGGTAGTGCTTGAAAATTATGCATTTCCTGGCGGCATGATGATCGGCACCGACTCGCACACGCCTAATGCAGGCGGCTTGGGAATGGTTGCGATTGGCGTAGGCGGTGCAGATGCAGTGGATGTGATGGCAGGCTTGCCATGGGAACTGAAAATGCCTAAATTAATTGGCGTGAAGCTCACAGGGAAGCTGAGCGGGTGGGCATCTGCAAAAGATGTAATACTGAAAGTTGCCGGGATATTAACGGTGAAAGGGGGCACCGGGGCAATTGTTGAATACTTTGGGGATGGCGCTGATAGCCTGAGCGCAACCGGGAAAGGAACGATCTGCAACATGGGGGCCGAGATTGGCGCAACATGTTCCATTTTTGCCTACGATAAAAAGATGAATGCTTACCTGAAGGCAACCGGTCGCGAAGAAGTGGCGACTCTTGCTGACAGCATCAAAAAATACTTAAGGCCGGATGATGAAGTTTATACAAGCCCGGCTAAATATTATGACCAGTTGATCGAAATAGATTTAGATGAACTTGAGCCTTATGTGAATGGGCCTTTCACCCCGGATCTTGCATGGCCCATCAGCAAATTTGCTGAAGCAGTGAAAGCCAATAATTGGCCTGAACAACTGGAAGTGGCGCTAATCGGCTCCTGTACCAATTCATCTTATGAAGACATTAGCCGCTCTGCCTCTCTTGCTCAGCAAGCTATTGATAAAAACCTAAAAACAAAAGCAGAGTTCACCATTACGCCAGGAAGCGAGCAAGTGCGGTATACCATCGAGAAAGACGGCTTCTTAAACACTTTCCATAAGATTGGCGGTGTTGTTCTGGCCAATGCATGCGGGCCATGCATTGGCCAGTGGGCAAGGCATATTGACGACCCGAACAGGAAAAATTCCATCATCACTTCTTTCAATAGGAATTTTGCAAAACGCAACGATGGGTTAGCCAGCACCCATGCATTTGTGGCATCGCCGGAAATTGTTACAGCAATGGCAATCGCAGGGAGCCTTAGCTTTAATCCGCTAAAAGACAAATTAAAAAATGAAAAAGGCGAAAGCGTGATGCTGGATGAACCTACGGGTATTGAATTGCCCCCAAACGGGTTCTCGGTTGACGATCCGGGTTACCAGGCCCCTGCAAAAGATGGCAGCAAAGTAACTGTTGCCGTGAATCCGGATTCACAGCGCCTGCAATTGTTACAGCCATTTCTTGCCTGGGAAGGCACAGACCTGAAGGGGCTAAAACTGCTCATCAAAGCAAAAGGCAAATGCACCACCGACCATATTTCAATGGCCGGGCCATGGCTCAAATTCCGCGGGCATTTGGATAATATCTCTAACAATATGCTCATTGGCGCAATAAATTTTTTTAATGAAAAAACAGATTCCGTCAAAAATCAGCTCACCGGCGAATACGGGCCAGTGCCTGCCACTGCTCGTGCATATAAAGCAGCACATGTAGGGAGCGTGGTAGTTGGCGATGAGAATTATGGCGAAGGCTCATCACGCGAGCATGCTGCAATGGAGCCGCGCCATTTAGGCGTTCGCGCTATTCTGGTAAGAAGCTTCGCCCGCATTCATGAAACCAACCTGAAAAAGCAGGGAATGCTGGCACTCACCTTTGCCAACAAAAATGATTACGATAAAGTGCAGGAAGACGACATAATTGATATTATAGGCCTCAATGAGTTTGCGCCAGGCAAGCCGTTAACAGTATTATTAAATCATAAAAACGGAAATGTTGAGCGCATTTCAGTGAACCATACTTATAATGAACCACAAATTGAATGGTTCAAAGCAGGCGGTGCACTGAATGTGATCAGGAAGCAGTTTGCGAGCTGACCTTTTTCAAAGTCATGAGCTTCGGAGGAAAACAAAATAATTATCAAAACCTGGTTCGGTACACCAGGTTTTTTTATTTGATGGCGCCTATGCCATTGAAAGAAACAAAAAACAATACCTCCACAGAATTGCAGTTACCTGTAAAAACCGAAAAAAAATGTGTGTTTGCGCAAATGTAATTGCGTAAATCTCCGAATAATCGAAATTCGAAATTATTTATGCTTTAATTAAGCTTTTGCTTATTGCATTTTTTAGATTTGAATTTTATATTGCAGTACTATAATTTTCCATTATCGCATGAAAAAAATCATTTGTAGTGTATTGTTGCTCCCTTGTGCCATAAAAGCTGGCTTAAACCCCTTTCACCCTTCTTCAACAGTCCTGGTCGAAGCTCGCAAAGGCGACTGGCCTATTACCCTGCAGCAAACCGTTGAGAAATCCCGCATTTCTTATTTTCTTGAATTCCGGGATGAGCAGGTCCTGACTAGTGAAGTATTAGACACTTTGACATTTGGAGATCTAACGCAATTGAAATATTTTCAACAAGCCTTGTCTGTGCTAAAGGCAGGGAACAATGGCGATGTGGCAAAATTCAAAGATTATTCCATCAAAAGATCCGACATAAAAAACCAGGGAAGATCTTACCTGTTAAGGTACCAATGGGGGCTCACCAACTTCCGCCAGCCCGAGGCGGATACGCTCATTTCAGTAATAAGAAAATTATAGCTACAGCACGATACACTTTTAAAACAGCTTAAACTTTTTAACAATTTCAGGCAAGGCCCCATAAAATAGATTTTGATTTTGGACGTTGATAAAAACAAACGAAACTATTCAGAAACAGTTTAAATCTTCAATATTTCAATACCTTAAAAAACAACAATGACATGAAAAAACTTATTCTGATTGCCTTGATTTTCCCCTTTGGGGCTAAAGCACAATTCAAAATTGTGAATAATGCAACGATCAATCTCGTTGAATTGCGCGATGGCGATTGGCCGATAACACTGCAAAGAATAACTAAAGATTCAGATACAAGCTTTGTTTTGTTGTTCCGAAACCAAATGATTACCGACGGTGTGGCCATGACAACTTTCCGTTTTAGGAATATGCGTCAATTGAAATACCTCCAGGAAGGGCTGTCTGCATTAAAAGGTGGATCTAATGGTGATATGGCCAAGTACCAGGACTACTCAATAAAACGAGTAGATATTAAAAAAGAAGGGATATGGTATGTATTAAATTGCAACGAGCAGGCCGTTACCAATTTTCAGCAGCCGGAAGCTGATAAGCTGATTGAGGCGATTGTTAAATTATAGCCATGTACTGAATGTTATATAAGGTCCCGCTATACAGCGGGATTTTTATTTTCCTGCATCAAAGCATGCGGTATGATAATGCACAAATCGCTAATTTGCCTGAACATGTTGCACAAACAGCCAGTCAGCTAAATCGCTAATTTGCATGGAGCGCAAATGTAAATCTCTTTTATGTCAGGGTTTTTTGTTATTATATTGATTATTGCGAATGTCCTCTTTTCGTATAAAGGCTTTAACAGCAGTGCCTTTTTCAGCCGCTATCAATTTGAAGTGGAGAAAATATTGCTTTATAAAGATTACAAACGCATTATTACCAGTGGCTTCCTTCATGTAAGCTGGCTGCATTTATTTTTCAACATGTTCAGCCTCTATGTTTTCAGCGGCCTTATATTATCCACTTTAGGGCCTTTGAAATTCCTGGTCATTTATTTTATCAGCCTTATCGGCGGCGGGCTGTTGTCATTAGCAGTACATCGCAACGATCCGGATTATAGTTCAGTAGGTGCTTCAGGTGCTATTTGCGGAGTGATGTTTGCATTAATTGCATTGTTTCCTGGAATCAGCATCAGCTTTTTTGGCCTTCTCTCATTACCAAGCTGGTCGTATGGAATATTGTTCATTGCTTTTTCTATTTATGCCATCAGGTCAAAAAAAGACAATATCGGCCACGAAGCTCATCTGGGTGGTGCGCTCATCGGAATGGTCATAGCAATTTTAATGGAGCCATCAGCGCTTGCAGAAAATTATGTTGTTATTTTAATTATAGCAGCCCCCACGATTATTTTCATTTATCTTATTATCACCAATCCGCATCTTCTCTTTGTAGATAACTTATTTTACAAAAAATATAAAAGCAATTATTCCATTGATGATGCTTACAATGAAAAAAGAAACAAAAACCAGCATGAAATTGATGCAATTCTCGACAAGATCAACAAAAAAGGCATGAAGAGCCTAACACTAAAAGAAAAGGAAATATTGAAAGGGAATTCAAAAAAAATGAACTAAAAAATATACTGACCATCATGAAGGCTCTTCAGGAGCTGTTTTGCCATGGCCTTTCTAATAGAAGCTTTACTGCCTTTAATAAAATCGAATTTAGCAGACCAAATCGGGAAAAAAGAGTGTGGCTTTATTAAATAACACTTGTATGCCGCATCTACCCATCCTGTTTTAGACCCTGATTGGTAAATATTGGCAGGAGTATTAAAATCACCGGGCCTGGTTACAGGAACATGTTGATAGCCGGTGCGATTAATCAGCAAAACGGCTTCCACTTTTAAACTATCGAGCACATACTGAAAACGCGGATAAGTGTTGTTTCCCGCATCAAAAAACTCCGTGAATTTTTTGATATCAATATGGGCAGAAAGCATTTTTTTCGAAAAGAAATTTTCGGTATAATACTGAAAAATAGTTGG
>JAFEAJ010000049.1 GCA_018266455.1 Bacteroidota bacterium
GGTTTTTCATAGGATATTGGATTTTAAAACGGGGCTGGATTTCTATCCTGGCCCTTTTTTTATAAACCGGCTTTTCGAGATACAATTCATGCAAATAACATCTTCCTTTTTTACCTGGTTGCCGATAGGTCAGCTTCCTTTGCTTGCGCAGAGCGTCCATCTTTTAAGATCTAATAATACACCCAATGCCACTTCATGCCAGTTGCATTGTTCCACTCAAGAGCGGGAGCAGGCAATTTTAAAGTGCGGTTGAATTTGAGCAACATGTTTGCGAAATCCGAAGTGCCGCTGATGCGGTACAAATCCGTATCAAATGAAAGATAAAATTGCCTGTATCGATTGAACTCAGGCACTTTCAGGCCATTTATTTCTTTTGGGTTTTGTCTTGCTCCGATCATCCCTTCTGCGCCATATCCAATTGAGGCATTAAGCCATTTGGGGAAATCGTTTTTTGCAGAAAGAAAAGATCCTATGTTGAAAGAAAGCCAATATGCCTGGCCGTTATAGTCTTTCAATAAGCGTTCCCTCCAGTTTTTTCCCAATTCCTGAGGGTAATATTTTGCGAACATCGTATAATGGTATGAAAATTTCAGGTTGATGCGCTGTTCGTTCCACATCCATTGCTGTCCCTGGAACAATAAGCATCCTGAAACATTTGCCAGCATGTCGCCAATGGAAAAGCCCCATTTGGCCGAATGCCCGTCCAATATCTCTATCATCGACATAAACCCCAATGCTGTTAATGAACCAATAGCTGCTGCCGGAACAGGCTTTACTCCTGCCCATCGGAAAATATCGCTTTGAATGGCGGCTATGTTGTAAGCTGTAGCGGCATGCCCGAATTTATCAACATTCAACCATTCAGCATTGTCGTTGAACAAATGAAATTTGCTATGCGGAAATTTTTTATACCATAGATAATTTAAGCCAATGGTAATGAGCGTGCCGCCAAGTGCTTCTGCGATTACCACGCCATTCACCCGGCCCTGGTTGAAATTTGAGGAGGGTTGAAAAAAATCTTTTTGCGCTAATGATACCTGAACAATGAATAAAGAAATAATAGACAGGACAAAAATGGGCCTTCCGAAAAACCTGATCAATAATTTTCTTTCCGTAGCGAGCATTGGGCAAGTTAATAAAAGATATACAAACCCAATATATGCTCAGCTCAGCGATTGTAAAGGCAAAATAAAAATCTTGCTGCTGCCTCTTTCCTATCCACATCAAAAAATGGCAGCACAATAACGGCCGGTTAAAATGAGCCGAAATTTCCTTTTATAAAATGTTTTCCGCCTCGCTCAATTTTCGGGAAGAAGCTTTTATGCGACGGGAAAATAAAAAAATCAATCCCATGATCAGGGAGCCTGTTACAATAAAAAAAATAAAATTCATTTTTACAGAAGCGGGCAATATCTTTCCGTTGTATTCTCTCGCACCAATGTCCCAGCCTTTAAGCTGAGGTCTTTTTACATTCCCATAATCCGTCGTTACCACAGAGGCTATGTTTCCCGGAGATATACCCGCATCAATAGCAGGAGAGCCTGCTTTCAGGTAACAGTCAACCGTATCAGCCAGATAATTCAAGATTTTTTTAGCATCGCAGTAAACATTGTTAGAAGTGTCTGATGCAATTGTTGTCCATGTGCCCTGCGAATAATCGGTAGCAATATAAGAACCGCCGCCTTGTACAAGGTTGAACGCAAGGTTATTCCTTATCTCTATCGTAGCGCCGTCATCCAGGTTTTCAACAGTAGCAACAGGGGCAATATAGCCCATGTCATCGCTTTTATTGCCAACGGTATTGTTGACGATATGAAGATTGCAGTGTCCCAGATAGGAATTTCCCCCGTAATAAGGGTTTGCCTGGCTGCGCCAGTCGAAAGCAGCATACGTTGTCGTGGCTAAAATAATATTATCATAAGCCCATGAATCCGCTACACCATAAGATGATATGCTGCACCCGAAAAGGCGCGAAAGATAGCCCCTGCCCCCATGCATGTAGTTATGATGGAACTGGCCGTTGCCGCCACAGTTGAAAGCCCCTTCATCTCCGGTGTTGTGGTTATACCCTGTATATAAGATCCAGTTGTGGTGCACATCCATCCTGAACATATTGCCATACACATATCCGCCTGCCCCTTCGCATTGCACCAGGGAATCATAGCAGAATTCAATACTGTCTACCAGGCAATCCAGTGAGCTAGCCAGCTTAAAATTGCCGCTTTGAAAAGTGCTCCCGCATTGGTAAGATTTGCAATAAGAAATGGTTGCATTGCGCAGTTTAAATGTGGCCGGATCGCCATTGTAAATGAGGGCATTTACATTCAGGTCGATCCCTGCCAATGTAGTGCCACTTTTTGCATTGTTCAGTTTGTAGAAATAAGTGTGGTTGATCCTGATGCCGGAATTGGTCAAGGCAGTCATCCTTAACCCGCTGCCTGTTGCATAACCCAGCAGGCCAGGCCCGTAATTGCCGCTACCGTCAAAAACAAAACCATAAAAGTGTAAGGGGTCTCCTGTTCCAGCCCAGGTGATATTCGTTAAAGATGCCCCGCTGTTGCCAAAGTCTACAGTTGCAGTGAATGTTACTACGCCACCATAGTTGATGATGGTAACATCATGAATGCCGCCAAACACGGCCCCGCCGGAATAAATCCCTGCCTGTATAGCCAGCGTATCGCCAGGGCTAAACCCGTTCATAGAGGTTATCGCTACCTGGCCTTTGCCTGAACCGATGATGTGTTTTCTTGCACTGGCATGAAAAGCAATGAACAGCAGCAATATAAAAATCAATTTTTTTAAGAACATGCACTAAATTTTAAAGTGTTTGGCATGGAACTTATTTACTTGCTAACCTTGGCTATGGCCTGTGCGTATTTGCAGTTAATAAACCGGGAAATATTCATATGATAAAATGGCTTTTTATTGGGTTGAAAATCCGTGGGGCCGATGTTGGTGCCCCGGCGCCATCTTTAAGCCTTTTAAATTACCCGCTTATCAATAAATGAAAACTTATAAAAATTGATTTTCTATATTTGAAAGCCAAAATCATTCATTTTTCTAAACAAAACTACATGAGATTTTTTTTTGTATTAACAGCACTGATCGTTTCTTGTGCTGCACAAGCCCAAAAAACTACTGATCCCCGGCCGTTTGCTAAATTAATCAATGAGCAAGACTTGAAAAGCCATTTATACACTTTTGCAGGGAAAGATTTTGAAGGCAGGGAAACCGCTACCCAGGGACAGCGCAAAGCGGCAGGCTACATTGAAGATTTTTTTAAGTCAATTGGCCTTGAACCCGGCAATAGCGGAAGCTACCAGATGTATTACCCAGTTTTCCGGGATTCGATAGCTGATGCCGGCATTGAAATTAATAATGCCGCTTTTCAGTTAAAAGAAGATTTTGATGTAAATGCATCATCAAATTACTCTGCAACGCTATTTGGCGGAGAAGTTGTTTTTGCCGGCTATGGCCTCAGTGATTCGACGCATGATGACTATAAGGGGCTTGATGTAATGGGAAAAATTGTGATGGTCTTGGATGGCCTGCCTGCGGATGTGTTACAGGAGCAAATCAGGGCCCGCAGGTTCAATCGTTATGGCAAGCAGGATGCAGCGCAAAAAAACGGAGCAGTGGCCTTACTTGTGGTTCAGCCTAATTTTCCCCGAAGGAACAGCTACAACCGGGGAAACATGTATCTCGATGGCTATAAGAAAACCATCAGGCCGAATACTTTTTATGTGTCGGAAAAAATTGCTAAAGCAATAATGGGCGAAGACTATAAAGGGAAATCCAATCTGCATGCCAAAACGTACCCGGCCGATATTATGCTTCGGTTCAATAAAATAACTGAACACCTGCAAAGCAGCGATGTGCTTGGCTTCCTTGAAGGAACGGATTTAAAAGACGAGCTTGTTGTGATTTCTGCGCACTACGATCATTTGGGGAAGCGCGACAGCCTGATTTATTATGGAGCTGATGACGATGGTTCAGGCACAGTCAGCATTCTTCAAATAGCTCAGGCTTTTGCCAATGCCAAAGCTGCCGGGAAAGGCCCAAGAAGAAGCATTTTGTTCCTGGCCAATTCAGGAGAAGAAAAAGGATTGTGGGGATCTGCATATTATACCGATCATCCTGCCTATCCGCTTGATAAAACTACCGTTGACTTGAATATTGACATGATCGGGCGTATTGATGATACAAGGAAAAGGGGAGATTCCACAAATTATGTTTATGTGGTGGGCGATGATAAATTAAGCTCGGACCTGAGGCCAATCAGTGAGGCGCAAAATAAAAAGTACCTTAAACTTGAACTGGATTATAAATTTAATGACCCAAAGGACCCGGAACGGATCTATTATCGCAGCGACCACTTCAATTTTGCAGAAAAAGGAGTGCCCATCATTTTTTATTATGATGGGATGCTTGACAGGGATTACCATAAGCCAACAGACACTCCTGATAAAATAGATTACAGCCTGCTGGCCAAACGCGCAAAACTTGTTTTTTATACTGCCTGGGAAATGGCCAACAGGAACAATATGCTAAAGCGGGATATTCCTTTGAACTGAATTTGCGGATGTTAAAAGAAGAAAATAAAAAAGATGCCGGCGAGAACAAATTGGTGTACAAGACTACTTTGTTCACCGGCATCTTATTTATGGTAATTGCCCTGGAAAGAGGCCTGAGCATAAACAACATTATAGTTGGTTCTGCTACAAACGATATCAGCAAATATTACGCTGCATCAGCCATTATCGACAGCTCCTTGTCGAGCATACTGATGTCCTTGGTAAGCATTTGGGTTTTGTTCCTGGCCTCGCCACTAAAAAAGCTACAGCGCAGGGCCTGGTGGCAGGGCATGATTATCGGAGTAGCATTTACTCTTTTCGGCGCCGTGCTTTGGTGGAAATATCCGTCATCCGTTCATTTGCCGGTGTTCATGCTGCTTGGGTTGATGCTGTTTTTTCCGTTGGCCATCTTTTCCGGTAAGTTTAGGAATTAAACGGAATCGTGTTGTTGCAAGGAGCTTAAGCCAGTACCCAAGAAATCCACCATCCTGTTTTTTCAGGTTGACTTTGCAACCGTTGGTTTATTTGATGATCTTAAAACACCAACGGAATAATTTCTTCTGGAAATCAAATGGGGTAGTGGCTTTTGTAATGTCTTGTATTGATGCCGCTTCAATTTTGTCAATGTCTAATTTAAAATTGCGCAGGTTATTGCTGAAATACATGGTGCCCCCTTTCTTCATCACGCGCAATGTTTTGTTCAGCAGTTCTGCGTGGTCGCGCTGGATGTCGAGTATATCGTTCATTCTTTTGCTGTTGCTGAATGTTGGGGGGTCTATGACCACCAGGTCAAAGAAACTTTCAGGCAACTTATCAAGGTATTGCTTTGCGTCAGCATGAATAAACCGATATTTCTTTTTATCAGCAAATCCGTTGAGCTCAAAATTCTCTTCGGCCCATTTTAAATAGGTTTTTGAAAGATCTACAGATGTTATGCCTGCGGCGCCTCCATCTGCAGCATACACCGAAAAAGAACCTGTGTAGCAAAACAGGTTCAGCACATTCTTGTTTTCTGATTCCTGTCTTACTTTGTTCCTCGTGATCCTGTGGTCAAGAAAGAGCCCTGTATCAAGGTAATCCTTCAGGTTCACTTTGAATTTTAACCCTTGCTCATGAACTATGAAAAAGTCCTTGCTGTCATTCAGCTTTTCATATTGGCTTTCCCTGTTTTCTTTTTTTTGCCGGTGGCGCAGATGAATTTTTTCAGCGGGCACATGCGTTATCTCGCTGATGATCTTAAGGCAATTGCCAAGCCATTCACCATGTTCTTTATCTGCCATTTCAAAGCGTTTTTTGTATTCGGCAAGATAGATTTTGTCATCATATACTTCTATACAAAAAGGAAATTCAGGCAGGTCATAATTGTAAACACGATAGCAGGAAACATGTTGTTTTTTTGACAGGCTGCTCACATGGCGAAAGACTTTCTCCAGCCTGTTGCGGAACATAATGTATTTGTCTTCATTCATCAGGTCAAAACTAAAAACAAAAGCACTGAAAAAATCAGTGCCTGGGCAATATCATTTTCAAATCAGTTCAAGTTAAGGTAGTCCCTGTTTTCACCATTTCAAGATCAGGCTTCGATTCATCTGTCAGTTTCACTTTGCCCCGTTCCTTGCGCACCACCCTTGAATAAAGCGAAATTTTTCTGTCGAATAAAAACCTAAAAAAAAGCTTTGTCCATGAAGTGTGATATGATAGTGTATTATAGTAATCAGGGGCATTTTTTCTTATTTGGGGCAACTTGTTCCATGGCACCGAAGGAAAATCATGGTGCTCATTATGATAGCCCACATTGAAGGCCACGGTGTTCAGTGGGCCGTAGTAGCTGTACGTTTCCTGCTCGCCATGAGTGAGGTAATGTTCCTGTATCCATCTTGCTCCAAGCGGGTGAAGCCCGACTGAAAAAAAGAAACTTAGCAATAAAAAAACAATGGCTTTCCATCCCCACAACCATGCGATTGCTGCAATAAAAACGGCTTCCAGCACAAAATTAAGAACGATCCATTTGTCAACAGGCTTTATTTCTTTTAATCTTGAAATGCGGAACACCTGGAATAATGGATAAAACAAGAGCCATATTACCTTCCCCCAAAAGCGGTTATTAATAAGTTTTGCCTCCCAATGGTTTGGCAAATCAGCATCTAATTCATGGATGCCCTGAAAAGAATGGTGCTTGATGTGGTAGCGTTCAAAAGAAACAGAACTTGGGAAAAGCTGTGGCAAGTTAGCGAGTATCCCTGCAAGCCGGTTTGCTCCACGATTTTTGAACAGCAGGTGATGTGCACATTCATGGATCATTACAAACAGTGCATGATCGGCAAATGCTCCGATAAAATACGCCAGGCCAACCACGAGCCACCATGACCTGTCGTGAACAAACCATGAAAGAGCAACCTGCAGGCCTACTATTCCAAGGATGGCGAATAGGGTTTTCCAGTTTTTCCCGATCAGCATTCGCATTTCAGGATATTGTTTTAATATCTGTTTGGTTCGTATGCGATGGGGCTCGCATTGGTCAGAATAAACAAAATCAGTCATTAAGGCCATGATGAGTATTTAGGAATTGTGCAATGTACAATATAATTGTGTGTGCAGCTGCACAAGGTTATGCTTTTTTGACAAACTTATACTGATTTTGATCATTTTGCGAAACCGGGTTTTAAAATGAGATTTTGATGGCTATGAGGTATCGTTGTTTATTCAATGAGCTCTGCTCATCTAAAGAGCTGTTGTAAGCTTTAGCTGGCGGATAGGACAAGCAAATTAATATCCGTTTAAAAATAATGATCAGGATCTTCTTTTCACAGCCTCATAATTTTTGGAAATACGCGCCCTCATTATTCCCACAGTATCTTTGCCGGCTTTAATTGCCCGCATTTTTATGGTAAAATCGCATTCATAAAAGGCTGAGTCTTCAAAATATTCAACACCCAGCACCTGGAACTTAAATTTGTTGGTATCATTTTCTGATGCAAGGTATTTGCTCATTGCGCTTATCAGGTGCTTGCTCGTTTCTGCGGGAGATGGTTTTTTTTCGCAGGATGAAAACATAAAAATGGCAAGCAGTAAAATCAACTTTCTCATTTCGGATGTTTGTATTTAATTAAATTTAAAAAGTATACTGCCTTAATAGCTCAATAACTCTGCAAGTTTCATCGAAACCTTTTCTGTGTTTGGCAGCATTGCTTTTTCAAGGCTAATATTTATGGGCACGGCCGGCAAATTCAATGCGCCCATCACTTCCACCGGGGCATCTAAAAAACTAAAGCAATGCTTTGAAATCCTTGCGGCAAGTGCTTCTGCGAACGAGTTGTTTTGTTGCTCCTCGGTAAGCACTAAACATTTGCCATGTTTATTCACGGTATCAAAGACCAGTTCTTCATCAAGCGGGAATAATGTTCTCAGGTCAATAACATCAATTTGGCCTGGAAAGTTTTTTGCTGCGGCTTTTGCCCAATATACTCCCATGCCGTAAGTTACGACACAACAACTCACTCCTGACTTTATCTTTTCTTCATCCGCACGCAAAATAATAAGTCCTTTGCCTAACGGTAAGGCATATCCTACAGATGGCTCGATCATTTTTGCGCCTTCCGTCCCGGGAATTTTGCTCCAATACAAACCTTTGTGCTCAAGCATCACAACAGGATTGGGGTCAAGGAATGCAGCCCGCATAAGGCCTTTCATGTCTGCGCTGTTTGAAGGATATACGACTTTGATACCTTTGACGGACAACAACGTTGTTTCGATGCTTCCGCTATGATAAGGCCCTCCGCCGCCGTAAGCCCCGACGGGCACCCTTATCAAGGCCTGTACAGGAAATTTGCCACAGCTCAGGTAACATGATTTGGCAATTTCCGTAACCAGCTGATTAAAGCCCGGGTAAATATAATCAGCAAATTGAACTTCTACAATTGGCTTTACGCCTGTTGCGCACATGCCAACAGTTGAGCCGATGACATAAGCTTCCTGAATGGCGGTATTGAACACACGGTGATCACCAAATTTTTCTGCAAGCGTTGCGGTTTCTCGGAATACGCCTCCTAAACGCCTGCCAACATCCTGGCCGTATAAAATTGCTTCCGGAAATTCTTCCATAATTTCCCTGATGGCGAACAAAGCAGCATCTACCAGCAAAATCTTTTCATGGCCAGCAGGAGAACGTTCTCCGGACTCCATGGTAACAGGTGTTGGCACAAAAACAAAATTCCCTACTGTCTCTGCATCTGGCTCGGGAGCGGCTATTGCCATTTTAAATTGTTCTGCAATATATTTTCCCGCATCTTTTTCTATTTGCTGAATTTGTTCTTCTGTAATACCATTTGCCAATAATTGTTTTCGCAACTTTGGCAAAGGGTCATTCAGCGCATGTTTTTCCAGGTCTTGCTTGCTCCGGTAAAACTCCTTTCGTACCCCGCTTGTATGATGGTTGAGCAAGGGTACTTTTGCCTGAACGATATAAGGCCCGCGTTTTCTCCGGACATAGTCAATAACCATCTTCATGGTTTCATAGCTCTGTTCAAAATTGCTCCCATCAATTCTGATACGCTCCATGCCATGAAAACCCGAAGCGTATTCAAAAGCATCATTTACCCTCGATTCTTCAGAAGACACGCTGATGCCCCAGTTATTGTCCTGTACCAGATAAATGACCGGCAGTTTTTTTAGCACTGCAAATTGAAATGCCTCGCTAACTTCACCCTCTGTAATACTAGCATCGCCAAGCGAGCAAACAACAACCGGCAATTCGTTATCAGCTCCTTTTTTTAAAAGAGGAGACTGAATGGTTTCAAGGTATTGCAGCCCCTGCGCAATCCCGGTTGTTGGTATCGCCTGCATGCCGGTAGCACTGCTTTGGTGAATGATTGTTGGCTTGTCGGTGCCCCCCCTATAGTTAGGGTGAGCATAATATTCACGCCCGCCTGTAAAAACATCATCAGCTTTGGCGAGCAACTGCAGCATTAATTGATAAGGAGAAAAGCCAAGGCCAAGCAACATGCTCTCATCACGATAATAGGGGCTTACATAGTCGAATGGCTTTAAGTGAAAGGCTGTGGCAAGCTGAATGGCTTCGTGCCCGCGTGAAGTGGCATGCACATATTTACAAACTGCTCTGTTGTTTTCATAAGTTTCAGCCATTGCTTTTGCATAGCACATGAAGCGATAAGCGTTCAATAAAATCTGATTATCGTGCATAAACAGGCATGTGTGGGCAAATGTAGCAAGTTATTTGTTTAACCGCAGATGCGCTAATGAAGGGTGTGCTTAAAGTATTTCTATATTATCTAAAGTTTTAAGCTTTGGGTAAGGCAAATTCAGGGCCTTTCATAGAAGCAAAAGCCCGGCAGCCAATGGCTTTATTTTGGAAGGCGTATCCACTGCATTTCTTATGTGAGCAAAGTTTCTGCTTTTACCATTCTATTCATCAGTTTGGAATGAATGGCCTCATTTGATTTCAACAGCCAGCAAGCTATCGTCTTCAATGAAAGCTTCAAGCTCGTCGCCGACTACGCACTCGCCAACGCCGGCAGGAGTGCCTGTGAATACCAAATCGCCAATGTTCACTGAAAAATAATTGGAGATGTGAGCGAGCAATTTATCAAAACCGTTGATCATGAGCCCGGAATTGGCTTGTTGGACCAATTCCTTGTTTTTGTACATACAGAAATTAATGTCTTTTTTGTTTTTGATATTCTGCAAGGGCACCCATTTGCCGATAGCGGCGGAATTATCCCACGCTTTGGCTTTCTCCCATGGCAGCCCTTTTTCTTTTAATTCATTCTGAATATCGCGTGCAGTAAAATCAATGCCCACTGTAACAGCATCATAATACTTGTTTGCAAAGCGCTCTTGTATGTACTTGCCGTTTTTGGAAATGCGAAGAACAAGTTCGCATTCATAATGAAGCTCATTGGTGAACTCTGGATAATAGAATGGGGTATGTGCCTGCAACAGGGCACTTTTAGGCTTCATAAAAATGATGGGCTCTTCAGGAATTTCATTGTTTAATTCCTTGGCATGAGCTACATAGTTACGGCCAACACAGAATATTTTCATATTCAATTAAGGTTTTAAATAGAAAATTTTTTTGTTAAAAAATGGGCTAAGAAAAGCCAGGCCTGGCATAGGAATATTGAGTATCGGCTCTTTTCTAATTAAAGCATAAATGACTGCTTCTGCGAAAATAAACATTCCGGGCTATAAATCATAAAGTTATAGTTAATTTATTAAATTGCTCCATTGTTCGTTGAATTCCCTGGCTTATAAAGCATTCTATGGCTTCGACGCATTTTTCAATTTTTGCATTGATCAGGGGGGCTTCCTTCTTTTGCCATTTGCCGAGCACATATTCCACCTGCGTACCTTTAGAAAAATTATCGCCAATGCCAAACCGTAATCTTGGGTATTCGGTTGTTTCGAGGCACTCCTGAACGCTTTTCAGCCCATTATGCCCGCCATCGCTACCACCTGGCCTTATGCGGATTTTGGAAAGCGGCAGCGCTAAATCATCAATTATCACAAGCAGGTTTTCTATATTGATATGTTCTTTATCCATCCAATATTTTACCGCCCTGCCACTGAGGTTCATATAGGTAGTCGGCTTAATGCAAATGACAGTTTTGTTCCGCCATTTTATTTCTGCAACCCCCGCCAAGCGGTTTATTGAGAAGCTGCCTTCATGTTTATGCACAAATGCATCTGCCACATCAAACCCTATATTATGGCGGGTTCCTGCATATTCCAAATCGAAATTGCCCAGCCCTGCTATTAAAAATGTAGACATAAAATCAGGTCAAAGAGAACTCGAAGATAATTAAAGGCATTTTGCTGATAAAGCATAAAAAGCCCAGTCTGCCAACTGGGCTTTTATTGTTTCAAGATTTATGATAGATTATTTTTTTGAAGCCGGTGCAGCAGGGGCCGCGGCAGTGCCGGTTGCAGGTGCAGCAGACCCTGCTGCAGGAGCTGCTGAAGTTGCTTCTTCCTGTTTCAGCTCACGGGTCAATACTACTGATGCAATAGGAATGCGTGGCGAGTTCAAAATATCGCAATTTTCAGCTTTCACGTCTTCCACCCTGATATTGCCATTTAATTGAAGATTGCTGACATCAACTTTTATATTTTCCTGTAAATATTTAGGGAGCGTTTTTACTTTTAGGGCTTTCATTTTCGTGATCAGCTTGCCACCTTCTTTTACGCCCGCTGCAGCACCAGTAAATTTGATGGGAATAGTGGCAATCACCTGTTTGTTTTCAACAAGCTCCATAAAATCTACATGGATCAGTTCATCTGTTACTTTGTCAAATTGCAGGTCTTTCAAAATGCATTTATAAGCTTTGCCATCTAGCTTAATTTCTGCCAATTGAAAATCCGGTGTATATACGATGCCTTTAAAAGCTGCAACAGGTGCTGAAAAGCTTACTTCCTGTGCACCCCCGTAAATTACACCGGGCACTTTTCCTTCAGAGCGGATCTGGCGGGTGGCTTTTTTGCCGATCTCGGTCCTGAGTTGTCCTTCGATTGTAATTGTTTTCATTTTATGTTTAATTAAAGATTACGTTATTTGTTTCGCATTTGCGAATGGATGAACAAGCTGGTAATGCTCTTGTTCTCGTATGCATTTCGAATAGCAATTGCGAACAGTTCGGCAACACTCAGCACTTTTATCTTTGAACTTTCTTTTTTTAAAGGGATGGTGTCACAAACAACCAATTCTTCCAGCACACTATTTTCAATATTCGCATAAGCATTTCCGCTAAGAACAGGATGTGTGCAAAGCGCCCTGACGCTTCTTGCGCCTTTTTCCTTAAGCAATCCTGCTGATTTGGCTAATGTGCCGCCGGTATCACAAATGTCGTCTATAAGAACTACATCCCTGTCGGTTACGTCACCTATTACTACCATGCTGGCAATTTCATTCGCTCTTTTCCTGTGCTTATCGCAAATGACCATTTCAGCATTGAAAAAGGAAGCAATCTCGCGTATCCTGTTGGCACTTCCAACATCAGGGGCCGCAAAGGTAAGGTTTTCAAGCTTAAGTTGCTCTATATAGGGAATAAAAATTGCCGAACTGTCGAGATGGTCAACTGGTATATCAAAATAGCCCTGGATCTGGGGAGCATGCAAGTCCATGGTAATTACCCTGTCTGCACCTGCTGCCACCAGCATATTTGCCATCAGCTTGGAACCGATGGCCACACGCGGCTTATCTTTCCTATCCTGGCGGGCATAACCATAGTATGGTAATACCGCTACCACTTTGTAAGCAGAAGCACGCTTGGCTGCGTCGATCATCAACAAAAGCTCCAGCATGTTTTCAGCCGGGGCACAAGTGCTTTGAATGAGAAAAACCATATCGCCTCGAATGCTTTCATTGAAAACAGGTTGAATCTCGCCATCGCTGAAATACTGAATGGTTATTTTTCCAGCAGCATTGCCAAATTGTTGACAAATCTTTTCGGCGAGGTATAGGGACGCAGTGCCTGAAAATATTTTTGCTCCGCTTTGCATAAAAGTGATATATGGGCGAAGATATAAATGAAAATAGAATAGCGAAAAGCAGGGAATAGAAAATTATTAACGCAGCCTGTTGATAAAAAAAGTTGCTTAACAGGAAGTTCCTGCAAAACCAAGTTCAAAACCCATTTGCAGGTATGCTGGCTAATTGTCTTTGGAGGATATAAGAACGGGGCATATTCTTGCGCACAGCAGCTTGTTTAAATTAAGATACAAGCTGGCATTGTGGAAACAAAATATTGTTATTGCCGGACGTCAGCAGCAAAGCGATAAAAAGAAATCATCGCTTATGGCGATTGCGGAAAGCTGGGCTAAATAAAAACCGGGGCAATTTACTTTCCTACAGATGCCATGGCTTCCCTTTCAGCTCCTGTTTTTTGAATAGCAACATTTTTTGATGATGTGCCACCATTGTTCACAGCATAAAAAACAGCCGAACAGACGAAGATGGAAAAAAACAAAGCCACCATATACATGCCGACACAGAACAAGAAAGATTGCCATCCACCGATGGCTGAAAATGTTTTAGCTTTCATGGAAACTTAGATTTCGTTTTTCAAAAGGTTACGAACTACGCAGATAAACCTTATTTTTATAACGCAACAATTAACAAAGTATTATCAGCGCTTTACTTATTTGCTAAAATAATTGCTGCTCCTTATCCATGCAAGAGAATAAATACTCTATTAAACAATGGGTAAAAGATGACCGCCCCAGAGAGAAACTACTTAGTAAATCTCCCGTTTCCCTCAGCGATTCCGAACTACTGGCCATTCTCATTCACAATGGCACAAGAAATAAAACTGCCGTTGACCTTGCCAAAGAGCTTCTCATTTTGGGCAAAAACAGCCTGGCAGAACTGGGAAAGCTGTCCATCAGGGACCTGATGAAAATTAAAGGCATTGGGGAGGCAAAAGCCATCACCATTGCTGCTGCATTAGAAATTGGCAGGCGAAGGCAGGCCATGGGTGCTATGGAAAAGCCTGTAGTGCGAGACAGTGCTGAAATGGCCAATTACCTTCAGGCAATTTTGAGGGACCACCATCATGAAGTGTTTGCCGTTGTATTTTTGAACCGTGCAAACAAGATCAATCATTTCGAAATCGTGAGCCAGGGCGGCATTACAGGAACTGTTGCCGATCCGCGCATAATTCTTAAAAAGGCACTGGAGCAGGAAGCCGTGAACATCATTCTTTGCCACAACCATCCTTCCGGCAATTTAAAGCCGAGCAGGGCCGATGAAGAGCTTACCAGCAAAATTAAAGAAGCTGCAAAATATTTTGATATCAGGGTCCTTGATCATATTATCGTGAGCGAAGACGGCTATTACAGTTTTGCTGATGAAGGGTTGTTATAACCGGTATATTTTAAGCCTGTGCTGTAGGCCCTCCAAAATTCAATGGCAACTGTACTTCCTCAAGCTCTTGGATCTTGCCATTTGCTGTTTCGAAGCGAGCAATATTTTCATTCAGTGCTTTCATGAAGCGCTTGGCATGTTGCGGCGTAAATATTATCCTTGATTTTACTTTGCTTTTAGGAGTGCCTGGCATCACGTTCACAAAATCGATCACAAATTCTGCATGGCTATGCGTGATGATGGCAAGGTTTGCATATTCACCTTCGGCCATGTCTTCAGAGAGTTCTATGTTGAGCTGGTTTGTTTGTTGTTGTTCGGACATAAGAGAAATTTACGGCAAGATATATAAATTTCTTTCTCTACTGCTTATTATACTTATCCTCAATATATAGGCTTCAATATATTGACAGTTCTTATTCCTTATTTCACTCAAAAAATTAAACTGCAAACAGGTAATTACTTGAAGAGATTTTTTTTAAGCAAATTTTTGGAATTATTTTCAAGAAAATAGCTGCTTAACAAGTATTCGAGTTAAGCAGCCATTTTCAAAAAAAGAGTCTCGTTTATCTTGCGCCTACATATGTATAATGCTCTTGAAAGCTTGTACGATGTGGGGTAATGACAGCTGGCTGGTTCATCCAATAATTCACATCCATGCTCATATCGGAAGAATTCCATTTATTTGTTCCACTCGGGTCTAATTCAGCTGAACGACCGTTCGCTGAAGGTTGGCCATATACATTTACTACGCTAATTATTGTGCCATCTCCAGACGGGTCAAAATTTATTTGAATACCAAAAGCGCCATAGTAAGAAAGCCCACCATTATTTGAAAAGGAATGATAAACTCCACCAATAGCCTTGTCAAACAGTTGAACGCTATTTGCACCAGCAGTTATTAAATATACATCCATGGGGTATCTGCCTGTAAAGAGGCCATTTGCATTATCAACCATGGTTCCAGTAACTTTATAGTGCCCATCATATTTATTTCTAACAGCAAAATAATTAATTTCTGTTCCAAAGTTTGAGCTTACAGCTCCAGTAGAAGAAGAAGTGATTGTTAAAGGAATCGCATAATCTGCGCTAAAATCAAATACTGGAGAGTTCTGCAACGAAACATGTGCATAAGCCTGTGTTTGGCCTTTTTTAATTACAACCGAAGATGGGAAACTATAAATTGACGCATCTGGTATTTCGAAACTAGTATTATTGGCGTTATTGAATGAATCTAAATAAGCTTGAGGGCTTACTGCAATATTCACTGTAATATCTTGGGGCGCAGGGCCACCTGGCCCATAAATTATTACCGCATCAAACCCTGCAGAGCCGCCAAAAAAATCGCTGCCGATAAATGAAAATTGATACAATGGGAAAGGAGTTGTGGTGGCGCCATATCCTGCACCACCGCCAGAGGGCCCGCCATTATCTTGAAAAGAAACAATATTAGGGGTGCTTCGTCCATACAAAGCGGGTAAATCCGCATCTTTTTCTTTTAAGCATGAACTAAAGCTGATGCTTGCTACTGCAAGAACACAGTATAAAGCAATATATTTTTTTGTTTTATTTTTTTGCATATTCTTTTTTTTTCAGTACTAAAATTAATGTGCCCAGAAAATAGTAGATGTAAACACGTTGATGCCTTGTGGAACATTAGTGCCATTTGTTTGAGTTTCTGAATCAGGGTAAGGTAATCTGGTAGGCAGCTTATCGGGCCTCGTTCCCTGCGATTGTGTTGATGTGAACGAGCCATAAGGGTCGCTTGAACCGGTAGGGGTGTTATAAGTTGGACCTGTAGTTGCCGGATAACCCGTTCTGCGATATTCATTCCATGTTTCCTGACCATGTATAAAGTTCAAAGCAATATACTTTTGGGTTATAATTGCTTCAGTTTGCTGGGATGTGGTAGTTGCGAGATTGAAATTTACCAAATAGCTTGAAGCATTATCAGCAAGATATTGTGCGGCATCTGAAGTCGGGTTCATACCAGAAGCAACTTTGTTGGTAGGGTCTTTATACAAATAGGTAAAAGAGGCAAGAACCCCATTATTAAAGTCAGTAGCAGCGTCTTGCCCCAAGATACCTCTGACATCAGCTTCCGATTGTAAAAAATCGCTTTCGGCTAATAACATTAAAGGTTCTCCCATATTTGGGCCTTTCATCACACCTATTGCATTTCCTAATGAAGTGCCGCTTCCACCACCAGAATACCATGCACCGGCATTGGATGGAGAGGTAAGTGTGTTATTAGGTGGCAAAAACCCCAAAGCATTTGTGGGCGTTTTTGGGAAAGCGTAATAAATCGTTTTGCCTCGAAATGTATCCAGCAATTTGTGCCCGTCATAGTAAGCAAAAACATAATTAGCCGGGATCCATGCATTGCCCTGCCTTGTTCCCTGATAATTGGTTACCCAGGTGTTCCAGCTTGGGCTTACCTGAGTGCCAGAAGACGAATTTGCCAGCGCATACCCTGGATTTACAATGGCATCATCTGTTAAAAAACCATCAGAAGAAAAGTTGGTGTTGGCGAATTGGGCAGACCCGGAAGCACGAATGATTAAGCGTAGTTTCAAAGTGTTAGCAAATCGTTTCCAATTAGTCATACTACCAGCAAATAATGGGTCTGTGCCTGAAGTTAAAGGGGTTGGCGAAGTAGCGGCGGCCTGGCCATCATTAATTTCTATAATAGCAGAATCTAACAAAGAAGCCAAGCTAGGGTAAATATCAGAAGCCTTGTCATAGGTAGGCCTCAACTTCCCATTTCCTTGTAAGGCATCAGTGTAAGGAACATCATTGAACTGATCTACCAACAATTGAAAAATGTAAGCTTTCATGATTTTGGAAGCAGCACTATAATAAATATTCGTAGCATTACCCTGAGTAGTATTAATAATGCTTTGAAGATTTTCTAATGTTGAGTATGCTGACCTCCAGTATCCATTCCCTGCAGTAGTGGTATAATTATACGTCCATGAAGCGCCAAAGCCGCCATAGCCGCCTGCATTCGCTGCATAACCTACTGTTTGTGAACCATAATCATTTAAAGAAGAAACCAAGCTCGCAGTATTTACAATTGCTAAAGGCAACACTACGCTAGCGCTTGCATTTGTGGGCGAGTTAGGATTGTTGTTTACATCCAGATATTTTTTGCAAGAGCTGCCCCATAGCCCAAGAATTATAGATAAAGACAATATTATTTTTTTCATTTTAAATATAAATTAAGTATAATTAAAAATTAACAGACAGATTAAAACCCATATACCTTGAAGGAGGAGTTTGATAACCAGTCAAGCCAATACCGTTAGATTGGTTTCCGGCATCACTGTAGTCAGGATCAGTATATAAGTTGTCTTTAGGCAACCAAATAAACAGATTGCGACCTACCAAACTCAGCGAAGCAGATTTAATTGCTTTTGTTGCTTTTAGGAAATTTTGGGGCAAGCTGTATGTTAAAGACAATTCTCTTAATTTCCAGAATGCGCCACTAGTTACGTAATTGGAAGTGACGTTATAGTTTTCCGTTGCATCTGTCCAGAAGCCACTGTTCCCATTTCCATTTTCACTAATTAGTACCGTTGTATTATCTACCCATTTACCTGCTCCATCCTGATAGGTTGAGTTAGGAAATACAAACCTTTGCCGGTTAAATTGTGTTGTACGGATACCCATGCCTGACCAATCCATATCAAAGCCCATATTATTATACCGTTTAAATCCACCACGGTATTCAAATACTCCTGTAAGGGTGAAGGACTTGAAAGTGATGGTAGGAATTAAAGAAACAATATTTCTGGCATTGGCATTGCCTAAGGGCACCAATACACCAGTATTAACAACGGGCAGACCTGTTACGGGATCTACAATAACTTTTCCATTATGCCTCATATAATCGTACCCGTAAATTTCGGGCCATTGCAAATGGGGGACGGCATAAGTACCGGTGGCCCCATAAGTGGCTAATGGAAGCCTGTCTAAGCCTGGAGTAATCGACAAGGCTACATTACTGTTATAAGTGTAGGTTGTTGCTAAGCTTAAGCTCCATATTTTTCTATTAATAAAGTTAAATTTCACAGAGCTCTCTAAGCCTTTTGATTCTGATTCCCCAACATTTGTTAATAGGCTGCCAAAACCTGATGTCCAAGAAACACTGGTTGTCAAGGTTTGGTTTGAAGTGCGCTCATCATAGTATGTAATGGCAGCATCCACAAAGGAATGGAACAACCTGAAATCAGTACCAATTTCCCAGCTTTTTGTGATTTCTGGTTTCAAATCGGAAGAAATCAGGGTGGAGCTTATTGCATAGCCTGCAATTCCATTATAAGGATAGCCATTTCCCTGTCCAAATGTTGGTAACAAAGAATAAGCGCCATAAGGGTTAGCACCAGGGCCTAAATTTACTTGGCCAACTTTTGCAACATTGGCTCTTATTTTCCAGAAGTCTAACCAATTGACGTTGCTTAATGACTGTATAGCATTAGTAACAATCAATGATAAATCTGCAGCAGGATAGAAGAATTTCCTATTGTTTGGGTTCAGAACAGACACAATGTCTTCACGGCCGGAGGTGTGAAGGAATAAATAATCATTCCATCCTAATTGAACGTCATAATATGCTCCAAACTGCCTTGCTTTGAAATAAGTGTTATAAGCAGAAGGATAATTAAGGGTATTGCTTAAGTTAAATAAGTTTCCTTGTACCAACCCTCCTATGGACGCACCTAAATTGTCTTGGGCGTCTTGCTGGAAAGCTGCCCCTGCAATAACGTTTACAGAAAAATTACCAAATTTCTTTTGTACAACACCTTTTATATTTTGTATTACTTCGTTATAATACTGGCTTGATTCTCCATAGCTACCTGCAATAGTAGTTTTGAAACCACCGCTGGACGTTGTAGCATAAGGAGTGTAAACAAAGGAGTTTGTATAATTCTTTTGTACTGTAGTCTTCATGGTAAGACCAGTAGATGAAATAATATCCAACCAGCTAAATGGCATATAATGCAATTCCAAACTTCCGGTTATATAATCATTGTTTGTTAACTGCCGATTATTTGCTGCAGTAAAATAAGGGTTGCCATACCATGGGTTGTAGTAGCCGTTAGGGTTAGCATATTCGTTATTTTGCCAGTCTCTGAACTTGGTAATCGGGATATTGCCTGGCATATTTAAAAATTGGTCATAAATAGTCGATACAAGCGGGGTGACATCATATCTGTTTTGCAAATACGATAAACTGTAATTTGCACGCACCTTGTTGCCAATTTTTCTCATTCCGTTGAACCTGATAGATGCTCGTTTGAATTTGTCGCCAAGCATAGTACCGGTGGTTGAGAGGTATTGGCCTGCCAGGTAAAAAGAAGATCTGTCATCAGCAGAAGACAATGAAATATCAGTTTGGGTGCTTGCTCCTGTTTGCCAAAATTTATTTCTGTCTTTAAAATATTGATAGGGAACCATAAGCTGATCTCCGTTTTCCAGCGGGTTTCCCAAAGGCTTCATCGAGCCATCAAATTTTGGTCCGTATGATTCATTTTCTAAAGGAGAATAATACGGATTGCCTAAAGTATCAGTGCCATAGCCACTGCCGCCCGATCCATATTGGGTTTGTGTTTTAGGATAAAAAGCAACTTTTTCAAAAGTTATTGTCTGGCCTAAATGTACGGATTGGGTACCTGGTAACGGGCGTTTGGTGGTAACTACCAATGCCCCGTTAGATGCCTGGGAACCATAAAGAGCTACTGAAGCAGGTCCGTTAAGTATATTAACATTGTCTATGTCTTCGGGGCTAATGTTGGTTAACAGATCACTTGTCACCACATTCCCATCCACTATTATCAAGGGCTGGTTATTGCCTGTAAATGATCTTTGGCCTCTGAGAAGGATCCTGTAACTGGGATTCACTCCGCCGCCGGTTGCCATTATCTGTAAGCCAGGTGCTTTACCTGTTAAAGCACTTGCCAAGCTGGTTGGCTTGGCTTGCGTAATACTCGATGCGGTTATCGTAGTTGAAGCAAAACCCTGTTGGCGTTTGCTTACTTTGGTACCAGCTACGGTAGTTACTACAACTTCCGCCAAATTAGATTCTTTACGATTAACTTTGATTGTCAAATTGGTTTGACCAGCAATGGGAACTTCTTCTTCGCCAATGCCGGTACCTGTGATCAATAAAGTGGCAGTGGCCGGCGCTTTAATCACGAAATTGCCATCTGCATCTGCTGCTGTGCCAGCCTTAGTTCCCTTTATTTTTATTGTAGCGAAAGGGATTGGTTGACCCTGCTGATCTGTAATTTTTCCCGAAATTGATTTTGTTGGTAATGTACTGAAAAATAGTT
>JAFEAJ010000004.1:0-42920 GCA_018266455.1 Bacteroidota bacterium
CAACTATTTTTCAGTATTATACCAAAAATTTAGGGCTTTTGTTAATGAATTTACTTTGGTCTTACCGTTGATGCGTGAACCAGATGAATATTCAAGGGGAAACAACATTGGCATATCAGGCAAACTGACGAAGGTTATGGTTATTGAACAAAGCAAATGCCTGTTTGTAAGCAATGATCATAACAGAAGATCGTGTAATTATAGCCATCACCTCATAGCCTTATAAGCATTGATCAACCCGTTTGTTGAAGAATCGTGCAGGTAAGCCGGGTCGTTATTTTCAAGCTCCGGGAGGATCCTGCCGGCAAGTTGTTTGCCCAATTCAACTCCCCATTGGTCAAAAGAATAGATGTTCCAGATTATGCCCTGCACAAAAATTTTATGCTCATATAGCGCAATGAGCCTGCCTAACGCGAAAGGAGTGATTTTTTTTATGAGAAAAGAATTAGTAGGCCTGTTGCCGGTGAACAATTTATAAGGCAATAGTTCGGGCTTTACGTTTTCTGCAATAAGATCGGCTTTTGTTTTGCCGTTCATCAATGCCTCCGTTTGTGCAAAAAAATTGGACAGCAGTTTCAAATGATGGTCGCCAATCGGGTTATGGCTGATGGCCGGTGCAATAAAATCGCAGGGTATCAATGTTGTGCCCTGGTGGATAAGCTGGTAAAAGGCATGCTGGCCGTTAGTTCCCGGTTCGCCCCAAACCACGGGGCCTGTGGCATAAGTAACCAGGTTGCCGTTCCTGTCAACGCTTTTGCCATTGCTTTCCATATTGCCTTGCTGGAAATAAGCAGCAAAGCGGTGCATATATTGGTCGTAGGGAAGAATGGCTTCAGTTTGTGAACCATAAAAATTCCTGTACCACAAACCGATCAGCGCCATCACAACAGGGATATTTTTTTCAAACTGCGTTTCACGAAAATGCATATCTGTTTCATGAGCGCCTTTCAACAACTCCTCAAAATTATCGTAGCCGATGCTCAAAGCAATTGACAGCCCGATTGCGCTCCACAATGAATACCTCCCCCCCACCCAATCCCAGAAGCCGAACATGTTTTCTTTGTCGATGCCGAATTTTACCACCTCATTTTCATTCGTAGATAATGCCACAAAATGCTTTGCAATATGCGATGCATCTATTGCCGAAGACAAAAACCAGTCTCTCGCCGAATGAGCGTTCGTCATGGTTTCCTGTGTCGTGAATGTTTTAGAAGCAATCAGGAAAAGCGTTTCATCAGGAACAACTTTTTTCAATGTTTCAACAATATGCGTTCCATCCACGTTCGAAACAAAATAAGGTTGTATGCCTTCCTGCCAGTAAGGTTTCAAAGCTTCCGTTACCATCACCGGGCCAAGGTCGCTGCCACCAATGCCAATGTTGACAATGTATTTTATTCTCTTGCCGGTATAGCCTTCCCATTCACCGCTATGAATTCTTTCGCAGAAATTTTTGATATGCCCCAAGACATGCATCACATCAGGCATCACATCATGGCCATCTGAAAAAATTGCGTTCCCTGAAAAATTTCTTAATGCAATGTGCAGCACCGATCGGTTTTCTGTTTCATTGATCTTTTCTCCATTGAACATTGCCTCTATTGCATCTTTCACTTTACATTCTTCAGCAAGCTGAAACAGCAATTGCATGGTTTTTTCAGTGATGATGTTTTTTGAATAGTCGAAAAACAGATCGCCTGCTTTTAAAGAAAATTTGCTGAACCTGCCCGGGTCACTCTGAAATAAGGTCCGCATGTGCGTTGTCTTCATTTCCTTTTCAAAGTGATCTGTTAACTGGTGCCAGGCCTTCGTTTCGAACGGAGAGATTTTGGGGAACATATTTGCACTGATTAAAAATCAAAATTAACGAAGCGAAGGAATATTGTTTTAAAAAGATAGCCACATGCACAAGGATTTGGTGCAAAAAAATGAACAGGCCCAGCGATGACCTATTAGCCATTCACTGAACAAAATTACATTTGCGGCCAGAAGGAATTATATTGCCGGGGGCCAGTAAGTGTTCCTTTCACCAAGTTCAGATTTCAGCAATTGCTTTAATAGCTTGGGCTACCATCAGCGGAGAAATATCAAGATGGGCAACAAACCTTACCTGTTCTGCAGAGATGGCGATTACATGAATGCCCTTTTGGTACAGCTTTTCTGCAATTTTAGCTGCCGGGAAACCCGGTTGCGCCTGCATTATAACAATATTGGTTTCAACAGGCATTATATCCTTTACGAAGCTTTTCTTAGAAAGCGCATCTGCAATTTGTCGGGCGTTTTCATGGTCTTCAGCAAGCCTATTAATATTATGCTCAAGTGCATAAATCCCTGCTGCGGCCATGAAACCAGCCTGTCTCATGCCTCCTCCAAAAACCTTGCGTGCTCTTCGGGCTTTTTTAATATACGCTTTTGTGCCCATCAAAATGCTGCCAACAGGGCATCCCAACCCTTTATTCAGGCAGATGGAAATGCTGTCAAAAATTTCTCCATACTGGCTTGGTGTCTCATTTTTTGCAATGAGCGCATTAAATAACCTTGCCCCATCAAGGTGAAGCCTCAGGTTGTTTTCATCGCATACACTTCTTATTTTTTTGATTTCGTCGAAATCATAGCAGCTCCCGCCGCCCCGGTTTGCCGTATTTTCGAGGCACACCAGCGAAGTTCTTGCTTTATGCAAATCATCCGGGTTAACAGCATTGGCTACCTGTTGTGCACTGATGCGGCCGAAATTGCCATCAATGGCTTTCACCTGCGAAGCAGAATTGGCTGCAATGCCGCCCCCTTCATAGATGTACACATGTGCGTTCGATGCACAAATCACTTCGTCGCCAATTTGTGTGTGGCAACGGATGGCAACCTGGTTGCTCATGGTGCCGCTCGGGCAGAAAACAGCAGCTTCCATACCAAAAAGCTGCGCAGCCATTGTTTCCAGTTTATTTACCGTAGGGTCTTCGCCAAACACATCATCGCCAACTTCTGCGCTCATCATGGCCTGGAGCATAGCAGGCGTAGGCTTTGTAACAGTATCAGACCGGAAATCTATCATAAAATTCGAATGAAAGCAATAAAGTTATTTAACCGGCCGCTTAAATGAAAAATAAGTTTTCGCAAAGGCGCTCATTGGTGAACTGCTGTTGTTCGTTCGGGGTAGAATATATATCAATAAACGGATATTGCAGAAAACACATTTTACCTTCAACAATGGAAAAAAATCAATTGGCTACGGTAATATTGATTGTTGTATAGGAGGTGCTGTAACTGTTTGCGCTGTTATTCGTTCCCGGATAATTTATATTCTTATTGGGAACACGCACCAGGTTTGTTCCAGCCAATACAACTTTCTCGGTTCCCTTAAACCCCGTTATGGGCAAATAAATGTAGGTAAAGGAACCATTGCTGGCATTGAGGACTGTTTCGCTGGCCCGGTAGTGGGAAGCCTGTTTAAATATATTCACAGCAGCATATCCGCTCAAGTGCAATTGATAAGTTTGGTTTGAAGAAATGGTTACATTGATTGAGTTGGAAGATGACAATGCTATAGGGCTGATGATGGCGTCTTTTGTGCAGCCGGAGAATGTCATGGCGCAAAGGCACATTATGATTAATAAAAAATACAGCCGCCCCATTAAATACATTTAGGCAAAGATAGCACTATTTATAGCGCCGCAATATCAGGTGGTTTTAGTTTTTAATCTAAAATCATCAGCTTGTTTACAAACATTTTAGTACCAAAATCACATACGATTACAGCATTTAAATACGGGCATTTAATTTTCTGCGGCTATCCGCTTAACTTTGCGCATCTTTAAAATTAATCCGCTAGCATAACATGAATTTGTTTGAACAGCAGGCCAATGAATTTGCCGGCAGGCACATAGGGCCGAACTCAGAAGAGACAGCACAAATGCTGAAAACAATTGGCGCCAAGAATCTGGAAGAACTGATCAGCAAAACCATTCCTCAATCTATACGGCACAGCACATTGCCTGATGTGCCCGGCCCGGTGAGCGAATACCAATACCTGAATGAGCTGAAAAAAACAGCATTAAAGAATAAAGTATTCAAATCTTATATAGGCCAGGGGTATTATAATACCATCACCCCAAGCGTGATTTTGAGAAACGTTTTTGAAAATCCTGGCTGGTACACTCAGTATACCCCCTACCAGGCCGAAATTTCCCAAGGCAGATTGGAAAGCCTGTTGAATTTTCAAACCATGGTGAGCGACCTTACAGGATTACCGCTAGCCAATGCCTCGCTGCTCGATGAAGCAACAGCCGCGGCTGAAGCCATGTCCATGTTCTTTCATGAAATCAACAAGGCTGGCGCTATTAAAAAACCAAAGTTTTTTGTAGACAATAACGTTCATGCACAAACTAAAGAGGTCCTCATTACCCGTGCTAAGCCCATCCATATTGAATTGGTATTTGGGGATTATCAGAAAATAAAGATTGATGAAAATTTTTTTGGGGCTATCGTGCAATATCCAACCACAGATGGAGCAATCGAAAATTACAGGGATTTTATCGGTAAAGTGCACGACACCAAAGGTTATGTAGTAATGGCTGCCGACCTGCTGGCATTAACCTTATTGACCCCTCCCGGCGAGCTCAGCGCCGATGCGGCAGTGGGCTCGGCCCAACGTTTTGGCGTACCAATGGGCTTCGGCGGGCCTCATGCTGCGTTCTTTGCAGCAAAAGATGAATTTAAAAGGGCTATTCCCGGCCGTATCATTGGCGTGAGCATTGATGCGCAAAATAACCGGGCATTGCGCATGGCCCTGCAAACCCGCGAACAACATATCAAACGCGAAAAGGCCACTTCAAATATCTGCACCGCCCAGGCGCTGCTTGCCAACATGGCTGCCATGTATGCAGTGTACCACGGGCCGCAAGGCTTGAAGAATATCGCGAAACGGGTATCGCTGCTTGCAAAAAGTTTTGCTGATATCATATCGAAAACGGGCAAGTACAAAATAGCACATCAGTATTTTTTTGACACAATAAAAATTGAGGTCGACAATCCTGAGGAAATCAAAGCTGCAACAGAAAAAGAAGAAATCAATATTCGGTACATTGCCGGCACCAATTATGTTACTGCCAGTTTTGATGAAACCACATCAGTTGATGACATAAAAAAACTTGCTGATATTTTTAGTGCAGCAGCAAAAGCTCCATTAGTTAAAATAAATACCGAATTAAATGCTTTATCGAATATCCCTGAATTTGCAACAAGGACTTCCGGCTATTTAACCCATCCTGTTTTCAATACGCACCACAGCGAAAGTGAAATGATGCGCTACTTAAAAAGCCTGGAAAACAAAGATCTTTCCCTGAACACCTCAATGATCTCGCTCGGGTCATGTACCATGAAGCTGAATGCAGCTACCGAATTGATCCCTGTGAGCTGGCCTGAATTCAGCCAAATCCATCCGTTTGCACCTGCCGGTCAATGGGGAGGCTATAAACAGATAATTACCGAACTGGAAGACTGGTTGAGCAGGATCACAGGGTTTGCGGCTACCTCATTACAGCCCAACAGTGGCGCCCAGGGAGAATATGCAGGGCTGTTGACCATCAGGGCCTATCATGAGAATTCGGGTAACCATCACCGTGATATTATGCTCATCCCCATTTCTGCTCATGGAACAAACCCCGCAAGCGCAGTGATGGCAGGCATGAAAGTAGTGGTTGTAAAAAGTGACGATGACGGGCATATTGATGTGGCAGACCTGAAAGCAAAAGCCACACAATATAAAGATTCGCTGGCCGGGTTAATGGTTACCTACCCTTCCACTCATGGCGTGTTTGAAGAGTCAATAAAAGAAATATGTGAAGCAATCCATGCCAATGGGGGATTGGTGTATATGGATGGCGCCAACATGAACGCGCAAGTCGGATTAACAGGCCCCGGTTTCATCGGTGCTGATGTTTGCCATTTGAACCTTCATAAAACTTTTGCGATCCCGCATGGCGGCGGCGGCCCCGGAGTTGGCCCTATTTGTGTTACGGAAAAACTGAAGCCCTTTTTACCTGGGCATTCAGCAGCCGGCCTCCGATTACAGGACAATGGGCAAAGCGCCAGATACGCTGTAAGCGCTGCGCCTTATGGTTCTGCAAGTATTTTGCTGATTAGTTATGCATATATAAAAATGCTTGGCCCGAATGGTCTTACAAACGCGACAAAGTATGCTATTCTAAATGCCAACTACATGAAGTCGAAGTTGGAGAAGTACTACAAAATTTTGTACAGCGGAACGAATGGCACCTGCGCACATGAATTCATCGTTGACCTTCGCCCCTTTAAAAGCAGCGCGGGCATTGAAGCTGAAGATGTCGCCAAACGACTTATGGACTATGGCTTTCATGCGCCAACGCTTAGCTTCCCCGTTCCCGGAACCATTATGATCGAGCCAACCGAAAGTGAAGACAAATCCGAACTCGATCGCTTTTGCGATGCAATGATCAGCATCTGTCACGAAATAAAAGAAATTGAAGAAGGGAAAGCCGACAAAACCGACAATGCTTTAAAAAATTCGCCTCATACCCAAATGGTGATTTGTTCCAATGAATGGGGGCATTCCTATTCAAGGGAATCCGCAGCATTCCCGCTACCATATGTTCGCAAGAATAAATTCTGGCCATCCATTGGAAGAATAAACAACACTTATGGCGACAGGAACCTGGTTTGCACATGCGAACCTGTTTCTGCTTATGCTGAGGCGTTTCATTAAATGCAATGGTTCGCAAATTCTTCCCATCTTGCAGACTGATGAGGAATGCTTTCATCCAAATAGCTATCCTGGGGCTTTATATTAGCGCTTGCAGTAATCATAAGCCCGAAAATATCAATAGGGATGTTATTGCCCAAGGCACACTTACAGCATCTCCAATCACATCGGTTGATACCATTCCTTCAGGCAAACTGATCAGCAAAATGAAATGCGGGAATGATTCTTCACAATCCTATGCACTGTATATCCCCTTTATTGCCGGTAAAAAAAAGTTGCCCGCAATGTACTTTTTTGATCCACATGCAGATGGAAGCCTGCCCTTGAGCAAATACCAGGCGCTTGCAGACAAGTATGGTTTCATCCTCATTGGCAGCAACAACTCAAAAAACGGGAACGATTATTCAATGGCAGAAAATATCTGGCAGCACTTGTTTGCGGACACAAGAACAAGAATGACTATCGATACTTCAAGGATTTACGCCTGTGGTTTTTCAGGCGGGGCAAAAACGGCAGGATATATTGCATTGAACCACCCGGAAATCAAAGCAGTAATTGCCAATAGCGCAGCTTTACCGGAAGGAACGCCACTGCAAAATTTCAATTTCAGTTTTACAGGGCTTGCGGGAAATGGCGATATGAACATGACCACTGTTGTTGATTTCTGTAAGGCCCTGGATAAAACAAACACAGCTCACCGCATCATACTTTTTAACGGAAAACATGAATGGGCGCCAGCAACCGCCATGAACATAGCATTTGAAGGATTGGTTTTAGATGCCATGCGGAACAAACAAATTGCTGTTGATCTTAATTTCATTGGAGATTATATTTCAGAAAGCAAAAAAAAGATTAATTTTTTTATTGATCAAAAAGATTTTATTAAAGCCGGCGATGAGTGCAAGCTTTCTATAAACTTGTTGCAAGGGATATCCCCTGCAGTACATTTCTTCGAAGAAAAGCAATCATCAATTATTGCGAGCCCGGTTTATCAACAACAACTTAAACGAAAAGAAGATTTGTTTGCTGAAGAAGAAAAGATGAAGGGCATTTATGAGCAACAGTTCCAGGCTGGAGATATCCAATACTGGCAAAAAACCATTACCGGGTTAAATGAAAGAGCAAAGGCCAAAACAGATGAAGGCGCAATGCATAGCAGGTTACTGGCTTACCTTTCCCTGGCATTTTATTCCCTTAGCAACCGGTTTATACAATCGGGCCAAAATGATGGCGCAGCATATTTTGTGACATTATACAAAATGGCTGACCCAGTGAACAGCGAAGCCTGGTATTTTTCTGCCATCTTAAATGCAAGAAAAAACAACTCACGGGGCACTGAGAACGATTTGCTTAAAGCTGTTTCATTAGGTTATCATGACAAAGAGCGCATGCGCATGCAACAAGAGTTCCAATCACTGCGCATTGACTATGCAGGCATAGAATCGAAGATGAAAAACTAATCCATTTTGGGTAACAGCATTTGGAAATGCAATAGCCCATTGGCAATAAAAAAAATCTTTATAGCAAATCAAAAAAAACTACAAACCACGGGTCACAAATTCTGCGGCTTTTTTCACACTACCATATTTCAGTAAAAGGGTCTTGGCTTTTTCATAATCCTTAGTACCGGTTTTTTCCATCAGCATTTTTGTGCCTCGGTCAATCAGCTTACTGTTGGTGAGCTGCATGTTCACCATTTTATTGTCCTCCACACGTCCAATCTGTATCATTACGGTTGTTGAAATCATATTCAGCACCAGTTTTTGTGCTGTGCCGCTTTTCATCCTGGTACTGCCGGTCACAAATTCAGGCCCCACTATCACTTCAACGGGATAGTCTGCGTGTTTTGACAAAGGCGATCCCGGGTTGCAGGTAATACAACCGGTAATGATATGCTGCTTCCTGCTTTTTTCAAGTGCCCCAATTACGTATGGAGTGGTTCCGCTAGCGGCAATACCAATTACTACATCTTTGTTGCAAATTGAATATTCTTCCAGGTCGAGCCAACCTTGTTCATTGTTGTCTTCGGCGTTTTCGACAGGCTTCTGTATCGCTTCATCGCCGCCTGCGATGATCCCGATGATCAGCCCGTAAGGCATGCCATAAGTAGGGGGAATTTCACTTGCATCGAGAATGCCAAGCCTTCCGCTGGTGCCTGCACCAACATAAAACAAACGCCCCCCGCTAAACATTTTATCGGCAACAACAGTAACCAGTTTTTCAATTTGTGGTATGGCTTTTTGTACAGCCACCGGCACAGATTTGTCTTCATGATTAATATTAGTCAGTATCTCGTGAATGCTCATCTTTTCCAGATGGCGGTACCGCCCGGGCTCTTCAGTTATTTTTTCGAAAGGCATTTTATTAATCTCCGATTTGAAAGTTGCTCAATATCGCAATAAGCATTGAATAGGCAAATAAATTTCATGAACCGGATATCAGCTATTGAGCAATTGCGCCACTAAGCAATTAGTTAATTATTTACTATGGAACTCCACCAGCCCATCCATTGGCTTTTGCAAAATCCTTCCCAGTTCAAATTCATAGTTCTTGCACAAATCTTTTATTACATCGCGAAAGCCATACGCTACACCGCCCACAAAATGAACAGGGTATTTCCATATTTCATGGAACTTGCATAAATGTGCAAAGAAAAAGTCATTCAGGCCGTCCTCAATAATATTTTCAATCATGTAATGGCCCCGGTTTTCTGTCAAAAAAATAGCGAAGGAGGCCAGGTAGCGGTTGGGCAAAGGTTTTCTGTACACATTTTCCAAGATCTCCACCCGGTTGGTCACATATTTTGCATCGAAACGATAGCGCAGTTCTTCATCAAAAGTATTATATAAATAATACTGCAACACCTTTTTGCCAAGATAAGCGCCGCTGCCCTCATCGCCGAGCACATAACCAAGGCCTGATATCCCTTGTACGATTTTCTTCCCATTAAAATAACAGGAATTGCTGCCGGTGCCCAGTATGCAGGCAATCCCTTTTGATTTGCCGCAGAGCGCCCTTGCCGCAGCTAAAATATCTTCCCTGGCTTCAATGGCTGCGTTCTTAAAAACTTTTCGCAAAACTTTTTTGAGGATGGTTACGTTATCCATACTGCCAAGGCCGGTGCCATAATAATATACTTCATCAATATCAGCCTTTAACTTGGGGACCAGGTTCCTGCTCAGCAAGCTTTCAATTTGCTCTCCGTTTAAAAAATATGGGCTTATGCCTTGCGTGTAAATGGTCTTTTTTCTTCCATTGCTCAACAGGCACCATTCGCATTTTGTGGACCCGCTATCTGCTATTAAAATATTCATGATGCTAAGATAAACAGAGTTTGCAGTTTGTGGTTTTCAGGTGGAAGTTTTTCTGAATTTTCATTTACTGGCATTGACCTTTTCCCTTATCGTTCCATGCGCTCTTTTTCTTTCTTTTATTTTCGACAGCCTTGCATACCTGTCGATTGCTTAATTTGCAGGTTTATTTTGATAAAAACACTAGAATGAAAGGACTCAAAGTTTGGCTACCGCTTCTTTTTGCAATGGTAATGGTGTTTGGAATGGCAATAGGCTATCGGCTCAGCAGCGATATTAGCCCAAAAGGGTTTTTCAAGGTACAAAAAAGAGCGCCAGTTGATGAAGTAATGAACCTGATCGGCCGGCGTTATGTCGATTCGGTAAACATTGATACCCTTGGTGAAAATGCTATCCAGGGAATGCTCGCGCATCTCGACCCTCATTCCATTTACATTCCGCCCATTGATGTAACCGGGATAAATGAAGACCTGCAGGGGAACTTTGAAGGAATTGGGGTGGAGTTCCAGATTTTTTACGATACAGTAAATATTGTGGGAGTGGTAGCGGGCGGCCCAAGTGATAAAGCGGGTTTGGAAGTGGGGGACAAGATTATTAAAGTGAATGATTCTGCCGTAGCAGGCAATGGCACAAATGCAGATAAGATAAAAAGCCTGTTGCGCGGGCCAGGCGCCAGTAATGTAACAGTAACGGTTATACGTAACAGCAAACCCCTGAAAGTGGCTATTGTCAGGGGAACTATCCCATTGCCTTCTGTTGATGCATCGTACATGATCAATAAAACCACGGGATACATACATATCAATAAGTTTTCGGAAACCACGCACCCTGAATTCGTTCAGGCCATGCAGTTCCTGCAGAAAAACCCTCTGCAGGAACTGATCCTCGACCTCCGCGGTAACGGCGGGGGTATTTTGCAGCAGGCTATTGCTGTGGCTGATGATTTCCTGGATGGCGATAAGCTCATCGTGTACACACAGGGAGCAAACTCGCCGAAAGTGGAATACCGATGTAAGGTGGATGGGTTATTTGAAAAAGGGAAACTGATAGCACTTGTTGATGAAGGCACAGCTTCTGCAAGCGAAGTGCTGGTAGGCGCTTTGCAGGATTGGGACAGGGCAACGATTATTGGCCGCCGTACCTTTGGAAAAGGACTTGTACAGGAGCAATACCAGTTGAGCGATGGCTCGGCACTGCGCCTGACCGTTGCACGATATTACACGCCGAGCGGCCGCAGCATTCAAAAACCTTATAATAAGGAAGACCACGAATCTTATAATGAAGAAGTGATGATGCGATTTCATGATGGCGAAGTGCTTCATGGCGATACGTCAACTGCACATAATGGAAAGGTTTATAAAACCCATAACGGGAAAATTGTATATGGAGGTGGCGGCATTACTCCTGATATTTTTGTGGCATTTGATACAGCAACTTTTGATCATAGCATCACTTCGCTATATGTGAACAACACGCTTAACCGTTTTGTGTACACCTATTATATGCAGCACTTAGCCGAATTCAAACAATTCAAAACAGCATCAGATTTTGCTTCCGGCTTCAGCCATGATGAGCAGCTTTGGAAAAGCCTGGCCGATTATGCAGCAAAAGACTCGGTTAGCCTGAAAACTATCTCTGAAAAAGATAAGCAGGTATTATTATTAAGAACAAAAGCTTTATTAGGCCGGCAGGGCTGGAGGCAGGAAGGATATTTTGAAGTAGCCAATACTTTTGACCCGGTAGTGATGAAAGCGCTGGAGCAATAAGAGGCGCGGGGCCTTGCAAGAACATTAATTCTCCAATCATCGCTTACTTCTTTTTTCCCTCGAAAAGCATCTTGCATAAGATGCTTTTCGAGGGAAAAAAGGGCATGAAGAAGCATGATTATTGAACAGGATGGTTTTCTTTATCCAGTACCTCTTTTTTTTCGATTTTGTAAGACTGGATCAGCCCTAAGCCGCCACCAATGGCAATGAATGCGAACCACAATGCAGGGTTTTCCATGTCATGGATAACATATTGTGTAATGATATAAGCCAGTGCCAAACCAATACCTGACCCAACCAACAGCAGGCCCCATTTAAGGTTCCTGTACGGAGCGGGCCTGTTGGTAAACTCACGGGGGTTCATTCCCTTTTCGATCATCGCCAGGTTCTGGCGGGTCCTTAAATACACAATTCCGAATATCATCGCAAACATGCCAAGCGGTACTAAAATCGGGATCAATAATTCTGCTGCCATAAACTATAATTTTAATTGTTTTGAGTTTTACTATCAGACTACTGAATTGGGCCCTGGGTTGCCATCTTTTACTTTTCCCGGAACTTGTTCAGTACCTTTTCAGCAATATATGACTTAGGCTGTTTTGCGCAGGTTACAAGAGAATAGAAAAATTTTAAAAACCTCCCGCTGACGGCTTTAACAGCTATAAAAATTGCTAAGACCACCAAGCATCAGGAAGGCCTCTTAAAAACCAAGGTTGGGATTTTATTTAAAGTAAGACATGGGTATGGTCTTCCACATGCCATGAGATAAATTGCCGGTAAGCAGTTCATATAATAAATATATGGGCCAGAAAATATAATGTATGATGAGCAATATAACAGAATGGTTATAATACCAGCTCACCATGAGTGAATAGATGCCAAGAAAGAAGTAAACGAGGCTTTTATCACGGTTATTCATTGCAATCGGTTTGCTTAAAGCTACATTTTATTTCTGATTTAGGTTGGGAATGCCTGGTTTCTTCAGAATGGCCAAACCTTAAATTTCTTTCTGGCCCCCAACCAAAATAAAATATTTCAAGGCATGAAGGAACCCGAAGGCCAGAAATATAATGTGCTTAACTTGTAACCAGTTAACCGAGCAACGAGTCTCACTATTGTCATGTTTACCGGACTGACAGATACCGAAATCATTAGCAGGGTGCTGAAGGGCGACCAACAGGCTTATGCCCATATTGTGGAGCGCTACAAAAATTATGTATTTACGCTGGCAATGCGCATGATAGAAAGCCGAGAAGATGCCGAAGAAGTGGCACAGGACATCTTTATAAAAGCTTACCGCTCGCTGGCTGATTTTCGTGGCGAATCAAAATTCAGCACCTGGCTATACACCATTGCCCGTACAAGCTGCATCACTTTCCTGAGAAAGAAAAAGCTCGAGACCGTTTCAATAGAAAATGAAAAGACATTAATTCAGGTTGAGAACAGGGAATCTGGCTTTAAGGCCAATGTAGTCGAAGTAAAATCCAAGCATGCCATGGTAAACCAGGCCATAAAGATGCTTAGCCCCGATGATGCACAGGTGATCACCTTATTTTATAAAGGAGAACAAACACTGGAGGAAATAGGGCTTGTGCTTGGAATGGAGCCAAACACAGTGAAAGTGAAACTTCACCGGGCAAGACAAAGGCTCAGAGAAAAAATGGAAAAACATTTTAGCCATGAAGTACATGACATACAGAGTGAGTGATTATTTAACCAATGATGAAAACAATTGGAGCGACCTTTGCAACAATATTAATAAACCAGAAAAAAATAGTTTTATGGATACTCAGTTGGATATGGAAGAACGCTTGTGGGATTATATTGATGGGCTGAGCAGCATAAATGAGAAATCAGCAATTGAAAAGTTGATTGGCGCCAACCTGGAATGGAAAAACAAATACCATGAACTGTTAGAAGCACATCAGCTCATGATGGGCAGCGAGCTGCAGGAGCCGTCTATGCGCTTTGCCAAAAATGTGATGGAAGAAATTGCCAAATACCATGTAGCGCCTGCAACCCGCACCTATATTAATAAAAGGGTTATCTGGGGCATTGGCGGATTTTTTATTATCCTGATTATTGGCTTTTTAGTCTATGCTTTGTCGCAAGTCAACTATGCAGGCGCATCGACACCTAAGATCCTGAGCGAATACAACAACACAGTAAACAAATTAGACTGGGGCAGGTTTTTCAACAGCACTTACACAACAGTTTTTATGATGATAAATGTGGTGCTCGGGCTGATGATGCTCGATATCTACCTGACCCGCAAAAAACAACAGCATAAAGAAGCTTGATGACCTGAACACTCGTTAAGTCCGGTAAGCCTCGCTGATATTCAGCGGGGCTTTTTGTTGAACCCATTTGCACATTCTCCCGCCTTCTTTTTGAAAATGGAACCTGGATTCCCAGAAACGGAACAAGTGCTGGCAAGTTGATTTTTCAAGCCATTGAATCACAGCATAATGCAAACCGGCATTGGGATTGAAAAGAGATATATGCCCTATTCCTTATCCTTAGAAAAAACTGAAAACAAAATCCTAAGGAAATGAAAACAAAATTCAATAACCTGGCACAAAAGCCAGCAAACACTAAAAAACCCATTTTATGTTTATCATTTTTACAACTGTTATTAGCAGCCTCGTTATTTTTATCTTTAACAGCGAGCGCCCAAAACGGGTATCTCTATGTCCATGCACAAACCCTCAGCGAAGATCTTAACCGGTCGTTTACTTATTCTGTTTCCGGGGGGCCAAGCACAGTACCTAATTTTACCCTGCTTGACCAGGCTTTAAATATAGAGCCTACTGATATTGGCGCGGGCCATGGAACAGGGAATGGAGAACTGTGGGTTACAGCAGGTACAAAATGGGGAATAAATGGCCCCGTTTATCACAGGTTGGCAAACAGTACAACCTGGAACCTGGTAGCTGGCCAGACCGGTACTGCAATAGACGGTGCAGACCTGGGTCACTTTGTGATGGTAAACAGTTCAGGCGACGCCTATGTATATAATGGCAGCTCTTTTGTAAAAATATACAACCAGAGCACATACGGAACAAAAGCGGTTGATATCGCCAACAACGGAAGCATCGCTTTCGGTACGGGATACACTGCAATCGTAACTGCAAATGGCCATATTTGGCATTATACCGGGAATTACAGCTCAACTTTTACCTGGTCAGACATTACTCCCTCGGGAAAAACTTTTACAAGGCTCGATGTAAACCCTTCTTCAAATGATATTGTATTAACAGATAATAGCGGCAATATTTCAAAAGTTAATTCATTGGGCACCGGCCTGGTATATTACGGAACAGGTGCTGTTTCCTCTTCCTCAAGAAATGATGTTGCTGTTGATGATAACGGCAATGTTTATGCAGATGGGAAAGATGCTACTGGAATTGGCTCGGTATATCGCTATAATGGTTCAAGCTGGACAGAAGAGCCGACAGCCATACATCATTTTTATTTTACATGCAGTGGTGCCGGCCAGGCATGGGCTGTAACGGGCATTACCCTTGCACAACAAAGCACTTATGCAACACCCTCAACAATTTTTACAAGAACAGGCGACGGTTCAGGCACATGGCTTGATGACGAACGCGTTCAGGCTACACAAAATGATAATGCCATCATCATTCCTGTTTTGCCTGGAACCTACACCATTACCCAGTCAAATCCTGTGGGCTATAATTTACAGGGCATAACAATCTACAATTCTGCAACAGGCAACACGAAGAATGTTGCCGGGAATACTGCAAAAATTGTAGTGGCAGCAGGCCAGGTTGCCCATGTTGTGTTTACCAATGGCTTGGTGTCACCGACTGCTCTTTCACTTACTTGCGGATCGACGACAACAATTGAGAACTTTGGTTCAGGAGCCACAGGCACTGATGGGGGGCCATTGTCAGGCCTTACTGATTATCATTATTATAATAATACTGCTGAAAATACCATTACCGATGGATATTACGAATTGTCCCAAAGCTCAACCGGCTGGTATAACGGTTCATTAACTGATCATACCGGCCTAACAGGCGGGTATTTCATGATCATTAATGCCTCTTTTGCACCCGATATGTTCTATAGGCGCAGGGTAACCGGCCTTGTCCCAGGAACTACTTATATACTTTCTTTTTGGGCCGGGAACATCTCAAATGCTTCTCCTTTGCAACCCAACATCATTGCCGGCATAACCGATACTGCTACTGGAGCAACATTAGGCTCAGTGGCCACAGGTTTTCTGCCAACGGATAACGCATGGCACCGGTACACATTCTCATTCACTGCCTCTGCAACTACCGGCGACATTTTCCTTCAGAACAATGCACCTGGCGGCATGGGAAATGATTTGGCTATTGATGACATTTCTATTACTACTGTTTGTTCTGTTTTGCCACAGACCATAGTGGATATAAATGCACAGGCAAAAAATGATAATGCTTTTTTAACCTGGGCTACCACCACTGTTATTGGTTTTAAATACTTTGAAATTGAAAGAAGCAATGATGGAACAAATTGGGAAATTATTGGCAAAGTGAACAGCTATACTGAAGATGCCTCTGCTGAACAAAGCTATAATTTCACTGACCCGCAAATATTGAGCAGCACAGCTTATTACAGGGTCAGGGGGTTAACTGTTTCGAACGAAACACTGGTAAGCGAAACAAAGAAAGTGCAATTTAGCGGGAGTTCAGAATGGGCGGTGTCGCTATACCCTAATCCCGTAACCAGCTCAAATATGGTAACGTTAAGAAGCAATAATGCTTTGCAAATGATCCGTGTGTTCGACATAAATGGCAAATTACTAATAGCAAAAAATTTAGCTCAGGGCGAGTCATTGTATAATCTCGATGCCAGGGCATTCAGCGCAGGCATGTATTTCCTTCAGGCAGCAAACAGTTCCGGCAATACCATTACCGTTAAATTCATAAAGAAAGATTAGCCTTCTAAAATATGTTTTCATCATCCTTAGTATCAAGCCGCGCTTTTCTAAGCGCGGCTTGCAAATTTTAAGGGCTCATTGAACTTGCTCAACGCCCTTTAGCATTTCTGCCAATATCTTATTTATCCTCCTTGAATGTGTCATTACCATCAAATGCCCGGCTTGGGGAATAACATGAGTGGGCTTTGTGAACCTGATGGGCAACACTTCATCGCGTGTGCCATGAATATGAATATAAAAATCGGGCGGGCTGTTACTTTTCCACTTTAACACCGCGCCTATTGCCCACCGTATGAAATGGGCATCGCTTTCTTTGATGATTTGCCTGATCAAAACTTTATCTGTGTTGCTTTCAGCAGCAAAAGACCTTTTTATAACAGCAGTAGATTTTATTAACCAAATTGGAACAGCTTTGTACAGGCCCAATTTCCCTGCTATTTTAAAATAAAATGGCAGATGACCTGAATCGGGAACACTAGAAAGAAGAATTGTTATGGCAGGCTTTAGCTTTCGCGCTATTTCGCAGGCTACCATACCCCCCATGGAAAGCCCGATAACAGCAAAAGGCCTGCTTGCATCAATCTTTTCAGCTAATCTCGAGGCATAATGAGGCAAAGGCTCTTTATTCATTGGCCTGATCCATTCCAGGTACACAGGCTCACAATTTTCCGGCAATTGAATGTGTTTAAAAACCCTGCAATCGGCTCCCAACCCGCTGATGAAATAGACTTTCATTTGTCAAAATTAATTATAGTTGCTTTCATGGTTAAATTAACCCAAATAATGATGTTGCGGATGTGCATTTCCGTTAAGACCTGATGATAAAATCACATAAAGCAAGTTTCTTTAATGCCGCAGGCACAAATCCTCTACCTCTATCTGATCCTGATCCGTTCTATCCATGCTGCATATCACATCACCTGGCTTTCGCTGATATCTTCCTGCTTCTCGATATTTATTACATTTGCATCAACTACTAAAACTATGGATATCAAAAACAATATTCTTGAAACGATTGGGCATACCCCTTTAGTCAGGCTAAATAAAATCATTAAAGACCTGCCCTGTACCGTACTTGCGAAAGTGGAATATTTTAATCCCGGAAATTCTGTTAAAGATCGCATGGCGCTAAAAATGGTTGAAGTGGCCGAGCAGGAAGGAAAACTGAACCCTGGGGGAACTATTATTGAATGCACTTCAGGCAACACTGGTATGGGCCTGGCGCTTGCAGCAGTCGTAAAAGGCTATAAGTGTATTTTCACCACAACAGACAAACAATCGAAAGAAAAAATTGATATATTAAAAGCACTCGGCGCTGAAGTAATTGTGTGCCCCACCAATGTAGAGCCTGGTGATCCACGCAGTTATTATTCGGTAGCAAGAAGGCTGAACAAAGAAATCCCAAATTCTTATTTAGCTAACCAATATGACAACCTGGCAAACAGGCTGGCTCATTATGAAACCACAGGCCCTGAAATATGGGAGCAAACAGAAGGCAAGATCACCCATTTTGTATGCACCGCAGGAACAGGAGGAACGGTAACAGGCACCGCTATGTTTCTTAAGGAAAAAAAGCCAGATATACAGGTATGGGCGATTGACGTGTACGGGTCTTTGCTCACAAAATATTTCCGTACCGGGCAGATAGACATGAATGAAGTGCACCCGTATATATCAGAAGGATTTGGCGAAGATTTTGTGCCCGAGAATTATGATATGAAAGCAATCGATCACTTTGAACAGGTGACTGATAAAGACGGCGCAATTATGGCACGAAGGCTGGCTAAAGAAGAAGGGCTCTTTTGCGGGTATAGTGCCGGCAGTTGTTTGCAGGGGCTGATGCAATTGAAAAGCAAGCTGAAGAAAGATGATGTAGTGGTGTGCGTGCTTCACGACCACGGCAGCCGCTATGTTGCCAAAGTGTATAACGATCAATGGATGATGGAGCGGGGCTTCCTTGAAGTGAAAACTTTCAAAGACATAGTTAGCGCAAGAGGCACTCAAAAATTAATTACGATTACAATTGATAAAAATGTTTCCGATGCATTTGACCTTATGCAGAAATACAATATTGAAAACCTGCCGGTAATGCAAAATGGTTTAATTGCTGGTGCGGTGAGCGAAAGCGGGCTGTTCAGCAAAATGATGAAAGACGGGCTTGAAATAAAATTCAAAAAAATTTATGAAGTGCTGGAAACAGCCTACCCTACTGTGTCCTATGACACACCTCTTGAAAGGATTAGCGGCCTGATTACTAAGGAAAACGGCGCAGTACTGGCAAAAGATGATACTGGCAGCTACCACATTATTACCAAGTATGATGTGATCCAGGCATTAGGGAATTGATGTTGAAATGAATGGCTTTGCCGCTTGAAACAGGAGCTTGATTATTGATTGGCCCTATCATTCGCACCGCAAATCATATCAAAGAATGAATCGGGTCATTTGCCATCGTTACCCAGGTTATCTGACCCAAGTTTGCAGCTTTCCCCGAAAACTTTATCTTTCTGAAAATTTTTCAATGATTTTTTTCCGAAGAACGGCATTCGTTGCATTGTTTCTTTTTTCTTCTTTTCTTTCGTTATCGCAAACAGACAGTTGCCGCCTGCGCATTAGCCTGCTTACCTGTGGGCCTGGCAATGAATTGTATTCAACTTTCGGGCATACCGGCATACGAGTAATTGATAGCGCAAACGGAATGGATGCAGTTTTCAACTATGGGCTTTTTGATGATACCGACCCATATTTTTATTTGAAATTCACAAGGGGCATTATGCGTTATGCAGTAGGGGCTGAAACTTTTGATGATTTTATGCAGGAATACATTGAAGACAAACGAAGCGTAACCGAACAGGAACTACAATTAAGCTGCACGCAAAAAAATGATTTGTTCAATGCTTTAAAAGAAAATATTGCTATCCGGAACAGGAATTACGATTACCGGTTCCTTGATGACAACTGCACCACCCGCACCAACGCCATTATCAGAAAAACGGTGCACAATACAATTGTTTTCAAAAGAATTATTCCTGCACAAGCACCTACTTTCCGGCAGCTTATCCATCAATACCTGGACAGTGGCGGCCATAGTTGGGACAAATTTGGAATTGACCTTTTGCTGGGCGCTCACCTTGATAAAAAAGTGAATAATGAACAAGCTATGTTCTTACCTGAATATTTGATGGCCGGTTTTGACAGCGCTACTATATCCGGTCGGAAATTGATCCAAAATAAAAAAAATATTCTTGCCGGCAACAGTAAAAGTGGCACACAATTTTCCCTGCTTAGCCCGCTCTTCCTGTTTTCACTGGTTGCTTTTGTTTTTGTGGCACTATCATTTGCCCGTTCTGTTCCCGCAAAAAAAACATTGCGGTTATGCGATATGGCATTCTACTTTTTTATGGGATTGCTGGGCCTGTTACTGGTTACAGTATGGGCAGGAAGGGTTGATGAAGTATGCCGCAATAATATGAATATTTTGTGGGCCTGGCCTACACATACTGTATTCGCCTTTATGACCGCAAAGAAAACAAAGCTTATCTCAAATTATTTCCTTTTATCTGCTCTAGTTGCGCTTATACTTTTAATTGGCTGGCCCTGGTGGCCACAGCAATTCAACAATGCCTTTGCTCCTTTGTTATTAATAATGGCTGTTCGCGGTTTTTTGATCAGCAAAAAATGAATACGCTATGGCTGAAGAGAATTGGCTTATTACCGACAATTCCAAAATCTTTTACCGGAAAAAAGGGAAGGGGCCAACTGTAGCCCTTATTCATGGGTTTGCCGAGGATGGAACAATTTGGGATAAGCAGGTTGCCTTCCTGCAAAACCATTTCCAGTTAATTATTCCCGACCTGCCCGGGAGCGGCAGGTCGGCAGCAACAGGGCAACAAATATCAAACATTTTTTATCGGTCAATCGATGGTTACGCAACCATTATCAAACAAGTCCTTGACAAAGAACAAATTTCTTATTGCGTTATGGCAGGGCACAGCATGGGCGGGTACATTACCCTTGCCTTTGCAGAGAAATATGCAGCTACATTAGCAGCATTTGTTCTTTTTCATTCAACTGCTTATGCTGACAGTGATGAGAAAAAGGCAGCCCGTAAAAAAAGCATTCAGTTCATAAAAAAAAATGGGGCTGCCGAGTTCATTAAGCTGTCTTCCCCTAATTTATTTTCTGCTTACAACCAAAGGCATCACCCTGATCTTGTCAGGAACCTGGTCAGCCGTTATGACAACTTTTCTGCCGGATCTCTCGTATCTTATTATGAAGCTATGATACACAGGCCAGACAGAACTGACTTATTGAAGAATTTTCAAAGACCTGTCCAGTTTATTATTGGAGAAGGGGACAATGCTGTGCCACTTGAACAAAGCCTGAAGCAATGCCATCTCCCTAAAATTACTTATATTCATATTCTTGAAAACACAGGGCACATGGGCATGTGGGAAGCTTCAGATGCAGTTAATAAATTGCTTCTGGGCTTTGTAAACCAGGTTTTGGCATGATTCGTATACTCATGAAAATATGGCTGCTTATCTTAGGTGCATTTAGCCTTACAGATGCAACCGGGCAATCTCAGGCCTGCCCTGCCAACATCAATTTTTCAAACAGAACGCTTACTCACTGGTTGGCCTATACGGGAAACAATGCAAATGGCAACGGCCCTTCTGCCATAAAACAAACTTATGACTCTAACCAAACTGCCCCATTTGGCACTATAGGAGCAACTGCTATCCCTGAATACCAGCTTTCTTCGGTCACGGGCATTCAAGTGGTCACTCAACGGTCTTCTGACTATTTTGGCGGCTTCCCCACTATCCCCACTATTAATGGATATTCGTATAACTATTCTGTTTTAATTGGCTCTACGGCCATTTCAACACGCAACTCAAATACCAAAGGCGGCTTTATCCGGGGGGTCAAATATAAATTCTTCGTGCCAGCAAGCGCTACAAGCCAGCCTTATACCATGACTTATGCCTACGCAATGGTGTTAGAAAATGGCACACACCCTTCCAATAACCAGCCAATGATCTCAGCAACCATATCAACCAACGACAGTGTTATTCGCTGCGCATCGCCAAGTTATTATTTGCCAACTTTAAATAATGGGAATAATGGCGTAGGCGCCATCCTCGATTCTGCTGCTGCAAAGGCTAATGGTTTTTCGGTGAGCAGGCAATTATCGCCACATCCCGACCCAGATTCGCAAGACCCCAATGCGCCGCATTTACAGGATGTCTGGTACAAGCCCTGGACTGAAGTAACTTTTGATTTATCGGCTTATCGAGGCCAGGAAGTAACCCTAACCTTTGAAGCTGATAATTGTGTGCCAGGCGGTCATTTTTCCTACGGATATATTGCCATACGAAATACCTGTGCAGGCCTGATCATTAGCGGGGATTCAATAGCCTGCATTAATGGCAATACCAACTATTCTATCCCAACATTGGCTGGCGCTTCTTATTCATGGTCAGTACCAGGCGACTGGGTCATCAATTCGGGCCGCAACTCAAACATCATCAATGTTACGGTTGGAACGCAAAATGGTTTTATTATTGCCAATGAACAAAACGGATGTGCCTACTTGCGCGACACTCTTCGGGTGAGCACAATACAGCCGACGATTCCAGGTAATGTAACTGCTGATGCAACAGTTTGCACTGGCATTAATTCTACCCAGCTCACATTAAGCGGCAACAGGGGCAATATTATTGCATGGGTTTCTTCTGCTAACGGAGCCAACTGGTCAAATATCTCAAATACTTCCGCAAATTATACTGCACAGAATTTAAGCGCAACCACCACATTCAGGGCTTTAGTACAAAATGGTTATTCCTGTTCTGTTGATACCAGCACTGCTGCCATTGTTACCGTTGACCCTAAAAGCGTAGGCGGAAGCTTAGCCCCGCCTTCAATGGATTATTGTGCGGGCCAAAATGTAAATGCACTATTAGTGCTTTCAGGAAAGCTTGGGAACGTAGTTGACTGGCAATATTCCACCGACAGCACCAACTGGATGAACTTTGCTCCTGCAAAAACGGATACATCAAATAATGTCAATTCCATTTCTGCAACAACTTATTACCGTGTGATTGTAAAAGACGGGGTTTGCCCGGAAGACACGAGCTCGGTGGCTACATTAAATTATTTTAGCACTCCATTTCCACAAGCACGCATCAGCCCTGAAGATACTACAATTTGTTACGGTTATACAGCACCGTTAAATGCCCTGGTATCAATTGGCACAAACTATTCCTGGGCAAATGACGATTCGCTTTCAGGAAAGGGCAACGGCATTATTGCTTCAACCCCTTCCCTAGTTACTGCAACAGCGCATCCTTCTGCTACCGCTGATTATATACTGAATTTTCAAAATACAGGCTGCCCAAATACGCTTGCTGACACATTCCATGTTAAGGTCATACCCAAAATAACCGTGTTCGTGGTGAGCGATACGGCAGTAGTGATAAATGAGCCATTGCATTTCAACGCCACTTCAAGCGAAAGGGCCGGGGACGTTTTCTTATGGACACCGCCTACCTTTCTGAATGACGCTACTATACCCAATCCTACAGGGATTTATCCTGCGGAGATTAATGCCATAACCTATATTGTAAGGGCTACCGATAGCATTGGCTGTTATGGGGAAGCCCCGGTCAAAGTGCGTGTGTTTACCACATTGCCTGATATTTTTGTTCCCAGTGCTTTCACGCCCGGCAAAACAACCAATAACATTTTCCGTCCAATTCCCGTAGGCATAGCCAACTTTCAATTCTTCAGGGTATATAACCGATGGGGACAATTGGTATACGGCACTTCGCAAACAGGAACAGGATGGAACGGCAATTACAATGGCAAGCCCCAAGATGCAGGCACCTTTGTGTGGATGGCACAAGGCATAGATTACACCGGCAGAAAAATATTCAGGAAGGGCACGGTTGTGCTTATGCGCTAATTAATGACGGTTCAATTTATTTTTATATACTTCAGCCATCTTTCAAAACTGCCTTTCGCAACAATTTTTTTCTCTCTTTATTTTGCGATAGCTTGCACCCCCTTCATATATATGTTTCGAACATGAACAAAATTGTATTCATAACAGGAGCTACTTCGGGATTTGGAAGAGCCACAGCGGAGAAATTTGCTGCCAGCGGGTATGATGTCATTATTACGGGAAGAAGAAAACAAAAGCTCCAGGAAGCGCAAACACATCTCTCATCAAGATATAGCTCAAAGATATTAGCCCTTGAATTTGATGTTCAAAACAAACAAGCTGTGTTTAGTGCTATTGAACACCTGCCGGAAGAGTGGAAAAAAATAGATGTCCTGATAAACAATGCCGGGCTTGCCTTAGGGAGAGACTTTTTTGATGAAGCAGCGCTCAATGACTGGGAAACGATGGTCAATACCAACCTATCTGGCTTACTATATGTTTCGAAAGCCGTTCTCCCTTATATGCTAAAACAGAAAAAAGGACATATCATCAATATCGGGTCTACAGCCGGAAAGGAAGTGTACGAAAAAGGGAACGTGTACTGTGCCACTAAATTTGCCGTAAACGCTATTTCCCAGGCAATGCGCATCGATTTGCTTCAGCATAAAATAAAAGTAACTTCGGTCAACCCGGGCGCTGCAGAAACTGAGTTTTCAGAGGTCAGGTTCAAAGGCAACCTGGAGCAGGCCGCAAAAGTGTATGAAGGCTTCAGGCCATTATATGCGGAAGATGTAGCGGAAGCGATCTATTATTGCGCTTCAGTTCCCGAACATGTATGCATCAACGATTTAACGCTCACCTGTTTAGCGCAGGCTAATTCTTTTTACCTTCATAAGGGTTTATAACTTAGTGCATTATTCACAGCCTGTTTATTAATCGGTATAAAAATTGCATAAAGGCTTTTAAATGCCGGGGACAATTTTTATATTTGGTAATCCGAAATCCGTTAAAACCAAAGACATGTTTACGTACCCTGGAAAAATTGTCTTGGCTTTATTATGTATCGTGCTAACCCATAACCTCAGCGCACAGGAAGTAATAAAACAAGAAAGCTGCGACATCAGCCAGATGCGCAGCGAAATCGACAGCCTCAAAAATCTTTTCAATTCCAAAGGTTATATTGTTCTCCGTGAAGCATCGATGGCCATGCAGAGCGAGTATGAAATGCCTATAGTGGTCCCAATGAACCAGGGCAGTTTGTACCAGTTTGTATTCATCGGCGACCCCACTTCAAAACTATATGAAGTGCGCATGTACGATTACAATGAAAAACAAGTAGTGTACAAGAAGAATATGTGGGGCAATGTTGATGGCAACATCATCAGCTACGCTTACATCCCCCAGTTTTCAGAATACCACATGATCAAGCCTGTCCAGGTGAACAGCAAGAAAAAAAAGCTGTGCGGGTATGTGCTGCTCCTGAAGAAAGTGAAAGAGTGAATGGTAAATGAAAAACAAGCTTGAAGCTCATTACGCAAAGGCCCCTAATCCCTTTATTTAGGGAAAGACATTTTATAATCAACGCTTACCTTACCTCGCGATATGTCATCAAGCTTTCCCCTGAGCAGTTTCCTTTTCAGCGGCTTCAGGTAATCAATGAATAGTTTTCCTTCGATGTGATCGTATTCGTGCAGAATGACGCGTGCTGTTACTCCAAAAAAAGTTGTAGTAGTAGGCTGAAAATTTTCATCGACATATTCCAGCGTAACCTTTTCGTTGCGCACAATGTCTTCCCTTATTTTCGGGATGCTTAAGCAGCCTTCATTATAGGCCCACTCCTGCCCGTCCAGTTCTTTGATATGGGCATTGATAAAAACCTGCCTGATGCCCGGCCCATCGGAGTATTTGTCCTTTTCATCTTCATCAAGGTTATTGAAGATTTGGGTAGAGTCCACGAGGAATAGCCGGATATCGTAATTCACCTGCGGGGCTGCAAGGCCAACCCCATTGCTGTAATACATTGTTTCCCACATATCCTCAATCAAAACTTTCAAATTGGGATAGCCAGAATCTATGTCTTTGCAAACCGTTCTTAAAATAGGGTCCCCATATGCGACAATAGGTAAAAGCATACCGAAAAATTGAATGCAAAATTAATGAAAAACAGTAACTATCCGGCAATCAACGGCCGGCGAGATAATCCTGCAACATAATGGTAGCGGCAATTTCATCAACCAATGCTTTATTCTGCCGCTTCTTCTTTTTCATGCCCATATCGATCATGGCACGCGATGCCATTTTAGATGAAAACCTTTCATCGACCATTTTTATGTCGATAGAAGGAAATTCCTTCCTGACTTTTTCGGCCATCTGCTTTACCAAAGCCGTTGCATGCGTATCGCTGTCATCCAGGTTTTTCGGCTCACCGATCAAAATCAGTTCCACATTTTCTTTATTGCAATACTCCTTCAGGAACGGGATCAATTTTGATGATCCGATAGTAATCAGCCCGGTTGCAATAATCTGCAAGGGATCTGTTACCGCAATACCGGTCCTTTTTAAGCCATAATCAATACATAAAATCCTGGGCATAATTGAAAATTCAAATGGGGCAGGTTGTTGATGCTGATGCAGGATACGAAGACTTGCTTCCGATAGCTCATCGTTCCACCAAAAATTCTATCCCTTCCAAAGCTGTTCCTTTTTTTTCCATGGCCCTTGCAGCAATTTCAAAACGATTGGCCGCATAACCATTCTTTATGCTTTCCATCAGGTATAAAAAAAGAAATCGCAAAAAACCATGTTCCTTATATTGGCCCACATGGGCAGTTTCATGGCAAAGCCATTCTTTATCGTTTAAAAATTCATCGGCTGTAATGTTCCACAAATAAATTGTTTTGCCAATCACTATGGCGGCCCTCCTGGTGTTCAGTTTCATTGCGGCCAGCCAGGCTATCCATGCATTTTGTTTGATGATCACTTTCATTTTCTCAATGCATAAATAAATCGGCAATTACAAAAATGGCGAACACAACACTTGCAATGCCATTGGCTGTCATAAAAGCAAGGTTCACCCTGCTCAGGTCATTTGGTTTTACAACAGCATGCTGATAGATGAGCATGCCTCCAAAAACGCAAACCCCCGCCCAGTACCACAAGCCAAAATGCCCAAGCCAGCCAGCAGACAAAACACAAAGAAAGCTCAATACATGCAATGTTCCCGAAATGCGCAAAGCCCTGGCCTTTCCAAGCCAGGCCGGTATTGAATACAATTGCTGCGCCTTATCAAATTCTTCATCCTGCAATGCATAAATGATGTCGAAACCACTTACCCAAAAAATAACTGTGAATGAAAATAAAATGGGCAATAAAGAAAAGGCTCCTGTTACTGCAAGATATGCGCCGATGGGCGCCAGCGAAAGCCCAAGCCCAAGCACTAAATGGCAAAGCGGCGTGAACCTTTTGGTATAGCTGTAAAACAGCACCACAAACAAAGCAACAGGCGATAAATAGAAACATATTTTATTAATGAAAAAGCAACAACACACAAATAGCAAACAGCAAACAATAACAAACAGCAAAGCGCTATTGGCAGAAATAATTCCCCTGGGTATCTCTCTTATGGCCGTGCGCGGGTTTTTTGCATCAAAATGCCGGTCGAGGTAACGGTTAAAGGCCATGGCCGCGCTTCGGGCGAAAACCATGCAAAGAACTACAGCTAATAATTTAAGGGCAATTAATACCATAGGGCCAGGCGGCACTTCATTCCATGGCCATGAAACGTTTATTTCAAAGGTACTGAGTATGCCTCCGCCTGCTGTCAGAATAGTATTATGGACCTGATTTGAAAAAACCCCCAAAGAAAATCCAATCATTGCAAAAGGCATCGCAAAAATGGTGTGTGAAAATTTTATTAATGACAGATAGTTTTTGATTGTGCTCATATAATCCTATCAATTTATGCTACCGGTGATCATAAGCGCCTTCCTAAACCCTCATCCTGACCAGTTCCCACAGTACAATGCCTGCCGCTACTGAAATATTTAGTGAATGTTTCATGCCCAACTGAGGTATCTCAATGCACCCATCGCAACATTTAAGCAATTCATCGCTGACGCCGCTCACTTCGTTGCCAAATATAACAGCAAGTTTTTCATCTTGCCTGAAAACAAAATTTTGCAAAGAAATGCTCTGCGTAGCCTGTTCTACGGCATATATGGCATATCCTTCATCCCTCAATTGTTTTAAAGCCCCGGTTGCTTCTGCAAAATATTTCCATGCAACGGTTTCGGTAGCGCCCAATGCCGTTTTATGGATGTCGCGGTGCGGGGGCTGCGGCGTATAGCCGCACAAATAAACAGCCTGCAGCAAAAAGGCATCGGCAGTGCGGAATACGCTGCCCACATTGTGCATGCTGCGTATATTGTCAAGCACTGCCACAACCGGCACTTTTTCCGACTTCCTGAATTCTTCAACAGATTTCCGGTTCAGTTCATCCATGCTCAGTTTCTGCATCACTAAAAATTATTTTGCAAAATTAACCAAGGATGCCGAAGTAAAATGTAAAAAGAAGGCCATTTTTACTTTTTACTTTTTACTTTTGAATTTTGAATTTATCATGGCAAAGGGCAATGGAGAAACACCAATGATGCAGCAGCACCGGGCTATAAAGCAAAAATATCCCGATGCCATCCTGCTGTTTCGCGTGGGCGATTTTTATGAAACTTTTGGGGAGGATGCCGTCATTGCTGCAAGGGTGCTTGGCATTACACTGACCAAACGGAATAACGGGAATGCAGCATCATCGGACCTTGCAGGCTTCCCCCATCATGCCCTTGATACTTATCTTCACAAATTAGTGAAAGCCGGTTATCGTGTAGCGATTTGCGACCAGCTCGAAGACCCAAAGGCAGCAAAAGGCATTGTGAAACGCGGGGTGACCGAAATGGTAACGCCAGGGATTGCCACCAACGAAAAACTGCTGGAGCACAACAGCAACAACTTCCTGGCAGGGCTTCATTTCGGGGAAAAAAATACAGGGGTATCATTTCTCGATATCTCCACCGGCGAATTTTTTGTGGCAGAAGGAAATGAGGAATATGCCGATAAATTACTACAGGCATTGAAACCGGCTGAAGTGGTTTTCCAGCGAAGCAGCCTGAAACATTTTAAAGAAGCCTTCGGCCCTAAATTTTACACCTACACCTTAGAGAGCTGGATTTTTGATGCAGGTTATGCTAGGGAAAGCCTGCTCAAACATTTTCAAACCCATTCGCTAAAAGGTTTTGGAGTAGAAGAAATGCACGAAGGCATTATTGCTGCAGGCGCGGTGCTACATTACCTGAAAGATACCGAGCACCCCAATCTGCAGCATATCACCTCCATCCAAAGGATTGAACGTGATGATTATTTGTGGATGGATAAATTTACCATACGCAATCTTGAACTCTCAGGAAGCAGTACAGAAAACGGGAATACGCTGATGAAGGTGCTGGACAACACGGTTTCCCCCATGGGCGCAAGGCTGTTAAAGCGGTGGTTGTTGCTACCGTTGAAGGATATCCGTAAGATCAATGAACGACTGGGCCTGGTGGAGTTTTTTATTAAAGAAACAGAGATGAGGAATAAGATAGCCCAGCACATTAAGCATTGCGGCGATATTGAAAGGCTGGTGAGCAAAGTACCGGCCCGGAAAATCAACCCTCGCGAAGTGGTACAGGCTGCCCGAGGGCTTCATCACATTAATGAAATCAAATTGCTTTGCGGGCGAACGGAAAATGGTTACCTGAAAAGAATGGCTGATGCGCTCAACCCATGCCATTACATTTTTGAAAAAATAACTAAAGAAATTTCCGATAACCCGCCTGCTGCCGCCTCAAAAGGTGGCGTCATTAAATTTGGCGTGAACGCTGAACTGGATGACCTGCGCAATATAGCTGTTAATGGTAAAGAATATTTGGTATCGCTTCAGCAGAAAGAAGCGGAAGCAACCGGCATCTCGTCATTAAAAATTGCATTCAATAACGTGTTTGGTTATTATCTTGAAGTAACCAATGTGCATAAAAATAAAGTACCTGCTTCGTGGATGAGAAAGCAGACGTTGGCTAATGCAGAAAGGTTTATCACACCCGAGCTGAAAGAATATGAAGAAAAAATTACAGGCGCCGAAGAAAAAATATTGGATACTGAACTTGGTTTATATGATAAGCTGCTGCTGGAATTGCAGGATTATATTGCCCCAATGCAGGTGAACGGCAGTGTGCTGGCCATTTTAGATTGCCTGGTTTGTTTTGCGAACAATGCGCTTCGCTACAATTATAAAAAACCACAACTGCATGAAGGCAATGAGCTTGATCTGAAAGAAAGCCGTCACCCGGTGATCGAAAGAAACCTGCCTGTAGGCGAGCCTTATATTGCAAATGATATTTTACTCGATCCCTCATCACAGCAGATCATCATACTTACAGGCCCTAACATGAGCGGGAAAAGTGCATTGCTGAGACAAACTGCTTTGATCACGCTGATGGCTCATGCAGGAAGCTTTATTCCGGCAGGTTTCGCAAAAATACCTTTAACGGATAAAATCTTTACACGTGTCGGCGCGTCGGATAACATCAGTGGCGGAGAATCGACATTTATGGTAGAAATGAACGAAACGGCGAGCATTATTAACAACATCACTCCTGGGAGCCTGGTGCTGCTGGACGAAATTGGGCGCGGCACTTCTACTTACGATGGCATTTCCATTGCCTGGAGCATTGCCGAATACCTTCACAACTCCCCGTTTGTACCAAAAACTTTGTTCGCTACCCATTATCATGAATTGAATGAGCTTGAGAGCAAATTGCCCCGGGTTAAAAATTACCATATCACCAATAAAGAAGTGGGCAATAAAGTGATTTTTCTCCGCAAACTGGCACCGGGTGGCAGCATGCACAGCTTTGGCATTCACGTGGCAAAGATGGCAGGCATGCCTCCGGCTTTACTGAACCGCGCCAATGAAATTTTACAACAACTTGAAGAAAGCCGCGAATCGCAGCAGAACGGCAAAGCAGATTTAAGTAATAAAATAAAAAAAATTGCCGCACCGCAAATGCAGCTTTCGATTTTTGATGCTCATTCGGAAACTTTTAAAGAGGTTAGGGAATTGCTGGAACATATCGACATCAACAGGCTCACCCCTGTGGAAGCCTTGCTAAAGCTGGAGGAGATCAAAGGACTGTTGAAATAAAGCTTGCCATGTGGGTTCAAGCTAATACCCCCTCAAATATAATTTAGCTCCAAAAAATTAATGATGACCTGAAAAACATAATCATTAAGTTTTACGTTGTATGCCCGTATGACTGTGGCCCGGCTATGTTTTCTTAAGCTCGGCCCTCATGAAGCTTGTTTCTACTGCACCTCGCCTGGAGCAGGGCGCAAAACCCCCAATTTGCTGGTGAGATGCAAAAAACGACAACTGAATTCGTTTTTGTAAACGCTATCCATTAAACTGAATCCTGCAATCTTTGTCTAACACCAGCAATTGTGGCCAGCCCCTACAAGTGGAATTGCCCCGATCATATCAACTAATATCTTAGAAAATCAAGATCCCCTAATTGAAGCTCAACAAGAAAATATATTTAATGATGCCGCTGGCCCTGCTGTCAGTTGCTGCAATCGCACAAGAGAGCAGCGATTCAAAAATACCTAAATTTTTTTCTTACGACCCACAGGACCAGGTTGACATGGCAGATGTGTCCAGGGAACTTTTCTTCAAAAAAATCCAATCGAAAAGTGATACTGCCGTATTGAGCAGTGCAGATACACATACCTCATTGCTTCCTGCTGCGGGATATTCTCTGCAAACAGGTTTTGCAGTTGTACTTGGCGCTAACCTTGCTTTTTACAGTGGCGGAGAAAAAAGTGAACACATATCAAGCCTGCTTACCAGTGTTACATACTCTCAGTATAAGCAATTCATTGTTCCATTGCAAACAAATATCTGGTCGAAGGATGGCAGATATAATTTTCAGTCCGATTGGCGATTTTTAAAATACCCGTCATACACTTATGGGCTTGGCACCCGCACCAGCCTTTGCGATGGATATATGATAGATTACTATTACGTGCGTTTACACCAGAACATGTCGAGGGTAATTTCAAAAAATTTATATGCAGGAATTGGTATTGACCTTGATTTTTACTGGGATATCGAAGAATTAAACCCAGACAGTGGCAAGCAGACTGATTTTGAAAACTATGGGCTGCATGATGCTGAAACTGCCATCGGGCCAAGCTTTGACCTGCTGTACGATTCCAGGAAGAACTCTGTTAACCCCGACCAGGGGGCTTACCTGAATATATCATACAGGCCCAAACTCAGGTTTCTTGGAAGCGATGCTAATTGGCAGTCACTGCTTATCGAGTATAAAGGGTATAAAAAAATCCCTGCCAATTCAGATAACGTGGTTGCATTATGGAGCTACAATTGGTTCACTTTTTCCGGCAAGCCTCCTTATCTGCTTTTGCCCAGCACCGGGTGGGACGCTTACGTGAACACAGGCAGGGGCTTTATACAAGGCCGTTACAGGGGAAGCGATATGCTTTATCTTGAAACAGAGTACCGTTTCAATATTACTTCAAATGGCCTGTTCGGAGGAGTGGTTTTTGCAAATGCAGAAACATTTTCCAGCCAATCTTCAACCCTTGCAGGAAATGCCTCTTTTAAAACTTTCGACCCGGTACAGCCAAGCTATGGCCTGGGCATTCGCCTCAAGCTCAATAAATTTTCAAAAGCCAATCTCTGCATTGATTATGGCTGGGGAACGGGCGGCTCACGTGGTGTTGCGGTTAATTTAGGAGAAGTATTCTGAACAAGGGCATAAGGCAGGAAATGGGCTTTTGGTTTTGCAGGTTGCCATAACAATACCAATTGCAATATGAAAAAACAAAAATGACCTTTTGAATAATCACCCCGGCTTTTGCTACAATTATATTATTTCCAGCAGCTATTAAATCAATTAATAATACCGAAGCAACAGCCTTCATTTTCCATTTGGGTTATCCTGCAATTTTAACCCTTGCATTTGTATTAAAGCTGCCATACATCGGGGATATTCGCATTTCGGCTCATTCTCATTCCAAAATCGCTGAATGAGTTTATGCAGGTCTTTTCTTTGATTCATAACAAGCGGCTTAACCTCAAATCACTGCCGCAGGGCCCAGGCCTGAAGCGGCATTCATGCTCATTTTCTTTTTTTACGGCAGCGCTTCACCGGCATTATAAAGAAAAATCGAACAGCTCAATAACAGTAAAATAAAAACATCGCCAGCATAAGCCACAATGATGCACAACCGAAAATAATAGCATGCAGGAGCGATCCCAGTCAGTTGATGAACATGTTTAAGTGGTGCAAAATTTCCTGTGCAGAAGCAACACCGCTTTTTCGCCATAACACTTTCCCTTTTTTAAATATAATCAGTGTGGGGATGGAACGGATGCCATATTGCTCAGCATAAGAAGGGTTTTTGTCCACATCCATTTTGAGTATCGTGGCCCTGTCGCCCACTGATTCTTTCACTTCATTTAAAATGGGTGGCATCAATTTGCATGGCCCGCACCAGTCTGCGTAAAAATCAACTATAACAGGGGTTTCGCCTTCAATATGCCCTTCAAAATTGCTCATAAAAATTATTTGCTCTTCAAAATTATTAAATCTTCCACGCAATGGATTTACAATTATTTAAAAATTCGCTTGCTTTTTGTGGTGCCATTTTCCATTCGTCAATGCTCCTTTATAGCCACTCTGCATAGAGGACATTATAAAGATAAATTCAATGGCCATGGTTTCAGATGAAGCTGATCATCAAAGACTTTGATTTTAATCAGCTCCTGGGTATGTAGATGATTATATGATAGCACTTAATATGCTAACGTATGCCTAATGCAGAAATACTAATGGAGAGGTGCAATATAACATTGCGTTCAGGCCTTGGGCACGAAAAGAGATATAGAATGACCTGAGAAGCTGCTTACAAACAATTTCAGGAATTTCGCAGGGGTTCAATTTTTTCAAAGCTGGTAATAGATAATAAATCTCGTGTTCCTGTAAGGGCTTTGGAAAAGCTTGAGCCTGCTGGTTGTTTCAATAATCATTTTAGGCTGCACCCGGGAAAAAAATAATGCCGTGCGCAGTGCCTATTCTTTTCAGGCCCTTTGGACAAGGTTAAAATGCATGGCCACAAACAATGGAAGGCCCAATTCTCACAATTCGTTTTGTGGCTTTTGTTATAATTATTGCTTTAATAAAATGAAGAGCGCTTAATAAGGAAGGTCCCTCAGTTTTTTCTCATTCAGCACTATAATTTTTCCCGGCTCGATGCTGATGAGCTTTTCAGATTTAAAATCAGCCAGCGTCCTGATGAGGGATTCTGTCGCCACGCCTGTTATCTGTGCCAGGTTCTCTCTGGACAATTCCAGTATTTCATTTTTATTATTTTCCTTTTTGTATTTATCCAGTACCTGTGCCAGGCCATAAGCCACTTTTTTGCGAAGTGAATTGTAAGCAAGGTTCACGAGCGCTTCTTCTTTTTCAAGAATGTTCCTGGTAATGATTTTAATGAATTGTTTTGCGATCTGCGTGTCGTTGGTGGTCAATGTAATAAAATCTTCTCTTGGGATAAGCATTAGCTGTGCGTCTTCCAGGACCTGTGCATTTTCTGTGTAATTGGCGTTTTCAAGAATATAAGTGTATCCAAAAAAATCTTCAGGGCCGCAAATGGCTGTAATCAGTTCTTTCCCATCTTTGCTTGACTTATAAATTTTTATTTTCCCAGTGATGACATAATAAACAGCTTTAGGCCTTTGCCCTTCAGAATAAATCATCTGTTTTTTCCTGAAATCATATACTTCCCGTTCATCTGAAATCAGCTTAATGTTATCAGACTGCCTGGCGGCATCCAAAAACTCTTTCATCTTATTGCTGCTTTCACTTGAGCTTTTTTTGAGCACCTCTGTTTTTTTTAGTCTTATTTCTACAGCATTCAATAATTCAATACCGTCAAAAGGCTTAGTAATATAATCATCCGCACCAAGTTCCATTCCCTTCCTGAAATCCGCCTTCTCAGATTTTGCCGTAAGAAAAATGAAAGGGATGCCGAAGGTTTCCTTATGCTTGCTCAACAAATGCAGTACCCCATAACCGTCCAGCACTGGCATCATGATATCACATATAATAAGGTCAGGGTTGTCTTTCATAGCTACCTCCACTCCCGCTTTTCCATCGGGGGCCTGCAAAACCTCATAATTGGAAAGCTCGAGTATTTCAGCAATGTTTTCTCTTACATCGGCATTGTCTTCAATAACTAATATTTTTTTCATGTTCAATTATTTTTGGGGATGAAAACGGTAAAAGCCGATCCTTCATTTAATGCGCTTTTCAATGCAATGCTTCCATTCATCAGCTCAAGGTATTTCATCACAATGTGCAAACCTAATCCTGTGCCCTGGATATTTAAAGCATTTTTAGCACGAAAAAAGCGCTCGAACAAATGCCCCTGGTCTTCTTCCGAAATGCCAATGCCATTGTCTTTTACGGTTAATAAAAGGCCTGTGCCCGATATTTCAGCATTGATAAGGATTGTCCCATTTTCCGGAGAGAACTTAATAGCGTTCTGCACAAGGTTGGCTACAATGTGCCTGAAGAGGTGCTTGTCGAAATACAAAATACCATTTCCATTATACGTAAAGTTCAGTTGCTGCCCGTGTTTTTGCATAAGCTTTAGGTCAGCCACCACTGCATCAATTTCACCAAACACTTCGCCTGCCGAGCATTCCTGCAGGTTCACTTTTACGATGCCCTCTTCCAGCTTGCCGAGAGAAAGGAAATCTTCCAGTATGCTTTTCATATCAGCAACGGCCGATTTGATCCTTTCGATATGCCTCGCCCTTTTTGCCGGCTCGTTCATTTCATTATACTTTTCCAGTAAAAAAGAGGAGGACAATATCGTGCTCAGCGGTGTCCTGAATTCATGAGAAGCTGTGGTCACAAAACGTGATTTCAATTCGTTCAGCTCCTTTTCTTTTTCCAGGGCTTCGTTCAGTTCTTTTTTTGACTTCTCCAGTTCAGTAAGTGTTTCCCGGAGCATGCGCGTGCGGTAATCTACTTTATGCTCAAGTTCTGCATTGAGCTTTTTAATTTCAACAGCGACCCTTTCCAGTTCATTTCTCTGTTCAAGCACAATGGCCTCGCTTTTTTTTCTGACAGTAATATCGATAATGAAAGCGATAACAAAAAGCTCGCCTTCAAAAAGATAATTGCTGAGGCTTATTTCCACAGGAAATTCGCTCCCGTCTTTACGTTGGGCATGCAGGTCCCTTCCTTCCCCCATTTTCCGTGGCCTTGGGTGGTCATAAAAATTTTCCCGGAGATGTGTATGTGAATGATGAAATTTTACGGGCATTAATATTTCAACCGATTTGCCTACTACCTCGTTTTTCGTGTATCCGAATTGAGTTTCCGCATAACTGTTGAAATTCAAAATCATGCCGTCTTTATCGGTAACCACCATGCCGATAGTAGCATAATTAAATAGCGCTTCAAATTGCTGGATGTGCTTAGTCATTGCCTGATGAAGATCAAAAGACATAGGAAGAAGGCTTAGCCGGTAAAATTATTAAAAATATAGGCTGTGTGCGTCATGGCTTAATAATAGTTTAGGCTTTTCGGTTATTATTGCAGAGCTTATAATTGATGTAAATTGTGGCATTTGCCATCCAAAAATTATGATTCAAATCATTTCGGGTTAAAAAAGAGCCTGGCCGACCGATGTAAAGAGCAGCTGCACCATTTGTAACTTTGAAGCCTCATATTGCTATGAAAGAGGATATACTTAACAATGAAAACAAGTACTGGCACCTCAGTGAAAAAGAGCTGCTGTTTCAATTGAAAAGCAATGAGCAAGGGCTCACAGAAACTGACGCAGGAAAGAGGTTAATGGAGTCGGGCCCTAACAGGCTTCAGCAAGCTGGCAAAACAGGCCGCTTTTTTCTTTTCGCGAAACAATTCAACAGCCCCATTTCGCTTATACTTATTGGAGCTGCATTGCTTTCGTTTTTTTTGAACGACAGGACAAATGCCCTCATTATACTTTCTATAATTTTTATCAGCGCAACACTAAGCTTCTTCCAGGAGAAAGGCGCTGCAGACGCGCTGAATGAATTGATAAAGCTTGTCCAGGTTACGACTACTGTTATAAGGAACAGCCTGGAAAAAAATGTCCCTATTGAGCAGGTGGTGAAAGGCGATGTGGCACTTTTGTCTGCAGGCGATACCGTTCCCGGCGACTGCCGGCTGCTGGAAGCGAATAACCTTTTTTTGAATGAGGCTGCGCTTACCGGTGAAACTTTCCCCTCTGAAAAAAAATGCTGTGAGCTTCCTGAAAAAACTGCAGTGCCAGGCCGCGTCAACTGCCTGTTCATGGGCACCCATGTGATCAGTGGCACTGCGAAAGCTGTGGTAGTAAAAACAGCGAAAGAGACAGAGTTCGGTAAAATATCGCAGCATCTTCGTAAGCTAAAGCCCGAAACGGAATTTGAAAAAGAAATAAAACATTTCGGTTACCTGCTGATGGAGCTTACCGTGCTTTTGGTTGTGCTTGTTTTCGTCATTAATATATCATTGCATAAACCAATTATTGATTCTTTCCTGTTCTCTCTTGCCATTGCAGTGGGCTTAACGCCGCAGTTGCTGCCAGCCATTATCAGCATTAATTTATCAAAAGGAGCATCAAGAATGGCGAAACAAAAAGTAATCGTGAAACGATTGTCGGCCATTGAAAATTTTGGCAGCATGGATGTGCTTTGTTCCGACAAAACGGGCACCCTTACCCAGGGAAAAATTGCTTTGCATAAAACAATCGATTTTGATGGGAATGATAACGAAAAGATCTTCGAAACTGCATATATCAATGCTGTTTTTGAGAGCGGCTTTACCAATCCCATTGATGAAGCCATTAGGAGCCACGGCAAGCCAGATATTACCGGGATAAAAAAAATTACGGAGATCCCTTATGATTTCCTAAGAAAAAGATTAAGCGTACTGGTCAACAATGCCAATGGCAATATGCTTATTACTAAGGGCGCTTTTCATGAAATGCTTTCTGTATGCAGCCAAGCTGAGGATTGCAGGGGAAACTTGATTGGCATCGAAGACATCAAAGAAAAACTGGTGGCCCAATTTGAAAATCATAGCGCCGAGGGGTTCAGGACAATTTCAGTAGCCTACAAATTATTTACCGGCAAAAAACAAGAATTGGGGAAAGAAGACGAATCCGACATGATTTTTTTAGGTATGCTATTGTTGACAGACCCGCCAAAACATGATGCTGCAGCTACATTGAAAAGATTGCGCGATATGGGCGTTTCCCTGAAAATCATTACCGGCGACAACCCGCTGATTGCAGCCTACGTCAGTAAACAGGTAGGCATCGACAATCCCGTTGTCATTGATGGCGATGAACTGAGGGAAATGAGCTCAGATGCGCTTGTGCAGAGAGCCCCGCAAACAAATGTCTTTGCTTCAGTTGAGCCTAATCAAAAAGAAAGGATACTGGCCGCATTAAAAAGGGCCGGCCATGTTGTAGGGTTCATCGGCGATGGCATTAATGATGCGCCGGCCCTGCACGTGTCTGATGTGGGCATTAGCGTGAATGGCGCTGCCGATGTGGCTAAGGATGCAGCCGATATTGTTTTACTCGCCGACAACCTTGATGTGCTGGGAAACGGGATCGAAGAAGGGCGAAAGACTTTTGCGAACACAATGAAATATATTTTTATGGCCACCAGCGCCAACTTCGGCAACATGTTCAGCATGGCAGGGTCATCATTGCTTTTGCCTTTTTTGCCGTTGCTGCCCAAACAGGTTTTACTGGTGAACCTGCTTACTGATATGCCTGAAATGACAATTGCGACTGACGATGTTGACAAGAACATGGCCGAAAAACCATCAAAAATGAATATCGGTTTCATCAAAAAATTCATGATCGTATTCGGCATCATCAGCTCATTATTTGACTATGTTACTTTTGCTGTTTTGCTATATGTCGTAAATGCGCCCCAACAGGAATTCAGGACTGCGTGGTTCGTTGAATCGGTGGTTTCTGCTGCACTGATTGTACTGATCATACGTACCTCTCAAAGCGTTTTCAAAAGCAAGCCTGGCAAATACCTCGCCATTGCCACTTTCCTGGTGATTGTCCTGGCGTTTATCATACCAGTGTCGCCCATTGCCCCGTTGATGGGTTTCACAAAATTACCGATGAATCTTTATCTGTGGGTTGCCGCAATTGTTTTAGCATATATGGCACTTACCGAAACAGCAAAAAGAGTATTTTATAAACTGGTATAGCTATCATAAATTTTCTGAGCTATGCCCTGCGCTTATTTATTTCTTCGATACTGTTATTGTATTTTATCACAGACCAATACTCCCTTCCATAACTTACCAGGATTTCCGAACCGGCGGGAATGTTTTTTTTTGCTTCAATAAACACTTTTGAGCCATCGATCATGTACTCGCTGTTGTTGCAAAGCCCTTTTATTTTCTGCAGTCCCTGCGCATCGTTGGCATATCTCCCCAATGCTTTTTTATAGCTGTAAGCATCAATTACCAGCGAGCGTTTGATATAATAAATATAGCCATTCCTGCCATCGTCATCATCAACTTCCTTCCAGGTGGTTAGCCTGCCTTTGTATTCAACAATTCGGGTGCCTTTTGGAATGGGCACTTTTGTAAAAAGGCCTTTGCCGGCGCCGGGAATAGTAGATTTCTTGACAACCAGGTATTTTTCTAATAATGCCATTTGTGCAAAATAGCGAAAAGAAGGCAAACAAAAGCCTGGCCTGCAAATTCACTAACGCAGATACTTACACGAAAAGAAACAAGCAATACCTGTCTTGAAAGAGCTGGCCTCAGCACAATTTGCCGGCAACAATAACGACAGGAGCTGCCAGGGCCAATGGCTTATTGTGATGTATTGAATTGAATCATTATATTACGGTTGATTTGGTGGTGCAGCATAATCGCGCTGTTGACCGTCTATACAAAAGATCGTACAATAAAACCAGATAATGCTCGCTGTAACCATACTTGGCAACAACTCTGCGCTCCCTGCATTCGACCGCCACCCTACGGCACAGGTAGTAATGCTGGATGAGCACCAGTTTCTTGTTGATTGTGGCGAAGGCACCCAATCGCAACTGGCCAAGTACAAAGTGAGAAGAAGCCGTATCAGCCATATTTTTATTTCTCACCTGCATGGCGATCATTATTTCGGCCTTATTGGCCTGTTGACCAGCATGGGCCTGCTTGGCAGGGAACAGGAACTTCACTTATTTGCTCCCCGCGCTTTGAAAGAGATCATCGATATGCAACTAAAAGTTGCCGATACACAGTTGCCTTTTGTTTTGCATTTTCACCCACTGGGCGAAGAAGGCCTCTTAGTGAAAGAAACCAAGTTCGAGATCAGTTGTTTTAAAGTACAGCACCGTATAGAATGCTGGGGCTTCAGGTTTGCTGAAGTAAAACCTTTACGAAAAGTGAATGCCGAAAAAGCGAGGGCACATGAAGTGCCTTCTTCATTTTTTGAGCGGCTTAAACGGGGCGAAGACTATACAGCAAAAAACGAGCGCCTTGTTAAAAATGAGTGGGTGACCGATGCCGGCAGCAAGCCAAAATCTTATGCCTATTCGGCTGACACTATTTATGACGAACGCATTGCAGAGAAGGTGAAAAATGTTTCTTTATTATACCACGAAGCCACCTATTTAAAAGATCTTGCTGATCGTGCCGCAAAACGGTTTCATTGCACTACTGTCCAGGCGGCTGCTATTGCCAAAAAAGCAAATGCAGAAAGATTAATAATCGGCCATTTCAGCTCTAAGTATGAAAAGCTGGATGATTTCGCAACAGAAGCAAAAGAGGTTTTTGAGAATACAGAACTGGCACTGGAAGGCGTTACTTACAGGGTTTGATGTTCTCCTTCTTTTGTATGAGTTGGTATTTTTGCTATTAAGCTTTGCCTCCTGATCTTGTGCTAAAGAACATCTTCAGCAGTTGCTTGAAACACGGATTGCGCATGATAGGCCACTGTTCATTTATTACCACTATTTGACACATCAGCTTTCAGTAACCGTAAGGACTTGCCCTATCCTGAAATATAGGCTTTCAGCTTCGCATGGATCTCGCTGCTTAGGGGAACCAACGGCAAGCGAAGGTAATTTTCGATCAGTCCCAATTCTGCAAGGGCAGCTTTGACCCCGGCGGGGTTGTTTTCGGCAAATAACAATTCATATCCTTCAACCAGTTCCTCGTTCAGCGATTTGGCAGATGGATTATTGCCTTTCAAAGCTTCCCTTACCATTTCAGAAAATTTTTTAGGGAAACTGTTGGCAGCAACACTGATCACGCCATCCATGCCACAAGCAATTTGGGGAAAAGCAAGGGCGTCATCGCCGCTCACTACTAAAAAATTAACGGGCTTGTCGCGCAGTATTTTCATGCACTGTGCCATATCGCCGCTGGCTTCTTTGATGCCTGCAATATTTTCCACTTCATGTGCCAGCCGAAGCACAGTTGATGCATTGATGTTACGGCCAGTCCTTGAAGGAACATTATATAATATTATGGGTTTTGAAGTGGCAGCAGCCAGTGCCTTGTAATGCTGGAACAGCCCTTCCTGTGAAGGCTTACTGTAGTAAGGGCTGGCGCTTAAAACAGCAGCAGCGTTGTGCAAAGGAAATTCTTCCAGGTCTTTAATCAGCGCCATGGTGTTATTGCCGCCGATGCCCACAACAACAGGAGCTTTTGAACCTACTCTTTTATAGGTGAAATTAATGAGGTCAATCTTTTCCTGCCTCGATAACGTAGGTGTTTCGCCGGTAGTGCCCAAGGTTACAACATACTCAACCCCGCCCCTGATCACAAAATCAATGACACGGCCAAGTGCATCATAATCGATGTCAAAATTTGATGTGAATGGCGTGACCAGTGCCACGCCTGTTCCCCTAAGTTGTGTTCTTAAATCCATCCCGAATTTTTAATTACTGTTACAAAGTTTTAACTAAGAATGCACTGTCTCCCAAAAACCCATTTTGCTGAACTTCTCAATGCGTTTTTCGATTCTGTATTCAGATGAAAATTGCCTGAGCTCGTGCAGTGTGCTGATGAGCTTCGGCTTCAGCAATGCCGCAGCCTCATCGTAATCCCAATGTGCTCCGCCAAGCGGTTCCGGAACTATATCATCTATGAGGCCGAACTGATACATATTTTCTGAAGTTAGCCTAAGCTCTTCTGCAGCTTTTTCTTTTTGTGCCCAACTGCGCCATAAAATGGAACTGCAGTTTTCAGGTGAGATAACGGTGTACCAGGAATTCTCCAGCATGAAGATCCTGTCGCCCACGCCAATGCCCAAGGCCCCGCCCGAAGCGCCTTCGCCTATAATGACACATATAATGGGCACTTGTAACCGTATCATTTCATAAATATTCCTGGCAATCGCTTCGCCCTGTCCGCGCTCTTCCGCTTCAAGCCCGGGATAGGCACCAGGCGTATCGATCAATGTAATGACTGGTTTGTCAAATTTCTCAGCCAGCTTCATCAGGCGCAATGCTTTCCGGTAGCCTTCCGGATTGGCCATACCAAAATTGCGCATCTGGCGCATTTTGGTGTTGGTGCCTTTTTGCTGCCCGATCATCATCACGGTTTGCCCGTCTAATTGCGCAAAGCCGCCTACCATTGCCTTATCGTCCCTTACGTTCCTGTCGCCAAAAAGCTCAATAAAGCCGCTGCACATTTTCTCAATGTATTTCATGGTATAGGGCCTGTCGGGGTGGCGGCTCAACTGCACTTTTTGCCAGGCTGTCAAATGGCTGGTGATGTCCTTTCTTCTTTCCAGCACCTGGTCTTCCATCTTTTTAATTGAGTCGCTGAGATCGACCTTTGTTTTTTCAGCAGTTTGTTTCAGTTTTTCAATCTCGTCAAACAGGTCTTTAATCGGCTTTTCAAAATCAAGAAACTGTCGGTTTTTGTCTTGCGGCATAAAGCGCATCATTTATTGGTGGATGTAAAATTAAGGGAAGCATGATTTGTAGTGAAAGTTTTGTTTGAAAAACCCAATTCTATTATCTTTGCCGTCCTTAAAAAGGTTGGATCGGTAGTTCAGTTGGTTAGAATGC
>JAFEAJ010000004.1:42950-107184 GCA_018266455.1 Bacteroidota bacterium
TCGAGTCCCGTCCGGTCCGCTTAAGAGGAGCACGACAGTTGGCTCCTTTTTTATTTTACCTCTCTTTACTTTTGTAAGATAAAGCACTAACTATTATAGCTCAAGGCAAACTATAAACCTGCAAATCCTGGTTTTTACCTGTTTCAAATCTCTTTTGCAATATCTAACAGGTATTTAAGCGCAACTTCGATATTTCCAAGCTGAATTAAGCAAAAGTTTCTTCAAAAAACTTCGCCTCTTCCTCGGTTTCAAGGATTACTTTTTTTATCCCATTTTATGCAATAGGATATTCCAAAGTACATAAGGATGATTGATAAACATAGCTTTGTCTTTATAAACAAACAAACCAAGATGGTGCAAGAAATAGAAGTGGTTTTTACTGATAAAAAAGCAATAACCTGAAGTAGCATGAAGTTGATGAAAGACATGCTTGATCGCATTGGGATAAAAAAATTTATGTGTAGCTTGAATTTGCCTGAGAAAGGCCCCAACCGGGGATATACAGCGACGCAAACCAGCGAATGTTTTTGGGCCAGCATCTGGATAGGAGCAGGCAGGTTCAGCCATTCGGCACACTAACGGTATGACAAAGTATTGCAAAAAATATTTGGTTGGAAACAAGCGCCCGCCATCACAAAGTACCTACATTAGGTTTTTTAAAAAATTCAGTTGGAAACGGAATACAGAAGTATTTGTACCGCTACAAAGATGGTTTATAGATAATTTAAAAATAAAAAATATCACGGTTAACTTTGATAGCTCTGTAATAACTCGTTATGGTGATCAAGAAGGCAGCAAAGTGGGTTACAATCCCAACAAACCGGGCTAAGCATCGCACCATTCATTGATGGCATTTATATTTAACCACCACCTGCAAAGCAGGAGGATTGAAGAATGAAGCCAAAGGCTAAATTCCAAGGTCGAAGTCGAAGCCCTGTTGGTTGCTTTCCTCTTTGCGTTCTTCTTCTTCCTGATATTTTACGTACCGCTTAATCATATCTTCATTTATCCCTACCGTATTCACAAAATATCCCCTTGACCAAAAATGATTCCCCCAATACGGTTTCTTTTTCAGCATCGGATAGCTCTTGAATAATTTTATCGCCAATTTTCCCTTTATCGTGCCCATATACACCGATACCGATATCTTCGGCGGGATACTTACCACCACATGAATATGATCTGCCTGAACATTCAATTCAGATATCTCACAACCAAGCCATTCACTCATTTTCCGAATGTCTTCATCGACCTGTTTGCCAACAGCGCCCGTCAAAATACGATAACGGTACTTCGGAGCCCACGCTATATGATAATCACACTTATATACTACGTGAGATTGCTTCTTATATTTGCTCATCCCTCAAATTTAAGCATTCGGCACAGCCCCGAGTACATAACCACCGCCTAAGGCGGTGGGTTTCTGAGGTAGACTAAAAATCCGCATAGTAGCCAATGCCTGGCTTCGACCAAGCAACACCGCAGCGCTAAGTAACTGCAAAGCATTTATTGATGAAACCTTTGAAATATTAAAAGATAAAGAAGTCGGATTGGCGAGAGCTGATAGCGGATTTTATGCTCATGATTTTTTAAATTACCTGGAAACAGAAAAGCAAGCCAGCTATATTATAGCGGTAAAGATGTATCCCGCTATAAAGAAAGGATTACAATTGCAAAAAGCATGGTGGGCATTAAAAGACGGGATGGAAATATGCGAGTTTGGCTATTGATCACCCGAATGGAAAAAGCCAAGAAGAATGATAGCGGTGAGTAAGAATATTGAAATACTTATAAAAGCCACAGGCAAGCTTTTATTGTTTGATGAGCCGGTAGGCAAATACCGGTACAGCCTCTACGTTACTAATCTTGGGTTTCCGGCAGAGCAAATATGCGGCTTTCAGGACTATATGATAGCATATAACCTGATGAGCCTGTCCCGACAAATAGTCCTTAACCCCAAGTCGCAGGCTACTGCTTTGCATTGGGAAGTTGGATCAGCAAACATGCAGGGAAATTCATATTAACATATCAGCAACCGGAGAAAAAAGGAAATGGTTAGACGGTCTCTTCGATATAGCCAGGAAAAATAATCGATCATTCTTTTTCTCTAATGCATGATTAGAAATAATAATTTTCTCAAGCTTCTCATAATGCAGTTTTTTTTGGTTATTAAACAATGCTTGCATTTCTGTAAAAAATATGTTGTTATTTGTTGTTTTAAAAAAATTATTTTATGTAATAGCCTTTTATTAATAAAAAAAATTATTATAAACTTGTATATTTGTAATTGTTTTACCTAACTCCTGGCAACTCGTAAAATTGTGGATCTATGCGCTATTCCGTTTTCACCCATAGCCAAAGCGCTGTGCTTTCAGGCGTGGCATTCAAGAACCAGAGCAGGAAGAAAAAAGTCATCAGCCAATTGACAGCAAAAGGCGAGGCTACCATTCCTGAGCTTGCTGAGTTCCTCAATATCAGTATCCCAAAAACAACAGCCCTTATGGCCAGCCTGTTGGAAGAAGGCTTAGCGATCGACACCGGCCGAAAAACGGACGGGCTTGGCAGGAAGGCTGCCATATATAGCCTGAACCCCGAAAGCTGTTATTTCCTTGGGGTTGAAATAAGGAAATACAAAATCAATATCGGCCTGATGAGCTTCAATGCAGGCATAGCCAGGTCTTCGTTAAATATCCCATTTGATTTTACCGATGCCGGCGATTCATTAAACGCAGTGATAAAAGAAATAAAAAAGTTTTTATGTGAAAGCCCCATCCCGAAAGAAAAAATTATTGGCGTAGGGCTGAGCCTGGCAGGAAGGATCAACGTAAAAACAAACCAGATATTAAGTATCTACCATTTTGGTGACGCCCCTGTAAAAGAAAAGCTGGAAGAGGAATTGGGCCTGCCCGTTTTTTTAGATAATGACAGCCGGGCCATCGCCTATGGTGAATATCATTTTGGCAATTACGGCCTGCCATACACTCAAAAAAATGTTTGCATAGCGAACCTTGATTATGGCATGGCGCTCGGTATTTTCGTTGAGGGAAAGCCCGTCTATGGTGTATCCGGCTATGCAGGTGAAATTGGCCATATCCCCATGTTCAACAATGAAAAAATTTGTTTCTGTGGAAAAAAAGGATGCCTGGAAACCGAGGCATCTGGCCTGGCCATGATCGATTATATCAACAAAAAAATCGTGGAAGGCAGCAGCAGCAGCCTGCAAAAAGTAATCGCTAAAAAAGGGTTTATTGAACTGGAAGATATTATTGATGCAGTAAAGCATGGCGACAATTTAGCAATTGAAGCCGTTTCCGAAATAGCACACAACCTGGGCAAGGGGCTTGCCGTAGCCATCAATATGCTTAACCCCGAACTGATTGTGCTGGGCGGCATGTTGGCGGTATTGGGCGACCCTTTGCTGCTGCCTGTGAAATCATCAATTATCCACTATTCTTTAAGCATGGTCAATGCCGACACAAAAATATCCTTGTCTTCGATTGACCAAAAAGCCGGGCTGCCGGGATGCTGCTTGTTGGTGCGCGATAAGATTTTAGGGCTGGTTTAAATTCATTTTAAAAAAAATTATGGCTTGCCACGCAACTACGGTTATAATAAACGCTTTGCCGAAAACAGGCCAGCTTTCCATCGCCACCATTTGCTTAATTATTTTCAGTGAAAAGAGCTTTTCAAAAAAATCAATTTTACATTTACGCAGTTTTAAAAAGATTATCCATCACAATTCATCAAAAAAAAATAGCTTATGAGCATGGTAGATTCGTTTGAAAAAATTCCTGTAAAAAAATTTAACAACATCAAAGAGGGGTCTCAATTCATTGCCAATGAGATCGCAAAACTGGTCCGGGAAAAAAATGCCAAAGGAGAAAAATGCGTGCTTGGCCTGGCTACCGGCTCTTCTCCCAAAACTTTATACGCCGAGCTGATACGCCTTCATAAAGAAGAAGGGCTAAGCTTCAAAAATGTAGTTGCGTTTAACCTCGATGAATATTACCCAATGGAAGGGAATGCCCTGCAAAGCTACAAGAGGTTCATGAAGCAGCAATTGTTTGATAGGATAGACATCGACCCTAAAAATTGCCATATCCCCAATGGCACCTGGCCAAAAGAAGGCATAAAAAAATATTGTGCCGATTATGAACACCTAATCGAAGAAGCAGGTGGCATCGACCTGCAGATATTAGGGATTGGCAACAACGGGCATATTGGTTTCAATGAGCCCGGCTCCAGCATCTTTTCTAAAACAAGACTGGTGCCTCTCGATAATTCCACGCGGATCGCCAACTCGCACGACTTTCAGAATTTATCTAAGGTCCCCAGGATTGCCATTACCATGGGGATAGACACCATACTGAAAGCAAAAAAAATCATATTGATGGCATGGGGGCAAATGAAGGCGCCGGTTTTACAAAAAGCGATAGAAGGCCAAATGACAGAACAGGTGCCCGCTTCATTATTGCAACAGCACCATGACTGTATTTTTGTGACTGATGAACTTGCTGCGTCAGAACTCACACGGTTCAAATCGCCCTGGCTCACGGGTGACTGTGAGTGGACTCCTCAAATAATTAGAAAGGCAGTAATTAATATGGCGCTAAAATTAGAAAAACCGATTTTAAGCCTTACCAATGCCGACTACAATGACAATGGCCTCAGCGATCTGCTTGTTGAAAAAGGCGATGCGTACGAGATCAACCTCCAGGTTTTTTATATGATGCGCGACAGCATTACCGGTTGGCCGGGCGGCAAGCCCAATCAAAAAAGTGTTGAAAGGTCGGAGCCTTTCCCAAAACGCAGTGTAATTTTTTCTCCCCATCCCGATGATGATATTATTTCAATGGGCGGCACCTTCATGAGGCTGCACGACCAGGGCCATGATGTGCATGTAGCTTATCAAACATCGGGCAACATCGCAGTAACGGATGAATTTGTTACCCGTTTTCTCGATTTTGCAGTTGGGTTTGAACATCTGAAGGGCATCAACAACGACACTTCTTCAAAAGCTTTGCATGAAGCCACTGAATTCCTGAGAAATAAAAAAGACAGCGACATCGATACACAGGACATCAGGGACATTAAAGGGCTGATCAGGAGATGTGAAGCAAAAGCAACATGCCATTACGTGGGGCTAAAAGACGAGAACATCCATTTTCAAAATCTCCCTTTTTATGAAACGGGCACCATTGAAAAAAAACCAATGGGCGAAGAAGACATCAGGCTGACAATGGATTTATTGCAAAAAATAAAACCCCACCAGGTGTATTGCGCAGGCGACCTTGCAGACCCTCATGGCACCCACAAAGTTTGCCTTGATATTGTGTTCGAATCATTCCGCAGGCTGAAAGCAAATAAGGAAGCATGGGTGAACGACTGTTGGGTATGGCTTTACAAAGGAGCATGGCAGGAATGGGACATCAGCGAAATTGAAATGGCCATCCCGATGAGCCCCGACCAGGTAATGAAAAAGCGATATGGGATTTTCATCCACCAGTCCCAAAAAGATATGGTTCCATTCCAGGGAAGCGACAGCCGCGAGTTCTGGCAAAGGGCAGAACATAGAAATGCAAATACTGCTGGTTTATATGCCCAGCTTGGGCTCACCAAATTTGCAGCTATGGAAGCTTTTGTAAGATGGCATTTCTAAAACCCTAAATCAAGAGCGAAAGATTGGGAATGAAAAAGGAGCGCAGGGGCTTGGCGCTGGTTGCATTCCTGTTTTACTTTATGATACTTTATTTGTGATTTCTCATTTAATTTTGCTGCCTTTATTACGTTTATGGCCCAGAAAAGTGAGCAAGGTTTTAGGAACAAATGGCAGGCTGCCTGGTCTTTCAGGTCCTTTAGGTTACAAACCATTTTAGGCAGCATTGCGCTGGCGGCAACATTTTCATTCTTCCCTTCTTTTTTCAATTATATAGAAAAAAGAAACGGCCCCGTGCTCAACGACTGGCTCCTAAGCCGGATTGAGCCGCACGATGTTTCTGTACTGATTTTTCTTTTTGTTTGGGCGCTTGCGCTATTTTTATTAGTAAGAATGGTCCAGCAGCCTGGCATTTTTATTGTGATGCTTTGGGCCTATATGCTGTTAAGCATTATGCGGATTGCTACCATCTCATTATTTGCGCTGAATGCCCCAAAAGGCTTATTGGTGATGATCGACCCATTAAGCAACGTCTTTTATGGCCGCACTTTTATTACAAAAGACCTGTTTTACTCAGGCCACACATCAACTGCTTTCCTGATGTTTTTCTGCCTTAGAAAAAAAACAGATAAAATTTTTGCCTTCATCGCTTCCATTATGATAGGCATTCTCCTGCTTGTGCAGCATGTACATTATACCATTGATGTGCTGGCTGCACCTTTTTTTGCATTCGTATGCTATATATGTGCAAAAAAAATTATTTGGGGATTTAGTTATAGAGGCGATTTTTTGTATTGACACATCGCTTCCTTCACAAACTGAGCGGGGCAGATTCAACATCTCGCCCAATGATCAGCGGCTTAAAATGCTTCTCCTAATTGCAGGTAAAAACCATTTGACTTCCCGGCCCCAATACCATAATCTAATCTTAAATTTAGTTTTTCTGCAGTGTTGAGGGCGAACCTTAAGCCTGTGCCAAATGAATATTTCAGGTACTGAAAATTCATATCGCTCAGCCTGTCAGACACATTGCCAATACCCCCAAAACCAACTGCCGAAAACCTCCAGAATAATGGCAACCGGTATTCAGCCTGGATAACTACAAGGTTTTTATCACGGTACCGGCCTTCGTAATATCCCCTCATTTTACTTGAGCCCCCTAACAAAGCAAGGCTGCGCAGCGGCACCTCTCCTGCATTAAAAGAAGCAGTGGCCTGCACGGCCAGCACCTGGCGCCTATGTGTCCTTAAAAATTTCCGGGTGTCAACAACAAAATTGGTGTAGTTGTAATCGGAGCCGAAATAATTCGCAAAATGGTTGAAGTAGAACTGCAACATCTCTCCTTTATCAGGAGAAAAAGCATTGTTTCGGGTGTCGTATGTAAAGCTCGCTCCAAAACCTGAAACATGGTACCCATTGCGCCCATAAATATTTTCCCTGTCAAATAAACCGCCTAAATCATATTTCACGCTGAACAGGCGCTGGAATTCATATAAAAGGCCTACATATATCTTATTTCCAAGATGAGTTTGTGGGTGCAAATAAATATAGTATTGCTTGTAACTATAATTTTCCTCGCTGCTGTCTGCTGAAGTTTTGCCCAAGCCCCAGAATTTATCGGGATAATAGCTGTATGACAATTGCTGGTTCAGTATATATTTCTCGCCAGGGAAATATATCGAGCCATTGATAGCCACTACAAATTGCTTTCGAAGAGAATAAAGTGCAAGTGCCTGCAGGTTGGAGGTCCTGGAGAGCCGGTCTTTAGGATTAATATGAAACGTGAATGATGATGCAAGCCCGAACGACCAGCTTGTTTCTATTGAACGGGCAACTACAGGCAACACCAATACGCTACGCGAGGAACGCAGCTTAAGTGTGTCCAATTGGGCTTTTGCTCTATGGAAAGGAGCTAACAATACAACCATGGCGAAAATGCGGAAAAATGATTTATTTTGCGAGCGCACTACGGTGTTTTAAGGATAACTATAGAGATTAGCTGACTAAGAACACAAAATAACATCTTAAAAGTTATTTTATTACATTTGCAGATTAATATAAAATCACAATTTGTTAAAATTAAAATTACATCCTGGATTTACAGGTTCCAACATAGACTGAGAATAAGGTTTTATTTTTAGGCAAACGCTAAGCATTATGAAAAAACTCGCAACCCCAGATTTTACGTTGGAAGAAAAACTGACCCCTGAACAATTGAAGATATTTGATGAAACCGGCGCTATCGTCTTCAGAAAAGTTTTTACTCCCGAACAAGTGCAGCTTTTTATTTCTGAAATAAAAAGAATAGAAAACCAATGGCTCAGTGAGGGCAAAGAAAAAGTAAACGGCATCCCGCTGAAATTCGGGAAAGATGACAAGGGCCATACCATGATACAGCGCATGTGCTTTTTAAACAAGTACAGTAGCGTGTTCAGCGACTTGCTGCGCGACCCAAGGCTACAGGGGCTTATTGAATTTTTGCACCCCTACGAAGGCCGCATCGCCGAGGATGAAAAAGACGGGCTGATATTGAATAATTATGTGCGCATGCCAGATAGCAAATTCACCCAAATGGGATGGCACACAGATAGCCCCCGCGATCTTTTCCTCGGGCAAAAAATATTGCCCATGCTGAACGTAGGCATCCACCTCGATGACTGCCCATTTGAAAATGGGGGATTGAGGATTTTGCCAGGCACACATAAACAGAACATGATGAAATTGTTGTTCGGCAAAAAATATTTTATTGACAACAATCCCGACCCAAAAGAAATAGGGTTTGATTTGAATGCAGGCGACCTTACTGTTCATGACGGGCGTTTATGGCACCGCGCCCAACAATCGCCCCATTATGGCGAAGCCAGCAGGCGGCGCGTGATGTATGTGCCGGTCATTACCGGGAAATACATGCCAAAGCACGAAAAAAGCAAAACGCCTTTTTATCATCGCCTCGCTTCCAGGATCCAGAATTAAAATATCCCTTTCATAAAACAACCGGATAAATTTATTTCACAGGCTGACTGATGTTGGCCTTTTTTATTGCATGGACCGGAATAAATTACTATTGCATATAGGTTAATGTTAAATTTGCCCCACTTATGGCATACGCATTAGTTACAGGAGCCAGCAAAGGCATTGGTAAGGCCATCGCTGAACAGCTTGCCTCCAAAAAAATTAATTTGCTTTTAGTTGCCAGGTCCGGTGATCTGTTACAATCAGTTGCCAAAAATATTGCTGAAAAATTCAATGTCAAAGTCGATCACCTGCCCGCTGACCTCTCCCGCGCTGATGCAGCACATGCTGTGTTCGATTGGTGCGTAAAAAATAATTTCGAAATCGAAATTTTGGTGAACAATGCCGGCTATGGCTTAAGCGGCCTTTTTGAAAAATACACGCCGGAAGAAAACATGAACATGATGCAGGTGAACATGTTTACGCCCGTTCTGTTATGCCAACTGTTTTTGCCCATGTTGAAGCGACAGAAAAAATCTTACATACTTAACATCGCGAGCTCTGCTGCTTATCAGGCTGTTCCTTATTTGAGCGTATATGCGGCGAGCAAGGCTTTTATATTAAGCTATAGCCGTGGATTGAGGCATGAACTAAAAAAAACAAACGTTTCAGTAACAGCTGTTTCCCCGGGCTCTACAGATACTGATTTTGTAGTGCGTGCCCAAATTGGTGAAAAAGGTTTGCAAACTGCTAAGAAAGTGAATATGACAGCAGAAGCCGTTGCAAAAATGGCAGTAAAAAGCATGTTTGCAGGCAAAGCCGAGGTAATAACAGGTTTCATCAACAAACTTGGTGCATTTATGGTATGGCTAATGCCGAAAAATTTAGTAGAAAAAACAGCGATGAGGATTTATGAGTGAAGCTCAAAAAAACTCAGTGCCATACTTTGCTGCATATTCATTGACCACATATTTACCTATACTTAAAGTCCGCCCTCACACAACAAAGTTGCAATATTCAATGGGCAAAAATTAAGCATGTGCATTAACAAAAACCCCTGCACATGTTATTGCAGGGGTTTTTTTGTTCTGATTTTGAAGCAAAAACTATTTTTCAGGATACAACACTACTTTGATATAATTTTTCATGTCAAGATATTTTTTTGCAGCCTCCTGGATATCCTGTAAAGACAGTGCCCCTACTTTTTTTGCATATTGCAATATCCAGTTCGGGTCTTCCCGCTCGATCCATGCCGAACTGAGCCCATCTAACCAATACTGGTTTTCTTTCATCGCATCTTCATTCTGCTTTTTCATTGTTTCTTTCACTTTTTCGAGGTCTTTTTCTTCTGCGCCTTTTTCCTGCACATCTTTTATAATACCGAATGCTGCATGCACGAGCTTATCAACATTTTCAGGGCCGCAAGGAAATGACAAAGAAGCTGAATAATGGTTGTATGGTCTTTTTTCAAAACTGCTGTGCATTCCGCCACCATAAATACCGCTCATGTCTTCACGAAGCTTTTCGATGATTTTTATGGTAAGCAAATCAGTCAGCGCTTTTAGTTTGAGCGCTTCTTCTTCGCTGTAAGGAGCTTCGCCATTAAAAATAACGGTAACCAGGCTTTGTTTTTCTGCCCCTTTTTTAATTGAAGCATCGACCACTCCTTTAACCGGTCTTAAACCAACATCGGTGAACTTATTTTCTTTTTCAGATGCAGGCAGACTTCCTAAATAGGCTTCCAGCAAAGGTTTGGCCTGTACCAGGTCAATATTGCCCACAAAGGTAAAATGCCAACCATAGGCATTGCCGAATATCTCCTTATAAATGGCCAAAGCCCTGTCCAGGTTTATCCTGTCGAAATCTTCTGCATGCGGAAACCCGCCGGCCCATGGGTTGTTCGCATATTCAATCTTTGCGAGCGTATCCTGGTAGAAGGCCCTTGGGTTGTTCAACAAATTCTTTATAAAAGATTTTTGGCTGTTAATAAATGACTGGAAAAGTGTTTCATCTCTTCTTGGGTCAGTAAAATACAAATGCACCAACTGCAGGAATGTTTCAAAGTCTTTTATGCTGCTGCTGCCCTGCATGCCTTCATCATGCGCATTAATATATGGCTGAACAGAAACTGTTTTGCCGGACAGGAATTTTTGAAGATCGACCGGAGACAGGTCTTTTACGCCCATTGACTGTACAATCGTTGCGGCATTCGCTGCATTTTCTTTATCGGCCAATCCATAGTTCCTGGAACCTCCCCAACGCCAGGAATCCATTAAAATCTCATCGTTTTTAAAATTGGTTGGTTTGATCGTGATGGTGATGCCGTTGCTCAATGTAAGGTTCGTTGTTCCCAGTTCGCTGTCTTTGCTTTCTGTTGTAATTTTTCCCGCAGGCGGAAGTTTGCTGATCAACGATCTTGCAATGGCTTTTTCTGTGTAAGGCTTCACCGGCAATCGGTAAGCATCGTTTACCATTGCCATCAACTGCAGATTGGAGGGCAATGCAGATTTCATTTTCTCCGGGGCAGTGATCAGCACAAACCTTCCTTGTTTGCTTTCCGTTTTTGCTGCTACTGCATTCACTTCCTGCAAAGTGATGCCGGGCAGCACCTGTTTCAGGAACTCATAACGGTTAGCAATACCCACCATCGGTGAATGGCTAAGGTAGTTATTGATGTATCCCTGGACAAAACGGCCCGATTCGGTTTTATCTCTGTTCTCATAAGCATTTTCGGTTGCATTCAGCAAACTGCTTTTGGCTCTTTCCAGTTCTGTTTCAAGAAGGCCGAATTTCTTTACGCTTTCAGTGGTAGAAATGATTGCGTCAACCGCATCTTTAACAGGCTTGTCGCCAAGCAAAGCTACTGAAGTAAAAGCCCTATACCCCCTGACGAAAGAGCCAAAGCTGGTGCTCCCAAAAATGAAAGGAGGGTTTGCCTGCTGGGTAAGCTCGCTGAGGCGCTGGTTAACGATTCCTGTAAATAAATCTTCTATTACTGAAGCCCGGTAGTCAGCCCAGGTAACCATCGGCTTATCTTTTTCAAAATAATTAAAAATCTGGAGCACATTGTACGTTTGCTCCTTATCGGCAAGCACCATGCTTTCACTTTCTTTTCGTGAAGGTATTGGCGTGATTGCAGGCCTTGGCCTTTCCGGAGGGGCTCCTTTAAAGTGGCTGAAATGTTTTATGATTTCCTGCTCTGCAACATTGGGGTCTATATCGCCCACCACAACTACTGCTTCCAGATCGGGACGGTACCATGTTTTATAAAAGCGCCTTAAGGTTGCCGGCTTAAAATGCCTGATTGTATCATCAATGCCAATGGGCAACCGCACCGCATATTTCGAACCATTGAATAACTTTGGGAAATACTTATTTCTCATTCTCTCTGCTGCGCCCTTGCCCAGGCGGGATTCTTCCAAAACCACTCCTCTTTCCTTGTCAATTTCTGCAGGATCGAGCAAAGCGTTGCCCGCCCAGTCTTCAAGAATGGTAAAGCCTTTTTCAACTTTTCCGGAATCATCAGAAGGGATGGGAAGTATATAAACCGTTTCATCAAAACCGGTATATGCATTCAGGTCAGCCCCGAACTGAACACCGATGGATTGAAGATAGTTTACCAGTTCGTTCTTGGGGAAATGAGCAGACCCGTTAAAGTTCATGTGCTCCATCATGTGGGCAAGGCCCCGCTGGTCATTATCTTCAAGAATGGAGCCGGCATTGACTACCAGGCGCAGCTGCACTTTTTTTTCCGGCTTTTCATTCTTACGGATATAATAAGTAAGGCCGTTGGCCAGTTTTCCCATTTTCACATTTGGGTCAACTGGCAATTTATCATTAAGATTAAATTGTGAGAAAACGGTTCCTTGCCAGACAAGCGCAACAACCAGGAAAAGGAAATAACGCGGATAAAATTTTACTTTCTTCATAAAAAAAGTTTTTACAAAATTAACAGTAATGAATAAATGAACAATTGTTAATGTTCAATTATTCATTGTTAATGCGGCTTGACACGAGCCGAATTAACACATATTGCTTGCAACCGCTACTTACTGCTGATCACTTCGCTGATGGGCTTCCCGATGCAGCCATTTGGCATTTGAATATGCAACATTGCTGAGACAGTTGGAGCAATATCAGTCATGTGCACAACCCGGTTGGTTGAGCCATGACGGATCCCCCAGCCCATGAACAAAAGCGGGATATGTGTATCATAAGGGTTCCAGGAACCATGCGTGGTGCCTGTTTTGCCATGGCCTTCAAACCATCCCGGATCCAAAACTATTTGCACCGGCCCGCTCCTTTTAAAATTATATCCATTAATGATCATTTCTTTTATGGGCTGCGGGATCGGGGCTTCCCCAATTTTTGCCACATCAACGGCATACTGTATCCCTGGCTGCTGCTGTAAAAACGCTACTGATATTTTTTTAATCGCATCAAAATCGAGGTGCTGGTCGTAGATCTTTCTCATATCATAATTCACCTGGTAATTCTCACCGGACAGGATTAATTTTTGTAGCCCGAATTTCTCCTCCAGTACCTGATTAAGGTTTTTGATGATAGGGCCTGGCAGAAAGAAATCAGCAGGCAAGTTGTGCTCCTGCATATAGCCAATTGCATGCGCTGCGCCATGATCGGCAGTTAGAAAAACAGTGTAGCGCTCTTTGCCGACCCTTGCATCAAGAAATTGGAAAAACTTTGCGAGGTCTTTATCCAATCGCAAATACGTGTCTTCCGCTTCTATTGAATTTGGGCCGAAAAAATGGCCCACATAGTCGGTAGATGCACAGTTAATGGTAAGAAAGTCTGTGGCTTTGCCATTTCCTAAACCCTCATTTTCCACTACTGCTCTTGCAAAATCCAGGGTCAACGTGTTGCCGAAAGGGCTTTGGCGAAAACTGCCTTTGCTGGTTTCATAATTTTTTTTCATGTCATGAGGGAAAGATGAAACTGTTTCTCCTTTGAATTTCCCTTCATAAGGCTGGTTATCCGAATCGCTTTGGACATAAGTGCTGATGGGATAGAGGGTGTTCCAACCGTTGTGCACCAATTGTGCAATTTCGTTTTTGTTATTAAAGGCATTTACCCACTCGGGCAATTGCGGCATATAATAAGAACTGCTAATAAAATGGCCGCTTGCATCATCGAGCCAATAGGCAGCATTGGCGGTATGCCCTGCGGGCAAGATTGCTGCCCTGTCTTTAAGTGAAATGCCAATGACCCTCGACTGGTAATTGGTTGCGATGCGAAGTTCATCAGTAACTGTAGAAACCAATAAATTTCTTGGGGACATTTTCCCGTCTTCCGATTCGTTGCCTATGCTTCGCACGGTGCTATCAGATGTGCAGTACATGTGCTGGCCGGAAAGCTGCTCAATCCAGTCATTCCCTGTTATCCCATTTATTGCCGGAACAGAACCGGTAAAAATACAGCTATGCCCTACTGCAGTAAAAGAAGGCAGGTGGATGATCATTGTGTTTTCGCAGGAAAACCCTTCATTGATGAGGCGCTTAAATCCTCCATTTCCATAACGGCCGTAATACCTGTACAAATAATCCCACCGCATTTGGTCAACCACAATGCCCACCACCAATTTCGGCCTGCTGATCACCGCAGTTGCGCTGTTGTTGATTTTTGTTTGAGAGAAAGAAAAAAAGGCAATGAATAGAAAAAAAATGCAAGCAACCGATTTCCGTATCATTAAAAATTTTTGAGCAAATGTATTTTAAATATGCATTAACTGCCATGCTGGTAAAGTTGTTTTTATGAGAACAGGCAATATTTTTTCGGATACTTTTGCATTCGCCCAATCGAATAAACATAGCACTGTTCATACTGCCGAACTTGGCCTTTAACCTAAATACATTAATTTTGCCGCAATTTTTAGTATAATAAACTTTAATAATTTATGGCCGATCTTTTTGAAAGATTAATAAAAAATTATGGCCCTATTGGCCAGCATCGCGAAAGAGCGCATGGATATTTCGCTTTTCCAAAACTCGAAGGCGAGATAGACAGCCACATGAAGTTTCGTGGGAAAGAAATGATCGTATGGAGCCTCAACAATTATCTTGGCCTTGCCAATCATCCTGAGGTCAGAAAAGCTGATGCCGATGCTGCAAAAGCTTATGGGCTTGCAACGCCCATGGGCGCCCGCATGATGAGCGGCAACACCAACTATCATGAGCAACTGGAAAAAGAGCTTGCCGAGTTTGTTCACAAAGAAGATGCAGCATTGCTCAATTACGGCTACCAGGGGATGGTCAGCATTATTGATGTATTATGCAGCCGGCATGATGTGGTGGTGTATGATGCCGAATCGCACGCGTGCATCATTGACGGGCTGAGGCTACATCCCGGCCATCGATATGTTTTTAAACACAACGAGGTGGATGATTGCGAAAAACAATTGCAACGGGCAACAGCTTTGATCGAAAAACAAAAGGCTGGCGGCATCCTGGTCATTACAGAGGGCGTGTTTGGAATGGCTGGCGACCAGGGAAGATTAAAGGAAATAGCAGCTTTAAAAAACAAGTACCAGTTCCGTTTGCTGGTTGATGATGCACATGGCTTTGGCACACTTGGCAAAACCGGTGCTGGCGCAGGTGAAGAGCAGGGGGCCCAGGATAAAATAGATTTGTATTTTTCCACATTCGCCAAATCAATGGCGTCCATTGGCGCCTTTGTAGCTGGCGATAAAACGGTCATCGACTATATCCGTTATAATATTCGCAGCCAGATATTTGCCAAAAGTCTTCCCATGCCATTTGTACTGGGCAATTTAAAACGGCTTGAACTGCTCCGCAATCACCCCGAGCTGAAAAGAAAACTGTGGGACAATGCACTGAAACTGCAAAACGGGTTGAAAGAAAAAGGGTTCGACATCGGCAAAACAGATTCGGTGGTTACACCGGTTTATATGAAAGGCGATATCCCTGAAGCAACGGCCATGGTAACTGATCTTCGCGAAAATTACGGCATCTTCTGTTCTATTGTTGTTTATCCGGTTATCCCGAAGGGGCATATCATTTACAGGCTCATTCCCACTTCGGTTCATACCGATGCAGATATAAAAGCTACCTTGCATGCTTTTGAAGAAACAAAAAGGAAATTAGATGCAGGCGAATATAAAGTTGAAGCCATCCCCCACATGGCGGGTTAATATGCTGCTAAAATAACTACGAAAACGGCCGCTTACCAGGGCCGTTTTTTTGTAAACAAATTTTTTTATACAAATAAAACAAACCGCCTCGAAGGGTTTTCCTGATGAAACATCAAAACGGGCGGTTCACTAAAACAAAAAGCCTCCCTTGCGGGAGGCTGCACTAATCAAATACCATTAACCATTAAACCTTATCCTATGAAAAACCAAAGATAGTATTATTTAATGTTGAAACAATGTTGGAGAAATTGATTTTTTACCCAAAAACCATCAAAATTGACCAATATCAATCAATCATGCCTGCAGTTTCGAACTTACCACGGCCTACCAACTGTGCTTAAAATTTTTTTGATATTCATCGAAAGGAACTTTGTTGTAGCTGCCCTCAGCAAAATATTTCAGGATCAGCTCCATGTCCTTGGTTTCGAGGTAACCGGGTATGGCCTGCGGGCCGCTGCCATCTGCAGGAATGATGATGGTAGTCGGGAATGCCAGGCGGCCATGAGTCATATACACAGCAAATTCATTGGTTTTATAGGAAGGATCATAATTATATGATTTTTCCTGCCATACCAACTTTTCGCGTGTTTCGGCATTGACTCTTACAGTATAAAATTTATTTTGCAAATAATTGATGACGCCTTTATTGGTGTAGGTTTTTTTGTCCATCACTTTGCACCACCCGCACCAATCTGTGTACAGGTCGATCAGCACCGGCCTTGTTTCTTTTTTAAGGCTTGCTTCTGCTTCAGCAAGGCTTATCCACTTAACGCGTTCTGTTTTAGGAGCTGTTGAAGCAAAAAATAAAATCAACAAGGCTGATAAAAAAAGGGGCTTAATGTTTTCCATCGTAATTTTATTGACCAGTGTTTGTTGTTGCTGCCCATATTTGAAAAAATGAAGCGCTTCGCGCAAAGAACAGGACAAAACACGCACAGCACCCCGGGCTACCAAAAATAGAAAGCAATCCTTTTTCCCATTCTATCGTAACAGAGTGAAATGGTATGTTGCAATAACCCTGGGTATAACGAACAAATAAAAGGCCAAGTATATACCACCGAGCAGTTTTCTTGTATAGTTTTGTTTGCATCATAGAAAACGCCGAGCGCGGAGCTACAACATTTTGATTCCCCTCGCCACTGGTGTTGTGCGTTTGATTGTGCTAAGCTCAGCAACAGCCAATGTATAATACCATGTTGTTGGTGCTGCCCAACGCACATGCCTATGCGAAACACAACCAACGGCATCGGAGAGCTTCGCCCCATGCAACCGCCTGCAAGCAGCTAAATAAATTTAAGCCACTTTAAAATGTATAAGCAAGCCCCAGCACCGGGTGTTGAAAGTATAATTCAAACCGCCATTCTGCTTTTACAAAAAACCTTTGGCTGATGTGCCCTTCTATCCCCGCTGCACCGATTGCCGAAACACCAAATTTGGTTGAGGAGGAGAAGGATGGGGAAAGGTTATAGTAATAAGTGGCTTGATTTTCTTTTATAAATGCCAGTGCAAAACCTCCGTACACAAAAGGCTGTATGATGCCCCTGGTAAAATTGTATTGCAGGGCCAAAGGAATGCAGAAAATATAATCCTTATATACATAGCCCGTTACAAAGCCGTAATAGTCTTTGCTGTGGCTTTCCCGAACCATGCCCGCATAATGAAGCCCAATATGAACTGACATGTTCCTGGAAAGCTGTGGGTATGTTAATACAGCCGCCCCGTCCAATGTGACCTGGTTGCGATATCTATCAATATAAATACCCCCTGCAAATGCTGCAAAGCGTATGTCAATTTTAGCTTCCTTGAAATGGTTTACTGAACTTGTGCCTGGGGAAATGCAATTGTTCAGTTTATTAATAAAAACGGCAATTTGCTTTTCCGAATAATCGATCTCCTGCGATATCAGGGAAGCTTGTTTGCACGAGGCGCCGAGCGACCGGAGCCGGGATGAATAATTGCCTTCAACCAAAACTTCACCATTGCCATTGGTTACATCATTATACAAAAAGTACGATAGGCCATTGCCCTTTATAACAAAATAAGTTTGCCCTTTCCTGATGAAACTAAACAAATTATAATTGCCTTCGACCAGTTGAAGGGCAAAACAAATTTCAGCAGTATCGGTTGTGGCATCAAGTGAGTTCCTGAAGGAAATTGACTTATATATTCCACCCCGCTCATAAGCAAAAGATTTCAACTCCTCGGGAGTGAAAGTTTCTATCGGAGAAGACGTATCTTTAAACTGTAGGGATGTTAAAATATTCGGCCGGAACTCTTCCTGTAAAAAGCCATGTAAAGTATCGCCATTTGACTTTATAACATAACCGGGAGAAAAATGTGTTTGTGCGGAAATGCTGGTTGCAAAAAAAAACAACAAACCAGCTAACGATTTCTTCATAAACAGGCTTTTATATTATTTTAACGAGTCGATGAATTTTCTATACAATATAAAAAAAAATCAGGGCGATAGTCCTTTATTTTTTCCAATGTATGTTTCCATTTCTTTTTTATACCGATAAGCTACTTCACCAGCTTTCGCTGCAAAATCTTTTTCACCTGATGCATAAATAACAGCCCGGCTCAGGTTCACCAATATCCCGCAATCGCCATTCATGGCCTTTTCCGAAATGTCTTTCAAATTTCCCCCTTGTGCGCCTACCCCGGGCACAAGATAAAAATGATCGGGCGCCAGTTCGCGTATTCTTTTGAATTCATCAGCCTTAGTAGCGCCAATCACGAACATCAGGTTTTCGGTTGTGCCCCAACTGGAAACTGTTTTTATCACTTTCTCATAAAACAGCCCATCTCCAGATTTTTGCAATTCAAAATCCATCGCCCCGGCATTAGAGGTAAGGCCAAGCACAATTGCCCATTTCCCCTCATATTCCAAAAAAGGCCTTACGCTGTCTTCGCCCATATAAGGGGCAACAGTTACTGCATCAAAATTCATGGTTTCAAAAAAAGCCCTGGCATATTGTGATGAAGTATTGCCGATGTCTCCCCGCTTGGCATCGGCAATTGTAAAATGAGAGGACGGGATATATTCAACCGTTTTCTGCATCGCTTCCCAGCCCCTTGCCCCAAGCGCCTCATAAAAAGCGGTGTTGATTTTATAGGAAACACAATATTCCTTCGTAGCATCAATAACCTGTTTGTTGAATTCAAATACAGGATCGGCACATGAAAGAAGGTGCCTGGGGATTTTTGCAATATCTGTATCGAGGCCGACACAGAGGTAGGACTTTTTTCCCCTGATGGTTTCAACCAATTGCCTTCTGTTCATCAAAAAATATTTTCGCAAAGAAAAGAAGAAGGAACAAAAATGAGAAACAAAAAAATTTATTCCAGAAACCCCTCATTCTCGTTTCTCATTTTTTTTGAAAACGTTATCGGCATTCTGCTTCATTAATTCAGAAACTGCTTTCGCATCTGCATCCCCGTCAGCCAAATTCCCGATAATATTTTTGTAACTGGCCTCGTCCCTGTTCTGGCTCAGTTTAAAAACATGCTGAAGCGATTGCACTTCAATTTCAAATGCAACAACTGCCTGCATCATCTTATCAACATAGGCCCTATCCATTTTTTGTACCAGCGATGGTGAATGAGGATTGTTCTCAAATCTTTCAGTCAACTTTGTCAACACATCGCGGAGCTGTTCTTCATTCAGGAACTGTAATATCCCGCTTGCATGAACGGCCTGGTAATTCCATGTGCCGGCAACTTTCTTGTCTTCGTACCAGCTTGCGCTTACATAAGTATGCGGCCCATAGAAAATGGCCAGCACATTTTGATTGGCGGCAAACACATTCGTATGGTCTTGTTTCCTCATCACATGTGCCGTCAGAAAAAGTTTTTCATCTCTTTCTTCAATCAACACGGGCACATGAGTAGCCACCGGCCTGTTGTGCTCATCAACACCGCATAAAATGGCAAAGGGATGCTGGCGCATGAAATCAATAACCTGTTCCTGGCCTGCTGCCTTGAAATAAGGTACATTGTACATGAGATAAAGATAGAATTAATAAGCAAAGTGTTGACAATGGCAATGCGCTTTACACAGGGTTTTTATCTGCATATTTATTCATGGCCAAAGCGCACGTTTGTGCTTTGGCTATACAATTGCCTCATGCTTCTCCTCTTTTGCCGCTTTTATTTACCTGTCATTGGCATTATTTGGCACTGCTTTCAACTTCCTGCAAAATCAAGAAAAGAAGATACAGAGGAAAAAATACAGTGCTTATAAAAAACCCAACTGAAAAAGTTTGCGATCAACGATTGTTCTAAAGATGCAAGCCAATAAGTATAAGTATTGGTGTGCTCACACCACTTCTGCCACTTTTTCCACTTTCATATTTGCATTCAGCATAGCAATGCTCCTCACTGCATTGCCAGCAAATTCCGAAAATGCTTTTTGGGAAACAGCATCATCGCTCATTACTGCCGGCACGCCATTGTCCCCGCCTTCACGGATGTCCTGTACAAGGGGCACCTGGCCCAAAAAAGGGATATCATATTCTTCAGCCAGCCTCTTCCCTCCTTCTTTCCCGAAAATATAATACCTATTCCCTGGCAACTCAGCCGGAGTGAAATAGCTCATATTCTCTACCAGCCCGATGATTGGCACTTTCAACTGGGCCTGCCCGAACATCGCAATGCCTTTTTTTGCATCTGCCAGGGCAACCTCTTGTGGAGTGGTTACAACAATAACGCCCGTTACAGGCACCGTTTGCACCAATGTCAGGTGGATGTCGCCCGTGCCTGGCGGCATATCGATCACGAGGTAATCCAGCTCGCCCCAGTTCACATCAGATACAAATTGTTTAATGGCACTGCTTGCCATTGGCCCGCGCCAGACAACTGCATTTTTTTCGTCCACCAGCAAACCGATGCTCATCAGCTTAATGCCATATTTTTCCAAAGGCACAATCATTCCTTTGCCGTTTACATCCATCATCATCGGCCTTTCGCCCCGCACGCCGAACATGATCGGCACACTTGGCCCGTAAATGTCTGCATCCATCAAACCGACGGTCGCTCCACCTTTTGCTAAGGCCAGTGCCAGGTTTGCTGCTACTGTGCTTTTACCAACCCCGCCTTTCCCGCTCACCACTGCAACAATATTTTTTACTTTAGGCAACAACATTTCATTCGGCTTCCTGTTGCTTGTTGTATTCGCAGAAAACTTCACATTCACCACCGCATCTTTATTAATGGCTTTGACCGCTTTGATACAATCATTTTTTATCTTGTCTTTTAACGGGCAGGCCGGTGTGGTAAGCTCAACAGTGAACGAAACATAATTTTTTTCAACCGAAATATCATGCACCATATTTAAAGCCACAAGGTCTTTGTGCAAATCAGGCTCCTGCACCGTGCCCAGTGCTGCTAAAATTTCTTCTTTTGTCATGCGCAATTTTTTGTTAAAAACTCTATTTTGAGACAAAATTAACCAATGCCCCCCTTACTTTGTTCGCGATTTAATTTTAAAAATTTAATTTTGGCACGGGCATTTGTGCTTTGTTCAACATCGTTGTGCCACTCCCTTGTACTGTTGTACAATAATGAGCTCGAGATTCAGTATTATTGGCCTAAGGCCCTTTGCCAAAAGCCTGTAATTTGTAAAATGATGGATAACAAAACAAATCACTGACGAAACATTGACCGAATGAAAAGATTTTTACTATACTTCCTGGTGCTGTCAGCGCCTGTTGCAGCTCATGCACAGTTTGAAAAGCTGAAAGACTCCGTGGTGCAGGTTTACGGATTTGTGATGACGGCAGACAGCCTTACAGGTGTCCCCGGCGTATCTATCTCAGTAAAAGGCCGCGGACAGGGCACCATCTCTAACGACCAGGGCGTATTTTCCATCCCTTTGTTAAAAGGCGACAGGATCGAATTCTCCAGCATTGGCTATAAATCTAAAATAGTTGAAATTCCAAGGAACCTTCCGGGCAATCAGTACAGCATGATCCAACTAATGGTTACCGACACAGTTTATTTACCTGCAACCATCATTAAGCCCCGCCCAACGCGTGCACAGTTCGACAGGGATTTTGTGAACACTAGTGTGCCCGACGATGATATTGAAATCGCCCGGCAAAATACCGAAGCCGCTAAACGCAGGATTTTACTCCGCGGCCTGCCCAGCGATGCAAGAGAAGCTTCTAACTATTACCTCCGCCAAAGCGCTACCCGCTATTCGTATCTTGGCCAGGCGCCCCCTCAAAATATTTTCAATCCTTTGGCCTGGGCCGATTTCATTAAAGCATGGAAAAGAGGCGATTTCAAGAACAACAACTGATTTCCCGGACCGGAAGCTTTTGGGCTGAATAGAGTACACCAAACTGAACATTTATGTTCTTCATTCAACATGATCTGCGCCCATCTTTCTTTATCTATAAAGAATATCTTTACATCAAATAATCTTTTGAACCTTTAAAATCCAGCTTCTGACAAAAATGGACCACATCTCAGTCATTGGTGCCGGTACAATGGGCAATGGGATTGCCCATGTGTTTGCACAAAATAATTTCCCGGTAACCTTAATTGATGTTAGCGAAGCACAGTTGGAGAAGGCATTGCGCACCATTTCAAAAAACCTTGACAGGCAGGTTGCCAAAACAATATTAACAGAAGACCAAAAAAGATCGACGCTTTCGAATATAAAAACAGCTACAGAAATTACTTCTGCGGTAAAAAACACCTCGCTTGTTGTTGAAGCCGCTACAGAGCAAATGGAACTGAAGTTGAAAATATTCAGGCAAATAGATGAAGCCGCCCCAATTGATTGTATTCTTGCCAGCAACACTTCTTCCATTTCCATCACAAAAATTGCTTCAGTTACCAAGAGGCCGCAATTAGTGATTGGCATGCATTTCATGAACCCGGTACCTGTAATGAAACTGGTTGAAGTAATCAATGGTTATGCCACATCAAAAGAAACGACACACAAAATTATCGGGCTTACCAAGCAGCTTGGTAAAATTCCTTGTGCAGTGAATGATTACCCTGGGTTTATTGCCAACCGGATATTAATGCCCATGATCAACGAAGCCATTCACAGCTTGTATGAGGGTGTTGCTGGTGTGGAAGAAATTGATACGGTAATGAAGCTCGGCATGGCCCACCCGATGGGTCCCCTGCAACTGGCCGATTTCATCGGGCTGGATGTATGCTATTCCATTTTGAATGTACTTTATGATGGGTTTGGCAACCCCAAATATGCTCCCTGCCCGTTGCTGACCAATATGGTTACAGCCGGGTTCCTCGGTGCAAAAACCGGTGAAGGGTTTTATAAATATATCCAGGGAAGCAAGGAGCTTGTGGTAAGCGGCCGCTTCAAGAAATAACCTGGCAAACGCTTATGTATAACCTAAAATGACAAGCTGGCGAACAGGGCCGCTGCTATTGAAATAAGCAGCATAGGAATAATCAATAGAAATGATGGCGATGTGGGGAAAATTGGTTTGTGATTTTGTTGCTTGTTGCCCGGTTTCATGGCCAAAAAAATGATTGGCAAAATCAACGGATATCAATACGGGAATGGCTTTATAAAAAATTATGGAGCTGGTTACAGTAAGCGTTTAAGATTTATGGCAAAAGCAAAAAACTAACGGGCAAGCCGATTGATATACAATGCGCAGGTGTAACAGAAAAGACAGCTTTGCTTAGCTATTTGCCAGCACATCTGCAATATGCATGGCTTTTAACGAGTAGCCCTTATTGCGTGAATAGCCTTCAATGTGCATGAGGCAGGAAAGGTCTGTTGAAATGATGTAATCGGCGCCGGTAGCGAGCGCATTAGTAACTTTTTGTTCGGCCATAGCGATAGAGATGGCATCGAATTTTACAGCGAATGTCCCTCCAAAACCGCAGCAGGTTTCCACATCGTTCATCTCAATAAGTTCAAGCCCTTTTACATGGCTCAATAATTTCCGGGGCTCTTGTTTTATTCTGCATTCGCGAAGCCCTGCGCATGAATCGTGGTAAGTGGCTTTGCCATTCATTGTTGCGCCTACATCTTCTACATGCAGCACATTTACCATGAACTCGGAAAACTCAAACACCCGCTTCTGGACCTCTTTCGAAGTATTGTTCATAGAGGAGTTTTCAAAAAGTTTGCTGTAATAATTTCTTACGAAACCGGTGCATGAAGCGCTTGGCGCAACGATGTATTCAGTACCGGAAAAATCTTTAAGAAATTTTGAGCACACATCTTTTGCATCTTCCCAAAATCCTGCATTGAAGGCAGGCTGGCCGCAACAAGTCTGATTGCTGTTGTATGTAACGGAGCATCCTGCTTTTTCCAGCACTTTCACCATGTTGAAGGCGGTTTGTGGATAGAGCTGGTCAACAAAACACGGTATAAAAATCTGGACGTTCATTGTTATTGATTGAGGTCTTAATTATAATTTTAAACTATAAATCAAACAACACATTAAGCCCAATGGTATGAAGCTTGTCTTTTTCAAGCCCCATTTTATAAAATGCCCCAACGGTAACCCCATGCCCATGCCAGCTTTCATTAGCAGAGCCAAAACGGACACCTGCCCTGAATAAAGGTCCATAAGATGAGCCGTCAAAATCCGAATAGCTGCTTCTGGAAATATTAACTTTATTATATCCGAAACCTGCTCCAAAATATCCGCCAAATGAGCTTTCGTTTTCCATTGTCGATTTGCAGCCAATATTATAATCGATTACTATAGGCAAATCGTATGAAAAAATCACACCGGCATCATTACCGAAGGTGTTTGAAGCAATTCCAAGGCCAATGCCGATAGGCGCACCAATACTTATTGAGCTGTTTTCATTTTCAACAAAATTATATCTTGGGAAATAGGTCAGGTTATTTTGTTCGACTGAAAAACTTTCATAGCCCGAGCCTTCGTGCAAAGTGCCTTGCAAAGCAGATATTGTTAAGCCAAAACCATGCATGAGTTTTTGAGCGGTTAATGTTGTTGTTGTTAAAAAGAGAACAAGGCCAATAAAAAGCAATTTGGCAACATTACTGAGGATCATAAAACGAAAGAAAGTTTAAGCGTAAAGATCATTTTTTTAAATGCACATCATTTTTAATGCGGTTATAGCCGCTTCCTCTCCTTTGTGCCCATGCTTCCCGCCAATCCGCTCTTCGGCCTGTTGCTGGTCGTCCACAGTAAGCACTCCAAAAACGGTCGGCACGGGCAGCATTAAATTCAACTGCACAACGCCATCTGTCACGGCTTTGCAAACATAATCAAAATGAGGGGTGCCGCCGCGGATCACGCAACCTAACGCAATAAAAGCGCCTGGCTTATTTTTTTTTGATTTTTTATTTTTCTCCCAATGGTCTTTTATTGCAAAAGCAATTTCAAAAGCACCGGGAACATTCACTACTGAAATATTTCTTACCCCGAATTTTTTCAATGTGCGCATACAGCCATTTTCCATCGCATTCACAATTTGCTCGTTCCATTCTGTGCGCACAATAACAACACAGGCATCCTTTTTGTTAGGGATGCCTGCTGTTTCTAATAATTTGCTATTGGTTATTTCTGCCATAATTTGTGCTTAATGCCTAATGCAAACTGTAGACTGTAAACTGTAATAGTGATTTGCGTTAGTCAACCCGTTTTAAGCATTTATTACTTCACTATGCCTAACCTTGCCAGGTATTTATCAATATCTGCCCCTTGCGGCGAGGTGGGGTACCTGTCTTTGATTTTTTGGTACAGTTCAATTGCTTCTTTGTTCTTTCCCATGCTTTCTAATAAATACCCAGCACGGAAAAGATATTCAGGTGAAAGCAGCTCATCCTGCTCAAAATAAGTCCCCGCCTTTTTGTATTCATCAACCGCTTCTTCTTTTTTGCTCAGTTCAGAATAAGCATCGCCGAGCAAGCCATAAGCCCTTGCCTGCAATTGCTGTACAGGGGTAGAAAACGCTTTCAGGTATTTTACGGCGTTATTGAAATCGCCCAGTTTCAGGTAACAACTGCCAGCATAAAAAGCCGATAGGTTAGCTGCTTTTGTGCCGCCATATTTCGAAATTACTTTCACAAAACCGGCATTTACATTGTCGCCGTTCAATGCAAGCTTAACAGAGTCCATGCGGTAATATTCCTCAGCATGGAACATGGCTTCGCTAGCCTTTTGCTCCCTTGGCTCTACTATATAATTTTTATAGCCAAGATATCCTATGATCAGCACAACGACAACTGCTATGCCATAGCTGATGGCTTTACCTTTTTTTTGCCAGAACTGTTCAACTTCGGTCACTACATTTCTTTCTGTTTCAACATGAACATGTTTTTTGATCTCAGACATTTTATTTTTTATTTGTTAGCTAAATCAGGTTTTAATTTTTCAATCGACAATAAAAGGGTAGTTCCTGTCGACATATACATCTTTAAGCACTTCGTCATTATCAGGCCAGGGGGAATCTTCTGCAAATTTTACTGATGCGGCAACAGTATCGCTTACTCTTTTGTTGATGGCATCAATTTCTTCCTGCCTGGCCAGGTTTTGCTTCAGGATGGTATCCAGGACCTGTTGAATAGGGTCTCTCTGTTTATATTCTTCCACTTCTTCCTTCGTGCGGTATTTCTGCGGGTCAGAAATGGAATGGCCTTTATAACGGTAGGTTTTTATTTCCAGCAATGTGGGGCCGCCACCTTCTCTTGCTCTTTTCACTGCCCTGGCCACGCCTTCGTGAACGGCTTCTGCGCTCATGCCATCAATGGAATCGCCAGGCATTTCATAAGCATCGGCAAGCTTATAAATATCCACCACGTTTGAAGTCCTTTCTACAGAAGTGCCCATGGCGTAGTTGTTGTTTTCGCAAATAAATATCACCGGTAATTTCCATAGCATTGCCAGGTTAAAGGTTTCATGCAAAATGCCCTGCCTTGCTGCGCCGTCTCCAAAAAAAGTAAGCGACACATGATCGGTGCCTTTGTATTTTTCTGCAAATGCAAGGCCTGCTCCTGTGCCAATCTGTGCGCCCACAATGCCATGCCCGCCGAAAAAATTCACCTCAACACCAAAAAAGTGCATGCTGCCTCCTTTGCCTTTAGCAGCTCCGGTTGCTTTGCCGTAAAGCTCGGCCATACAGGCATTGGCGCTAACCCCTTTTGCCAGGGCAAGGCCATGATCGCGGTAGCCGGTAACAAATTTGTCTTCAGGCTTTGTGGCCGTCATGCAGCCTGCTGCAATGGCTTCCTGGCCAATGTAAGCATGAAAGAAACCGCGTATCTTCCCATCCATCTTGTATTTCTCTTCAGCCATCAGCTCAAACTGCCGGATCAGCTGCATCAGCTCGTACCAGTATAAATAAGTTTCCTTTGAAAATTTGGTGGCCACTTTAGCTAAAATTTAGGTTGGCAAAGATAAGGTGTTCAATGGAAATAAGGAAGGGAGATATTTCCCTGTAACTGGCCAGGCAACAACTAATGGCCATCCTTTAGGCGATGCGCTTCTGCCGCTATAAAATTTGAAATTTGCCATTTTCAATTGCTACTGCGCGGCAAAGCCGGCGCGGCATAAGGGAACAGTTTATTCTTTTTCGAAGCAGGGCTTCGAGGAATCAAACCACATAAGATTAAAGAGATGAGGCAGCATTCTTTTATCTTGCAATTTTATTTTGCCAGTTGTTCCGCCTAACAAACATATCGGTTTACCAATTTAAGAATTACCTGCATTCGTCATTTTCTTTTAATGAACGGATAATCGGCGTTTGCGGGAATAACGGCGTTGGCAAAACGAACCTGCTGGATGCTATTTATTATCTCTGTTTCACAAAAAGCTATTTCACTAAATCAGATGCCCAGAATGTGCGCTATGGTGCGCAAGGTTTCAGGATCGAAGGAGAATTTGAGGTGAATGATGAATGTGAAAAAGCTGTTTGCATTTTGCGGGAAACAGGAAAGAAAGAATTTTTTTGGCATGAAGCGCTTTATGAAAAATTTTCTGCGCACATTGGAAAGCTTCCCTGCGTTATCATTGCGCCGGATGATGTGCAGATAATCACCGCTGGAAGCGAAGAAAGAAGAAGGTTTATTGATGCACTGCTTTGCCAGCTCGATGCAAAATACCTGCAGAGCCTAATGGATTATAATAGAACATTACAGCAGAGGAACAGCTTGCTGAAAGCTCTTGCAGAAAGAAAACAGCACGATCATCATTTGCTGGATGTATATGACGAACAGCTTGTGAAAACGGGCACCTATGTTTTTGAAGAAAGAAAAAGATTTTCTGAGAACTTATTGCCGTTAGTGAAAAAATTTTATGTGGAGATTGCAGGCGCAGATGAGCCGGTAGATATAAAATATGAAAGCCAGGCGCTCAGTTCATCATTTGAAAACCTGTTGAAACAGTTCCGCGAAAAGGACCTGATGCTCCAGCGCAGCAGCATTGGCGTTCATAAAGATGATATCGACATTTCAATGAACGGGCAATCGTTCAAATCTTTTGCATCGCAAGGCCAAAGAAAAAGCCTGCTCTTTGCCCTGAAGCTTGCAGAGTTTGAAATATTAAAAAATGAAAAAGGCTTTGCGCCGCTTTTGCTGTTAGATGATGTGTTTGAAAAATTAGATGAAAGCCGCATGCAGAACCTGCTCCGCCGGGCTTGCATTGAAAACAGCGGGCAGGTTTTTATTACTGACACTCATGGCGAAAGAATTAAAAGCCATTTTGAAAGATTATCGATAAAATATCAATTGATAGACCTCTATGCATCAGGCAGCTTAACGCTATAATAAGTTTTATGGTTGAACCTGTGGCAGCCTGGCGCCTGGCTGCCACCTGAAAACTGCTAACCGCAAATTGCCAACTGCTAACTATCTTTGGCAGATGGGCGAATATTCGATGGCAGATGCCATGAAACATTTTTTGAAACAAAGCCGTATTAAAGGCTACATCCAGGCTTTCCAGGTTGAAGAAGCATGGGAAAAGATCATGGGGAAAACAATCGCCAAGTACACTGATAAGATCCACATTCACGGGCAGGTTTTATATATTACTACAACAGTTGCACCACTAAAAAACGAGCTGATGTACCAGAAAGAAAAGATCCTTGAAAGGGTGAACGAAGCGCTGGGAGAAAAAGTGGTAAAGGAAGTGGTGATCAAATAATCAGATTGGCGCAGGGCCTGAAAAATAAGTGGTATTGCTTTAGTGCTGCCATCTATTCCTGTGCCTTCACAAATCTCTTTAATTTTTCGTCAAGAATTGGCTATCGATCATTTTTCCGGCAATTCATTCATCGCTAAAATTGCTTTATCAAAATCAGCGCCGGCCCATTTGTCGGCTACAGTAGCACCCTTAATGAGATATAAAGTAGGGTTCACCCTCGCTGCTGTTTTTATAGCTGTGGCATCGCATTTTAGCAACTGAATGCCTTCAACCAAATTGTTTCTTTGAATGAATGCTAACATGTGGCCTTCATCAGCAGTAATAAAATAAACGGGAACATGTTTTGATTTTGCAAAAGTATAGATAGCAGCAAATTCTTTGTTCCATGAAGGGTTGGGATCAGCAAGCTCTTTTACAAACACAAATAATTTAAATCCTTTTTGTTCAAGAATTTCCTGCGTACTGTCTGCCCCTGATAAGGTGATCAGGTTAAAATCTTTAATAGAAGGCTCGGCGTTCCCTTTTCTTATCAGTTTGTCATAGCGTTTCACAAACTTGTAGGTGCTGTCAAAATCTTTGGGGAAATCATCTGCGGTAAATTCAATTTTCTCCCCGTTTTTATTATACACAAAAGTAATTATGGTGCTGTCGGGTATTGCTCCGGGCGGCGGTTTCATGCCTTCCAGTATATTAACCCCAACTTGATAAGGCATGCAGTCTATGGCGGGCAAATGCTGCAGCACAAACCATTGAAATGAAAATGAAACTATGGTGGCAAAGATCAAAATGGCAATGCTGGGCACCTGCGGCAAAATGGGCTTGATTTTATTCCTGTTTGCAAAAAGAAAAAGTATCAGCGCCAGCAACACGACATCTTTGGTGAAGGATTCGCCGGCAGTTAGGGGGATGCAATTGCCAAAGCACCCGCATTCTTTCACCTTGCCTGTCAGGTAGGCATACCCGGTAAGAAAGGTAAAAAAAATGATGAGCAGCAATAACAACCAGCTGAACAGCCTCATTCTCCATCCGAGCAAAATGGCCACCCCGGCAATGATCTCGAACACGATCATGATCACAGAAAATGCAAGCGTAAAATTATCCAGCAGGTGAAAATTCCATACTTCAAAAAATTCCTGCATTTTGTAGCTCAACCCCAGCGGGTCATTTGCTTTTATCAGGCCGGAGAAAATAAAAAGAAGGCCAACGAGAAACCGGCTAACGCCTATAAAAAGTTTCATGGTGAATCAGTTGAATCATTTTAATCAGAAGTTTAATGCGTTCCTTCTCCAATCAATATCAACGCGAAGAGAGAATAATTAATGATATCGATGAGATTGGAGCCGATCCCTTCACTAATCAAAGTCTTTCCATCATTAGCAATAATTTGCCTGGTGCGCAGCAGTTTCATCAATATGAGGTCTACAAAACTTTCCTGGCTCATATCGCGCCAGGCTTCGCCGTAATCATGGTTTTTGTCTTGCATTGTTTCTTTAGCAACCGCAATTTTTTTGTCGAACAATCTTTCAGCTTCAGCTAATGGCAAATCTTCAACTGCCTCATTATTTATGTCCAGTTGTATCAGCCCGATCAGCCCGTAATTCACCATACCTTTAAACTCGCTGGCAACATCATCGCCAATGCGCTGCGTTTTTATTTGCTGAATATTTTTAATGCGCTGTGCCTTGATGAATATCTGATCAGCAATCGAAATTTGCCTCAGCACGCGCCACGATGTGCCATAATCTTTTGTTTTCTTTATAAAAATTTCTTTGCACGATTGAACCGCTGCCTCATACTGCTTGTCGGTTGCTGCCATTGCTTTAATTTGTGCTGCTTTCAATTTTATTAATGAATTTTGCGCCAAATGTAAAGATAACATACCAATGTTCACGCTCAATTGCAATGGCAAATTATTAACGGTTAAAAGCCCGCTGGTTATGGGGGCCATCAACATCACACCAGATTCGTTTTATGAAGGCAGCCGTTTTATGAACAGCGATGCTGTTTTGCGCCAGGCAGAAAAAATGCTGGAGGAAGGCGCAGATATATTAGACATCGGGGGACAAAGCACCAGGCCTGGCAGTACTCCATTAAACGATGAAGAAGAATTGAAAAGAATAATTGGGCCGGTTATGTTGTTGCACGAAAAATTTCCGGGCGCTATTATTTCAGTGGATACATACCATTCAAAAGTGGCCACAGAAACAGTAGCAGCGGGCGCGTCGATGGTAAACGATATCAGTGCCGGAAATATGGACAATAAAATGCTGGGCACTGTTGCCAAATTGCATGTGCCTTATATCTGCATGCACATGCAGGGAACACCACAAACCATGCAAAAAGAACCTCATTATGAAAACGCAACAAAAGAAGTGCTCGATTTTTTTATTGCAAAAATTGATGCTTGCAAAAAAGCCGGCGTGCATGATGTGATCATTGACCCAGGCTTTGGTTTCGGGAAAACCATTGCACATAATTTTGAGTTGCTGAGAAACCTTTCTGTGTTCAGCATGATGGAAAGGCCTTTGCTGGTTGGCCTTTCGCGCAAATCAACAATTTATAAACTCCTTGGCATTAGTGCAAGCGAAGCATTGAATGGCACAACAGTAATGAATACGATTGCGCTGATCAATGGCGCAAACATCCTTCGCGTACATGATGTAAAGGAAGCGAAAGAAGCGGTGAAGTTGGTCGCAGCAATGAATAATTAACAGAGTATGCTTTATTGATTATTCGTTTACCTTTAACAGAATAAGTTTTATTCATGCTTAAACTTCCAAAACGGCTGCAGTCCATTGATGTGTTCCGTGCAGTGACCATGCTGCTGATGATTTTTGTGAACGATCTCTGGTCTGATAAAGACGTTCCCCGGTGGCTGGAGCATGCAGCCAAAATGGAAGATGCGCTCGATTTTTCTGATATTATATTTCCTGCTTTTCTTTTTATAGTAGGCTTATCCATACCGCTTGCCATTTCTGCAAGGATAGAGAGAGGCGCTTCTGATAGTGAAATTATGGCGCATATTACCGGCAGAGGAATTGCGCTGCTGGTCATGGGCTTTTTTCACGTGAACCTAGAAAACTATGATAAAGTTGGGGCGCTTGTGCCAAAGCCTTATTGGCAGTTGCTCATTACCCTTGGTTTTTTTCTGATCTGGATGGACTATTCACCGAAAATGAAAAAAACCAGAAAGCAGTTTTCGCAGGTAGCAGGTATTTTGATCCTTGTGGTAATGGCTGTTTTTTATCGTGGTTTGCGCCAGGGCCATCCTGTTTGGATGAGGCCACAATGGTGGGGCATCCTGGGCCTTATCGGTTGGGCATACCTGTTAGCAGCCTTCATCTGCCTGTTCGCAAAAAATAAAACTTCAGTATTAATTATCGCTTTGGTTTCTTTTTTGTTTTTTGACATTTGCTTCAACGCGGGTTGGCTTGATTTTTTGAAACCTGCCAGCAAATATATCTGGATTGTTGGCAACGGCTCCATGCCGGCGCTTACCATGGCAGGTGCATTGGTTTCCTGTTTGTACAAAAAATTTTATGAAGAAGGTAAGCAGGAAAAAATATGGGCAGTATTTTCAGTTGTTGCTTTGGCCATGCTGGCCTGCGGCTTTATGGTGCGCCACAGCCTGGGTGGGATTTCTAAAATCAGGGCCACGCCATCTTGGGTAATGATCTGCACCTGTATCAACATTTTTGCTTTTATGTTTTTTATGTATGTCGTGGATATCAAGCAAAAACAGCACTGGTTTAAAACGATCAAACCTGCCGGCACCAGCACGCTGACAGCTTACCTGCTGCCTTATCTTCATTATGCTATTTACAACATTTTTTATCCTGCAATGGTATTGCCGCTTTTTTGGCGAACAGGCATTGTGGGCATTGTCAAATCATTTTTATATGCATGGGCCATTGTAATGATAACAGGCCTCCTGGAGAAAAAGAGAATCAGGTTGAAAATCTGATTTCAGACCTGTCAGGGCGAACAATTTGTTAATTAAACCATTGCCTGGATCAGCGGAAAAAGATTTGTTTTGAATACCTTCCCGTATATTTTCAATACTCAACTCATGTACCAGCTATCCGTTTGGGAAAAAGAAAGTTTCCTGGCACATAAAGATGTGATTATTGCAGGTAGCGGCTTTGTTGGCTTGTGGTGCGCTTATTACCTCAAAAAAAAATGCCCAAAAATGTCTATTGCCATTATCGACAGGGGCATTATACCAACTGGCGCCAGCACACGCAATGCAGGTTTTGCATGCTTTGGCAGTGTTACCGAATTGATGGCCGACTCGGCAAAATCAGGCGAGGAAAAAATGCTGCAGCTTGTGGAAATGCGCTATAAAGGGCTGAAGAAAATCAGGAAAGTTTTTAAATCAAAAGAAATCGGGTATGAAGGGCATGGAGGGTATGAACTGATAGCAGGCATCCAGGGGCACGGGGCGAATGCACTTCGCAGCCAAATTGACGTACTGAACCATAAACTCAGAAAGATTACTAAAAAAGAAAAAACATTTTATTTAAATGATGAAAAAATAAGCGAATTCGGTTTTGCCCATGTTCATCATTTAATTGAAAACAGGATGGAAGGGCAACTGCATTCAGGCAAATTATGCCAGGCATTGCTGCATCTTGCGCAATCAATGGGCGTAACCGTCCTGAATGCAATTGAAATAAAAAGTTTTGAAAAGATCAATTCAAGAATCATCCTTCAAACCAATCAGGCTTTCAGCCTGTCAGCCGGTAATTTCCTAATCTGCACCAATGCATTTGCAAAACAACTTCTGCCTCAACTTGAGGTGGAGCCTGCCCGCGGGCAGGTTTTGGTCACTTCGGAAATACAAGGCTTGCCGTGGAAAGGCACTTTCCATTACGATGAAGGCTTTTATTATTTCCGCAACCTTGGCAATCGCGTGCTGCTTGGTGGTGCACGCAACAAAGCGTTTGATGAAGAGCGCACTTATGACATGTCTACTTCTGAAAAAATCCAGCAGGAGCTCGAGCATTTCCTTCATGAAAAAATTTTGCCGGGAAAACCTTTTAGTATTGAATATCGATGGAGCGGGATCATGGGGGTTGGCACTGAAAAGATGCCTATTATAAAAGAAATACAGGAAAATATCTATTGTGCAGTGAGAATGGGGGGCATGGGCGTTGCATTAGCTCCAGTCATTGGAGAAGATGTTGCAAAAAAAATAACGGGCAGATAGCGTACTGTTCGCTGCACCTGGCGCTTCTGAAATTGCATCAAGCCAAGTGCTAAAGTTTCATCAACTTTGTCATTACCCGACATTTGCCACCATTTACTTTTATGAAATAAATCCCTTTCCCGAGATCAGCAATGTTTACCTGGAACTGCGATTGTTGCACGATCATTGACACCACTTTTTGGCCCACCTGATTGTAGATATCCATTTGAGAACCCATGCTGATGTCCTCACTTAGTTTAACAGTAATATGATCAACAGACGGATTAGGATAAACAGAGATTGAACTTGTGCCACCTTCGGCAACAGTTGGAATAGGCTTGGACAACGGCGTTGCCATAATAGCAGTGGAGGACAACAAAGCATAACGTGCACCACCGGGCTGGAACAAGGCAAGCATACGTTCTCTTTGCCCGATGGTAAAAAGGTTCATACATTCATCGTTGGTGAAATCCATAAAATTCTGGTACATATTGCCGGTAGGCGCGTTATTACAGCTAATGACCACACCGCCCGGGCATCCCCTGTCGGCAGATGATTGGGGTGGCGTGTCGCTCACATGGTCATCGCCGCAATCAGCATCGCCCCATGTATGTATCAAATTCAGCCAGTGGCCAACCTCATGGGTTGTAGTCCTCCCTTTATTATAAGGAGCAGTGGCAGTTCCCTTTGTTCCAAATGCGGTATAAAGTATCACCACGCCGTCATTGGCAGCAGGGCCGCTTACCACGCTGGAGTATCCTAAAACGCTACCGGATAAATTACCGACCCATATATTCAGGTACCGGTCCCTGTCCCAGGCATCATCTCCTCCAGATGAGGAAAATTTAATTCCATCCTGAATGCCGAAAGATTGAACGTTTGTTTTTTTATGGATAATGCCAGTCGTGGCATAACCTCCGGGATCGACTTTGGCCAGCACAAACTGAAAACCACAATCAGCAGCAACAGATTTAAAAACATCAGGCGTCTTTGTAGTATCTGCATTGCGCCTTTGGTAATCCTGGTTGAGCACATCAATTTGCGACTGCACCTGGGCATCACTGATATTTTCCTGGTCTGTGCCGTACAAAACATGCACCACTACAGGAATGGAAATCACATCAGGTTTGTTCGTAACGGGCTTGATCCGTGAGGCGGTAAATTTTTTTTGTGCAATAATATTTTGAGTGAAGCTTTCTAATTCTGCCATTTTTGGGACAGCCTCGGGATGACTGAGGAAAAAACGCTGCCGATAATCAGCAGTATGGCAAACATCCTGCGCAAACAAAAATAGTTGCGCAAGTACCAAAAAGGTTAATAGTACAAGTCTCCTCATTAGGTTTTCTTTTTGTGGCAGGTACTTCAAAGGAAACGGAAGCTCTCATGAGGATTGAATTTTGCGAAGAAGCGGTATCTGTAAGCATCACGCCCCACATTGTTGCTGTTTTGGCACCAACAATCGGGAACATAATCTTCAACTCAGTTTCTTTCAGCGTGCTGAAGTATCCAGGTTAATCAGGGGACATTAGGTTAGGACATGAAGGAATATCACTTGCAGAAAAACCGGTTTACGGACTTTAGCGCATGGGTATTCAGGGTATAATCTGGTGTAAAGAAACAGTTTTTTGGGTTGACTTCAAAATGTTTAAACGAAAAATTAGGATTGCATAAGAGCAATCGATAAGCCAGAGCGTTATTTTTGCTGATTATCAATTTACCATGACAAAAAAGCTTCTTATAGGCCTGGTGGTTTTAGCTGCTTGCAACAATAGCCAGCAAAGCTCTATTGCTACAATAAATCAACCCGATAACTCCCCCCCAATAATCAATTATAGCGTAGTAAATAGCTTCCCTCATGACACTTCAGCTTATACGGAAGGTTTTTTAGTACATGACGGTCTTTTATATGAAAGTACCGGTTATGAAGAGGGGATGCCGGAAAACAGGGGGTCTTTTTTTGGTGTGGTAAATATGAAAACCGGAAAGATTGAGGTTAAAGCGGCATTGGATAAGCACAAATATTTTGGGGAAGGGATCGCTTTTCTCAATGGCAAAGTGTACCAGCTAACCTACAGGACAAAAAAAGGATTTGTGTATGATGCCAAAACTTTTAAAAAAACAGGGGAGTTCACCTTTCCGAGCACGGAAGGTTGGGGAATGACCACTGACGGGAAATACCTGATCATGAGCGATGGCACAAGCAATATCAGTTATCTTGACCCGGATAATTTCAAGCTGGTAAAAGTACTTGGCGTTACCGATAACAACGGCCCTGTTCCGGATATTAATGAACTTGAGCTGATCAACGGTTATATGTATGCCAATCAATACAGAACAAATTATATATTGAAAATTGATACTGCCAGTGGCAAAGTTGTTGGAAGGTTAGATTTTACGACATTAGACAACGAGGCAAAAAATAAGAACCCGGATGCCGCTGAGATGAACGGCATAGCCTATGACCCCGTTGCAAAGAAAGTGTATGTTACCGGAAAGTTATGGCCGAATATCTATGAAGTGAAATTCAATTATTAGGTAAGCTTATGTCATTTGCCAACAATATATATCAGCGAGCTGCATTTTTCTTTTTCAATATAACATTTAAGGTTTGAGATAAAGCCAACCGCCCAGCCCCTTAAGGAATTCTTTTTTTCCTGTTTGTACTTTTCGCTGAGCAGGCTGACATAAAAACTATCAAACCACATAGGCCTTGTTGCATGCAATTTCAACTCATGTTTATGAAGCAGCTTGAACATTGCTTCAGGGCAGAAATGGTATAAATGCCTGGGCACATCATATGCAGCCCAATAATCCTTATAAAATGAAGCATCATAGCTTTCGTAGTTGGGCACTGCAATAAAAATTTTTCCGCCAGGCCTGATGATTTTTTTCAGTTGTTCAAGATAATCATGGAGGTTGTGCACATGTTCGAGCACATGCCACATGGTAACCGCATCGAACATATTTGCAGAAAAGCGGGAAAAGGTATCTGGGGCCAGCAAATCAACCTGGCGAATTTCTTTGGCTTTTTCTCTTGCTTCTTCATCGGGTTCAATACCCAAAGCTTCCCAGCCATGAGATTGCATATAGCCGATAAATGCGCCTGTCCCGGCCCCAATGTCCAATAAGCTCCCTTTCTTTAACTGGGTTACCGATAAAATCAAACGACGCTTATCCGCCAGCGTTAATGTGCGCACAAAATGATACAGCCGGTTAACGAGGCCCTTGCTGGTTTCCGTATGAGATATATAATTGGCAGATCGATAATATGTGCTGATAGAGGCCTCGTCGGGGATATTTTGCGTGAACCGCAACTGGCATTGATCGCATTGCCATAGCTCGAATTCTTTGCTCGAAACAAGATAATCTTTTGCAGAGAGCACTTTTTGGATAGTGCCTGAGCCACATGCAGGGCATGAAGAGTATATGATGATATGTTCTTCCATTTTGCAAAGAATTGCAAAGAAAAGGAAGAAAATCCGTTAACCTGTATTTTATTTAGCTATTTCTAAAGCATGCTGATTGCCCATTGAGTCAGCTTTCCATCCATTGGAAGAAAAATGAAAAATCAGGACAGCAGAAGCAATGGCTGCAGCTATTAATGGATACACCCACCATTTGCTTTTTTCTTCGGCAAGCACATCCTGGTAAACCAATTCACCGGAAGGTGTTACAGTAATATTGCTTTCATCGTGCGCAGGTGAGCCATTTCCTGTTGGTTTGCCTGTGCGCTCTATTGCAACAGGCCTTATGAAGGAAGGGGTGCATGACGTAGATTCAAATATAATATTGCCCTCATCATCTTTCTTTAGGATTCCTACTCCTTCCCACTCAGCTTTATTGTCCTGCCGTATCTTATTGCGGAGTTCATACGAAAATTCATTGTACCATTTGATAGCTTCATAATCAGGAATGTTTTTTTCTGCCGCCAGGTGCAAAAAGAAATCCTTATCAGGAGCATCAAAATATTTATCAAACCGGAAATGATAAGATGGCGGCAAAATGCTTTTGTCATTATCATCAATGCGTGCAGGGTTTTTTTCCAGATAAATTGTGCCCAGCCCAGGCACGCTGATGCTTTTATGCAGAAATAAATAGCTGTTTAAAATGCTGAACATAGGCGCATATTTTCAATTACGAAACAAACAAATTTTGTGTAGAATTAAAAACTTATCGCGCTTTATTTATTTACGATTTGATGATAGTGGATTTACATGACCATCGGAAAAATCGCCCTACGCTTTTTTACGATATTCATTTCTTCATTTACTCAATACAATTAATAGGATTCATACAGTACAAGGGCCGCCGGTTGGCGAAAGGATGCTTAATAGGTATTTGGCAGATGTATGGACAAAAGTAAAAAATAAAAATTTAGGAATATCAAAAAAAATTATAAAAGCTACCTGTCAGAAAATGAAAAAACAATCCCGCCGAGGATATTGAAACCATAACATTGGTACTGATGCCAGCGTTCGTATTTGTTGTTTAAAATATTATCCATTTGCAGCCACAGGTCCAATTGCTTTGTTACCCGAAATTCAACCCCTGCATTCAAATCGAATGCCGGGTTGCTTTTCCCGGTCGGCCCATGAAGAACAAGATAATCGGCTCCATCCCAGGCCCACAGATCGCTTTTTAACCAAAAGTCTTTAAATACCTGCCATTTCAAAGACGAATTGAACTCCAACGGCAACAGGCCCCATGCTCGCGCCTCATTATTTAATTTGAACTGCCGCAAGCTCATGCCTGCTGAAAGGCTGAATTGCTCACCTACTGTATAGGCAATTTCGCCATGCAATAAAAATTCTTTCATCGATGAGTCATAGCGAACCAGGAAATCTTTCCCGCCCCCCACACTGTCGTTTACAAATAAAGGCATGTTCCAATACTGGTTGAAGCCAACTTTCGCTGAATAATGAATATGATCGGTCAGAGATCCTTTGATGCCAGCATAACGTTCCTGAATGCGGGTGTTTAACAGGGCAGTTGGCTGGGCCAGCCATGGATTGACCGATTCGAAGCGCTGGTAAGAACCTTTATTGTAGTAGCTGATCCAACCAATCTGGAATGCCAGCTTTTGATCATCAAAAGGATTGAACTCGACGGTGAAATTGGGGAGCAGGTGAAATGTTTTTTGGTCCCACGATGGGGTAAGTTCTGCATGGGCGTTTACAGCTGGCGTTTTATAAAGCAATGCAGGCGATATATAAAAAAGATTGTTGTTGATGGAATTTGAGCCGAGCCTGTAATTGGTAAGGTTTGCCGTAAGCCCCAGGTCAAATTCAAATGTTTTGCCGAGTTCTTTTTGAAGCGGCAGGTTCAAAACCGTGTTCGCTTCAGTTGCCTTTGAAGGATGGTTAATGGCTGGGGAATTATCGCCAAATACCGATACAGATACATTAGGATTATATATCAGCCCGAATTCTGTCGGTTTCATATTGTGCATGGCCAGCCTTCCTCCAAAAGTTTGAAAATTTTGTTTGAGGTCATCTTTATTGAACTTCAAAGTGTCTGGCTGAAAACCGTATAAATAATTCCCATCGAATTTATAATTGAGCGCAGCATCCCATTCAAGATTGTTTTGCGATTTAACTGTTCCTGTTAACTTGATATCAGTAAGGCTGTTTCTTTGATATTGCAATTTGCCTTTTGAAATAAATTCATCGGCAAATATGTTGAAGAAAGTGTTTTTGCCATTGCCAAAACTAAACCCTGTTTTAATATAAGGAAGATGAACGCTGCCCGCTCCTATTTTGATGTAATTGTCATTGTGCCATTCCAACACGGAATCAGGTTGCAATGCTACCGGCTTTAATTCCCCGGGCTGATAAGACAACTGCAAAAATTTTGAAGGTATGTCGTAAGCAAGCTTTGGCTTCGATGTGTCCGATAGGGCAGGCGAAGCGTGAAAATTAATTTTAGCAGCTTCGCGCAGCACGGGCTTAAATTGTGAAGTGATGTCGATGGATCTCCTTCTTGCAGAGTCTTGGGCATTTACCTGAGCTGAAAAAAAAGCAGCTGCAAAAATCATAGGCAGCAGCGAGCGCATATATGATGTGTAGATCTTCATCTTCAATTAAGGATTTTATTGATTATCTCCTCCTACCTTACTGTTTTTGCCTTCTTCTCCAATAACTTCATTTAATTTTTGTTTTGCTTGCTGGCGCAGGTCTTCCAATTTGGCATTTTCGACAATGCTTTGATATGTTGCTTTTGCATTGAAATAATCTTTCTCTTTGAAATAAACATCACCTAAAAGCAAATAGGCTTTTGTAACCCACAGTTCATACGAACCTGCTTTATTGATTACCTCAAAAGCTGCTTTTTCTGCATCTTTTAATTGGTTTCCCTGGTACAGGCAATTGGCAATTTCATAACGGGCTTCGGCGCCATAAGCAGCTTTGCTCAGGGAAGCTGCTGTTCTGAAATACTGCAAGGCAGTTTCACATTGATTGGCCGACTGGTAAGATTTGGCAATGGCCATATTGGCTATTACCCTATCATCAGTGCTAATGCCTTTTTGTCCCAAAAGGTCCTGCGCGTTTGCAGTCGCATCGCTCCATTTCTGCAACTGGTATTGGCTGCGGAGCAAGCCACGCATGGCCTCCATTTTATTTTCCGCGGTTGTTGCAAAATCTTTCAGTTTGATAAAATATTTTTCCGCATTGGCATAATCTTTCAATTCAAAGAAATTGATATGCGCAGCCTGTAGGATTGATTTTTCTGCAAACTTGTTTGGCGCTTTGTCGGCAACGGCCTCGTAGCCGGTTACCGCTTTAGCCCAGTCTTTCTGATTATAATAAATTTCACTTTTATAATAATTGGCTTCCAGGGAATATTTGCCATCGGGGAATTTGCTGATGTACTGTTCAAATTTTTTAGCGGCATCAGCAAAATTGCCATTATTGAATTGAACTTCCGCTTCCTGGTAGGCAAGCTGGTCTTCCTGGCTTGGCGACACATCAACACCCATTTTTTTTGCGAAGTTCACATACTCGTCGCTTCTTCCCTGCTCAACATAAATCGACTTTGCATTTCCCATAGCATCTTGCGCTTCGGGCGAATTGGGATACTGTTTCAACAAAGCATCGTATTGGTTCAGCGCTTCTGCGCTGTTGTTCAGGTTGTAATAGGATATCCCGGCTTTCAGGTAAGCCCTCGGCTTCAGCGCGTCATTGCCTGTGGCATTAATGATGTTTTTAAGATAAGAAAGCGCCTCACGGTATTGCTCATTGGCAAGATAGGTGGTGGCGATTTCCATATTCGCATCGGGTATTAGACCAGATGCGGGGTATTTTCTGCTGATAGAATTCAGGAGCGTTATCTTTTCATTGCCATTATTTACCCCGGCAATCATCGCCTTCTGGAAAGTGGCATAATCGGACCCTGGCCATGAATAACCAAGCACTTTGTTATACATGGCCAAAGCTGTTTTGAAATCGCGGTTCATGTAATAGCAATCTGCATCGCGCAGGTAAGCGTCCTGCTCGAGGGGCTCGGAATTGATCTTAGGCGCCCTGGCAACCTGTTCAAAAAAACCCTGGGCCTGCCGGTAGTTTTCGCGCTTCAAAAAGCAATAACCGAGGTTGTATTTTGCATTAATGGGGTTTGCTTCGCCATCGGCCAGCCCGCTTTTTAAATATTCAAAATAATAGTGAATGGCATCTTCAATTTTATTCAACCGATAAGACACTTCTGCCTTCCAGAAATTGAGGAAAGGCAGTACTGAAGCATTATTATCCCCATCATTCAAAGCTTTATCCAGCATGTCATTCGCAGCCAGCAACAAGCCATCATTAATAAGCTCGGTTGCGCGGCCATACAGCATGCGGGGATAGAGTTTTTTTGTTGCGGCAGAAGTTTTCCCAAGGTTATCGGCAAGGGCCAATGCTTCTTTATAATTACTGGTGTTCGCTAAAACACCTACCAGCAGTTCTTTTGCTTCGGCGCCATAAACTGAATTGGGATATTGCTTTACAAAATCCTGTAGTTCGTTCAAAGCAATATCTTGGTAACCTAGCTCATAGGAAAGTTTGGCATAGTTGAACTTTGCAATTTCTTTTTGTGATGCATTGCTGCTGTTGTTGGAACAAATAAGGAACGCATTCCGGGCATTTGCTTTTTGCCCTGTCTTCAAATAAGCATCCCCGAGCAAGTACATCGCATTCTGCGAAAGCGAATCAGGTTTATTGCCCAATTGCTTAAACCCATCAATAGCTTTGTTCCAGTTTTTGGTCTGGTAATAACAATAGGAGAGCTCGTACAAATCGTTTCTTGTTACTTTTGGCGCTTCCTGAACATATTGTTCAAGATAAGGGAGCGCCCTGGCAAAATCCTGTTCTTCGTAATAGCCATTGCCCACCAGTTGCCTCATCTGCAGGTCATAAAACTGGTTGTTCTTTTTCAGCTTTGCTTCTGCATATTGCAAAGCTTGTTGTTTCTTGCCCTGCACCAGGTAAATATTGGCGATATAGTAAGGAACAATTTTTTCATAGCCCGAAGTTTCTTCCACTACTTTAAATGCAGCCAGTGCATCATTATAATTTTTATCGTTAAAAGAAATAAACCCGTAATAATAATTTGCATCCAGGTAATTCGGGTCTTTCGGCAACTGACGGATCGCATTGAAAAGCGGTTTTGCCAGGTCAAGGCGGTTCTGTACAAAATAACCATAGCCTTCATGAAATTTCATGTCAGCTATTTCCCGGTTATTGAGGTTTTCCGTATTAACGTGCTCGTATAGCCGAAGTGCCGATGTATAATCTCTTTCCCGGAAATAATATTCTGCCAGGTGAAAGCTCATCATCTGAACACGGGGCTCATTGTTTTCAAGGTCAATGAAATCATTAGCCTTTGCTTCGGCTTCTGTTTCATTTTGTTTCAGCCCGCAAACAATCGAATAATATTTTATATCCTGGTAATTGAGGGCACTGTTGGTTTTGTCTGCTTCAGCCAGGTTTGCTTCCAGCTCCTTTAAAAGCGGGTAAGCAAGGCTGTAATTTTCTTTCTGGTAAAATTCCTGGGCTTGCTTAAAAGCCGACTGCGGATCGCTGATAAACCTGGTTTGCTGCGCAAATGAGGGGAAAGTAACAATAATAATAAATCCGAATAAGATGGCTCTTTTCATTCCAATGTCCTTGTAAGTGGTTTTAACGCGCTAAAGTTTCTAATTATTTTGCCTATGGCCAAACATCATTCCAAACAGGTGTGGATAACTGCCAGGATTAACATTTCTTTAGAAAAGAAGAAAAATCGGCGCGTGATCAAACAAGTATTTTTTACCGCAGCAACTGTATAAAAATGGTTGTTGGAACAACCGCAGGCCCAATCTTTTCCGAAGCTCAAGCCGGATCACCAGATTAGTCATCAATTACAAGCGTTGGAAAAGCTGAGTCGCTGTTTCAACAATTCCTAAAATTTTTTTTAAGGCAGTATAATTAATCCTCAACCTGCAAAATCAAATTTGTTATTTTTGGTTTTCTAAATTTAACTGAATGAAAAAGATATTATCAACGGCTTATACCGACTCGGCGTTTAATATTGCTGCGCTTGTATTGCGTGCGGCTTTTGGCGCACTTTTATTGTTAAATCACGGGGTGCCAAAGCTCAAGAAGTTCGGCGAAATCCAACGGACTTTTTTCGATCCATTCCATATTGGCCACCTGTGGTCGCTGATGCTGGTGCTTTTTGCTGAGATTGTTTGTTCTGCATTGCTTGTGTTGGGCTTGCTTAGCAGGCTGGCGGCGTTGGTGATCGTTATCCAAATGTCTGTTCTGGTTTTTATCTTTCATAAAGGGCAACCAATAGCAGAATCCGAATTGGCCGTTATTTACCTCGCGGCATTTTTCACTTGTCTTCTTATTGGGCCAGGAAGGTACAGCGTGGATGCTGCAATGGGCAAATAAAAAACAGAAACGCATAGTTTCAGGAAAACAGGTTTGCAACAACTATGTATTGTGCGCCACGATTGCCATTAAGCATTGGCGCAATTTGTTCTTTTTATAGTGATCGGGCTAATATATGTTCAGCCCATTGGCAAATGAGAAGTTAACTGCAAGAATAAGCGGCGCAACATACCCAGGACTGGTATAATGCATCTAAGAAAAAATGATAATAGTATTTCGGGAGCAGCAATTGAAGGCCGTCAAAGTTCTACGTGCCCTCTTAACCCAAAAACATGAACCGGCCCGGAACGGTCTTTATTATACCCCGGATTTTTTACGAACTGATAATCGAGCCCAAGCCAGAAAGAATTGAAAAGCCTGGCGTTGTAATAGAGTTCTATGATCATTTCGTTGCCGTAGTTCAAACTCCCATCGCCGATGATAAAACCATAGCCTCCTTGTTTTAAAAAGTTGCGATGGTCTGATGAAATGCCGTTCAGCACGGCAGCAAGCCCAATGACATCATGCTTCCTGCCCCATTTGGCTCCTTTCAAAGAAAAGCCCGCATGAACAGTCTGGTCTATTTCTGTAAACGCCCATGACGCATGTTTGCCATCGTTCCAGCCTGCACGTGCAAAAAAACTGAGGCCATTGGTAACCTCCTGTTCAATATCCAGGCAAATGGCCGTTTTGCTCCCCCCGAAATTCTTGCCTTTTGCATTGCCCGAAATCACTTGCAATAAAGTGGTATCATTATTTTGGAGCGCAACAATCCCCTGCTGATAAGATGGGGCACGGGAAGCTGTGTGGCTCAACAAAAGCCGGATAGCGCCCGGCCGGTTGTGGAGCTTAAAGTGCTTTTCAAATTCAGCAGTTTCAGAATGCGCCTTGCCGAAAACATATTCCATGGCAGATTGATTGGCAATAACAGGAACAGCAACGCTCGACATCCTGAAAGACCAGGTTGCTTCTGCCAGCTCCGCAACAATACCTTCAGTATAGCCCTTTGTGTTTGCCGGATAATCCCAGGCGCCATTGCTCATGATGCTCCAATTCATGAACTGTGTGCGTGGGTCATGGCTATAGGTGTTATTGTCAAAAAAATCTGACATGGAAAATTTGCCGACAGTAATGGTTATCCTGCGAACCGGCGCTTTTTTGTCCAGCACTTCATTCACATCATCATCTTCCGTTTCATAAGCAGTGCCGGCCAGTGGAATATGTTGTTGAATATAGGCCCTTGCTATAGAGGCAACAGGAGAAGGATTGCCAATGCGATAAGTTTCGCCGTTAAGCGCACCCGCAACGCCCAGCGAATAGCTTAAACCAGCGCCACCTGATATCTCTGGGTCAAAATAAAATGCTGCACCTTTCCATAGTCTTCTTCCTAAAAACAAGGTCGATGTTATGCTTGTTTCACCCGACTCCGCACTGTTCGATAAGCTGTTCTGGCCGCTATAAGCGGCTTTAAAGCCCGAATGGGCCTGGCCAATCACCGTGAGCTGGAAATGGCAGGTGTAGGAAGAATCCTGGATAAAATTTTCTTTTTTCTGAGCACTTGCGAACAGGTGTGCCCAGCATAATATTACGGATAAGTAAATGGAGGGGCTCTTGCACATAGCTTAGCTGGCAAAAGTATAATGGCTGACAGAGCCGGCCAAATTAATTAAAGCAACATGGTTGCTTTTATCATGCGGTCCCTGCCTTGCATATCTTTTTTTATTTCGACTTGCTGAAATCCTTTTTCAGCAAGCATTTGCTTCACATTGCGGGCCTGGTTTTCGTGGGTTTCAATAAACAGTTTGCCGTTAGTTGATAATTTTTCTGTTGCGAAACATGCAATGGCGTCATAAAATATCAGTGGATTGCTGTCTTCTACAAACAGTGCAAGGTGGGGCTCATAAGCGACCACGTTTTGCATCATAGCCGCTTTGTCTCCAATAGGCACATAAGGCGGGTTGCTTACTATAATATCGGGTTGTGGAAGCAATGCCCTTGAGCTGTTGTTCAAAAAGTCAAGGTGAAGAAAGTGGATATCGGCGCTATTTTCTCTTGCATTCCGTTTCGCAATATTCAGCGCGGCTTCACTGACATCGCAGGAAAATATCCTGGCTCCGGGTAATTTTTTTTTCAGCGCTATGGGGATGCACCCGCTCCCTGTACCAATATCAAGAATCGTTAACAGTTCTTGGCCGGCATTGGGCCAACTGGAGCTGCGAGTTTCTTCCACAACCCATTCCACCAATTCCTCTGTTTCTGGCCTTGGTATAAGCACATTTTCATCTACATAAAATTTCATTCCGCCAAACCATGCCTCATGCAAAACATACTGCACAGGTTTATGTTCTAATAGTTCTGCCGAATATTTTTCGAGCAGCTCCTGCTGTTGCAATGACAGGATATCATTTTTATTTATTATGCGGTCAATTTTTCTCCAGCCTGTGATATATTCCATAACCAGGTCAGCAATGGCAGCAGGTTCCCTGTCGCCATAAATGCTCCCTAGCTTTAAGAGCAACTGTTGCTGTGCTTCATGAATTGTCATAAAGCAAACTTAAATAAATTACTTTTGCATATTTTGTGCGCATGTATAAAGAATGCAGTTAAATAAAGAATAACCTGTAATGGAAGATAAGTACATGTACCGGTGCCTTGAACTTGCTAAACAAGGAGCGGGTTACGTTGCGCCAAACCCGATGGTTGGGGCTGTCCTTGTACATGAGGGCAGGATCATTGGTGAAGGATACCACCAGCAATATGGCAAAGCGCACGCAGAAGTAAATTGCATAAATGCTGTTAAACAGGAAGACGAAAGCCTGATTGCTAAATCAATATTATATGTTTCGCTGGAGCCCTGCGCTCATTATGGCAAAACGCCACCGTGTGCCGATCTTATTATTTCCAGAAAAATTCCTAAAGTTGTTATCGGCTGCTGCGACCCCTTTGCTGAAGTGCAAGGAAGTGGTATTGAAAAGCTAAAAGCTGCAGGTATTGAAGTCGTTCAAAACGTGCTTGAGGAAGACAGCATGAGCCTGAACAAAAGGTTCTTTACATTTCACCGCAAACATCGCCCATATATCATCCTGAAATGGGCGCAGAGCGCCAATGGCAACATTGGCAAAATAGGCAATGCCGGAAGGGCACTCATCTCGAATGAATTTACGAACCGCCTCGTGCATAAATGGAGAAGCGAAGAAACGGCTGTTCTTGTGGGAACAAACACAGCTTTATATGATAACCCTGAACTGAATGTAAGATATTGGCAGGGCCGGGACCCAATAAGGCTTTTAATAGATTTGGGCCTGCGGCTGCCGCATTCATTGAAAATATTTAATGAAAAAAGCAAAACAATTGTTTTCAATACCATTAAGCAGGAAGAGAAAAAAAACCTTTTTTTTTACCAGATAACTGCTGACATGAGCTCAGTGCAACAGATCTTGCGTGCGCTGTATTACTTCAAAACCCAAAGCGTGATCGTAGAAGGAGGAGCTAAAGTGCTACAGGCCTTCATTGAGGAAGGGACATGGGACGAAGCAAGGGTAATCGAGAACGAAAAGCTGATTATTGATGATGGGGTAAACGCGCCCATAGTAAAACACGCGGAGTTAATGCATGTTGAACACATCTTTTCAGACAGGATTTCTTATTACCAAAACCCAAACTGCTGAAATGCTTTACCTAATCGGGAGCATTGTGCTCACCTCATATCTTACATTTTGTTTTAAGCTCATTGAGAAATATCGCATCAGTGCTTTTCAGGCCATACTTTTCAACTACCTTACCTGTGTGGTTACCGGTTCGTTTGTAAATGGCAACATGCCTTTTCATACAGATGACCTTCATGAGCCATGGTTCAGGTTTGCGTTGCTAATGGGCGCTATGTTCATCTCCATTTTTAATGTAGTAGGCTTTACTGCCCAGAAAATCGGCATCGCTGTAGCTTCAGTAGCCAACAAGCTGTCATTGATCATTCCTTTTATTTTTTCAGTTTATCTCTACCACGAAAAGATATCTGTATTAAAAATTATGGGGGTCTTTGTTGCATTGGTAGCCGTAGCGCTGACTTGTTTGCCGGCACAAAAAGTGGAAACAGGGAAAACAATTGCAAAACTGAGCCCTGCATTGCTGGTGATCGTGCCTGCACTATTGTTTTTTAGCAGCGGGCTGCTCGATACCCTGATTAAATATGTTGAGCAAAATTTTTTGGACGGTTCTAATAATAATCAATACCTAATCACTGCATTCGCTTCTGCTGCCGCTATCGGCATGGTGCTTTTTTTTGTTTTAGTGCTGGCAGGAATGCAAAAATTTTCCTTTAAAAGCGTAATTGCCGGTATTTGCATTGGTGTGCCCAATTATTTTTCCATTTGGTGCCTGGTAAAAGCGCTTAAACTGTTTAAAGGCAACAGTTCGGGTATTATCCCAATCAACAATATGGGCATTGTGCTTTTCAGCTCTGTAGTGGCATGGCTTCTTTTTAGGGAAAAACTATCGGCCATGAACTGGCTGGGTATCCTTTTGTCTGCCGGTGCAATTTCATTGATCGCTTTTGGGTAATGCAAGCAAAAGGTGAAGATGGTTAGGAACGGTTTAAAAACTGCTCCAGGAATTTCATATACTATCCCCCAACTTTTCCAAAGCTTGTAATACATGACAAATCGGGTAGTCCTGTATGAGCTTTGGAAAAGATTAAGCATAAAGGATCCGGCAGGCTGGCCTTTAGCCGCTTAGTAAATAATTTGTAAAAGCTTTCCGGAATTGTTATATTAGATGCTGCTGGTTATTTTTTAAACCCCAAAACAACTATTATGAACCCCAAAAAACTTATTCTGGCAGGCATTGCCGGGGGCATTGTGATCTTTCTTTTAGGATACCTCACTTATGGTATGCTTTTGATGGATTTCTTCGACAAACATGCGGGCGCCGTTAAAAATACAGGCCGAAACCCCAACCAGATGCTCTTCTTATATCTTATCCTCGGGAATATTATTTACGGATTTTTATTGGCATATATATTCGGCAAAGCAAAAATTGCATCAATAGGCAATGGGCTTGTTACAGGTGCTATCATTGGTTTTTTATCTACTTCTGCAACAGACAGCGTATCCTATGCAACTACTTTTGTGCATAGCCGCACATCAGTAGCCGCAGATGTGATTACTTTTACAATTTTGTCCGCTGCTGCCGGTGTGGTTGTTGCATGGATCGCAGGTCCAGGCAGGAAAGCATAGTATTTAACTCAGCCATTTTAAAAGGCAAGGAATCAGGGTACAGGCTTTTTTTGTTATGGCAACCACCAATCTTTAGGGTAATTTATATACTGCAGTCTTTTCATTAATCTGTTGCCTGTTACTTTTTTAAAAAAGTTCAAAAAAGCCACCCACATTGCACAATCGCAAGCAGGTGGCTACCCTTAAAAACAACCTGTCGCAAGATGAAATAGCATCATTCCTATTATTAAGCATCAGCATGTTCTGACAAACCCGCTGGAAGCCGCAATTGTCTCAAAACATTTTCAAATCTTAGTACGGAGCTTTATTCAAAAAGGATGGCTGGCCTTAAAGTATTTTAACAAAAAAAAACGGGGTTTTGCGCCAGCTTATATTGATCGCACCCATCAGTTGTTATAAGAATATACAAATCCAAGCTCGCCAGGCCAAAAAAAACAAAAGGAAAGGCTTGGGAAAGAATAGCTCAACGCAAAAAATCTGTTCCCACAACTTTGCGCCTTACCGACCAGAAACTGTAAACTAAAGCCAGGAGCTATAAGCATTATATTTGTTGAAATTTTTTAGTCATGGCACACTGGCTGGTAAAATCAGAACCTGCTGTTTACAGTTTTGACCAATTGCAAAAAGACAAAGAAGCCACATGGGACGGCGTACGCAATTATGCTGCGCGGGGCCACCTGAAAGCCATGAAAACCGGGGATGATGTTTTTTTCTACCACAGCAATGAAGGAATGGAAATCGTGGGCCTTGCAAAAGTATCAAAAGAGTTTTTCCAGGACCCGACCACCGATGATGATGCATGGGTTGCTGTGAAATTAAGGCCTGTAAAAAAATTTAATACCCCGGTTTCACTTGCTGAAATCAAAAAAGACAAGCGCCTTGCACAAATGGCATTGGTGCGATTGGGAAGGCTATCCGTGCAGCCCGTTACCGATAAGGAATGGGAGATTGTGTTGGAGATAGCAGGAGAGAAATAACAAGTGCCAATAAACATTTAATAGACGCGTTTTATTGCAAGCCCCTTTATATTCTACCTCTTTATCGTTGCATTAACTATTCCCTCAGGTTACCTTTTTATTGCATAAAGAATTAATAAGAAACCAATAGGCATGCTGTGTAAAATTGATTTTCCTGCATCTTAGCAACAATCATCTAAAATATACGACCATGAAAGTTTTGCAACTCATGACGCTGACAGCGTCAGCGATACTATTTTCTTTTGCCTGCACTCAGCACAAAAATGAAGCTGAAAAAACATTATCTCAAGATGTAAAAGTTGAAGAAATAAAAGCGCCATCAGCTCACGAAGATAATAAAAACGAAAGGTTGTTCATTGCCAATGCCGATACTGCAATTGCAGAGAACCAGCAACTAAATGAAGAGAAATTTGAAGAAAAAAGAAATGCCCCTGAACAAAATGCAAGCGCCAAGCAAAAAAAAGACTGGGACAAAAAGATTGTCAAAACAGCCAGCCTGGGCCTTGAAGTGAAAGATTACAGCGCTTTCAATCAACAACTGCATGAAACCGTTAAACAATTTGGCGGTTATATTGCACAGGAAGAACAAAATCAATCAGCTTACCAGATAGAGAATAAAGTTTCCATTAAAATTCCTGCTCACCAGTTTGAAGATGCTGTAAGCAAGCTCACTTTAAACAGCGAAAGAATTATTGAAAGAAAAATAAGTTCTGAAGATGTGACGACTGAAATGATTGATACAAAATCGAGGATTGAAGCGAAGAAAGAAGTGCGCCAGCGCTATCTTGAATTATTAAAACAGGCAAAGAACATGAAAGACATCCTGGAAGTGCAAAATGAGATTAATGAAATACAGGAACAGCTTGAATCTGCTGCAGGCAGGCTTGCATACCTGGGCCATTCTTCAGCATTCAGCACCATCAATCTCACATTTTACCAGGTAACAGGCGCGACCGCGGTGAGCGAAAAAGAGCCAACCTATTTATATAAAATGAATGAAGCTTTTTCCAATGGCTTAAAATGGGTTAGCAATTTGATTTTAGGGCTTGTAGCATTGTGGCCCTTACTGATTGGCATTGCTGTTTTATTTATCATTTACAAAAGAAGAAAGAATTTTAAAGCAAAGCCAGTCAATGCGGGTTAATGAAAAAAACAAGATCCCTGATAGCCCTGAATTATCTTCCCAATTGCATTTGCATCCGTTTTACGCGGTCTTCCAATTGTTCGGATGAAAAATTTTCCCGCATGCTATCCACTTTTAAGGGAAAGCAGAAAGGGGTGAGCCTTTGCGGGAATGTGATGATAATTTTCCCTTTTTGTACCCTTTCCAGCATATTCCTCAACCTGGCTTCTTCCATTTGCTGTTCCATCACTTCATTATAAGCCTGCCGCAGCAACAGGTTATTCTTATCGTATTCAGAAAGCACATTGAACAATAAAGAAGCCGATGATTGAATATGCCTCGTTTTTATATACTCGCCTGGATAGCCCTGGAAAACCAAGCCACCGATCACAGCAATATCCCGAAATTTCCTTTTCGCCATTTCAGCGCTGTTCACGCTGCGCTGTATGTCTTCTGAAAGATTGCCCAATGAAAATAATTCATAAACATTTGAGTCATCAACAGGTATTGGCTGATCGCTAAGCAGCTCAAACCCGTAATCATTCATTGCAAAAGAAAAGGTAATGGGCATCATGCGGCTAATGCGATAAGCAAGCAATGCGGCCATGGCTTCGTGTACCAGCCTTCCTTCAAAGGGGTATGCAAAAATATGATACCCATCGCCGGTTTCTATATGCTCAATCAGCAATTCATTTTCCCTTGGCAGGTGTGAAAGGTTTTTCTGCAATTCAAAAAGCGGCTTTAATACTTCAATTTCAATTTCTCTTTTCTTCGTAGAGGCACCCAATGGCCTGAAACCACCATCTGCATCAGCAGCATCACCCAATTTTCGCCTCAACATAAAACCAAGGTTAGCAGAAAGAGGCATTCTTCCACCCTGCCAGCTCGGCACAATTGTTTTTTTGGAAATTGATTTTCGCACCAGTGCAGTCATCTCTTTTATCATCACGAATTCTAAATTCCTTCCTGCAAGCGTGAACGCATCGCCGGGGGACAATCTTGATATAAAGTATTCCTCAATTACCCCTACATATCCGCCACTTACAAATTTCACCTTCATCATGGCATCGCTTACAATGGTGCCAATGCTCAACCGGTGGCGCATGGCCACTTTGCGGCTATTGATCTTGAACAGCCCGTCAACCACCTCTACTTTTTTAAATTCATCATATTGCTGCAAGGCTATGCCCCCTTGCGAAATAAAATGCAGGATCCAGTTCCACTCTTCTTCGGTCATTAGTTTATAACAATGCGTTGACTTCACTTCCAGGAAAACTTCATCAGGATAAAACCCATCAGATATCGCCAGCGTGGAGAGGTATTGCACCAACACATCAAAGCACAATATCAACGGCTGCCTGCTTTCGATGAAATTCAGGCTCATTGCAGCTTTTAAAGCCGCCGCTTCAACCAGCTCTAATGAATGTGTTGGCAGAAAATAAATTTTGCTCGCCTCCCCGGGCTGGTGCCCGCTTCTTCCTGCCCGTTGCAAAAAGCGGGCAACGCCTTTCGGCGACCCCACCTGCACAACGGTTTCGACAGGGCGAAAATCGACGCCCAGGTCCAGGCTTGCCGTACAAACAACAGCTTTCAGTTTTCCCTCATGTAAAGCCTCTTCTACCCAACTGCGCAAGCCCTGATCAATTGAACCATGATGAAGCGCTATCGCTCCAGCCAGGTCTGGGGAGGCGCTTAACAGTTTTTGATACCAGGTTTCGCTCATTCCCCTTGTGTTGATAAAAATCAAAGTAGTCCTGCTGTTATGGATTATCGGAATTATTTTGTTGATGAGCTTAATGCCAAGATGGCCCGACCAGGGATATTTTTCAATTTCGTCAGGAATGATGGGCTCAATATCAATATTTTTCCTGAGATCAGCTATTACACTCGCACCCCCAACAGCAATCCCTGGAAAAAGAGGAGAAAGCAAAACTTCTTTTGCTTCTTCAAAATTGCCGACAGTTGCAGAGATGCCCCAAACAGAAAGTTGGCGATTGGCTGTTGCCAATATTTCTTCTTTTGAACTGATGGCAGGCAACTGCCGCCTGCCAATAATCCTGCTAATCGCGAGCTCCACCTGCACGCCACGTTTGCTTCCTAATAGCTCATGCCATTCATCAACTGCAATGATTTTTAACCTTTGAAAGATTTCCGTACAATTTTTTTGGGCAAGCAAAAGATGCAAACTTTCCGGAGTGGTAATAAGCACTTCGGGCATTTGCCTTTTTTGCTTCTGCCTTTCGCTAAGTTCCGTATCTCCATTGCGTATGCCAATTTTCCAGTCCAGCCCCAGTTCAGCAAGCACCTCTTCCATAGCACGGCCTATATCTTTAGCCAGTGCACGCAGAGGCGTTACCCATAATAATTGCAACCCGTTTTTAGATTTGGTTTTATAATTTTCAGGATGATGATTGATAAAATCAATTATAGCGCCAACAAAAACAGAAAATGTTTTCCCGCAACCCGTAGGTGCATTCACCAATCCTGACTTCCCATCAACAATGTGCTGCCAGGTTTCCTGCTGGAAAGCAAAAGGAACCATCTCTTTTTCGTGGAACCAGTTGTTAATTATCTTATAACCTATAGTATTTTGAACCTCCAATTCAAACTTTTTAGCAACTAAAATTTAAGGCACAGCTAAATAGCATTACAAAAGTACAAGAGAAGAACACAACGATACTGGGCTAAAAGGCAAATGTTATGCAGGAAGCCAAAGAATAACCATCATAGCGTTTTCAAATATTCGATAATGGCTTTCCTATCTTTATTGGTCAGCTTATCGCCAAAATAATGGCCATAGTTCCCATAGCCGGGCAGATCGGTATCATAAATGTTTTTGCCATTTGGTTTATCATGAGCAGTATATTCCCAGCCTACATTTTCATAATCATACCGAAGGCGATCAAAATCCCTCGACCAGTATTTCGGGCGGGCTTTGCTGTTCAAAACGCCCTCAAGTGTTGGCACAGAGCCGTTATGAAAATAAGGGGCGGTGATCCAGATGCCATCGAGCGGCGGAGCAATGTACCCATTAAAAGGCTCGAGCCTTGCCGGGTGATCTCCCCTGGCAAACCAACTGTTGTTAAACCAGTTAACAAACTGCGGGCTTTGATAATTGCTTTTGTATAGCAGGGAATCGGTTTTAATGGTTGCCTCGGGTATTAATAAGTTCGGGTATCCATCACCGTTACCATGGCATTTTGAGCAATGTTCTATAAACAGCACCCCTCCCTGCCCGGCCAGTTTCTCATCAATTAGATAAGGATATTTTGGGGCTTCAATGCTTTTGAGGTAAGCCAGCACATCATTAAAATGTTGATCAACCTCTGCAGATTCTGCCGTGTCATTCACTGTTAATAAATTTGATGCCATGGCAAACCTTCCAAAATCTCCCCGCCCAAAACCGTTATAAAATAAACCATGTTTCTTTTTCAATAACCACCATGCGGGAACATCAGAAGGCACCACGTTATCGGGAACCTCCATCATTGGCGTTTCGCTCCACCGAAGGGTTTCCGGGTCCCGGTGTGCTGCAAGCAGGGCTGCAAGCCTGTCTGCCACATTCACGCCCCTGACTTTAGTATACAGTTGGGCGCTGATCTTTTTAACCACTTTCAAAAATGGCTCAGCTGCCTCATATTTTTTTAGGCTCGCTTTCTTTAAAAAACTTTCTGCAATGGCCGCATTGCGTGGGTTCAATTTTTCGCCGCCTGTGAAATCAATGGTCGTATTTCCGAGGCCAATAACCAGCTTGCCGTCAAAAGCCTGGGCATGGCACTGCAGGCAGTTAGGCGCAACAACAATTTCCCCATTCGCTGCTTTTACTGCAGTATATTCATAACTGATGTTTGCATTAATGCTGTCGCGGTTAAGATAATTGAGATTGTCTTTCCCAAAAGCGAGCTTGAAATAGTTTAAAGGTATACCGCTCTTCAGATAATCTCCTGTGACAAGATATTGATATCCCTTAGCGCTATCGCCGCTGCGTTGATGGCTTGCAGGGATATACACCCCTTCACCAAAAAAATTATTCACTGTGCGATTGAAAGAAAAGCAAACAGCAGAAAAACAAAATAGCACAACGATTTTCTTCATAGCTGACTTCAAATAATAAAATTAGTACAGGAAAATAAGAACCGGTAGTCGAAAAAAATATTTGTTGATGATTTGTAAAGCTTGTGCACCGCAGAAGTTCTTCAGTTAGCATTTATCACCGAAGTAATTCCATCTGCCTTTTTAATAAAGTAAAGTTGTTTGTTTTCATAATAATCCGGCTCTGTATTTTGTTTATTAATGAACACTGGCTGTATATTGAAATTGCCGAAAAGGCAATGAGTCTTTTCGCCAAGATGTTGAATAGTGCTGTCTCCATGCTCTCCGAGCAATTTCGCAAAATGGCATACGGCTTGGAAGCCGCGGAATATCATGTCACTGGCACGCATGTAAAAATTTGTTTTGAAATATTGCTGAACACGGGCAACCAGGCTATCGTTGGGATTGAAATAAAACGGAGTAGTGTACATAATTTCCAGGCCATTGTACAGAGGCAGGGAAAAATCGCTGATATTGTCCCAGGTAGGCATACCGATTACCGTAATGTAATTTGATTTAGCAAGAGGAGATAACTGAAAACAAAGATCCTTTGCAAAAGCCTCGTTCAAACTTGCTGCGACAAAAACAGTATGCATGTTTGGGTTCAGGTAAGTTTTCAGGTTGCGGGTTTCCAATTTTTCACCAAGCGTTATAAATTTTAAGTTCAGGGGCCCAGTAGCGTTTTCTTTTTGTATATCTGCAAAATAATTTTTTAGCCTGTTTTCCAAAATGCCATTTTTAGCAATGACATAAATTGCCTGTTTGCCATAGTTTCTTTGCAGGAATTTATATATCTCCTCGCAATGAGTCCTTAATGTCGTGTTCAGGATAACCAGGCTTTTATTGTTCCTGATATTTTCATCATTCGGGAAATTAATGTTGACAAAAGGGATGTTCTTGTGCAAAGCACCCGCAGCAAGCAGCCTCATCTCTGTTGATGATACATAACCGATAATAAGATCTGTATTTTGAAAACTAGCTTCCTCCAATACTTGTTGAATGCTTTTCTTTACTGATTTGGTATCATATAAATTGATTTCCAGGTGTGCGTTTTCTTTTTGTAGCGAATCGATTGCCAGCAAGGCACCTTCATAGAATTCAAGGCCAGGGCTAATGAATTTAGGGAAATTATTATCATAACGGTAATTGCCCAGGTCGTCAAATGCAGAATCAAGATATAGCGGAGCAAATATGGCAATATGATGCGTTTTCAGGGATGAGTCCGTTTGCGATTTTGCGAAGACAGGAATCGGAAACAGGATAAAGGCAAGAATATTTTGAAATATATTTTTCATATCAAAACATTATATTGATAAGTTGTCTCCAGGTTAAAATATTTATCTCTTGCTACATTATTCCCATTCAATGGTAGCGGGGGGCTTGCTGCTAATGTCATACACTACCCTGTTGATCCCTTTTACATTATTGATGATCTCATTGGAAACATTTGCAAGGAAATCATAGGGCAGGTGGGCCCAGTCTGCCGTCATGCCATCAATTGAAGTTACGGCGCGAAGCGCAACGGTGTATTCATAAGTGCGCTCATCGCCCATAACACCAACGGTTTTTACAGGAAGCAAAATTGCTCCGGCCTGCCATATTGTTGAATACAAATTGTGGTCATGCAATGCTTTTGTATATAAGTAGTCTGCGTGCTGCAACAATTGTACCTTTTCTGCGGTCACCTCGCCTAAAATTCTTATGGCCAGCCCCGGCCCCGGAAAAGGATGGCGCTGCAGCAATTCATCAGGAATGCCCAATTCATGCCCAACACGTCGAACTTCATCTTTAAACAAATACCGAAGCGGTTCTATCAGCTCAAGGTGCATTTTTTTGGGCAGCCCTCCAACATTGTGATGAGATTTGATGGTTACGGAAGGCCCGTGCACGGAAACACTCTCGATTACATCAGGATAAATAGTTCCCTGCCCGAGCATGGAAACGCCTTCGATCTTTTTTGCTTCGTCCTGAAAAATTTTAATAAACAGTTTTCCGATGGTTTTCCTTTTTTCTTCAGGATCGGTCTTATCTTTTAGTTTTTTATAAAAAATTTTCTTGGCATCAATGCCTTTCACGTTAAGGCCTATCTTTTTATAGTTTGACAACACCTCTTCAAATTCGTTTTTGCGCAACACGCCATTGTCAACAAAAATGCCAAATAATTTTTTTCCAATAGCCCTATTGATCAAAGTGGCGGCAACCGTAGAATCAACACCTCCGCTTAAGGCCATTACTGCTTTGCGGCGCCCAATCTGTTTCTTTAATCTCTCAACAGTATCGCTGATAAAATGGGCGGGGGTCCAGCCCTGCGAACAATGGCACACATTCACTAAAAAGTTATGCAATATTTTTTTCCCTTCAACAGAGTGGTAGACCTCAGGATGGAATTGCAGGCAGTATAACGGAAACGTATGCCCATTTTTTTTGAATGCCGCATACGGAATGTTTTCAGTGGTTGCCAGCACATCAAAACCCCGGGGCAGCTCAAGAATCGTATCGGCATGGCTCATCCACACCTGCGACCATTCCGTTATGTCATTGAGCAATATATCGTCTTGCTGTTTATGAAGCAATGCACGGCCATACTCGCGTTTGCTGCTGTTGGCCACACTGCCACCAAATTGCTTTGCTGTTAACTGAGCCCCATAGCAAATGCCCAGGACCGGCACCTGCTCATTCAGATCTTGCACACTAACTACCGGTGCATTTGGTTCATTTACCGAAAAAGGAGAGCCCGAAAGAATGACCCCCTTTAGCGAACCGTCAAAATCGATATGTTTATGATAAGGAACAATTTCGCAGTAGACATTGGCTTCGCGAACGGCGCGGGCAATCAACTGGGTATATTGTGAACCGAAATCGAGAATAAGAATTTTTTCCGTCATAAGTGCAGCAAAGGTAAAAAACAGTTGGCAGTTTTCAGTTAACCGTTTTCAATTCAATTTCGATTCCGAAAAGGATTTGTGTGCAAACTTTTGTATGGGACAGTTCTATTTTCTCATTATTATTTTGCCCGCCCTATATGAACCGAAAATTTTAAGCGGATAAGTATTTATATTTGAGCATTGTTTAAAACTTTCTTTATCTCTTCTTCTAAATTATTTGCCATGGGAAATTCACGCAGAGCATTCATCAGGAAAACAGCTATTACCGGGGCGGGCGCATATATTGGCGGTTTGGGTTTCAGCGCGCAAAGTTACCGAAGAATCATAGGCGCTAACGAAAGGGTGCGCGTTGGCGTTGTTGGCTTTTCAGACCGGCACCACAGCTCGCATGCACCTTGTTTTTTGCAGCACTATAAAGATTTAAACTTCGACCTTGTTGCTGTTTCTGACATCTGGAAAAAAAGAAGGGATGAAGGCGCTGCCTTCTGGAAAGAAAAAATGAAACATGAGGTAAGGGCTTTCCGGAACAATGATGAAATGTATAGCTCTAAAATGGTTGATGCTGTTTTTATGAGCACAGCCGATTTTCAGCATGCGCTGCATACCATTGAAGCTGTAAAAGCGGGATGTGATGTATATGCCGAAAAACCATTTGCAGAAACGATGGAAGACAACCGCGCTGCGCTCAAAGCTGTGAAAGAATCAGGGAAAATCGTGCAGATTGGTTCACAAAGAAGGAGTGGCGGCAACTATAAAGCGGCAGCCGGTTTCATTCAATCAGGAAAGTTCGGGAACATCACCATGGTCGAGCTGACATGGAACGTGAACCAGCCCGGCCGCTGGCGAAGGTCTTCATTAGTGCCTTTGCTGAAAGAAGAAGATACTGACTGGGAAAGGTTTTTGCTCAACAGGCCTTATGAGCCTTTCAATGCAAGGCATTATCTCGAGTTTCGTCTTTTTTGGCCCTATTCATCGGGCATGCCCGGCCAATGGATGAGCCACCAGATTGATACTGTGCATTGGTTCAGCGGGCTGAAGCATCCCCGCAGCGTAGTGGCTAACGGTGGCATCTATGTTTGGAAAGATGGTAGGAAAAACTGGGATACTACTACTGCCGTGTTCGAATATGGCGATGACAGCAATGAAAAAAATTTCCAGGTCATTTTTTCGTCGCGAATGCATAACGGCGACGAAAACCCGTCAGAAATATATTATTCCAATGGTGGGGAGCTGAACCTCATCACCAATAAAATTTCTCCAACCGGTGGCTTGCATGAAAGAGAAGCTGCAGCCATGGGAATGAAACCCAACCTCCTGCCGGAAATGAACTTATCAGCATTAACAGAGAAAGTAGCAGCATCTGCAAACACAGGCGGCGACGTGCTAACATCGAACCATATACGTAACTGGATGGAATGCGTGAGAAGCCGCGAACAGCCCAATGCACCTGTTGAAGCAGGCTATTCCCACTCCATTGCAACCATTATGACCAATGCGGCAGTGCACACGGGCTATAAAGCTACTTTTGACGAAGCAGCCCAGGAAGTGATGGTGAACGGAAAGGCGTTTAAATATTGAGATGGGCACAAAGAAAAAGATCCGTACCATACAAGAGCCAAAGTTTGCAGGAAAAGGCAACCTTGCTAATCAATATTGTTACTCCATACTGCTATGCGCAGAATGGCAGTTGCAAAAGCAGGGCTCTATTTTTTTGATATTTTACAATTTACTGCTCACCATAGCCTCAGGAGCATTATAGGAAGCCACTTCCATGTCCATTGTTTTTTTCACGCGTATGTGGTAGTTCTTGAAAAGGCTTTGCCAGCGGAGGTTAAGCACACCAAGAATGCCTTCTTTGATGATGCCTTTGTTCATTTTCGAAGAACCAAATTTTCTGTCTTCAAAAATAATCGGCACTTCTTTGATCTTGAACCCAAGTTTCCAGGACGCAAACTTCATTTCTATCTGGAACGCATATCCAGTAAAATGGATTTCGTCCAAATCTATAGCTTCAAGTACTTCCCGTTTATAACAAATAAACCCTGCAGTTGGGTCATGCACCGGCATCCAGGTAATCAGCCTTGTATAGAGTGAGCCGCCTTTGGAAAGCAAAACCCTGTTGCGTGGCCAGTTCACATTGCCCCCCCCTTTGACATACCTTGAACCCACAGCCACATCTGATCCATAGGATTTGCAAGCCTGGTAAAGCCTTTCAAGGTCTTTTGGGTTATGCGAGAAATCTGCATCCATTTCAAAAATAAAATTATACTTCTTTTTGATGGCCCATTTAAACCCATGGATATAAGCAGTGCCTAACCCTGATTTGCCTTTGCGCTGTTCAAGAAATAATTGAGAGGGATGACTGAACTGCAGATCTTTTACGATCTCGGCTGTTCCATCAGGAGAGTTATCATCAATCACCAACACATGAAAGCCCTCATTCAGCAAAAAAATAGCCTGAAGGGTATTAGAGATATTTTCCTTCTCGTTATAAGTTGGTATGATAACTAATTTTTCCAATGACAACCGAAAATAATTGAATGACAGTAAATATACAATTTTCCGGGCATTATATTTGTCGCTGAAATGTTATTGGCCTGTTTATACCTTCTTTAACATGGTGCGATTAAAAATTTCAGTAAGCTTTTGTTTGGTATGCATGGGGAAATCACCTTTCATCATCCAATCATAATATTGTGGCTCTGCTTTAAGCACATCTGCCACCGGGCGCCCTTTATGTTTTCCAAAATTAAAAATTTCAATCCCATTTTCCAGCACAAATCTCCGTGCAAAATCCACGATCGCATCTTCTCCCACAAATTTAAGTACGCTATCAATTGTATTGCCAAGTTGGTTATATTTTTGAACCTGGGCCTCCAATACTTCCCATGTTGCAAGGGCATCAACCTCGGCACTATGAGCCCCATCAAGATTTTTATTACAATAAAACTTGTACGCAGCGCTTAAAGTGCGCTGTTCCATCAAATGAAATATTTTTTGTACATCTATAAGTTTTCTTCCTTTTGCGTCAAATTCCATACCCACACGCAAGAACTCTTCAGCAATCATGGGTATATCAAAACGGTTAGAATTGTACCCTGCAAGATCACATCCTTCAATAAATTGTTTCAACTCGTTGGCAACTTGTTTAAAAGTTGGGGCATCTTTAACCATTTCATTGGTAATACCATGTATGTCTGAAACAGTCTGAGAAATAGGCATTTCAGGGTTTATCAGCTTCCGTTTCGGCATCATTTTGCCATCGGGCATAATTTTTACAATAGCAATTTCAACAATCCGATCAGTAGAAAGGTTAATGCCAGTTGCTTCAAGATCGATAATGGCAAGTGGCTTTGTAAGTTGTAACATCTATTAACTGTGTTTTTAAAGGCAACTGTAATCAGGTTGCAATCTGCAGTGTACTTCTTTCGCAAACATACAGGCAATTTTCAATAGCAATTCTGATTGTTCTGGCACAAATGTAACCATATATTGTAAAGCAGGTACTTCGATAACAACTTGGTTTAGTTATAAAATTACTGCGCAGGTTGCAAATATCGGATTATTTATACCGCCAAAATCGTACCTGATTTTAAAAATCCATTCAATGCCAAGGCATTACCTATTAAAGTTGTTCAATTTTCATATAGAGCTTGCATTTACCGATTTTTTATGTTTACTTTGAAATACAAACCTCTCATTCCATCTCTATCCTTTGGTATTAACCGCGCCCCCCTTTTACTGATCCGCCTCCTTTGAATTTCCTGGTTCCAATTTCCCTATACCAGGAGTTTTTAACTTTAAATACCATAAAATGAAAAGGACAATTTTTATTATTGCATTGATGGTTGTTGCAGCATTTGCAGTTACATCTTGTACTACGCAAAGAAGCGGTTGTAAAGCCACGCAAGGAATGTTGGGTTATGGCCATTAATTAATTACTGGTCTTACTAAGTTATCAGGTTATCGCAATGATAGCCTTTTTTTTAAGATTTACTTCGGCTATATATAAACGTTATTCCTGAATACTTATAAATTAAGCAAACAACAATGCTCATTTTTGAAATTCTTCTTCCGGCTTAAACCCTTCCACTTTCCCCTTCACCCAAAGTTTATAGTCTTTTTTATAGTTGTCCTCATTTCTTTTGGTAAGCGATTCCGGATCCAAGCCGCTCAAATCGGGCTTTCCTGCATTTATCCAGGCTGTGTACCAAAAATCAGCCGTTTCTTTAATAGCTGCACGGATTTGTCTTTCAACCATACCATTAAGCTTGTCATGATATTTTTTTGCATAGGCGTAAATGTGGATAGGGTCATTGAATTTGGTTTTAGCGATATTGCCATTTGAGTCAAGCTTGTAAATGTCGGCTTTTGACATTCCTTCTCTTAATTTTTTGTCCGCTTCCAGTAACGTATCTGCTTTTTTAAATGAAGATTGAACCAGGCTCCACGTCTCCTTTTCAACATTGGGAACATATTCAGCTTTCCCTGTATTCAGGTTATAACCTCTGCCAAAGAGCTCAGGCAATTGTCCTTCAAAAAATGCATGAATACCTCGTTGGTCAGTAAGCTGGCCATCATGGTTCGCTGTTGTGTGCAGGGGCATGGTGGCATCGCCAATATAATGGGCCAGATTAGCAGCCAGGAATATAATTTCAGTTTTCCTTCTTCCTTTAAAAGCTTTTGTAAGCCTGTCCTGTACAAAAAGGATATACCATGGCAAGCTTCCCGCTTTTTGTACAATGGAATCGGGATACCTTGCCCTTAATTGCTTCAGATCATAAGGCAGGCTATCCATGCTTCTTACGCCAAAAACTTCCAGGTTTATATAATGCTTTGGCGATTCTGCTCTGTCATTTAATGAATATTTCCTCAAGTCTGGCACTACCGCTTCTTCAGTTATAAAATCAATATGGTTATAAAAAAAGGCCCTCATCTCGTCTGGCAAAGCAAAAACGGCAGCGTGGTTAATATGCTGATGCCCCCAAGAACCCCAGGCAAACACCATGGAGATGCTAATGGAAGATATCGCAAAGACCAAAAACGGTTTTTTAAACATCTCAGTAATTTGAATTTAAAAAATATGGAAATGCAACCCACAAACTTACGCAGAAATCGGAATTCAGATCCCGGCCACTTTAAAACTGACTGAAGCTCATGCAGCTCGCTTTGCCGTGTAATGTACGTCAAGGAAAGCCGCATGAAATACTTCATCTCACATACTTTGAGAAGTATTTTTACCTGGATTTGAATAGCCGAAAACAAAAAAGCCTTTCAGCAAAAACTGAAAGGCCTTTTTTAAAAGAATATGGCAGCTACCTACTCTCCCGCATTGTGGTGCAGTACCATCGGCCATGAGGGGCTTAACTTCTCTGTTCGGTATGGGAAGAGGTGAACACCCTCGGCAAAACCACCATAAGACGATGAATTATCAATTACTAATTATTAATTGATAATTGTAATAAAGTACATATTGGGAGTTGTAATAAAAAGTAAAAAAATTAAAGCATACGGGCAATTAGTACTACTTGGCTTTAGTGTTGCCACTTTTACACCTGTAGCCTATCAACGTCATAGTCTTTGACGGCCCTTAAAAGTAAACTCATCTCGTGGAAGGTTTCACGCTTAGATGCTTTCAGCGTTTATCCTGTCCGTGCGTAGCTACTCTGCACTGCACCTGGCGGCACAACAGATACACCAGCGGTACGTACGACCCGGTCCTCTCGTACTAAGGTCATGTCCACTCAATTTACTAACGCCCATCACAGATAGGGACCGAACTGTCTTGCGACGTTCTGAACCCAGTTCACGTGCCACTTTAATCGGCGAACAGCCGAACCCTTGGGACCTTTTCCAGCCCCAGGATGTGACGAACCGACATCGAGGTGCCAAACCTCCCCGTCGATATGAGCTCTTGGGGGAGATCAGCCTGTTATCCCCGGAGTACCTTTTATCCTTTGAGCGAC
>JAFEAJ010000050.1 GCA_018266455.1 Bacteroidota bacterium
TGTTGAAATATCTAATATTCCCCGACTTGGATGGATTGGGAGAAGCGATGGCCAAACTGACTCCAAAGCGGCAAGGACGGTTACGGACCAAGCAGATGTAGTAGAGGCTATTATCGTGATGCGGAAAGGAGAAAACCCGACCGAGGTGGTGAAAGGCATCGAAGATAAAGTGAATTACATGAACCAATACGTACTCCCTGCTGACACGAAAATTGTTCCTTATTATGACCGTTCTGATTTAATTAATTATGCAACCCATACAGTTCTTCACAATTTGATAGAAGGTGTTTTGCTGGTAGTTGTTCTTATTTCATTATTCCTTTTTGACTGGCGGGCTACAGCAATTGTAGCAGTGATTATTCCCATTTCATTATTGTTCGCTTTTATCTGCCTGCACCTGATGCACATGAGCGCGAATTTGCTTTCACTTGGCGCTGTAGATTTTGGGATTATCCTTGATGGCACTATTGTAATGGTGGAAGGGATATTCGTAATATTGAATCACAAGGCGCGAGAGGTTGGCATGGAACGCTTCAATAAATTATCAAAGCTTGGCCTCATCAAAAAAAGTGCTGCTGAAATTGGAAAGCGCCCGTTCTTTCTAAATGTAATTATCATTACAGCATTGCTCCCAATATTCGCTTTCCAAAAAGTAGAAGGCAAAATGTTCTCGCCATTGGCGTATACGTTAAGTTTTGCATTGCTGGGCTCACTGATTACCACACTGACCTTAGTCCCTGTGCTCATCAGCATATTAATGAGAAGAAATGTGAAGGAAAAGCATAATCCCATTATGGAACCGGTAATGAGCCTTATGCTAAAAGGCTTTGTCAAAACCTACCGTTACAAAGAAATAGTGGTTGTTGCTTCAATAATATTAATGCTCATTGGGGTTTTCTCATTCAAATACCTGGGCTCTGAATTTTTGCCTCAATTGGATGAAGGGAGCATCTGGCTGCGCATACAGGCAAACTATAGCATTTCTCTCGAAAAATCTGTCCAAATTTCAAAACAAGCAAGGGGTATTATTATGGGCTTCCCGCAGGTCAGGTATTGTGTATCTCAAACCGGCAGGCCTGACGACGGCACAGATGTGACAGGGTTTTACAATAACGAGTTCGATATACTGATGTATCCAGAAGAAGACTGGAAGCCTAAAATCGCCAAAGCTGAACTGATTGACGAAATGAACAAGGCATTATCTATTATCCCTGGTGTGAATTTGAATTTTTCGCAACCAATCATGGACAATGTGGAAGAAGCTGTATCTGGTGTTAAAGGAAGTATTTGCTTAAAAATATTTGGCGATTCATTGAATTATATGGAAGGAGAATTGGTGGATTGCTACAATGTGCTAAAGGATGTGAAAGGCATTGAAGATCTTGGCATCATGCATAACATTGGCCAACCTGAGATTGATATAAATCTTGATCAGCATAAAATGGCATTATATGGGGTCGCATCAGCGCAGGCAAATGCAGTCATCAGCATGGCAATTGGCGGCCTTGGCCCAGGCGGTGTGCCCGCGAGCACTTTGTACGAAGGAATCAAAACTTTTGACATCCGTGTAAGGCTGCCAGAGCAATACCGAAAATCGCCTGAGCAGCTCGGCGAACTATTAGTTCCCACCATGAGTGGCAGCAAAGTTCCCATCAAAGAAATTGCCGACATCGAGCCCAAAACAGGCGCATGCCTCATTTATCGTGATGAAAATAAAAGATACGCTGCATTGAAATTCTCAGTACGTGGAAGAGATATGGGAAGTACCATTGCAGAAGCAAAGCAAAAAATCGATAAAAAAGTTCATTTGAAAAGAGGCTACAGTATGGCTTTTCAGGGAGATTTTGAAAATTTGCAACGTGCACAAAAAAGACTGGCTCAGGTAGTGCCAATTAGCCTGTTATTAATTTTTATTTTGTTACTGAGCATGTTTGGCAACTTTAAAGATGCGTTATTGGTGTTTATCAATGTGCCATTTGCTATTGCCGGAGGGATGATAGCATTGCATATTACCGGAACAGACTTTAGCATCTCTGCCGGTATTGGTTTTATTTGCCTGTTTGGTATTTGTATCCAGGATGGCATTATCCTCATAACTATGTTTAAGGAAAACCTGATGCATGTGGGCGGCAAAGGATCCTTTTATTATGACCTCGAAAAAATGGAAATGGAGAGCAAACATCTCCTTCAAGACAGCCGTGAAAAAAAGTATGGGCCATTGTATAATGCTATTAAGCTTGGCGTAAACGCAAGAATTAGGCCGGTGATGATGACCGCATTGATGGCCGCTATCGGCTTGTTGCCAGCTGCACTTTCACATGGAATCGGCTCTGAAAGCTCAAGGCCCCTGGCAAGAGTTGTGATCGGTGGAATTTTAAGCGCAATGATATTTTCGTTATGGGTATTCCCGCTTATATTCGGTTGGGCTTATCGGAATTTCCACAAAGGGAAAATGACTGATGATTCAAAAGATGTATAAGGTGGCAGGAAAAATCTTGTGCTTCCTTGAGTATTGCTCAAAATAACCAGTCATCGCTTAACATTAATGACTATTACAATCTTAAAAAATTGACCTTCATTGTCCGGCATCAAAAAACAGCTGCGAAGATGCTAACTTTAACATTACAATACATTATTGTGCAGGTGAATTTGGAGCAGTTGAAGTCCATTTTTTTTGTGTTCGTTTGTTATAATACGTAATTCAAACATTCAATACCAGCTAAAACTAAAAAAAATGGAAGAGTACGCTTTAATCATGAGGCACGAAGATGGCCTGAAGGTAGCCTCACCGGAACAAATACAAACCTGGATGAAGCAGACAATGGATTGGATCAACAGCATCAGCGCCCAAAACAAATTTGTAGGGGGAACGGGGTTGCCATTTGCAGATGCAAAAGTGGTTTGGCACAACAAAGTTGTAACCAATGGCCCCTTCGGTGATATCAAAGAAACCATCGGTGGCTTTATAATGGTAAAGGCCGGATCAGTAGAAGAAGCTGTTGAGCTCGCTAAAGGCTGCCCGGTTTTGCAAGGCGAGGGCAATAGCGTAGAGGTCAGGAAAATTGCAAAAGGTGATGGCATCCACTGAGGGCCACAACAGCCATTGTATTTTTGCAGTAGCTATTTTGTTCTATGGACCAACAAGAGCTCATACCACATCTTTTCAGGGAAGAATTCAGAAAGATCATTGCTGTAATAAGCAAGCGCCTGGGCTTTGATCATATTGATGTCGCTGAAGATATTGCCAGTGAAACTTTTTTATCTGCACTGGAAATATGGCCATATAAAGGCCTTCCTGAAAATCCCGTTGCATGGTTATATACCGTAGCAAAGAACAAAGCAAAAAATAAAATTGCCCGAGACCTGTTATTCTTACAAAAAATTGCCCCGCAAATAAAATATACTGCACCTCAAAATGAGGAGATAGAAATTGACCTCTCCTATAAAAATATTACCGACAGCCAGTTGCAGATGTTGTTTGCGCTTTGTCATCCTTCCATTCCGCCCGAAGGGCAAATAGGCCTTTCGCTTCGAATACTTTGCGGGTTTGGCATTGATGAAATTGCAAATGCCTTTTTAACCAATAAAGAAACCATTAACAAAAGGCTTTCCCGGGCAAAAGAAAAACTGAGAACAGAAAAAGTGCAAATTGAATTTCCAATTGCTTCAGAAATCAACAGCAGGTTGAACAATGTGCTCACTACTTTATACCTGCTCTTCAGCGAAGGGTATTATTCTGAAATTAAAGACTGTACCCTGCGCGAAGGCCTTTGTATGGAAGCCATTCGCCTAACGCACTTGCTGATTGAAAACGACCAGACAAATTTACCGGAAGTGAATGCACTGCTCTCTTTAATGTACTTTCATTCCTCGCGCTTTCCTGCAAGGAAAAATGATCATGGCGAAATTATTTTGTACCAGGACCAGGATGAGTCGCTCTGGGACCGGGAGCTCATTTCAAAAGGCGCATATTACCTTCACCGGTCATCAAGGGGCAATAATGTTTCCAAATACCATTTTGAAGCGGGCATTGCCTACTGGCACACAATAAAAAACGATACCAAAGAAAAATGGGAAAACATTTTACAGCTATACAACCATCTATTGAAAATAGAATATTCATCAATAACTGCCCTCAACCGCATATATGCGCTTGCCAGGACCATCGGTAAAGAAGAAGCCATCGTTGAAGCCGAGCAATTAAAACTGGAGGACAACCATTTTTATTTTGCATTGCTTGGAGAATTGTACTTTGATATTGATAAGAGGAAAGCAAAAGAAAATTTCTTGAAAGCCCACCTGCTGGCCAGAACACAACCTGATAAAAAATCAATTCAGAAGAAAATTGATATGTGTTGAACGTCGTAACCTGACATAAGATGTCCCGAGATAACATTCAAACAAAAAATAAATTTTATTCTTTGACAACCTAAGTGCACAAAAGCATTGTTCTGCTTTCGTTCGTTTAGTTTTAGGCAAAAATCTTCGTTCATATCTTTGCATCCAAACAACGCATAATTCTCTTTGCCCATAAAAATCAACAGTTGCCTAATGACCAAAAACATTCTCGGCCTGCATCTGCCTACTGACCCCCGCTGGGTTGACCTGGCAAGCATTTCATTGGAAGACATACTGACGGACCATGCTTATTGCGAACAAAAAGCAGCAGCAAGCTGTATTTCATTAATACAGCGCTATCCTTCAAAAGAAAGATTAGTAAATGAGCTTTCTCCGATCGTAACAGAAGAATGGGGCCATTTCAGGCAGGTGCTTGCCGAGCTTCAGAAAAGAAACCTGAAATTAGGCAAACAGCGGAAAGATGAATATGTGAACCGATTGCTCGGGTTCCAGAAGAAAGGCGGTCATGAAGAAGACAGGTTATTAGACCAGTTGCTGACCATGGCTTTGATTGAAGCCAGGAGCTGCGAACGCTTTAAAAGATTAAGCGAGGGATTAAACGACGAATACCTGTGCGGTTTTTATCGCCGTTTCATGGAAAGCGAAGCCGGGCACTATCATTTGTTCATTGAGCTCGCTGAAGATTATGTTTATAAAGAAAAAGTGAGAAAAAGATGGAGAGAGTGGCTGGAATATGAAGCCCATATTATAAAAAACCTTGAACTGAGAGGGGATAGGATACATTAACAGCCTGGGGCATTGCTGATGGTTTGTAGCTGTTCGATCATAAAGCACCGGTTTAATTAATATTTCAACTTGATGTAATAAGCATTCATATAATCAAATTGCCAACCCCAAATTAAAGCAAGGGCTTTTTGTACATGTTTGCTCAAATTGCAAAAAACCGGTTTAGGTTTGAGTAAAAACAGTTTACTTTGCTTTCCATCTTTTCACCAAAAAATATTCACATGAAGCGCAGGGATTTTGTAAAAAACTCAGCCATCGCAGCGGCCAGTGTTCATATACTTCCAACAGGCAGCCTTTTCAGTGACACCAAAAAAGTGAGACTGGCTTTTATTGGTGTTGGTCTTCGCGGCCAAAATCATCTTGACAATGCACTTCGCCGCAACGATGTGGATGTTGTTGCCATTTGCGATGTAGATGACCGCATGTTGCAAATGGCAACAGATATCATCAAAAAATCAGGCAAGCCGATGCCCCAGGTTTTTAAAGGAGATAACTATGCTTACCGGAGATTGCTTGATCAGAAAAATCTTGATGCCGTTCTGATCGCAGCTCCCTGGGAATGGCATGCGCCAATGATCATTGACAGCCTTCAATCAGGGTTAAAATATGTTGCCACTGAAGTAATACTTGGTATAACGCTAGAAGACCATTGGAATGTGGTGCGAGAAGCTGAAAAGCAAAAAGCAAATGTGATGATGCTGGAAAACGTTTGCTATCGGCGGGATGTGGCTGCTGTAATGAATATGGTTCGCCAGGGCTTGTTTGGTGAACTGTTGCACCTGCAGGGCGGTTACCAGCACGATCTTCGTGAGGTTAAGTTCAATAATGGCATTGAACCTTATGGGCACGGTGTCGAGTTTGGAGAAAAAGCATTTTCTGAGGCAAGATGGAGAACCAACCATTCCGTTCATCGTAACGGCGACCTCTATCCTACGCACGGTGTTGGCCCGATAGCCCAGATGATCGATATCAACCATGGCAACCGTTTTATATCATTATCTTCTTTTGCCACTAAAACAAGGGGATTACATAAATATATTGTTGACAATGGAGGAGAAAGCAACCCTAATGCAAAAGTCAGGTTCCACCTGGGAGATATTGTTACCACGCACATCAAGTGTGCAAACGGAGAAACCGTGCTGCTACAGCATGACACCAATAACCCCCGGCCTTACTCCCTTGGTTTTCGTGTGCAGGGCACCCAAGGCTTATGGATGGATGTGAACAGGTCTCTTTACATTGAAGGGGTGAGCTCAAAACACGATGCGTGGGAAGATGCGCAGCCATACCTTGACAAATACGACCATCCCCTATGGAAACGCTGGGGAAAAGATACTGAAGGCGCCGGCCACGGGGGAATGGACTTTTTTGTGCTGCATGCATTTGTCGAATCAATCAAAAGGAAAGTGCCGACCCCGATGGATGTGTATGATGCAGCTGCATGGAGCGCTATTACCCCATTGAGCGAAGCAAGCATCGAATTGGGCAACCAGACTGTAGAGTTCCCGGATTTTACCAGCGGACAATGGATGTACCGCAAAAATAATTTTGCCTTAACGGACGAATTCTAAATTCAACAGGTGGACACAAGCTTGATAATAAAAGCTGCCGGGCATTTCATCGGCAATAGCTCTGACATAACCATTGAGCCGATTGGAAACGGGCTTATACACCAAACCTATAAAGCCAGCAATGCACAGTCAAAAAAAACCATCGTATTGCAGGCCATCAACACTTCTGTTTTTAAAAGCCCGGCCGATATCATGCAGAATTATAACCTGCTTTATAATTTTTTGCGCACCAAGAAGGATAGTGATATTATACCTGCTCCTGTTCATTCAGCAGAAGGGAAGTTAATTTGGAAAGATGAGATAGGCAATACTTGGAGGGCAACAGAATTCATTGAAGGCTCATCCTCTCAAACAATTGCCGGTGATGAAAAAGCGGCATTCACTGTTGCAGCAAGTTTTGCCAGGTTCACCAAATCACTATCCCAGTTGCACATTGGGGAACTAAAAGAAATCATTCCCAATTTTCACAACCTGTCATTTCGCTATAAACAGTTTGAAGAGGCAATCGGAACTGCAACACAGGATCGGTTGCTGAAATCAACCCACATCATTGCGGAGCTGAGACAAAGAAAAAAGCTGGTAGATTTTTTTGATCAGGCTACAAATTCACCGGGTTACCCATGCCGGGTAATGCACCACGACTGCAAAATCAGCAATATTTTGTTTGATAAAGAAAGCGGCAGAGTAATTTGTCCCGTTGACCTGGACACCGTGATGCCCGGAAAATTTTTCTCGGATCTTGGAGACATGATCCGCTCTATGGCCTGCACAGTTGATGAGAACAGCACGGAATGGGAGAAAATTGATATTAGGCCGACTTTTTACAAATCGATATTGTCGGGCTATCTTGAAGGGATCGGCAACATTTTTACGGACGAAGAAAAAAAGAATATTCATTATGCGGGATTGATACTTGTGTACATGCAGGCATTGCGCTTTATTGCAGACTACCTGAACAACGATGTATATTACAAAACAACTTATCCCGAACAGAACCTCAGCAGGGCAACCAACCAGTTGGTGCTGCTTGAGAAACTGGAAGCTTTTTTGAAAAGAGAGTTTTCATTCAGCCCTTAATTGTTCTGGATCGTTAGCAGCTCTTCATCAGCTTTTCGGTGTCGAAGGATGTTCACATATTCAAGGCCAAGCCTGATGCGGTAATTTTCGTAAGCTTTTTGTGCCCATATAATAGCGTCATTCACATGGCCATTAATCTCGCTGATGATGGCCATGTTATAGCATGCCCTGCCTGCAATTTTGCGGCTTGGGCTATTTGTTTCCTTTAGCCAAATGCCTGCAGCTCCATCCCAATTGCCGGTTTGTGCTTTTCTTTTCGCGGTAGCAAAACCATCATTAGCACGCACAAAATATGCTCTGTGAACACGTATCCAGTAAGGATTGATTTTAGATGCATATATATGGCCTGCCATGTTGGCCACCTGCTTCACCGCTTCCTGTTTCCCGATTACAGCTTGCGCAGCAGCCACAGGATTTACATTCCTGCCCGAAAACTGCAAGTCTTTTGAAATGTATGATTCGTCCATTACAGTCCTTGTAGAAGGATTGTACATACGCCACCCTGTTTTAACAACTGTGGTCATGTTTATCTGGTGCTCCAGTGCAGGTATATTCCCGAAACCGGTGGTGATGCTTCCAGGTGTTGCAGAATAATTCAATTTTGATTCCGTATCGAAGAATTCGAGCGAAAAAAGTGCATCGGCGCCTGTTTCTCGGCAAATTTTTTCAACCCTATCCCAGTCAAGTGGCGCAGGAAAAACACCTGCCCCAAAAGATGACAGCCCTGAATCAAGCTTTACTATATTTTCAAACCGGTTATTGTTCCTCAATTCATCTGCCAGGCCGTTCATGCATGCTTTGCCTCCTTCCCGGACCAGGTTATCGCTTTCCAATGAAAACACTTCATGCACCTTGTTCAGTACCTTATTCTCATTAGAAGGAACACTACGGTTAATCACTGTTACCGATTTTATATAGTTGGGAAGCATCACCGAAGCCGGTTCTTTTACACTGATAAATACCAGGTTGGTAGAACTGCAGGAACTGAGCAATATGGCTGCGCTCAACAAGTAAGCTGCGTTTTTCATAATACTGGATTTAGAAGCTATTATTAAACGATAATCCCGTTTAAATTATTACAATTTCGGGAGGCTTGCAAGCCAGCCTGCTCACTATGAGTTCGCCATTTCTACGGGTAAACCGGAATGGATTTTTCGATTTTTTATTATTGCATCATAACGGCTTTGACCACAAATTTTAAAACGAGCCTGTAAGCTCTTCCTCCTTTTTTAGTGCCAGGATCAATTAAGGTTTTCATTCACTGTAAATCAGCCTCACTATATTGAAGCGAGTGTTATCGATATCGCGGGCGCGTACCGGTATTTTGTAGAATAAAAACATGGCATTAAAAGAGTCCGGAAAAATGGGCGATATTTCTTTTTAAATAAGAGATCGATAAAAAAATGGTTGTTGTTATTAAATGCTCAATACCGCTTCCCGTCAGAAACCCACAACTTAAAAAGATGGGGGCCTATAAAAGTAAAAGCAGCCGCAAGAACAAATATATAAACCCATTTTTTTGAAACGATAAACGAAGTGATTACCTTTTTCAAAGCTGGGGAATCGGACTGTGAGCGATTGGCTTTTAGTTCATGTATCCTTACCGTGCCTAAAAAACCGGGAGGGAACATGAACCCATATTCCTTTACCAAAACTTTTTTTATATAAACAGCCCGAAGCTGGAAAACGCATGCAACAACCAACAGTAATAGTGAAACGTATTTCAAATGGTCCCAAATATACCCAATCATAGATGCATGATTACTTGAAGCATAACTATATCCCTATTATAAATCCCGCAACTGATTGCTAAAATTTTTGCAAGAAGTGCGGCTTAATGGCTATTCATAGATTGGTATTGTCAGATAACAGCAGAGTGCGGCAAAGATATGTTTTTTATTACTTTAAGAATAAAAAAATTGATGCCTGACCTGTTCGCTTTTCTGAATTATAGCAGTTTGTTTTTGTAATACTCATCGCTGCCAGGCACAGCTCCGGGCTATCATTTTCGAAACTATATTTGTTACCTTTAAGCCTATAAATAACCTGCTCACAAACTATGTATTCCTTCAAGTTTCTTCTGGTCTTCGCCCTGGGATCATTTTTCTTTGCGCCACTGCGTGCACAGTACAAACGCAGGGGGGAAATACTGCAATCCAGGTTAAATAAAAAATCGGCGCCCAAAAAAACAGCCGATTTCAGGCTTGAACAATTACTGGGCAAATGGCAGGAACTTGAGCGTAAAAAAAGAATTGACAGTTCCGCAGTAAGCTACAATGACAGCATTCAACTGAAATTCAGCGACAGCAATAAAGTAATGACAAGGACAAGCACCTTAACCAGCATGGCGATGGTTGGAGAAGCTCAAATTGATGAGGACAATGTGCTTACTGCGGCTGCGGATGAGTATACAATAAAATCTGTTACTACAAATTATTTGGTCCTTGATGACAATGACCAGTATTTGCACTACCTAAAAAAAGTGAATAACTTCTGGTATGAAACCCTGGGGAAATCTCCCGTAAAGCAGGATATCTATGACACGCCAATATCTGTAACCATCAACGCCATCTTAGGAAAATGGTTTGTGTATAGGCGGCGGGCAAAACCAGGAGCTATAAATGACAATGTGCTGCTTATAAAACACCTCGATATACCAGACAAATTAAATGAACATACAGCTACAGGAAACGTGGTTTTTTATAACGGGCAGCACACACGCCAATCGGCATGTACTGTTTCGCTCGAGGGAAGCAAAATAAAAATTGCTGCAGGAAAAAACTCTTGGGATTTTTCTGTTTACCAGGCCGATACTGAAAATTTCGTTTTCGGGAACAGCACTCTTCTATATTTCAGCAAGCCTGCCATGGGGAATTAGGCATTGTTTCCTGATTGCCTCACGATTGGTCTATGGCTGAAAATACATGCTTCCGGGAAATTAAAATCCCCTGCAGGTTCTTGCAGGGGATTACGATAAAAATTTTTATTACCATTTGTCTACTTCATCGGCAGAAGCAGCAGGTGTATCAATTTTCGCCTCTGTTTCAGGGATAACCGGGGAATGCTCAACACCATTGTCTCCAGCGCCATTCCCTTCTCCCTCAGCAGGGGCATCGTGGTTATAAGCATCAAAATCAAAATCGGGCATTAGTTCGGTTTTTACATAATCCACAGCTTCCCCTAATGCTTTAATAAATTTATTGAAATCTTCTTTGTACAAAAATATTTTATGGCGGTCATATCCATCCTCGTTGAACTTCTTACGGCTTTCTGTAATCGTAAGATAGTAGTCGTTACCACGGGTAGCCCTTACATCAAAAAAATAAGTTCTTCTTTTGCCTGCCCTGATGCGCTTGCTGTAAACGCTCTCCATTCTTTTGTCGTTATTTTCGTACGCCACAATTAGAAAGTTTTGCTATGAAATAAATAAAATTTTTAAATAGGCACAAATATAGTACTGTTTTGGAATTAGCAAAATTTACAGGAAGAATAAGGCAAGAAATTCATTAAGCCACTATCCCATTGCCCTCCCCATGCTGTTGCTGCTGCAAATGGTAAAGGTAAGCATAGTACCCATTCAAAGCAAGCAATTGCGGGTGTGTTCCTTTTTCAACGATCTCGCCTTCCTCCAGCACCACAATCAGGTCGAAATCGAAAAGAGCAAAAATGCGGTGGGTAATGATCAGGGAAGTTTTATTTTTCAGGTATTGGTAAAGGTTAGCGAGTATCTCTTTTTCTGTTTTTGCATCAATGGCGCTCAGGCAATCGTCCATCAGCACCACCTCTGGGTTTTTTATTAATGAACGGGCGATGGATATGCGCTGCTTTTGCCCCCCGCTAAGGGTTACTCCCCGCTCGCCAATCATCGTTTCGTATTGGTTGCTGAACCCGAGTATTTCTTTATCAACACTGGCATATACAGCCGATTGTTTTGCCAATTCGTTGTCCTTTTGCTCAAGGCCAAACTGGATATTGTTCGAAACCGTGTCACTGAACAAAAACACATCCTGGGGAACATAGCTTACCTGGTTGCGAAGGCTTTGCAGGTCAACATTTCTGATGTCGTTCCCATCAATTAAAATTCTTCCTTTTGTTGGGTCGTACATTCGCAACAATAACTGAGCAAGGGTGGTTTTTCCACTTCCGGTCTTGCCGATGATGGCTACTTTTTGCCCCTTTTTGATATGCAGGTCAAAATCGGTAAGGGCATGGATGCCCGTGTTGGGATAAACAAAACTTACCTTCTCGAAAACAATATCGCCTTCAACTTTTAGGGAAATGGCATTTCCGGGATTTTTGATTTGGGGGACAGTATCTAAAAATTCATTTAGCCTTTTTTGAGAAGCTGCGGCACGCTGGGTCATGCTGGCCACCCAACCGATTGCGCTTACAGGGAACATCAGCATGGTAATATAAATGACGAACTCAGTAATAGTGCCCATATCTGTACCATGCTTTCCGTAGATTACATACAGCCCGCCAATCATGATCGTAAACAGGGTGCTCAGGCCAATCATCAGTCCCATCGACGGAAAATATATTGATTCTACTTTCGCCAGTTCAATAGCATGCTTTCTGTAATCCTCACTGTTCTTATAAAAAAAACCGGACATGGCCTTTTCCTGGACAAAAGATTTGATGACCCTGATGCCGCTATAGGACTCCTGTGCATTGGTAGTAAGATTGCTCAGCAAAGCCTGTATGTGCTCACTTTTTTTATGAATGATGTTGTTCACATAATAAATGGTGAATGCCAGGATGGGCAAAGGCGTTAGCACGTACAGCGTAAGCAGCGCGTCTTTTTTGATCATGAAAAACAGGCTGAAGCCGATTACTGCAACAAGGTTGGTCAGGTACATAATTGCCGGGCCGGTGAACATTCTTACCCGGCTCACATCTTCTGCCATCCGGCTCATCAGGTCGCCGGTACTGTGTGTTTTGTAAAAAGCAAGGTCAAGCTCCTGGTAATGCTGGTAAATTTCGTTCTTCTGGTCAAATTCTATGTGCCGGCTCATGACGATTATTGTCTGCCGCATCAGGAACATAAAAAAGCCGCCAATCAATGCAAGCACTAAAAGTGTTATGCCGCAAATGGCCACTTTTGCAGCAAAGGAAGGCCGGGCATTGTTGATTGTGCTGATAAATTTTTTTACCAGGATGTCATAGCTGGCCGTGTCTGTTTTTTCAATTTTTGCCTGTCGGGAAGAATTTTTATTTGGAACAGCAATTTCCGTGCTTGTGCTGACCATTAATTCACGCTCAACAGCATTTACAACATATCCGGTTACTTGTGGCGAAAGGATGCGGAAATAGTTGGAAAGTACAATGAACAATATCCCAAGCAAAAAACGCCAGCGGTATTTCCAGAAGTATTTATTCAGGGAACGTAGATATCGCAAAGATTTTTTTTGTGAAGTTAAGAAGAACCTGAACGCAGAACGTTGAACGAATGGGGATTTCTGCTCAAACCGTTAGGGCATTTTGCATTCAGCTTTAATTGTTCATTTGTAAAAACTTTCCATGCAATTGCAAAACCTGGGGAACCATTAATTGCCTTTCGTCATTAATGATAACAAAATCACTTCTTTTCATTTTCTCTTCTTCATCCATTTGGTTCGCCATACGCTTAAGCACCTCTTCTTCAGCAATGCCGTCTCTTTTCATTGTTCGTTCAATCCGCAACTGCTCAGGTGCCGAAACGCCAATAACGAAGTCAAGGTACCTATGAATGTCGCTTTCAAAAATCAAAGCCGCTTCCCGAATAGCATAGGGCGCGTGCTGTTTCCTCATCCATTCTTCACTGTCGTGCATTACTACTGGATGGCTTAGCGAATTCAGCAATGCAAGCTTTTTTTTATCTTTAAAAACAAGAGAAGAGATATAGCCGCGGTTCAGCGCTCCATTTACATAAGCATTTTCGCCAAAGTGCTCAATAATCTTCGCTTTCAGCATTTCGTCTTCATTCATTAGCCTCCGGGCGGCATCATCAGCATAGTAAACGGGTATGCCCAGCACTTCGAAAACTTTCGCAACAGTGCTTTTCCCGGAGCCGATGCCGCCTGTTAATCCGATTTTCAACATAACTATTAAAGTCTGCTAACAAAAAATACAAAATCTGAAACCCTTTTGCGAATTTCAGATTTTGTATTTGGTTTTAAACCAGTTTTTATTTCTTATCTGTTGCTGCTGTTTTATTGATATTCTGGGTCCATTCCAGCGAAATAGCGCTTTTTTCAATTTTCAGGTAGCTGCCCGGGCTGGTTTCCAGCATAAGGGTACCATCCTCATTTACTTTGTTCACCGTGCCGTGAATGCCGGCAATGGTAACAATCTTATCCCCTTTTTGCATATTCTCCTGGAATTGCTTTGCCTGCTTTGCCTTTTTAGCTTGTGGCCGTATCATGAAAAGCCAAAATACTAAAATCATAGCTCCTAACAGAACAAAGGTGAATGAGCCGTTTTGCGCCGGCCCCGCCTGTAACAAAATCAAAAGTGTGTGCATTGTTTATTTTTATTTATTGTTTGTGCTATTTTTAAATGGCATCAAAAAACGATTTCATAACTTCTCCTGATGGCACCGGTCCAACTTTTCCAAAGCTTGTAATTCAGTATGAGCTTTGAAAAGGAGGTTATCCCATGGTTGCACCAACGTTTCCTTTAGACGGCTTCCAGGTCCGCTCGTTTTTAATTGCTCAATCGGCGCTACCATTTTTTCTTTTCCACTTCAACCACAAATTGCAGTTCCTGCTGCTGAGATCCCCTGGTATTCGCGTACACAAATAATGTTTTATGGTTCACTCCTGTTCGCCCTTCACTGTTAAATGAAGCTTTTATGATTCCTTCTGACCCCGGGGCAACAGCCTCGCTTGGTTGTTCAGCTACTGTGCACCCACAACTCGGCTGCACCCTTGATATCACCAGCGGCTTTGTGCCCGTATTCTTAAAAGCATACGAAACTTCGAGCTTCTGCCCTTCGGATATCTTCCCGAAATTCTTGCTGGTTGAATCAAGCCACTGTATGGTAGTGTAATTGACCGTGTCTTTCATGGCAGCAGCAGCTCCGGGCGGCGGCCCTGCTTTTTTTTCGGTTTCATTACAGCTTATAATGGCTGTTGCCAGCAAAAAAGAAATGAGTAAGCGCATTGTCGTTTTTTTTTGCAAACGTAAATGATTAAAAGAACTTTCAGCCACGGATTTATGCATCAGGCGAAGCCCCTGGCAGCATGCGGCAATATCTAAGGTTTTGCAACCTTAAAATTTACTTTGTGCATTTTGTTCTCTTTCACCAGGTCCTTGTGTATATTGTCTAAAATGCCATTCACAAAATGACCGCTCTGCTCCGTGCTGTATTCCTTAGCAATATCAATGTATTCATTGATGGTTACTTTGGGGGGGATGGTCTCGAAAAACAAAAATTCACAAACCCCCATTTGCATCAATATCATATCAAGGGTTGCGATACGTTCTGCATCCCAGTTTTTTAATTTCGGTTTAATAAGCTCCATTGTGATCTCTTTCTTGTCTACCACCGCCTGCAATAAACCTCTGGCAAAATCCCATTTTTCTTTCCCCAGCATATCCTGGAAGCTCACCGTTTGGGGCTTGTTTAGGTAAGCCAGCACAAACTGCCCCAGCATCTCCATGTCATCGTCCCAGTTAGAAAAAAGTTCTTCGGCGTGGCTAACAAAAAAATCATTAGGCAACATCAGTTCTGTAAAAATAAATTCGAGGATGCTTTTTTCCGATTTTTTCTCCCTTACAGGAGTGCTGATGTACTTTTTATATTCTTCCGTGCCTGCCAGTTCCTGGTATATTTTTTTTACCAGTTCTTTATCTGTAACCAATTGGGGCTTGTCAAGAGCTACGGCTTTTTGATAAGATGCATCTTCCATCATCTTCCACAGCACTTCATTTCCTGCAAGACGGGTATTCACGTTTTTATCCTGGTCGGTAGGCAAATGTTTGGATGCGCGAACACGAGAATCAGTTTCTGCATAACGGGCCACTTCAGCAATAAAATGAATGAGGTAAACGAAAAGCTGGCGGGTATTGTCAAAATGCTTTTGTAAAATCCTTATGTCTTCTCCCGGCTTCTGGCTATTTTCGCGTGCTTCCAACGAATACAAGACCTGCATCACTTTCACACGGATGTTTCTTCTGCTGATCATCTTATAAGAACTTATTTGGGCTGCGAAGATAAGGGAAAAGAAGATTCAGGAGATGAGATACGAGAAGTTCGGGGAAGCACGGCCTGGCGCAATACAAAAAAAGCAGAACCTGCCTAATATAAATGAACTATGGTTCTATTGCTATATGGGATTCCCACATTTGCACCCGACCTTCCTGCTTTCCCCGCAATTTTGGCACAACCGTTTCCGCATCAACCTCAATGACAAAAATTAACTGCCAATTGCTCATTGCAACCTGCCAACAATTCATCAATTCAGCGTTTTCTTCCATTTGGTATAAAATTAGTATAGCTTTGCACGCCTTTAAGGCATGGTTTATAAATCTTTCACTACTAAAAATCAATACTATTATGGCTAAGAAGTTAGCGATTTTGCCAATTGCAGGCACAAAAAACAGGGTTTTCGTAAAACCTGCACCTGCCGAAGAAAAAACTTCAGGTGGTATCATCATCCCGGACACAGCTAAAGAAAAACCTCAAAGAGGTGAAGTGGTAGCCATCAGCGAAGTTGATGAAGATGGCAAAAAACCAGTGCTCAAAACCGGGGACGTTGTTTTGTATGGCAAGTATGCCGGGACAGAAATCAATTACGACGGACAGGATTTTTTGAGCATGAGGGAATCCGACATCATTGCAAAGCTATAATTAGCCTATTCGCAATGCGCTCATAACATTAGCTGAAATTTCTCTTCATCATCAATCATCAAATTACCTAATTATCAAATTGAATATTATGGCAAAACAACTTTTTTTCGATATCGACGCCCGTAACAAAATGAAAAGAGGCGTTGATGTTTTAGCAAATGCTGTCAAGGTTACATTAGGCCCCAAAGGCCGCAACGTGGTCCTTGAAAAAAAATTCGGTGCTCCTTCCATTACTAAAGATGGCGTTACCGTTGCAAAAGAAATTGAACTG
>JAFEAJ010000051.1 GCA_018266455.1 Bacteroidota bacterium
CTAATCTTGTTTTAGATTATCTGTGCCTCCTGTATTTTGGGTTCTATGGAGCAGCTATAGGCTCTTTTATTACCATAACAGCCTCTTCTGTTTTATGGTACTTTGTCATGAGGAAACAAGTAGGGCTTGATATTAGGTCTTTATCTTCCTATATCAGGCAATTTTACAAAAACTTGCCATCGATGACCTCTGATTTCCTGGGGAATCGAAAAGCCTGAGTGAGCAATATATTTTGCCCATGGCAACGGGTTATTTCTTCTTCAAGACTTTCGATTTGAAAACACTTTTTGAAATGTCAAGAAATGCAGATGAAGCATCTTTAAATTCCTGAAATAAAGTTTTATGAGGAAAGAAGGCATCGCCCCACGAAAGGTCCCATTTGCCTGAAAAATATTTCCTGATTTCAGGGTCCTGTGGTTCTATAACGTATGCAAAATCTGTGTCCCATTCGATCCTTACATTGATCAGGTTCGGGTGCGTGCGTTCAACCATTTTGAACCCTATCGAATGTGTGGGAAGGTAATCCTGCACCAGTTCCCCTAAGTCATACCCGTATATGAATCCCATTTTTTGTTTATCTACAAGATAAAGAACATCTCTAAACTCATTTAAAATCCATTTATGCGATATTCTTGGGAACAAATACTCGCCAAGAAGAGAAGGTGTTTCCAGATATCCCCGCTTTGCTACTCTGAATTGCTCAGACAAAAATTTAGCAGGGTCCTCGGCATGTTCGAGCACATGGCAACAGATCACATAATCAAATTCTTTGTCTTTGAAAGGTAGGGATTCGCCGTCTGCTTCCAGGAAAGTTTGTTTTTTAAGTACTTTAAGGTCACCGCTCCTGTGAAAATTGCTCTCGGTGTATTTATCTACCACAACATTGGCCCTATGGTGCGGGTTGTGGCCACCACCTACTTCCAGCACCCTGTCGCTTTTTTTAATCCTAAGGTCAAAACGATTTTTTGGATTCCTGATTTTCATTGTTCTAATTGCTTTTGTTCATGGGGTTACCCACTAAAAATTAAGCTGGTGGCTAAGATATAAAACTTTAATCAAGAATTACAACCTCCCGATTTTGCCTTTTAATAATTTTCTCTTCCTAATGTTGATGACCTTTGCACAAGCCATGATGTCCAAAACTTTCACTCTATGAAAGCTGCAGCGTTTTTCGTTATGTTTCCCCAATAAAACTTATCGAAATAGATTTGGGGAACATCAGCTTTATACACCCCGGCTTCAATAATCAATTCAACAAATCTTTCCCACTTGTTATTGCCGCATACAAACAGCTTTCTGTTGCTCCATTCAGGATCCACACCAATAGCGCCATTTTCAGTAGAAACGGCATTTAAATTATAACCTAATGCTTCAACCAATTTTGTTTTAATGCCCCCGCCTTCAAATATAGGGTTCAGGAAAATGTCGGCAGATTTAAAATAAATGTTCACATCATCGACAAAACCGCAGAAAATGATATTTGGGTCTTGCTTATTTGTCATTTCCTTAGGTATGCTTTTGCCGGAAATTAAAATTTTATACCTGAAATCTTTGTTTGAATGCAAAAGCGGGTTAACGATTTCAATAATTTTTTTTAATCCTTCCCTGTTAGGCAAATGATCGAAAGAGCCATTGAAGAATAAAATTTTTTCTTTTTCTTCAATTTGATATTTGTCTTTGATGATTTTTTTGCACCTGTCAATTTCATTCTTTTCAGGAACAGCATCCCATTCAATTCCATAGGTCACGGTAATGCACTTTGTTCTATCCAGCCGAAAATTTTCTATTGCAAAATTTTTATCTTCATCATGAATGAAAAAATTGTAATCAGCATGCCGGTGTACTGCCCTTTCGTAATACCATAAAATTTTCCACCACCATTTTCCAAGTGTTTTCCACCTCAATCCTTCCAAATTATGGGAATGGGCTATTAATTTGACGCCACAAAATTTTTTTAGCAAAATACCGAGCCAGCCATAATAGGGATGCTCTATTATTAAGTAACCCGCTTTATTTTCTTTTATCGCTTTCCTGATAATAAAAAAATAAAAAACATTAATGTACCTGAATATTGAATCGGAAAGGATATTTTTTACCTCATATCCCTGTGCAGCATGTGGGTCGTTTTTTTTTGTGGTAACACAAATGAGCTTATGGTATTTTGAAAAATAGGCATTGAAAAGTGCAATGCCTTTTTGCCCCCCAAGCCTTGCTGGTAAAAAAGGATATGATACAATGCTGATTACAGTTGCCATTTGTCAAAAACTCATCGACAATTTATCAATTTGATTGTTTTGTTCCGACAATTCTCTTTCTGGTTTTCCATGCTGTTGCAATTGCGCCTATCACTAACAAATAGGCCAATATGGAGCTCCACACACTAATGAGGTTGCCTAACCGGTATATCTTTGGCTCGAACCTGAATTCAATAGTATGATCTCCTGCCGGGACAGGCATGCCTCTTAAAATGTAATCAGTTTTGCAATAAGGCACATTAGCGCCATCAAGGTATGCGTTCCATCCTTTATCATAATATACTTCGCTGAAAACAGCGAACTGGTTTGTTTTGGAAGAAAATTTATAATCAATGATATCATTTTTATTGTCAATCAATTTTATTGAAGCGGAAGAATCGGGGACTGGCGCCCATTTGATAATACTTTCAAACTTCTTATCCACAATAGCAGTATCTCTTACATTCGTATGGCCCAGCGCCTTCATTTCTTCATTGCCGTTATCTACATATTTAATGTTTTTTACCAGCCAGCATGGCCCGAACGCATCCTGGTTGACAGATGCCTGTGTTTGGCCATTGGCAGGGTTGCGCTCGATGAAATATTTAGTGTTAAGCATATTGTATACCATCATATTTCCTTTTGTTAGTTGGCTGTCGATAATATCCTGGTATAGCCCAAGCTTGGCAGGAGAGTACCCTCCAATAGAGTTATGATGGTAGGATGCCCTGGAATCCTGAAAAGCCCCTTCGCCGGAAGCAGCATCAAACACCCGAAAATTTGTGTCAGGATCTTTGCTGATCTGAAGATCGGCAGCAGTAGGGGTGAATGCAGATTCAAAGTCAGCCGGCTCTACAAAATTATCATCATTCAAATACTTCCTTGCTTCTGCAACCAGGTCATAAGAACTGATCACTGCTATGCCGGCAATAAGGAGCACTTCTTTTATTTTTCCCTTAATAAACAGCCCTAGCAGCGATGCCCCAATTGCAATGAGCACAATAGTCCTTACCAGATCTGAGCCCAGAAGGGCTTGCCGGTCTTCCTGTAATCCTTTTATCAGCCCGCTGCTGATCTGCGCAGCCTGTTGTTGCATTTCTGGGGTAGGTTGTTTTCCTCTCGCCATCGATTGAACAAGCTGGCTGGCAAAATTATCTTTAAGCCTTGCATCTTTGTCTGATTTATAATCAGACATAAAATAAAATGCAGCCAGCACAACAACAATGGCCGAGGTAATATAAACTGCCTGTTTGAATTTTTTCCAGATAATCTCTTTGGATTGTTTGTCCGACAATAAACCGTTTACTCCCAAAGCCGCAAGCAGGGGAAATGCGAGCTGATCAAGAAAAAGTGCTTGTGTTGGTGCACGGAACTTGTTGTAAAAGGGGAAATAATCGAAGAGAAAATAGTTAAGGGCAGAAAAATTTTTTCCCCAGGCAAGCACTATCCCTAAAATGGCTATGCTGACAAGCCACCATTTATGCCAACTTCTTAAATAACCTATTGCGAATATGGCCAAAAAGCATATTACTGCCCCAAGATAAACAGGCCCTGCTGTGTTGGGTTGCATTCCCCAGTAAGCATAACCGTTTGCATATTGTAAAGCAGCATCTTCAGGAAGCCCGATTTCTGAAGCCTTTTCCACAAATTTTGAATTATCTGTAATCAACCGGCCATCGCTGCCGCCTCCATATATATTGGGCACTATCAGTGTAAATGTTTCAGGTATGCCATAGCTCCACATAAAGGCATAATCTTTATCAAGCCCCCCTTTTGTCTGATTTTTATCTGCAAGGTTTTGTGCCAATTCTGATTTCCCGCCACGCTTTGTTTCTTTTACATATTCCTGCATGGGCAGCCAGTTAATAGCAAATGTGCCCAGGCCAACAACAGTGCCAAGAACGAAAAAAATAAAACTTATCCAAAAGCCTTTTACTTCTTTTTCTTTCCAGCTTTGAATGAATTTAAAAATAGCTATAAACCCAAAAACAAAAAAAGTATAATAAACAATTTGCAAATGTTGGGTGCCGACCTGAAGCCCCAAAAGAACAGCAAGCAGGGATGTGCCCAGTAAATACTTCTTTTGAAAGATCAACAGGAAACCTGCAATCACGGCAGGGGCTTCAGCAATGGCCGTCATTTGGGTATTGTGCCCAACTGCAATAATAATAGGATTGAAAGTAGAATATGCGTAACCTATAGCACTTATTATGCCTACCCATGGATTGATGCGCAGCGCCTGCGTTAAAATGTAGAAGCAGACACAAGCAAGAAAAAAAAAGTACACAGGCATTGGAAGCCCCAATATAAGCAGGTAATAAAAGTAAATTGTTGTGATTTTTGAACCACCTTCCATAGCAATGGTATATGCTGGCATTCCACTAAATCCGCTTTCGGTCCAGAGCGGGAAATGGCCATTCTTTTCTTTATACTCTATTGATTGCTGCGCCATTCCTTTCCATCCTATGGCATCGGATTGAGATACTACCTTGCCATCAAATGCAGGTTTGCAGTACACCGCAGCCATCACAAAAAAAACAGCTATCGCAATAACGTGAGGGAGCGCTTTTTTCAAAAAAGTTGAGTTCATAAGCGACATAAAATTATTCAGGCAAAATAATGCTATTTTGAGCAGAAATGGGACATTTTGAAAATCAGCAAACCTGAAAACAGTTCAATGTCCCTGTTTGGTAAAGTTTATGTTTACTATCCGTTTTTTCTCTAAAGTAGCTTTTATTTGCAACCTGTGTTTTATAGCAGCCGTTATTATACAAGTTATGCCGCACCCGCCCGAAGGTGAGCTTGTAGCCACTACTATTATTGTGGGCTACCTGTTTGCCATATTCATCAATGCTGCATTTAATATTTTGCTGGCGTTGGCGTTTTTAGTTAAAAAAGAAATAAACAAGATCGTACCGCGCTGGCTTATTATCAGTAATTTACTTTTCCTGATACCAGAACTAATAATGATCTCAAAATGATCCAAAACATTTTAAAAGATAAGCCCACAAAGCTTTTCCTTGGTTTCACTGCTTTTTTTTGTTGCAATGCCCTGATTGCCGAAGCCATCGGCACTAAACTTTTTTCATTGGAAAAATTATTGGGCACGCACCCGGTGAACTTCACCTTGTTTGGGCAAAAGGGGCTCTCGTTTGTGCTTACCTGCGGTGTTCTTTTATGGCCGCTCGAGTTTGTGTTGACCGATATCGTAAATGAATTTTATGGGCCCAAAGCGGTAAGAAGGATTTCATGGACGGCGGTCATTTTCATTTCGTACGCTTTTCTAATGTATTTCCTGGCTATTGGCATCCCTCCTGCCGATGTGTGGATTGCAAGCAGCGGTAAACAAGGCGTGGAGAACCTGCAAAATTCATTCAGCGCTATCTTTGGCCAGAACATGATGATTATCGTTGGCAGCTTGGTGGCGTTCCTGGTGAGCCAGGTTGTTGACGTAACTGTTTTTCATAGTATCAAAAGACGAACAGGCAATAAACACCTATGGCTGAGAGCAACCGGCTCAACATTGGTTTCGCAATTGGTAGATAGCTATATTGTGCTTTTCATTGCATTTATCAAATACTATTCCTGGCAATGGATATTGGCTGTGGGCATGATGAATTATATTTATAAATTCAGCGTGGCCATTATACTTACCCCGCTGATCTACTTCATTGAAGTGAGAATTGAAAAGTATGTTGGGAAGGAAACAGCCCACAAAATGAAGCTGTCTGCAATGGGGAAAGAAAATGAATGACTGGTCTATAGCAAAGGAGCCCGATCAAGATGAGAAGGAGCCAGAAGCGCTGCTGCTGGCCTCATGACCCGGGGCTCCAGCACCGAGCTATCTAAAAGGTTTATAAAAAGAGACTGTTGCAAGGGAAAGCATTGGCCTGTCGCCAGCAGAATCCCCGTAACAATAAATCTCATCATAACAGGACAGATCATAAAGGGCTTTAATCCTTTTCACTTTTTCTTTGCCATGACAGTTTTCTCCCGAAATCCTGCCGGTCAGCTTTTCATCTTTGACCTCAAGATTTGTACATATCAGTTTTACGCCTGTCTCATCAGCCCATTGCTGCAGCCAGTTTTTTGCCGAAGCAGATACTATCACTATTTCTGTATTCAACTCCTTTAATTTTTTTATTTCAACCAAAGCCTTTGGCCTGATCAGTAAAGGCAATTTCTCTAAGGAGAATTCATCGCATTTGAGCTGGAAAGAGCTTAGAGGGGTTCCGTGAAAAAAAAACCTCAGCACAATTTGTTTTGCCGTGCTGTTGCGGATAACCTTTAATTTGTATGCGATCAGGAAAGGCGCGTTTAGCAAAAAGCCAAAACAAAAAAGAAAAATGCCCTTGTGGTATTTTATCAGTTCCAGCAAACTGTCTTTAGCAGTAATAGTGCCGTCGAAATCAAAAAAAGCGATGCGCCGCCTCAAAGGTTCATTTTTTTAAATTGAAATTCGGGGATATTCCTGATAATAAGCATGATCCACCGCCACATCCATTTTACATATACTGTATTTTTCTTCTTTTGCACAGCATTATAGACAGCATTTGCCACCTCAGAGGGCTGTGCTGTAAGAAGTTTAGGGAGCTGTAGCTCCTCTGTCATTTTAGTATACACAAAGCCAGGTTTTATGCTTACTACATGAATATTGTCTTTAAACAGTTTATTTCGCAACCCCGCCAAATAAGCAGAGAAAGCAGCTTTTGCGCTCCCATAAATCAATTTGCTTTGCCTTCCCCTTTCGCCGGCAACTGAGCTAATGCCTACAATTAGGCCTTGCTTTTGAGATGAATAATACTTCGCTGCAATGTTCAATATGGAAACAGCGCCGGTATAATTCGTATCAATCATTCGGTGTGCGCTTTCAAAATCATCAAATGCATTGTCTTCATTTTCCATTGCCCCAAACACACAAACAGTAATATCGGGCATGGGCGTCAAAGAGCCAAAAAAGGCTTTATGTGATGAAAACGCAAGCGCATCAAATGAATGGATCGTACATTGTATATTATAACGGACATGTATATCCGATTGCAGGGGTTTTAACTGTTCTGTATTCCTTCCGGCAAGTTGGATTGCATAATGATTTGCGGCAAATTTTTTTGCAATGGCCATTGCGATATCGGATGTAGCGCCAAGCACCAGAACTGTGGGCATGAGAGGTCAGTTTTTTGTCAAAAATAATCTGTCGGATTGAATAGAACGGATCTTTCCTATAGGGTTATATTTCTTCACAATCGATTTGAATTTATCAAGCTCCGGATAGCCTGCCACCATCACTTCGGGTTTCATCCGGGCATCTTTGCTCATGTACAACCTGCCGCCATACTCCAGCACCACTTTGTCCAGTTCATCCAGGAATTCAAATAATCCACTGCGCACAGGAAAATCTAATGCCAGTGTAAACCCTTCTTTAGGAAAAGAAATGATGCTGTCCTGGCGGCCGAACACCTTTAGCACGGCCAGGAAAGAGCCAAGCCCTTTATCACTGATCCTGCGCAGGATTTCAATTAAGCCCTGTTTAGCCTCCAGCGGAAGCACAAACTGGTACTGAACAAATCCCTTTTTCCCGTAACCGCGGTTCCAGTGAAGTATGGCATCGAGGGGATAAAAGAATGGCTCGTAAGAAACAATATTGTTTAGTTCTTTTTTGGTATTCTTAGAATAATACAGGAGGTTAAATGCCTTCACAGTAACTGAATTCAGCACCCAGGAAGGCAGGTTGAATGGAAATGTAATTTGCTTTTTCTTTGGCAACTGCAAAGCCTCTTTTTTTTGCTTGTTGTTCAAAGCCTCCCGCTTCGCATGTTCTCCCAAAATCAAAATGCTCCTGCCAAAATGTTTTCCTTTTTTCAGGCAGTCAATCCATGCTACTGAGTAAGTGTAATGTTTGTATTCATCAAACAAGCGGATTACTTCTTCAAGATTCTTTGCCTTTATTTGTTTTTGCGCTATATAAGAAGACTCGATTTTTTTCAGCCTGAATCTTGCCCGTGTAACCATTCCCGTTAACCCCATACCGCCGCAGGTTGCTTCAAAAAGGTCAGCATGCTGAGTTGGTGAGCAGGTAATCATATCTCCGTTTGCAAGCACCACATCCATATCAACAATATGGTTGCTGAACGATCCATCTACATGATGGTTTTTTCCGTGCACATCGCTGCCGATGGCGCCGCCAACGGTTATAAACTTTGTGCCTGGCGTTACAGGCAGGAACCAGCCTTTTGGGACAATCACTTCCAGTACCTGATCAAGGGTAAGCCCGCTCTGGCATTCAAAAACCCCGTTTTCTATGTCAAATGAAAGCACCTTGTCGTATTTCAATGTTGAAATGGTGTTTTCAGAAAGAGATGCATCCCCATAACATCGCCCGTTGCCTCTCGGTATAAATCCACTCGTTTCATTGATGATTTTATGCAATTGGTCATCAAACACAAAAGTTTTTTCATCGCTTTCCATTGCAGGATAGTTGCCCCAATTTGCAATTTGCTTTTTCATATCCGATGTTTTGCTGTATTTAGGTCGCCAACAATTGTTAATGCAATATCTCATAGTTTTTAAAAATGACCACATCTCGCAAATACAATATCACATAAAAGCTGATTATCCATAAAACAATGGTCAATTGTATAAACCTGTCTTTGTATAAAATTTTTGTGGGCGATCCGGATTGTTGCTGAACAAAAGTAATCTGCAGGTACCGCATAACGCCTGCAATTACAAAAAGACTTGTATAATACAACCTGTAAGCATGCAGGCGGATATATGTTTTCGAATCTACTGTGTACATGATATAAGCAACTATAATAATCGCGCAAAAAAGCCCAAGCATGGTATTCAGAAAGTCGAGGTTATAGCCTTTGACTGATTTTCGCATATCCTGTCCAGTGGACTGCTTCAGCAAAATATCATCGCGGCGCTTAGCAATGGCCATGAACAAAGCAAGAAGGAAAGTCATGATGATGAGCCACTCAGATGTATCGGTATTTGTGATTATTGCTCCCGCCTTAACTCTTAAAACGAAACCGGAAGCCAATATCAGGATATCGAGAATAGAAATGTTTTTTAAACCCAGTGAGTAGCCCAGGTTCAGGAAGAAATAAATGCCTACCACAAACAGGAACTTAAAACTATGGTCGATCATAATCCCAATCGCAATCCCAGTCAGGATAAGCAAAATGCAAATGACTATTGCAACCGGTTTTTTTACCATTCCTGAGGCAAGTGGCCTCTTGCTTTTTTCGGGGTGTTTTCGGTCGTCTTCTATATCGCGGTAATCATTGATAATGTATATGCTGCTCGCCACGCAACAAAAAGCAACAAAGCCTGCTGCCAGCAATAGCACATCCTTAGAAATAAAAAAAATCCCGGCAAAGAATGAGGGAATGAATAAAAAAAGGTTCTTAGCCCAATCTTTTGGCCTGAGTAATTTGATGTAATGCTTCATCTTTTACAATGAGGCCACAAGATACAACGCAAAATATTATAGCGCAAGAGGTTGAGAAAACGAGCCAATCGTGGGCGCCATACCTCACATGCAATAAAGCTAATTCTGGCTAAGCTTCACTGACAGGGCTATCTTGCTTTATTGTGAAGACATGGTTTTGACCTGCTTACGCAGGAAGCTGGGTGTAACAACCAATTACAGGTCTCGTATATTTCTTCCAGGCGTAACAATATTTTCCAAAACCTATGAGTCGCCCGATTTGCAAATTATACTAATTGAAGGAAGTTTTTTCTTTACTAAGGGGCTACCGGGTCATTGAATTATTTTTTCCACTCTAATAAGTTTCCCTTCTTCATTAATGCCTTCAATTACCAGCCGCATCACCTTTGTAATGTCATTATTAAAAAACCTGATGGTCGCCCTGCGGTTGTCTTTATCTGTTAATATGTAAGGTTTCCAAAAAAGCGTAGACCTTGTATCTTCACTTTCTGTTTGATCGTCCATGTTATGATAGTCCGGTGAATAAAATTCTTTTGTCAGCGTATACCCGATAATTTGAGCCCTGTCCAGGCCCTTGAAGTTTTCATCGTTCCTTCTTGCTTCAATTCCTTTTTTTGTATATACGGCTATAGCTCCGCCAGCGCTCCCTCCTAAAATCGCAGCTTCACCTGGGCGAAATACTTTTACATAAGCAATGTCTGATACTGCTACATTTTGAAGAGCAGAAGCATCTGTCTGCATTTCATTCAGGAAGAGCCCCGGCGTTGAGCCGCGCCACTGCAAAGAAGGAACAGCCCCAGTTGTGTTGATCTGAAGCCCCGCTACCTTGCCTTGCAGGTAGGTAAATATATTGAACGCAGATAGCGCAAAAGGGTCATTTGCAAAATCGAAGGAATAAGCATCCCCTCCGCTAAAAAGGCCGCTCGCATACTTTTCATCGAGGAGTTGGGATGCAGATTTTGCCCTTGCTTTTACTGTAACTGCTTCCAAAGTTTTTACGTTTTGGTTCGAGAAAGTTTTATTAGCTGTTTCTTCTACAATAAACCTGTTCCTGTTTAAGAGGGAAGAATCTGTAGCTGCCCAAACATCGCTGGCAATCGTCAATGGTTTTATTGTCCTGTTTGGGCGCATTAAACCATTGCCAAAAGTTACTGCCGCCTCGTTTGAAAGGTTCCGGTTGATATTAAATGAATAATAAGCTTTTGCTGTATCATAAAACACTAATCCCCCCAGGGCAAATCTTCCGCCAGACAAATGAGGGACCTGCAGTATTTGTGTGCTTGAATCTTTTTTCTTGAGTATAACATTGAGAAATTCGTTTTTGGAAATGCTTGAGGGGTTCACACCAAATACATTTACATCTAATACCAGGTGGTCCTGGTCAAAGTGCTTTATTAAGGGCGTCTTCCCCATTGCCAGCTGTTGCCATTTAAAACGCCGCCAGCCATGGGTCAGCATCACCAAATCCAGAAAATGCGCAATGCTGTCTGAAGAGTTTGAGAAATAGTAAAAAGGGCGATGCACATAACCCTTGATATCGCCAGTGCACAGCAACCTTGAGATGATGTTGTCCTGCCCGGGCGATATGCCATCAGCCAGGGCATCTGTAACGGATAAAGACAAATTTGACTTTAAGGTATCCGGCATGGTTATTTCAATAATGTTTTCTCCCCTTTTTGAAACATTCTTTTTAGCAATAACAGCATCGGCCGCAAATGCATATTCATGGTTATTGACAAAAACAATCCTTTCCGCCAATGGCATTTCATTTGAATTAAACAAGGTTATTTGTAGAATGCCTGAAGGCAATTGAGCAACAGGTATCGCCCCCCCGCTCATGAAATTTTCTTTAAGATTGACTTTTGCCTTATATACAAGATGCTGGTGCATGCTGGCAATAATAATAAACTGGTAGTCGCTGGCATCATTTTCTGAAGACCTGGAAATGCTAAACAATACCTTTCCTTTTGCAGGGAGCACGCGAAGCACTGCCCCCTTATCCATTATTTTCGGCAGCGGAGTGGTTTGCTGCCGGCCATTATTATCCGTCCAAACGGCAAACAATGAGTCGGCTTTAGTAGGGTTGAGCAAAAAGCTTCCCATGCCATCATGTTCGGATGAGAATTTCCCCACTTCCTTTCCCGATGTTTCTTTTATTGCTCCATTAATTGAAAAAGGATAACCAAATTTATCGTTGGCTTTAAATGCGATATTGTTTTCTATCCCCGCAACGATGTTGCCGCCCTCGGGAAAAAAATGCAGTTGCCATTCATTTTTATTGCTTGCTGTTTCGGGATTGGCTGTTCCATTAGCTATGCGTATGTCTTTTTCGTAAATAAAGGCTGTGTCAAAGTTTTCCATCCAGGCGGTATATGCCCTGAAATGAACATGCTTCCCTTGAATATTCTTAGGCAAGGTGAAACTACCGGCAGCTGTCGATTCAAATAACGGGGCAACATTTCTTTGCAGCACATTGCCATTGGCATCTGATAGTTCGGCATAAAAATTCTTGCTTATTTCGGAAGGGAAGCCCCCTGCAAACAAATAGGCCTTGTACCATACGGTTTCCCCTGCATTATAAATGTCTTTATCAAAATGAACATATACATTTTCCTGTGGGAAATTTTCCGCGTAAACGTTCATCATAGAATCAATTTGCTGCGACCGGGCCAATAATGGAAAAACAAAAAACACGAGATTGCAAAGCTTACTGATGTTCATGGCGATCAAAAGTTGTTCAATTGTCCTTTCAGAAAAGATAAACTGTTGAGTACAAATATAATTTTGTAATGTTCAGCAATATTCTTTAAAAAAAATTGTTAAGAAGAATAATAATTTTTTTAATGCGGCGAAACCTGGTTTTTGTTAATTGCGTAAATATTGAATAATCCTTGATAATCCCAGGAATTTTTATTAAATTTTCAAGAGAAAATAGACTATGAAATTAAAAATTTACCTCTTTTACAGCCTGCTTGCGGTTTCAACCTTTTCCTGCAAAAAACTGGTGCAGCAGCAGGAAAGAAATGCTGCCATGAATATCATTACCAACGGGGTTTGGTACGTTACGCTTTACAGCGAGAATGGCACTGACATAACATCTTCATTTTCAGGATATGTTTTCCAATTCAAGCAAGACGGGACTGTTGTTGGCACAAAGGACAGTGTTTCGATAACAGGAACATGGGCAGCCAATATCAATGACCACACCATCACTTCAAATTTCCCTAATGCCTCAAGCCCGTTAGTGAAATTAAACGGGGTCTGGAAAATAACCGACAGCTCTGTTGATTATGTGGTCGCCAATGCAACTATAAATGACTCTACTGAAAACCTAAAGCTTCAAAAACAATAGCTCAAAACCGGCGATGCTTTTTGGGCCTGCTTTAGGCAAGGTGAAATAGCCAATATGCGATATTAATGAGCGTTATGGACAAGGCCCTGCAAGCAATCATGCGATAGTTCTTGCCCCCCGCTCGCCATAGCTTATTCCCAAATTTGATAATTAAACTCACTGGGGCATGGCTTCCCCCTTTACTGGGCAGGTGTACCTGCGCCCTTCTTTCCTTTTTTCTCCTGGTATACAGTAAAATTGATGAGAAAAATCAACCGCTAATTTTTTTCATTCTCCAAATGCTCTTCATTTTGCCAAAATTCTGCGGGCAAGAGTGAATATTTTTCTATGGGCAGGCGTCTTGGAAACGCACAGAAGCCATGAAAGGCATTCTGCGAAAAGAGAAGGTACGGGAAGATGTATTTGATGCGATAATAGTATAATCTTTGCAGAGTTTAACCCCTGCATGTAATGTATATTAAAGCATATATTTCAAATAACTTCAGAAAACTGAAGCTGCTTGGATTTGCCGATTGGCTAAGATTCATATATATAAGGTGGAAAAATAAAAAGCTCAATAGTACTTTTTTAAAAAATAACCCCGCATTTAAATTTCCTCCTGATTTCTATCTGTATGAAACCTATGTGCTGAATTATGAGGATTATTTCAATGATGGGTTTCTTAGTGCAACGGAAATTATTAAACTTCTTTCTGAACATAACTTAATATTCAAACAGATGGAAATTTTAGACTGGGGGTGTGGCCCTGGGCGTACAATTCGCCATGTACCAAAATTATTACCAGATGCTATTATATATGGAACTGACTATAATCCAAAATATGTTTCATGGTGCAGGTCTAACATTCCGGGAGTCCGGTTTTCTTTAAATTCAATAGTTCCTCCGCTAAATTTTGAAAGCCTCTTTTTCGATTTAGTATAGGGTTGTCTATTTTTACACATCTTTCCGAAAAAGGTCACCAGGAGTGGTTCAGAGAGCTTTACAGGATTACAAAACCGGGAGGAGCAGCATTTATAACAACACAGGGTAAGTCGTATGCCAGAAAACTTTCCAATAATGAACGTATTTTCTTCGACAAAGGAGAACTGGTTATTCGCGGCAATGTTTATGAAGGGAACAGGTTGTATTCAGCTTTCCAACCAGAGTGCTTTATTAAAAAAAGTATAGAACACATGTTTGATATAATAACATTCATTCCAGGTTCGCCTGATAATAAATTTGAACAAGATATCTGGATTTTAAGCAGAAAGTAAAAATGATATCATTACTTGGATATCTCCCTTCGCCCTTGATTTCTATGACAAAATCAAAATAAAACCAGGCTGATTCTTTCACTATGGTGGGCTTATCATCATCCTCATCAAGCATGTTGATTTTTATAAGAACTGGATTGTTACGGCCGCATAAAGGCCTTTCCATCAGGGTGTAGTGCCTTATTTTATTTTCCCGGGGCCATAAAGCTCGATTTGCCTCTGTGGAGCCTTTGGCAAACTCATTTCAGGTATTACAATAGTTATAAGTAAATTTGCATCATCAAAAATAGGATATGAAATTTGGAATAGTTGTTTTCCCCGGGTCCAATTGTGAGCGCGATATGGAGGATGCATTGAAATATGACCTTAACCAGGAAGTGGTCATGTTGTGGCATAAAGACAAAGACCTGGGCATGTTCAACACAAATGACTGCATCATCCTGCCGGGCGGCTTCTCTTACGGGGATTATTTAAGATGTGGCGCTATCGCTCGCTTCAGCCCGATGATGAAAAGCGTGATTGCTTTTGCTGACAGGGGAGGAAAAGTGTACGGTGTTTGCAACGGTTTCCAAATTTTATGCGAAGCAAAATTGTTGCCGGGCATTTTATTAAGGAACGCCAACCAGCAGTATATCAGTAAGAATATTTTTTTAAAAGGGGCTGTGAACGAAGCAAAACCGTTAATGGTGCCGATTGCTCACGGGGAAGGAAGGTATTATGCCGATGAAAGCACTTTGAACGAGCTGGAAGCGAATGGCCAGGTGCTTTACCGGTATTGCGATGAAAAAGGGAACATTACTGCACAATCGAACCCTAATGGTTCTTTGCGAAATATTGCAGGCATCTGCAACAAACAAGGAAATGTGATTGGCATGATGCCCCATCCTGAACGTGCTACCAATGAAGCTTTGGGCAATAGCGATGGGAAAATTATTTTGCAGGAACTTTTTCTTAATAAAAATGTGCTGCAAAAAGAAAAAAGCCCCGAACTGGCAAACTTTTAGTTTTTCTTAGCAACCTAATTTGCAATTTTGCAGTTGCTATATCATTTAAGCATTTCAATATGAAAAAAATTTTGCTCCCCCTGTTTTTGATCATGGCAGGAAATATCGCCTCGGCCCAATCCAATAAAGAAGTACATTGGAATTATACCGCAAAAAAAATTGCAGACAAAACTTATGAAGTGCACATGACCGCTATCATCAATGGCGATTATCACATGTACGCCCAGGATGGTGGCGAAGGCCCCGTGTCTACTTCTTTCGAATTCACCAAGAACCCTTTAATAGAGCACGTTGGTAAGGTAAAAGAGGTAGGGAAGATGGTTAAAAAATTTGAACAGGCTTTTAAATCAGAAGTCAGGTATTACGAAAAGACGGTTGATTTTGTGCAAACCATAAAGCTCAGGGGCAACGCAAGGACCAGCCTGACAGGCAAGGTGGAGTTTATGGTTTGTAACGACCACCAATGCCTGCCGCCGGCTGACGCAGCCATTAATGTTAATATAGGCGGCTAAATGCCTGTATGAATAAAACTTATTTATAAAAACGAGTTCTTTTTGTTGGGCTCGTTTATTTTTTTCTTTTGTATGAAGAGGAAGTTTTGCTTTTCCATCTTTTTTGTTTTTTTGTTTGCCGATTTGCTTCGTGCACAAGATTCAACGGCGTTTGACTGGAATGTTCAAAGTAAAAAATTGAGTGATGGGGTTTATGAGCTCGTGTTCAAAACGGATATCAAAAACGGGTGGCAGCTATATGCGCCTAATCAATCCATCAGCGATGTGCATACCATCGAATTGGCCTTTGCCGATTCTTCCATAGTGGCTGATTCGGTGTATAAAGCATCCGGCGCACCCAAAAAGATTGTGAGCAAGATTTTTGATAATGCTTCTTTTAATGTGTTTGAAAAAGAGGCGGCTATTGCGGTAACCATAAGGATAAAAGGCACAGTTCCTGAAAACCTCATCGGTAATTTCAAATACACTTATGGTAAGAACGATGAATTCTACCCTTTGATCGATTACTCTTTTTCTGTAAAGCTACAGGGCGGTATATCTTCGGTAGCAAGGATAAAGATCAGCAGCTTTGACCCGGATAGCCCTGTTAGCAATTGTGGTGATGACGGAGCGGCTGGCAAAGGCCTTGCAAACATTTTTTTATTAGGGCTTATCGGAGGCTTTATAGCATTGCTTACGCCTTGTGTGTTCCCGCTTATCCCACTTACTGTTTCATTCTTTACAAAACGTGCATCAAGCAGGCAGAAAGGCATTGGCCATGCGATGCTGTATGGCTTATCTATTTTTCTTATTTATGTGCTGCTCAGTTTGCCTTTCCATTTGCTTGATCACATGAGCCCCGAAATACTCAATAATATTTCAACCAATGTTTGGCTCAACCTATTGTTCTTTGTTGTTTTCATTGTGTTTGCCATTTCCTTTTTCGGATATTTCGAAATTGCTTTGCCCGGAAGCATTTCTAATAAAGCAGATGCAAAAGCCGGCGTTGGCAATGCAGCAGGTATATTTTTTATGGCGCTCACATTAGCCATTGTTTCTTTTTCGTGCACCGGCCCGATATTGGGTTCGTTGCTTGCCGGTGCGCTCACCAAAAACGAGGGCGCTATGCAGTTGAGCTTTGGCATGGGCGGCTTTGGCCTTGGGCTGGCATTGCCTTTTGCGCTTTTTGCTATGTTCCCAAATTGGCTGAACTCGCTCCCTAAGTCGGGAGGCTGGCTCAATTCAGTAAAAGTGGTTTTGGGGTTCCTGGAACTGGCGATGGCCGTGAAATTTTTGAGCAATGCCGATTTGGTTGAGCAATGGGGCCTTGTAAAAAGAGAGTGGTTTATTGGTTTTTGGATCATTATTGGCATATTGATCGTGCTTTATTTGCTGGGAAAAATAAGATTCCCCCATGACAGCCCATTACAAAAATTCGGCAAAACAAGAATCGGGATGATCATATTATTCTTGCTCTTTACACTTTATCTTGCGCCGGGCGTAACAAACACCAAATATGCAAACCTAAGCCTCATTAGCGGCTTTCCGCCGCCGCTTTGCTATAGCATATATTCAAACCCGGTGAATTGTGAAAAAGGAGTAGAGCCTTTGAAGAACGATTATGAAGGCGCATTGCAACAAGCCGGCAAAATGCACAAACCTTTGCTGATTGATTTTACAGGGTGGGCATGCGTGAACTGCAGAAGGATGGAAGAAAACGTTTGGACTGACCCCACAGTAAGGCAACTGATGCAGGACAGTTTTATTGTTGTTTCTTTATATGTTGATGAAAGAAAGGTCCTTCCGGCTGCTCAACAATTTACGTATACCACGAAAGCGAATGCAAAAAAAGACATTGTTACCGTTGGCGATAAATGGGCAACCTTTCAATCAGAAAATTTCAACTCCGTGCAGCAGCCACAGTATGCCATCATTAGCCCAGATGAGAAAATGCTCACTAAAACCAAGGGATACACGCCCAATGCAAAACAATTTGCTGCCTGGCTGCAGTGCGGGCTGGAAGCAAACAGGAAAACAGGCAGGTAAAAAAATAGTTTTGATACATGCAGTTGCTGGCGGCCCCTTTCATTTGTACAGGCACGTTCTATTCAACAAAATAAGCTAAAGAAAAACTTAGGCTTCCCAGAACTGGCAAAGCTTAAATCAATTGCTGATACAAGCGGTTTTGTTATTAGCTCCCCCACCTGTCTATTTCGTCGCAACATTTCAGGGCATCGTCTCATTTGCGGCCACCGGCAACCCTGGCATAATAGTTTTGTGGCCTGAAAACAACTATTATGAAAAAGATATTCACCTTAATTGCAGCTTTTGGTTTCAGTTTTCCTGTGTTTGCGCAGGCGCCTGGCATGGCGCCCGGAGGCAGGCCACAGGCGGCTCCCAATATCGGGCATATTTATGGCAAACTGGTTGACAGTGCTGGCAAGCCCATCAGCGATGCTACCGTGCTGCTGCTGCACAACCGGTTTGATACAGTGTCTAAAAAGATGAAGGAAGTATTGTACAAAGGGCTGACGACAAAAGCCAATGGCGATTTCAGTTTTGACGAGCTTCCAGTGTTCGGCACGATGAAACTGAAACTTTCTGCCACAGGCTTTAAGCCCTCCGAAGAAAATGTGAGCTTTAAACTACAAATGCCTTCCGGGCAAAAACCTTCGGGCAGCGGCGACATGGGCCAGGCATTAAATTCATTTGACAGGGACCTAGGCAATATTAGGCTGGAAACTGATGTGAAGCAGCTACAGGCAGTAGTGGTAACCGCCTCAAAGCCCACACTGAAAATGGACATCGATAAAAAAGTGTACAATGTAGAAAAAGATATAGTGAATGCCGGTGGCACGGCATTAGATGTAATGAAGAACGTTCCTGCAGTGAATGTGGATATTGATGGCAATGTTACCCTGCGCAATACTACGCCACAAATTTATATCGAAGGCAGGCCTACTACGTTGACGCTGGACCAGATACCTGCCGATGCTATTGAAAGCGTGGAAGTGATCACTAACCCTTCTGCAAAATATGACGCATCAGGCGGCGGATCAGGTATATTGAATATTATTTTAAAGAAGAACAGGAAGACGGGATATAATGGCAACGTTCGGGCAGGCGTTGACAAGTATGGTGGCATAAACGGTGGTGGCGATTTCAATGTGCGACAGGGGAAATTCAATGTGAGCGCAGCTGCATTCGTTAACCAGAGAAAAGGCATATCGACCGGCACAACCGACCGTACCAATTTTGGCGATACAAGCACTGACGTGCACCAGTTGAGCACCAATAAAGACAATGGCGGGTTTATTTTTGCGCGGCTTGGCGTTGATTATTTTATGACCAACCGCACTTCTTTTTCGCTCGGGCTGGTTAAACTGCATGGCGAAATGAAACCTTATCAATTTCTTACTTCAACTATTGATAGCTCATATAACGGAAATGAATTTGGGTCTACTTATAGCGAACGCAACACAAGTACAAGCAGGATATTTAACGGGCAAGGCATGCAGTTTGGGCTAAAGCACCTTTTCCCAAAGGAGGGAGAGACCTGGACTGCCGACATGAATTTGTTTTCCGGGAAGAATACCAACAATTCATTATATAGCACCAATTATTTTGCTCATGGTGCGGGCAGCAACATAATTGACAATTCGCAACAAAAAACCATCGGAACAGGCAATGACCAGTTCCTGACCGTTCAAACGGATTATACCAAACCGTTCAGCGCAAAAACAAAACTGGAAACCGGCCTGAGGATGCAACAACAAAAACTCACCAACAGCACCTATAATTATTATCTTGATAATTCAACAAATGATTTCCTGTTGTCCGACGCGTCTTCCATCAACTATAAGAACACGAACAATGTATTTGCAGCTTACGCTTCTGTGACCAGCTCCATTAAAAAATTTGGTTACCAGCTTGGGCTTCGTGCAGAAAGCTCCAGTTATTCGGGCGACCTGGTCAGCACCAAACAGCATTTCAGCAACAGCTATCCCATCAGCCTGTTCCCTTCTGTTTTTCTTAGCCAGAAATTTGAAGGCAACAATGAACTGCAATTAAGTTATACGCGCCGCATCAATAGGCCAAATTTCTTCCAACTGATACCTTATACAGATTATTCTGACAGCCTGAACATTACAAGGGGCAATCCTAACCTTGTTCCGGAATTCACCAATTCTTTTGAGTTCTCTTACCTGAAAACACTGCCGCATAACAATACGCTCCTCGCTTCACTTTATTACAAGCGCACCAATAACCTGATCACCCGATTTCTTGACACGGCAAAGAATGAATTGACAGGGAAACAGGATATCATCAATACGTATGTGAATGCCAACTCTAGTTACACGGCCGGTGGGGAATTTACTGTTGTTGCCAACCTTGTAAAATGGTGGGACATGACGCTGGACCTGAATGTTTACAATTCAAAAATCAATACAGATAATTTGAACACAGCGTCACAGGCAGCATTGTGGAGCTGGTTTGGAAAGATAAACAACAATTTCAAGCTGCCTGCAAAATTCAAATTGCAGGTAACAGGGATTTACCAGTCAAAAACAAATTTGCCTGTCAATAGCAATAATGGGCAGATGGGCGGCCCGCCGATGATGCAGTCGCAGAGCTCATCGCAGGGCTATATACGGGCTTTTTATAGCGTGGATGCGGCTGTGAGCAGAAGTTTTTTAAAGAACGATGCGGCAACTGTGAGCCTGAGCATCAGCGATATCTTCCGCAGCAGGAGATCTGACCAGCATTCTGTAAGCCAGTTTTTTGTACAGGATTATGACCGCCTTCGCGATCCGCAATTGCTGCGGCTGAATTTTAGCTACCGTTTTGGAAAAATGGATGTGTCATTGTTCAAGAGAAAGAACAACAACATGTCTAATATGGATACCGGCCAGGGAATGCAGCAATAAAAAATGCCGAAGCTAAAACTGGAATATAAAAGAGGCTGTCTCGAAAGTCCGGGACAGCCTCTTTTTATTCGGCAAGCGGATGGAGAAAGTTTTTGTCTGCGCAATTTCCAGAGCGTTCATTTTACTTTTGATACATCCTCTTTTGGTTATATAGCGTAACCTGCATGAGGAACCCACTGCATTGCCATAGAATTGATTGACAATTTTTTTTCAAGCGGATTTGGTCTCAGGGGCAGAAAAGCGGCCCCGGCTATTTCGGCCATCTAATTTTTTATAAACGCTGTTCCATATTTTATTTCATCGGCAAGGTCCTGGATTGTTTTTGTTTCGAACAATTTAGCGAGCTGTGGTTTTATCAATTTATACTGTGAATGCAAAGGGCAGGGCCTTAGTTCAGAACATTCATTTAAGCCAAGCATGCATTTTTCAAGCTTCGCATCTTCTCCCATTACAGCCAATATTGCTCTTATAGGGAGCTTCTTTGCTTTATTTGTGATATAAAAACCTCCGTTTGGCCCGCGGGCCGAGCTTACAATTTTGTTTCCCGACGTGAGCTGCTGAAGGATTTTTGCTGTGAATGATTTTGGCGAATGAATGGCTTTTGCAATTTCGGCCAGGCCAAGCTTTTTTTCTTCAGAGCCTTTTTGTGCAATATATATTACTGCCCGAAGAGCATATTCGGTGGTTTTTGAAAACATGAGGGGAATTAAAATTGCCTCTAAGATAAATAATTCTTATAAAGCTTATTGCCAAGTTACTGGTTGCTTATGCTGTTGCTTTCAGCAGGTAGCAGATTCGGGCTATTTAAAACATTCAGGGGCCGAAGGAGCATAAAAAAGGATAAAAAAGTCCTTAATTATTTATATTTGTGAAAACTACTGCGTATGGAGAATAATGGTTTTATCCGCTATTTGCTCAACCCCAGGAATTGGTGGCTGCCGCTGTTGCTCATTTTTATTGTAAGCATGGCCGGAGTAATGATGATCGGTATTCACACTTACACTGAAGCCCCGCCAATACCGGATTATGTATCCGGAAAAAAGCAAAAAATTTTTTCAAAGGAAGACATCCTGAATGGGCAGGCAGTATTTCAGAAATATGCCTTAATGGAATATGGGAGCATGTTTGGCGATGGGGCCAATCGCGGGCCCGATTTTACCGCTGAAGCCTTGCACCAGGTTGCGCAGTGCATGAACGATTATTACAAAAACAGGCTGGCAGCGGTGAACAATGATGAACTATTGAATAAGGGCGTCGCAGAGCAGGTAAAAGAAGAAATCAAGAACAACCGGTATGACAAAGAAAGCAATCGTGTTGTGCTTACTGATGCACAGGAGTATGCTGCAGGGGAGCTGATCAATTTCTATATAAAAAAATTTACCGATGCCTCCTCGCCAGGAGCATTTAAGCCTGGTAGTTATATCGCCCGCACTGAGGAAATAAAATCCCTTACGGCTTTTTTCTTTTGGGGGGCATGGGTATGCGGAGTGGAAAGGCCTGGAGAAAATTACAGTTATACTCATAACTGGCCTTTTGACCCTACTGCGGGCAATGCCCCCAGTTCAGCAATTGTTTTATGGAGCATTTTGGGCTCTTTAGGGTTGATATTGGGATTGGGACTGGTGCTTTTTTACCATGGGAGGCTCGAAAAGCTGGATGGTACGGTTTATACCAAAGGAGCACGGCCGTTTATGACCCTTGATGAAATTGGCAAGTTCAAACCTGATAACGTACAAAGAGCTACGTATAAATTTTTTTATACAGCAATTATACTTTTTGGCGTGCAGGTGCTGGCAGGAATTTTAACGGTGCATGATTTTATCGGGCTCGTTAATTTTTTTGGGTTTAATATTTCTGAGCCATTGCCCATCACTGTTACGCGGAGCTGGCATGTGCAATTGTCAATTCTTTGGATTTCCGCATGTTGGATTGGCGGTTCTTTTTTTATGATGTCGCTTGTTTCGCCCAAACAACCATTATCGCAAGTAAGGCTTATAAACATCATTTTTTGGCTTACAGTAGTAATGGTTGCAGGCTCAATGGCAGGAATGTTTTTGGGGCCCAAAGGGCTTATAGGAAAAAACTGGTGGTGGCTTGGCCACCAGGGATGGGAATACGTGGAGCCCGGAAAAATCTGGCAAATCATTTTGGGCATTGTATTTATCATTTGGGCAATTGTGCTTTACCGGGGCATTAAGCCAGTAATGAAGCTAAAGCAGCCCTGGGCCTTGCCGAACTGGCTGGTGTATGCCACATTCAGCATCATCATATTGTTGGTCTCTGGGTTTATTGCCACGCCTAAAACCAATTTTGTTATTGCTGACTTCTGGAGGTGGATGGTCGTGCACATGTGGGCGGAAGCATTCTTTGAAGTATTTACCACGGTATTGATTGGGTATTTTATGGTGATGATGGGCCTGGTAAGCAAACAGGCTGCAACGAGGGTAATTTATTTAGCTGCTTTATTATTTCTTGGTTCAGGGCTGCTGGGCATTTCGCATAATTTTTATTGGAATGCAAAACCCGTTTTCACCATGGCGCTTGGTTCTGTATTTTCAACTTTGCAAGTTGTTCCCCTGGTGTTGCTTACGCTGGAAGCGTGGCAGTTTAGCAAGCTGCCGAAAACACTTGAAAACGGAAACCGGGGAGCTGCCGGATCGGGGCACCGCTTTGGGTTTTCCGAAGTATTTCTGTTTTTATTGGCGGTGAACTTCTGGAATTTCTTTGGCGCAGGGGTTTTAGGGTTTATTATCAATCTTCCCATTGCTAATTACTATGAACATGGCACTTACCTAACCGTCAACCATGGCCATGCCGCACTGATGGGCGTTTACGGCAACCTGGCATTAACAGCGGTATTGTTTTGTAGCCAGATGCTGATAAAAAAAGAATGGTGGAGGCCACGGCTTATCAGGACGGCATTCTGGTCCATCAATATTGGCTTATTGCTTATGGTCTTGCTTGATTTATTCCCGGTAGGTATTTGGCAATTTCAATCTGTGGCCAGCAATGGCCTTTGGTTTGCCCGCAGCCACCAGTTTATTGAAAGCACCGGTTTTCAGACGTTCACCTGGCTCCGCATTATTGGCGGATCTCTGTTTACTGTAGGCGGCGTGATGCCATTGTTGTGGTTTATCACTACAAGAAGAAAAAGGCTCAAAGAAAAAAATATTTATGGGCCTATGCTTCTCCATAATGAAAAAACAGAAAAAGCAGTGGCCCTTTAAAGTATTTTTAGAAAGGAGAACTCAGGAAGGCATGAACTGTTTGTCTATGCACCGTTTTGCCGCGCTGCTGAATCAGCACAAGTTTGTTTTTCCTTTTCCGGTAGTTTTTTTCGGGCGCATTTGGGCATGAAAGGAGAATGAAATATTAGGCCCACAAACAATGGTCAAAGTAAAATAAAATAGCAGCTTTGATTTTTACTTGTGGTTTAAGCTTTTAAATAAAACGAGTAGTGTTCCTGTGAACGACCCGACCGCAATCAGTATGAAGTATAAACCGGTCTCTTTTTGTTGATCAATAGTAAAAGAACTGCATAGCAGCATATCAAAAACACGCAAGGCAACGCCGGTTGCCAGCAACATTGCAGATACCATTCCAAGAAAAACTATTTTTATTTCAAAAATTGTATTTCTCAAAATTGCGATTGTTAAAAATCCTGCCACCAGCATATTAAAATGCATTGTTCTGTTAAAGTTGGGGTGAATCACAGATTCATCAACAGAACGGGGCAACATCCAAAAAATTAATGATGCCATAATAAAAATCAGCCCGGCGATTCCGTAAGAAATATTTTTTACTTCGAAATTTGGGCAACAGGCATTCAGGATAATGCCCAACAAAAACATGGCAGGCAATTGCAACAGCTGGTGACGGGGCATGGTAAGCGATAGCCAGTCGTTCAGCGGGTACGACAGCAAATAAAATAGCAAAGAAACAATCAATACAGCGATGAGGTTAATCTTCCATTTAAACATGATTGCGTTTTCTCTGTTATCGTGAGGTTGTCTTCTCTGGCAGGATCGAAGATGCGGATAATTTTGTTTTCAGGCGAAACGAGAAATATATAAATAGAATGATTGATAATCCCGCTACCTGGCGCAGGGTAAGCCCATACCCCAATTTGGTGAAGGTATTGGGCAAATTCATTTTGACCGGTTTGATAAGGCAAGGCAAAGCTCCACCCATTGATGTTTGTTCCAAAAAAGCTTCGATATTTTTTTATTCTTTGAATATCGTCATTTTTCGGGTCGAAGCTAACTGTTACAAATTCTAATTGTGATGGCACTTCTTCCGGGCTTATCGAATGATAAATTTTTTCCAGGCGGTTATTTACTTTATGGCATACGCTTGGGCAATTCAGGTAAACAAAATTCACCAGCACATACTTGTGCTTATCTTTTATATGGAACACTTTTCCATCCTGGTCAACCAGGGGGATATCCGGAAAATCTCTTGGTGTGGTGCCAGCTTGCTGAAGCGTATAGGAGAAAATTGTAAATGCACGGAATGAATCTGTCCATTTTGATAAAACAAGAATGCACAGCAGCAGGGCGACAAGAGGAACCCAAATTTTTTTCATGGCAATAAAATTTTACCCCCGGAGCAGGTTGCACAATCCTTCATCAAAGTACAGTTTCATTCTGTGCAGCAGGCCGGCTGCTCCTTAATAGCTTTGTGAATAGGGTAACGTACATCAGCATAAGCCCCAAAAGCAGCAGGCATATTGAAACAGATGCTGCCTGTGCAAGGTGCGCACCAGTTTCATGTACATTTTTTAGTGGGATGCCCCCATAATCGGAATACCTTCTTGGTACACTGTTGAGCCCACCAAGATAAAACATGAGGAGAAAACTATAAGAGCCTATAACAAACAGCCAAAATCCCAGTTTTGGTTTTTGGTCTTTCCCTGGATCTTCTTTCGCTCCAACCAGGTAGTAGAAGAATGCCAAAATGAACAGCAATATGCCCATCAGCATATAAGTATGAAAATGCGCAGGCACCCAAAGCGTATTGTGCAACACTTTATTTATCGAAATGGTTGAATCGACCACAGCGGCAAAGCCACCAATTGCCCAGCCTGCAGTACCCAACAGGAACATCAATGGAACAATGGTCCATTTGATTTTAGAATGGTACAGTTGCACAATAACCCCAAACATGGTAACAGCAGTGGCGGGGATAGCGCTGAAATAAGATGCCAGTTGCCCGGCATATTGCAGGGGCAAAGGCTGCACAAAATCCATGTACAGGTGATGGAAATAGGCAAACAAAATGAAAAAGAAGGTAGCGTTCCAGGCAATGGCTGTCACCTTGGTGATTTTCCAATCCCGATGGGTGAATTCAGGCAGCAGCGTATATAGCCAGCCTACTCCTATATACATCGTAACGTTTACCAGTGTGTGCCCAAAAAAGAAGGTCAGGTTTTTTAAGAGCAAAGGATCAAAAGCAAGGCTGGGCTCAAAATACTTTAGCAGGTACATAATCAACATCACAGAGGCTGCAAGGAAAGCCAAAACCGCCGGGACCAGGCTAATGGTACTGATCATTACGACAGAAGGCAATTCTTTTTCCGGCGGATCCTTTTTGAAGTATTGCCATCCTGCGATCCTGGTAATGCCCCCATATTCTTTGGCAAGGGCGTACAATACATGCAAGCAGTTAATAAGCAAGCCAATTCCTAAAACAATTATTGAAATAATAGTAAGCCCGGTAGACCAGGCTGGCCAGTTGGCTCCGGTAAAAGGCAAAGGATATAACAGGTACCAACCTGCGCCAAACTTAGCATACAATGAAGCTATGGCCAATCCAAGCACACCCAGCACAACAGATACATAAGAAAAATAACCTACTCCGATATTTAATCTTGCATATCTCGTTGCGATCAGGTAGCTGATTGCTGCCAGGGCTATACTGAATAACGATCCAGCCATTCCCAGCCCGTGCAGTGTCATTAGCGCATAGAAGGTGCCAGGCGACATCCTCATCCATTCGCCCTGGTTGAGCCGCATCAGCAATCCCAGCGTGACCAATAAAGGAAAGAGGATCAAAAATGTGATGCTCCACAGAATTACCAATTTCTTTTGTTGCCGTTTTTCAACAGAACTTATTTGTATCATAACCTGCTTTTAAATTTTTATTGAACATGGATTTTGCCGAGCATAATGGCATGTGCTAACCCGCAGTACTCTAAACAAAGGATTTCATAATCTCCTTTTTGTGGAAAAACATATTGGAGCTCGTTATGGTATTGGGGCATTGCCTGGGTTTGGGCCACTAAAACTCCGTTGTTGTCATATATGGCAAAATCATGATTGACATCCCCCGATGTTACAATGAACCGGATTGCCTTGTTGGCTGGCAGGGTTATTTCATTGTTGCCCGTAAATGCTGCCGGGGTTTCAATTGATGTGCCTGGCGCCATCTTCCACATCCATTGCATACCTACCACCGTTACCACTTCACCCGGTTCGCTTTGAAACTTTGGGTAGGGCAATAGCTGTAGCGTAACAAGCAATAGAATAATAATACAGGTGACGAGCGCAAAAAAGTAACGCCCTCTTATTTTATATACTTTTTTCTTTACAGCGAGCTTGTCTTCCTGGGTAGTGGAAGTGCGCAACAAAAAGAGGACAACAGCGATTACTAGTATTGCACCTGCCAATGAAATAATGGCTGCATAGCCCTGTACTGTGAGTAATACGATTAACTGGCTCAAATTATTATGGTTTTATTATTGCAATTGGTTCCTAATAATCAGTTTCCGAAAGGTGTATCCTAAGATTGCCTGCACTTCTTTTCATTCTCAGCGATTACAAAAGTATGCGTATGGTCAGTATAAGGAGAGTAGTTGTTGCTTGCATCTGCATCTTCCATATTCAGCGCAATCTTACTGATGCAGTTGTAAATTCAAAACAAATGTAAGTACGAATTTTGATTAAAGACAAATTTATCGTTTATTATTTTTTTGTTCATCATCGGTTAAGCCATGTCGCATTTCCCCAAGACAAAATATTTTACCCATTATGGTTAAATAGATGAATAGAAAAAATTAAAGCATCGCCAAATGGCATTACCACAATGTTCTTAGGAGTATTAGGGGGTATATGACAAATCGTTTTATTCTTTCATATCACCTTGTTCACCTCTATACTTTTGAGCCAGATGACATGGCGAGGCCCTGTTTTTATATCATTCCTGGATATTAAAATCATAGCCCCCTGTAATTGGATCGGTATCCCGTTTTCTTCAAACAGCACATATACATTTTGGCCGGTGGGATTATTGAATATTTCGGCCCAGGAGAAAGTGGCTTTGTAATTATCCGTAGCCCTGGCAACAATGTAAAAATTCCTGTCTTTATGATTGTCCTGTTTTATTTTCGCTTTCTCCAGGATTTCTTTTAAAAGCACTCCCTTGCAGGTTTTATCGTTCTTCATATTTGCCCCGCTTTGGCAAACCACTTGAAAATTTTCTATGGTTGCCACATTCATCTTTTTTAAAGAGTCTACTGTTAAAGTTAAAGGAAATTCCACTTCACCAGTTACGGTTACCTGTTTGCTTATGTATTTTATACTGTCGCCTGCTGGTATTGGCACCATACCGGCCTCTTTGCCTTCCTTCCATGTGTTGAAAGCGGCCTGCTGTGCCTTCTTGCCATTTGCTATTTGATCTGCTTTCTCACTGTTATTGCAAGCCCAACATGCAAACACGATAGCTAATGTTGCCGCAATCATTTTTGTGTATTTCATATTGCATTTTTTAATTAATGGTGATTAAAGAACCGAAGGGTAACAAAATAATTCCTTCCTTCTTCGGGATACCCTTCAACAAGGCTATAGTTTTTGTCGAATAAATTGTTTGCGCCCGTTTCTATGCTCAGGTACTTCCATATTCTAACTGATGCAATTGCATTAACCAGTGTGAATTCCCCAGCCTTTGCTCCATAACTTGTGCTGAAACGGGAAGAATTGTATTCAGCGCTTGCAATTATTTGAATTTGTTTTATTGGCTGGTACTGGATGTAGCTGAACACTTTTGTATTTGGCACATCTGTAAAACGAATAGCTGGGTTTGTCAAATTATGTCTTTCAATATAAGTGTAGTTCGCGCTTAACATCAGGTTCTTCAAAATGTCAACATTCACTGCTGCTTCAACGCCCTTGAATTCAGCTTTTCCTGCGTTTTGCATTTGTGATTTGCCGGGCAGGATATTGCTTATGTTCATGATTGCATCAGTGATTTTGCTATAAAAAAGCGCTGTTTGAAATGAAAATTTCTGAAAAAATTTACCGGTATAGTTCACTTCATAATTGTCAGCCGTTTCAGGTTTTAAATCGGGGTTTGGTATTGCTGTTCCCATACGATAGGAATACCTGTCCTTAATTGTAGCAAAACGGGTTTTGTGAGAAACGGTACTGCCTATCTTATGGTTTTCTTTCAGGTAATAAAATATACCAAGCTGCCCGTTGCAGGCCTGGCTGGCATCGGCTTTAGGAAAATCGAACACTGCTTTGATACTTGCATTATAATCCTCTGCCTTAATGTTTTTTCGCAGGCTATAACTGGCCCCAGGGATAATAACCAGCTTAGTCGTTGCCCTATAAATATTTTCTGCGCCAACGGTTAAGGTGTTGTCATCAAAATGGCGCACCGGCTCATTCAGGTTATTTTCCCGATGTATATCTTCCTTGTAATGCACAGCCAGCTTTAAATTGTTTTTTGGGATGATGGTAGTCCCATATTCCACACTCCCCCCATAAGTATAGTCATTATAAAAACTTTGAAAGGCGTAAGGTTTTTTTTGAGTGGTATAAGTGGCATCGTCATAACTGTTCAGCGAATTTTTAAAAATATCGTAGTAAAATTTTGTTTTTATGGAATTCTTACTGTTGATGCTTGTTTTGGAAAGAAAATAATAGGTTTCTTTATTCCAGTAAGGCCATTGCCAATAGCGTGGTTTTTTTAGCAACGAGTTTAAAGTATCTGTGCCGCAATAAACCGGGTTTCCTTTTTTTCCATGCTGATTAATATACCCAAAAACATATTCATGCTTTTCATTCGGCGCCCAACCAATTTTTAGATTGAACTTTTGATCGGTACGGTAGGAATTGTCTCTTTGGTTGCCGTTTTCATTTTTAGTGGAATCGTAATTGGCGGACATTGCGTATGAGTCTCTGTGCAAATACGAGTAACCTCCCTGGAAATAGAATTTGCTAATATTGGCGCCTATATTTATGTTTCCCGCATAGCCGTTATTGTTAATTGATCCGACCGATCCATCATATTCTAATTTTTTAACTGGCTTTCGGGATATTAAATTTATAGCTCCTCCCAATGAATTAGGCCCATATAATAACGATGAAAACCCTTTTGCTACATCAATGGCAGAAAGGTCGAATGTGGTAAACCTCGACAGGTCAACATACCCATCGTAGGGAACATAAACGGGGATGCCGTCCATATAAACGGGCATCTGCCTTAGGTCAAACCCCCTTACGGTAACCATGGATTCGTTTCGTGCGCCTGATGCGGTTAGATTAATGCCGGGAAGCATGTTCAAAGCTTTGGAGACTTCCATTTTGTTCTGGCTTTCCATATTCACAGAACTTGCCCGGCTCATCATTTCGCTGTTTTTACTTGCCCAAACGGTAATCTCACCAAGCTGGAAAATATTTGGAGCGGCACTGTCCACAGGCAAGGTTTTGGCCAAGCCGGGTTGCTGTGCAAGGGCCATTAGTGGCATTAAATGGAGCGCCAGTAAAATTTTTACTTTCATAAGCAGTGGTGTTTTGTTTGGTCATGAAATCTTCCGTTAGCTGCAAATTGAGGTTGCGTATATTAATTCATTCTCGGTGCTTATTTTTTACTTTTATTCTTGAGTTATGTTTTTATAAGAACAGTACTTCTGCAAAAAATTAGAATGCTACTTTTTTTGATTTTTTTTCAATGAATGATTTTATTTCGCTTTCCAGTTTATAAAATTTTTTGATTGCCAGCTCACCAGCCTTGGTTAAAAAAGCGCCGCTGCCATTTTTACCTCCCAATATCTTTTCTACCAAAGGTTCAATTGAACGTTTGTTCATGTCTTCTACCAACTGCCAGGCCTGGCGATAGGACATTTTAATTGATTTGGCTGCATTGGTGATCGAGCCCGTTTCCCTAATCTTTTCGAGCAGTACAACTCTTCCAATGCCAAGAAATGGGCCGCTCTGCTCATCGACCCACATCCTGATCCTTATTGTATATTTTTTCTTGGGCGGCATCACTATGTTGCAATAAGCATAGTGCAATGTTACGCCCTGCATGATCAGCAAAAAATGATTTTGATCATGAACCTGCCAGGCATGTTCTCTCCAGCCAATTGGTTTTGGTTGGTGCGCTCAGCACATGGGGTTTAGTATTTGTTAACCGGGAAAATCGATCCTTAACGGGGAGGCTTGCCTTGCGATGTAAATCTTAAGCTTAACGCTGGAGTGAGCCCATCACTGCAGGATGCTTCTTCTTCAATGCATTTATGATCATTGGGGCAAGTGAAGAGGTATAATAAGACATTAATCATGCCTTGCCCCTTTCATTACCTTAAAAATATGAAGTACTTGGGGAAAAAGAGCGTCCATGCTTTCTATGGCGCCCCTTGTAGAGCCAGGCAATGCCAATACCAGAGTAGCGCCGATTAAACCGGCAACGCTGCGCGACAACATGGAATAGGGGGTCCGTTCCTGCCCGTATGCACGCATGGCTTCTTCAATCCCCGCTATCCTTTTTTCGATGATTGTTTCGAGGGCTTCAGTGGTGATGTCGCGTGGCGATAAACCTGTGCCTCCTGTTAGTATCACCATGTTCAAATGTTGTGAGCAATACTCCTTGACCTTTTGTATGATGTCATCTTTTTCATCTGGGATGATGACATAGCCAGTGGCTTCAACATTGCTAAGCTTCAACTTTTCAATAATCGCTTTTCCTGCCTTATCCTCTTTTGATCCTTTTGAAATGCTGTCGGAACATACAATAACCGCGGCTTTGAGCACAGAGGTTTCTTTTTTAACAAAATCAGTTTTCCCTCCTTTCTTTTCAATCAGCTTGATTTGTTCGATGCTGATATTTTTATCAATCGGTTTGAGCATGTCATAAATGGTAAGAGCAACAACCGATGCAGCATGCATGGCTTCCACCTCAACCCCCGTTTTGTAAATGGCCTGAATTTCAGCAGTGATAAGAATTTCCAGCCCATTGATTTCAAAATTGATGGCAGCAAATTCAATAGGCAAGGGGTGGCAATCAGGGATCATATCACTGGTGCGCTTGGCTGCAAGCAGGCCAGCCGCTTTTGACATGGCAAACACATCGCCTTTTGGAACTTTTTTTTCCCTTACTGCAATAACCGTTTCTTCTGAACTTACCCGCACAACAGCTTGTGCAATGGCGGTGCGGTGCGTGCTTATTTTATGAACAATATTTTGCATTGGTTATTTATTTTCTTTCCATTCGTATTTCTCAGCACTGATGATCTCCCTGCCCCAGATGGGCAGTTCATTTTTTATTCTCTCCACCAGTTCTGCGCATGCATCTATTGCAGCTTTCCTGTGCGGTGATGAAGTGAATACAAACAAGCATACTTCACCTGCCTTCACTTCACCAAGGCTGTGATGAATATGCAAACAAGTGAGCTGGTATTTTACAAAAATCTCTTCTCTTATTTCAAATGCCTTTTGTACAGCCATTTCTTCATAAGCAGTATATTCAATGGCCTGCACCATGCCTCCATTTTTTTCATCGGCCCTTACCTGCCCTAAAAAAATGCTGTGCCCTCCGATATCCGTTTTGGTACTATGCTTTTGAATGGAATCAGCAATCAAAGCCGGGGAGACAGCCCCGCTTACAAAAATATTTTTAGGCTTATGTGACATGATGTTGATGATGGATAGGCGATTGCGGGTGCATGAGGCCTCCTTGTATTGAATAAATATTTTTTGCCGGATAAAATTTCTTTAATGTGTATGCTGCTTTTTCGCTTCTTATTCCTGAATGACAGAACAACAAAATAGAATCAGCCATCAGCAACCGGCCATATTCTTTTTCCAAAACAGATAAAGGAATGTTTATACACTCAATTTCTTTAAGCACGGGCTTTTCATCAATTTCACGAACATCTACCAATAATACATTATCGGGGTATTTTGATTGCATTGACAGTGCTCCACCCCAGTTGATGGCAACAGTGGCCGCGCATGCAATGGAGTAATCCATTGCAGCAAATGCTCCAGCATTGGCCGGGATCTTCTTTTTGGAAGCTGCATTTGGCAAAATTCCCATTTCATAAAAGGAAAATTCCGGAAGCCGGAAAACCAAAACTTTATTGATCATTGGTTTGCCGTAACCACTTAGCAGTTTTATGGTTTCCGCAGCCTGCATGGTGCCGATAATCCCCGGCAATACGCCTAATACTCCCGTTTCATTGCAATTAGGGATTTCGTATGCGGCAGGCGGCTCCGGATAAAGATCACGATAGTCAACCAGTGGTTGGTCTTCTGCCATAACATTCAACACAGCTACCTGGCCTTCGTTCTGATAAATGGCACCCAGGATTATCGGTTTGCTTAATAGCACACAAGCATCATTTACCATATAGCGTGTAGGGAAATTATCGGAACCATCTAATACGAGATCGTACTTGCCGATGACGGGCAACGAATTTGAAGCCGTCAAAAATTTCGGGATTGCTTCAACACGAATATCACTGTATTTTTTTTGCAAGAATCCTGCTGCAACTTCTGCTTTCATTTTTCCAACATCTCCCTCGCCGAAAATAATTTGCCGGTTCAGGTTCGAAACAGCAACCACATCACCATCTGCAATACCGATTGTCCCTACACCTGCGGCGGCAAGGTAAAGCAATGCAGGGCATCCAAGTCCGCCCGCGCCAATAACCAGCACTTTTGCCTGCCGTAGTTTTTCCTGGCCTGCGGCGCCGAATCCTGGCAATATGATCTGTCGTTCGAAACGGCTCATTTTTTTTATCCTCCTGAAAATGGTGGCAGTAGCGCAATTTCACTTTCGTTATCAAAAGTGCAATTTTCATGTACCAGCTTCCTGTTGACAGCAATTGAAAATTTCAGCCCGTTCAGCCCTGGATATTTATTCGCCAACCATTGGCGCAGCGCACCAGTATCTGAAATTCCATTGCACACCAATTCCCTTCCGCCGATTTTTTCAGCTATGATGCCAAAGGCAATAATTTTTATATCTTTTGTTTCAGCCGATTGCTGCATTGTTCAAAATCAGTTTTATTATTTATGTTAAAAAACAGGAATTGATGTTGTTCAGCCAGGTCATCCATATTTACTGTTTTGTAGTTTTCTGAAAAAATAAATTCTTTCATTTTCAGGTTGTTTTTGATGATGCAAGTTGAAATTTTTTGGCGCAATGATTGATGATACACCGCAAATAACGGATTGATTCTTGTCATGGTTCCAGCTACCGTAACCGGGTTGTTTTTTGTTTCATTCAACAAACGATCTACGGCTTGGGCAGAAATAAAGGGGGTATCGCAACTGATGAGCAAAACGTTGGGCCTGGTATTGTAATGCAATGCTGTATAAAGCCCGCCCATGGGCCCTTTATCGGGAACAATGTCTTTCACCACATCATAATCAAATTTTTCATAACCTTCCGAATTTGCTACGATCTTTATCGGTAATTGAAAACTGTTTATGGTATCGAGCACATACGCGATCATGGGTTTCCCATCCAACAGCATCATGGCCTTGTCCTGCCCCATGCGGCTGCTTTTGCCGCCTGCTAAAACAAATGCTTCAATCGTATTGAACCTGTTCAGTGCATTCATATTTATGTGCTCAATTTATACCAGCGCCTTAGGTTTTTTATATACATTGAAAATATTAGCGCTACCCGGAAATAGGCTGGTGTAAAAGGGTTAGTGGTGCAAAAAGCGCTTTATTGAAAATAAAAGTACGACTATTCCTTGCCATTCAATTAATCATCAGGACGGGAACGGTTTCGCCTTTTCTAAAATATTCTTTTTCTTCTTCCAGTTCAATAAGGCAATCAGCATAAGCAAACGAATCCATCATATAACTTTCCTGGTGGCCGAGGATTTGTACAGTGTGCTGTTTCGTTTTCCCCTTGAGAAAAGTGGTAAGCCCCTGTTTCTTCTTATAATCATTGGCCAAAGTCAACATGCTTCTTTTGAAATATTCAATTTTTGTAAAGCTGCTGATGGCTGCGGCAATATACTCGTAAAAACAGGTAAGCACGGCTGCCGGGTTCCCGGGTAATGCGAAAACAAGTGTTTGTTTATAGGTGCCGAAATAAAATGGTTTGCCTGGTTTTTGTTTTACTTTATGAAAAATATTTTTTACTCCACATTCTTCCAATGCAGTCGGGACCAGGTCATAATCGCCCATTGAAACGCCGCCGGTCAAAATCAGGATATCCGAATGCAATTGTTTTGTTATGGAAGATTTCAAATCAGGGATTTTATCATCTGACAATTCAACTGATGCAGGGAAAATATGGATTTGTTGCAAAGCCGCAGCTAACCCAAATGAATTGGATTCATAAATATTTCCGGGCGTTAACGGGTTACCGGGTTTTACTAATTCTTTACCTGTAACAATAATACGGACGACAGGTTTTGCATGCACTTTTACTTTTTCAATTCCTGTGCCGGCAAGAAAAGAAACGGAAGCAGGAGACAGGCAATGCCCTTGCTGCAAAAGCCTTTCTCCTTTCTTTGTGTGCGACCCTTGTTGCCGTACATTGTCGCCCTTTTTCAGCTTTTCATCTTTTATGATTATGCTTCTGCCTTCAGCAATTGTTTTTTCCTGCACAACAACGGTATCTGCCCCTGCAGGGAGCGGTGCCCCGGTAAAAATCCGAAGAACATGCCCGGGTTGAAGTTCGCCTGAAAAAAAATTCCCCGCTTGAATTTCACCAGCTACCGGCAAATGGCTTTTGCCATCCCACAGGTCGAAAGAAAATGCATAACCATCCATGGCTGACTGATGGAAAGGAGGCGTGTCAATGGAAGAACAAATGGTTTCAGCCAGGGCACACCCACAGGCTTCATTCAACAACAGGGTTCCTGTTTTGGCTCCTATGCAATATTTTGAAATTAGCTCCCGCGCTTCCTGCACAGATATCATGTGGCGTTTTTGTTTTTGTTAGCTACAAGTATTTTATTTTTTCCCTGCAATCCGTTTGAGCATGTTCCTGAAAATAAAAAAGTGAAAGGGAAGCATGGCATACCAGTAATTGCGCCCCATGATCCCTTTTGGGCGAAACGTGGCAGTTTGTTTTAAAATGCAGCGGCTCTCATTTTGCACAATCGAAAATTCAAGCCATGCTTCGCCGGGAAGTTTCATTTCAGCAAACAACAACAGCCGGTGGTTTTTTCTGTCTGCTAACAGCACCCGCCAGAAATCAAGAGAATCTCCAGGCTCAATATCTACCTTGCTTCTCCTTCCCCTGCTGAGGCCAACGCCGCCAAACAATTTGTCCAACATTCCACGGATCTGCCACAACATGTCGGCATAATACCATCCGTTGTTCCCGCCTATATTAAAAAATCGGTTAGCAACTTCTTCTACTTTGTCTTTATCGATCTCCGTCCATTTGCGGTCTTTGTAACAACCGTTTACAGGCACTTCAATGTGCTGGTTAACATCTAACCGGTTTAGGCTGCTGGATGCCGAGTCCGTCCAACTAGAGATCACCATGTTTTGTTCTATGCGCTCAAATGCCATTTTAATGGCGCCTCGGTATGATATCAAATCTTGGGGAATGATATCTCTTATGGAAAACTCTTTGCATACCACATCATTTTTCATGCTTTTTACCAACTGGCTTGCAATAGTTAAGTTGGCCGGTGTGGAAAGATATATCCAGTAGGCAGATAGTTTCGGGAAACTGATAGGCAAGGTGATGATAAACCGTTTGTATTTTCTTACCGATGCAAATTCCAAAAGCATCTTTTTATAGGTCAAAACATCAGGGCCGCCGATTTCAAATACCCTGTTAAACGTTTTTTCATTCATCAGGCACAGGTGAAGATAGTTGATGACATTCCGTATGGCAATGGGCTGGCATTTTGATTTTAGCCAGTGGGGCACAATCATAATGGGCACTTTTTCGGTAAGCCCCCTGATGATTTCAAAAGAAATGCTGCCCGAGCCTACAATAATGCCCGCTTCAAATATAGTATAGGCAATCCCGGAACGGATAAATACATCTTTCACCACTTTACGGGCAAGCAAATGTTTGGAGAGGTTTCTTTCATTGCTGATGCCGCTCAAATAGATGATTTGTTTTACCTGGGTGAGCGTGGCTACCAGCACAAAACACCCGGCTGCCCGTAATTCATATTCCTTCAGTGTGGTGGAGGTGTCGCCAAGAGAATGGATCAGGTAATAAGCAACATCAAACTGTTTTTTATTAAAATGCAGGAGCGCATTTTCGGGCTGAAGAAAATCGTATTCAATAATGGTGATTTTGTCGAGCAGGTCGGGCGATGGCTTAAAACGCATTTTGTCCCTTACCACACAGGTCACCTCATGGCCATCTTCTACCAATACTGGTAGTATCCGCATCCCGATATATCCATTTGCACCGGTAAGTAGAATACGCATTGCTATAATCTTTTATTACCCGCCAATGTTGATCATGCTCCTGTTCTGAATGGCAGATGCATCCATATTTTCGATATCATCAGTGAATTGACCGCCCATTGCTTCTTCTTTTTGAAACAGGCATTGCCTGATTAAAGGGGCAATATCTTCACCGGCACGCAAAGCACTAAGAAGGTCAGTTTCTTTTTTTGAAAAAAGACAGTTTTTCATTTTTCCGTCCGTGGTCAATCGAAGCCGGTTACAATCGCTGCAGAATGGCTGTGTCATGGTACTGATAACAGCAAACGTTCCTTTATAGCCCGGCACCAAATATTTTTTTGCTGTTTGGCTTTTTTCGTCGGGCAGTTTTATAAAATCGAATTGAGACGAAATTAATTTCAGCATTTCCTGGTAAGAAAAAATCTTTCCTCCAGACCAGTCATTCCCGGCGAATGGCATAAATTCAATAAACCTCACATGTACTGGCCGATATTTGGTCCACTCGATAAATCGGGGGATTTCTTCATCATTAATGCCCTTAATGATTACCGAATTTATTTTAACATAAAAATCCTTCTCCAGTAACAGCTCGATATTTTGCATTACCCTTTCAAACTCGTTCCTCCCTGTGATATCGAAAAAAGTTTTTTTGTTTAGCGAATCAAGGCTTACGTTCACTGACTTTATCCCGGCAGCTTTGAAAACATCAATGTATTCGTGAACAAAAACACCATTGGTGGTGATGGTCAGTTCAACCGGGTATTTTGAAAGGCGCTCAATAATTTCCCTGGCATCTTTCCTGACAAGCGGCTCTCCCCCGGTAAGCCTTATTTTTTTAATGCCCTGCTGCACAAATAAAGAGGCCATTTTCTCGATTTCGGCCACTGTCATTTTTGTGCACCCTGAAAAATAGCCTTTAGGCAGGTCAACAGGGTTGCAATAAGTGCAGCGCAAATTGCACTTGTCCGTAATGGAAATCCTCAGGTAATCATGTATGCGTCCAAACCTGTCTTTGAGCATGGTGCTACTGTTTTGGCATCTCTGTATTGCTTATGAAATAATTATTAAAATTCCTCCGGTTTTAGTAATAAATGCTTCTTCAAAGATAGTACAGAATAAAAACGTTTCCTGCTTACAGTGTAATTGAAAAATATTTCTTCAGCAATTCAACCATCCGTTCAGATTCTGCTGTTGTAAGGTGTTTGTGCGCTAAGGCAAAAACAACATTGTCTTCCCTGAAAAGATGAAGCCTCAGCAATTCCACCAGGGCAGTGCCCTGTTCTAATGCGGTATCTACCAGTATTGTCCTGGAGCCGGCATCGGTAAGGCGGGAGGAAATCCCCATCAGGCTGAAACATAATGTGGCCAGTTGCATTGTTTTAATGTGATCGTCTTCCAGCATATCAACTGCTGTTTCCGGGGCACTGACAGGTGAATGTTCACCTTTATTCAGTAATCTTTCGTGCAATAGCGGGAACAGCAATCTTTCTTCTTTTAAATGATGCAGCACTATCTTATCATCCAGGAACTGAAAAAATGCGGCAAGCTTTTGATTGAGCTCTTTAGTAATGCCATCTTTTCTGATGCTTAACAGGGCTGCTTCAAATTTTTCCAGCTCTTGCAGTATCATTTTATGCTCATCGTAGAGATGCTTTAAAAAAGGAGAAAGCTCTTCGTAAGGAACAGCAATCATGCCCGTTGGGTGATAAGCGTCTGGTGGTTCCATGGGAGAATATTCTATTTTCCCGTCTGTGTCTTTTTCTACATTTCTCTTGAGGTAATCGGTTTCTGAAAAAATTTTAGTGTTCATTTTTAAAGTTATTTGTTTTATTTGAATTTATATCCGACGAGGAACTGCATACCAGGTATTTTTTCCCTAAAGCCCACTTTTATGCCTGGCCACCAAAAAACTCGCGAAGAGAGTAGGTGTATTTGTAGCTTTTGCACATTCAAAAGTTGCCTGCCTGGCCAAATTAAGTTTCACTGCGGTCTTTTTGCCGGTTGAAAGAATATTTTGGAGATATGCAAAGAAACTGAACCTGATAGGTATTGATAGCGCAATATTTTTTTCTTTCATTGATCTTGTAATCATATCATTTGGTTTTTGGTGCCTGCTGCTTTCGTAAAAAAACCTGGGCAAAAAGCCTTCGGATAAACCCGGTGAAGGTTGCGGCCCAGGCAGCCAGTGCGAGATAGATAAAATATTTCGGGATAGGGAGCAGGAATTCAAGGTTCATGGCTTTGGCCATTTCGTAGGTGCAGGTAGTGTACATACCAAGCGGGAACACAGCGCCCCAGTATAAAGGGTCGTAAGTGAGCGGAAATTTTTTATAGATATGCCTCCAGATCGCAAGGATGAACAGCATGGGGATCCACCAGGTGCCGGTGGCCCAATAAAAAATGGTAAACCCTTTCAGGAAAGCCAAGGTAGAGTTCAGGAATGGGGCATTGGGGGTATTGATGATCAGCAGCGAGCCGGCTAAAACTGAAATGGCCATCGCCCCCATATTGATCCAATAAGGCGGGGTCAGATCGCCGGGAGAAAATTTAAAAAAAGTGTACCTGTAAAATATGAGCGATATCATCCAGATATACATCATGCCTCCCCAAAGCCACATGGAGAAAGCAAAAAAATTAATGATCAGTTTATAATCGGGGAAGTGCATGGAAAGCCTGGCGCTTAACACTGCCAGGCTCTGTGTAGAAACAACAGCAAGCAACCATGCGCCATTGATGCCTTCTGCAAAAGAAGGTTTCTTGCTTTTAATGGTAAGGTTTGTAAAAATGGTATAAGTAAATAGCAGCCAGAGAAGGATGGCAACGACCCATAGGAACAACGCTATCTGATAACTCGTTTCCAACAGGATGAACTGCGTACCCAAAATACTGGTGGCAGCTACGCTAGTAAAAAATCCCATGCTGCTTATGTGGTCAAACAGATCATGAAAAAAATGCTTTCTGAACCACAGGAGCCTTAGTGAATTGCAACCACAAAGTATGATGTACATAACCACATTCAGCCAGAACAATGGGTAAGAAATAAAATCCATGCCCAGAAAATGAGAAGCAGCGGACACAATACCGGTAGCCATCACCATAGCAAAATAGGAAGGCGATAGATCCCGGATCATCTCTTTTATCCGGGAGAGATATCCTGAAGCAAGCCTCTTATCTGTGCTCAAAACGTTCATTTCCACCATTTGCAATTTTTTTTGGTATCACTGCATCCTGATGTTCTAGTTTTTAACTGAAGCTTTTTTTATAGCAGCTACTGCAAGGCGCTGGAGGATGAGGCAAACTGCTGCCACAACTACAAGAAAAAGCCAGCATGTCGTCCAAACCCCGGTAGCGTTTAGCAGGTATCCAAAAAGGATTGGGTTAATAAAACCTCCCAGCCCGCCAATGACCCCAACGATTCCTCCCACTGTGCCAATATTTGTCGGATAATAATCTGATATGTATTTGAACACTGCAGCGGTGCCAAGCCCCATCATTATTGCAATTAAAAGCACCAGTGTAAAAAATATCCATTTGTTTGCCTGGAAATAAATGTGCGTAACTCCTTTGGCCAGCAATTGCCCTTTTGCAACGACATCTCCGGTCTTCACCATTGTTTCCTGCCAAGCGGAAGCATTTGGGAACAATAAAAACCCTTCTTCGTTATTGTGAATGCCAAATCGTATCATGGTATGTGCCTCTCCTGATTTTTTCTGTTGAACCATATACCTTGCATCATCCACAATGATTAAACTGTCGGAAGCGAGCGTTACCGTGCCGCTCTTTGCTGCCATGATCCCCTGGCCTGGCGCCTGTATTTCCATACGCGGCACTAAAAGAAAAATGAGCAGGAGAATGCAATCACCAAATACCCAAAGCAATACCATGCGGGCACCAAATTTATCAGAAAGCCATCCGCCGATAATCCGGATCACGCCAGCGGGAAAGCTAAAGGCGGTTACCATGAACCCTGCTGAGACAATGGATAAAGAGTAAACATTTACATAGTAGGGGATCAGCCATTGTGCTAATGCCACAATACTGCCAAACACGAAATAATAATACAGCCCGAATCGCCAAACCCTTCTTTCTTTTAAAGGGGCCAGGCGTTGCACCATTGATTTGACCTCAGGAGGTTTTTTATTTGTTGTCCCCAAAAAAAAGATAATCGCTATGGCTATAAGGACGATTGCATACCACTGTGGCAAAGCCCGCCATGCTTCAAGCCTCGCTCCACTATGTGTAACATATTTAAGGATGCTTGGCGCGAATAGGGTAGTGAGCGATGCGCCCATATTTCCGGCGCCGAAAATTCCCAGCACAGTCCCCTGTTTTTCTTTTGGGTACCACAAAGCCGTATAAGCTACGCCTGCTGCAAAACTGCTGCCCGCAATACCGAAGCCGAAACTATAAATAAGAAAAGAAGAATAGCTGTTTGCCTGCGACAAAAGGAACATGGGGATAGCAGAGATAATAAGGATCGCGCTCATGACCCATTTGCCACCAAACCGGTCGGTAAGCATTCCTACCGGCAAGCGCAGCAAGGCGCCCACCAAAACGGGAACACCTAATAACCAACCGACCTGGACTGAGCTCCACTTGAAAGCGCCATTGTTTACCAGGAAAGTAACCAAAACGCCATTGATCATCCATGCAGCAAAACACACGGTGAAGGCCAGTGTGTTTAATAAAAGTATTCTGTGCGAAATGGTGGTGGCTTTGGCATCCATGTCTTAATATAGAAGTTTGGGTTATTTATTTTGAGGGCTTTGGGTTCTCTTTTCTCTTCTTCATAATCTGTACCTGAATATTGGCTCCACGTCAGCTAAAGACGTTATCTTATTGCCCAGTTCGGTAATTAGCCCGTTACTGCAATCGAATACCCAGGGATGGAGCTGTAAGGAACCGTTTTTCCATGCGCGTTGCACAATGCGCGTTTTGGCCAGGTTGTTGGTTTGCTCGATCACATTCCATTCCACCAGCCGCCTTTCTCTTTTATCCAAATCCATTATGGCTTCCAATTCCATTTTATGGCTGGCATAAACTTCTTTGATGCTGCGCAGCCAGTTGTTCACAAAACCCAAATCTTCGTGTTGCATGGCAGCGCTCACTCCCCCGCACCCGTAATGCCCACATACGATGACATGTTCTACATGCAGGATATCTACTGCGAAATACAGCACGCTCAGCAGGTTCATGTCCGTTTGTATAACTACATTGGCGATATTGCGGTGCACAAAAATTTCTCCGGGGTGTGTAAGCGTAACTTCGTTGGCGGGTACACGGCTGTCCGAACAGCCAATCCACAAATATTCCGGCGACTGGCCCTGAGAAAGTTTTTTGAAATAGTCGGCATCTTCTTCCTGTTTTTTTTCAGACCAAATATGGTTGTTCCTCAGTAATCTTTGATGGCTTTCTTTCATTCGGTGACTTTATGATTGATTATGGCATCGCCTTATTAAAATCCATCCTCCCGTCTTCAACATATTTTTCAGAATACCTGACCATATATTTCCCTTTGGGCACTACGATGTTGTCCCTTGGCACCGGATAAAAAGTGTTGCAGTTGCGGAATACCTGCCCGTTAACCTCATACTCGAATTCAATACCCAGCCCTAACCCAGTAACATTGCAATAACCAATAGTTGTTCCCTGAACATATTTGGGATGGCTCAACATAGGAGACTCTATACGGTATTCTCTTGCAGTGAAAAAAGCTGCAACACATAAAACAAGAAGGATGAAACAACTGATGATCCTTCGTATGTTTTCTTTTGTCCTTATTATCTTAGAAAGATTGTAAACAATGCCCAGCCCCACCAGGCAAAGCAATACGGTTTTTACAATCTGGCTGATTAACAATTGCTCATCTGTTACGATGTTCAGCAACATGGGTCAGTTATTTTTTGGGCGCTGCACTGACCAGGGCGTCCTGGGAGCGCGAATTCTTCTTCTTCCCCAATTCCATCGCACCTGCTGATAGGGGCGCCATAAATAATTAAGCGGATAAACCAAGAAATGGATAAGCCTCGAAAACGGTACAAGCGCTATAATAAGGAAAGCGCCAATAATGTGGATCTTTACAGCCCATGGCAATAGAGATACTGCTGTTGTATCCGGTTGGAATTTGAAGATGGAATACAAATAGGGCGCCAGCAAAGTAGAAAACCACGAAGATCCCCAACGAAAATTATAAGCTATCCACAATCCAAAAAAAGTTTGCGCGATCAGTAAAAGATATATTATAAGATCCATTTTGTTTGTTACCGGCTTTAAACGAGGTGTAGTGTACCTCCTGACCATGAGGTTGACCAGCCCTATCAACATGCTGATGCCAAAAATAAATGCTGTTATTTCAAGGATCATCAGCCGGACCGGCTGGCTGTTCCAGGCCAGCACTCCTTTGGGAAAAAGAAAGGCTGTAAGATGGCCAAAGAACAAAAAGAAAACGCCCCAGTGAAAAGGAACAGATCCATAAAACAACCTTCTTCCTTCCAGGAACTGCGAGGAAAGGGATGATACCTGAAAACCTTTCCTGGTGTAACGAAATATTGACCCGACCAGGAAAAGCGCCAGCGCAATATAGGGCAGGGCTATCAGGAAAAAATTATTGAGCGTATCCATAAAATTCAATTTTTAAATTTTATTGTTCAATGTTCAATTCATTTTCTACATTCCCTCCAAAGTCTTTAGGGGCATTGTTGTGAGCACAGCTCCCGCAAGCTGCCTCAATGATTTCAGATTTATATGTTTTTGTTTCCTGGTCTGGTTCAGCCATCGGTTCATACCCAAAATCATTTTTCAAAGCAATCATTAATGCCTGCAATAAGGATTGATAAACTGATCTGTAAACAGGAGAGTATTCTATTACTGTTTTGAAATGTTTTTTGTAAACTTCATCTTTCTTCTCTATTTTTTTGTCATCGAATTCACCAATCATTTTTTCTACCGCAGGAATGACCAGCCGCAAGGCAAGCTCATCCCGGATCTGCATATCTTTCATTTTAGCCAGCAGCCGCAGCACATTGGGCAAATGATCGGACAATTCTGTTTCACAAACATTGCCGGCTTCGCGGTGTTCACGGTTTAAATGCACGAGCAATTGCCCCCTTTTATAATCTTCGCCAAAAAGAATAAAGCCAATATCGAGGGTGGTAATGGCCTGCACATCAAAAGAACGGAGAAACAGCTCCTGAACTTCTGTAAGCGAAGATTTGCTGATGAATTCCATATACACATTCATTGCTTCCGCAGCTTCAGGAATGCGTAAAGAAAGGTAATCATGTGCCTCTTTGATCTTCTCGATATAAGCATTGTTGTGCGGATAGATAAAAAATGCTGAGAGCAAAGCATAATCAGCCTGGAGCAGGTTTGGCGTGTTCAGTTTTTTTTCTTTTATGGTTGTAGTTGTTTCCATTGATATTTTTTTAAAGCTAAACGCCCCTCCTTATTTTGCTTTTGAACCCAAACCCTGTTTCTCCTTTGGTATCGCCGGTGAAGTCGAGCATTTCGATGGCCTGTTCACGGTGCGCCGGCGGAATAACAAACCGGTCTTCAAATTTTGCTAATGCGGTCAGGTAAAAAATTCCATCAGCCATCTCTGCTGTTAATCCTGCATCCTGTAAAACAGCATCTGCTTTTTCATCACTGATATCGCCTACTGTTTTTCTTCTTCGGTGAATACGGACCGCCATTAATTTCATCCATTTGTCTTTTATCTTTTCTTCATCGCCCACGCTAAACATGCTGGCCAGGTATTTCAGTGGGAAACGGGCCTGGTCAAGCGTGCCCCATAATTCTTTTGTGCTGGTGTCGTATAGCCAATTGTCATCCCAGTATTTTGCCATGGGGTTCATTTTTTTGCTGTCATCACTGTTGTTCACCTGTTTTACTGTTGCCATTACCGGAAGCAATGGCGGCACATAAAACAACATGGGCAATGTGCGAAATTCAGCATGGAGCGGCAGCGCCAGTTTCCATTCTTTCACATATTTGTAAACCGGGGAGAATTGTGCAGCATGGATGGTTGAATCAGCAATGCCATTCATCTTTGCAGCCCTTATTACCTCTTCATCAAAAGGGTCAAGAATGATATCCAGGTGCGCATCGACCAATTCATGATCATCTTTATGCACGGTATCTTTTATTTTGTCTGCGTCATAAAGCAATACACCGAGGTAGCGAATGCGACCCACACAGGAGTGCATACAAGCCGGCGCCAGGCCTGCTTCCAGTCTTGGAAAACAAAGGATACATTTTTCTGATTTTCCGGTGTGCCAGTTGTAGTATGATTTTTTATAGGGACATGCCGTTACGCACATTCTCCATGCCCGGCAAACTTCCTGGTTGATCAATACAACACCGTCTTCGCCTCTTTTGTAAATCGCACCGGAGGGGCATGAAGCAACGCATGCAGGGTTCAGGCAATGATTGCAGATGCGGGGAAGATAGAAGAATGCCATTTTCTCCAGTTGAAACATTACTTCCTGCTCTGCTTCGCTTAAATGATTAAGATTTGGATCATTCCTTGCAAAGTCTGGCGTTCCGCTGAGGTCATCATCCCAGTTGGGCCCCATTTTAATATCAATGGGTTTACCAGTGATCAATGAAACCGGCCTGGCAGTCGGTTGCACATCTCCTTGCGGTGATTCGATCAGGTCGAGATATTTATATGTAAAGGGCTCATAGTAATCGTCTATAACCGGAAGGTTAGGGTTATAGAAGATATTGGTCAGCCCCCTGCGCTTGCCTGTACCTTTCAATACCACCCTCCCATTTTTCTTTTCCCATCCCCCCTTATAAATTTCCTGGTCTTCCCATTTGGTTGGATAACCGGTGCCGGGTTTGGTTTCCACGTTGTTCCACCACATGTATTCCGCGCCTTTGCGGTCTGTCCAAATGTTCTTACAGGCAATAGAACAAGTGTGGCACCCAATACATTTGTCGAGGTGAAAGACCATTGATATTTGAGAACGAATATCCATACAGCAATTAATTTTAGAATTAATAAGTACTTACCATTCGAGCTTTTCCATTTTCTTTACAATAACGTGCGTGTCCCGCTGTGGTGCGATTGGGCCCCAATAATTAAAATGATACGAAAACTGGCCATATCCGCCGCTGAGATAATTTGGCTTCAGGTGAGTTCTTGTAACACTGTTGTGCCCGCCTCCGCGCTTGCCTCCTCTCAATTGTGATCTTGGAATCCCAATGGTTCTTTCCGGGATATGGTACACGATACAACTGCCGGGCGCAATCCTCGAGCTCACTACTGCTCTTGTTACATACACACCGTGGTCATTATGTACTTCCACCCAGTCGTTGTCTTTTATGCCAAGTATTTCAGCATCTTTTTCGCTCAGCCAGCAGGGTTCGATCCCACGGGACAGTGTCAGCATCCGAAGGTTATCCATATAAGTGGAGTGGATATGCCATTTGCCGTGCGGGGTAAGGTAGTTCAGCGCTAAAGCTTTTCCTTTCTTCCAGGTTTCTCTTAAATCGCCATACACTTCGGGGCGAGGTGCAGGCTTGTATGTTGGCAGGTGTTCTCCGTGAGCAATATACAAGTCATGGTCAAGGTAAAAATGTTGCCTTCCTGTCAATGTTCTCCACGGAACCAGGCGTTCCACATTATATGTGTATGCAGCGTATGCCCTTCCCCCATTCATTAGTCCTGACCATACCGGAGATGTGTTGTACCTTCTTGGCTGTGCCACAAGGTCCGAATAACGAAGTTTTACATCTTCGCTTCCCTCGGCCAGATCAGCCAGCACAAGCCCGGTTTTCTTTTCCATATTCTTGTATGCCTGAACAGTCAGCTTGCCGTTGGTTAATGTAGAAAGGTTCAATACGGCATTAGCCGCCCATTCATCCTCCTGTATAGATGGAAGAATTTTTCCATTGTATTCTCTTTGGTGAAAATGATTAGACACACACATGTCATCGAATTCTTCTTTGCAGGAATAGTGGTTGCCATGTGCGCCTAATCCTTTTTCACGAATGTCTTCGCCCAGCGTAATAAATTTTTCATACAACTGGGTGTAGTCCCTTTCAACAACAGTAAACTTGGGCATGGTCTTCCCGGGGATTGGCTCACATTCACCTTTGAACCAGTCTTTGGCTCTCGGCTGCGTGATCTCATCTACAGAATCGTGCTGAAGCGGCACCATCACAATGTCTTTTTGCACTTCGGCAAAATATTTCTTAGCCATTTCGCTGGTAACTTTGGCTATATTCTTAAAAATATCCCAGTCGGTTTTTGATTCCCAGACAGGAGCAATGGCCTGGCCAAGCGGATGGATGAATGAATGCATGTCGGTGCTGTTGAGGTCGGTCTTTTCGTACCATGATGCAGCCGGAAGAATGATGTCGGAATAAAGCGCAGATGAATCCATCCGGAAATTCAGGTCCACCACGAGGTCCATTTTCCCTACAGGAGCAATATCGTGCCACTTCACCTCATTTGTCTTTTCTTCAGAATCTGTTGCAATGATGTTGGTATGAGTTCCGAGATAATGATTCAGGGCATATTCTGTTCCTTTCATGCTTCCGTGAATGGCATTGCCTCTCCAGATATACCATAGCCTTGGGAAATTTTCTTCAGCATCGGGGTCATTGATTGCAAATTCAAGAGCCCGTGATTTGAGTTGCTCTACGGTATATTTCACGATCTCTTCATTCGTATTTGCGCCTTTCCCTGCCGCTTCTCTTGCAAGCTCAAGCGTATTTTTATTGAACTGGGGATAGAAAGGCATCCACCCGTTCCTAACTGAAGTGAAAATGCTATCAGCTACATGCTTGTGGCTCCATTCGTTCTCCGGGACAGGGTTGTAATGATAATGATAGCCATCATACCTGTACTGGCAGGTGTTTATGTAATGCCATATCGGAGCCTGTTGCTGGCGGGAAACAGGCACCCAGTCTTTTGCAAAAGTGATAGCGCCCCACGAATCAACCGGTGCTAATTTTTCCTGGCCGACATAATGATTCAACCCGCCACCATTTTTTCCAACACAACCACAAAGAGCTAACGCCATAGCTGCTGAACGGTAAATCAAATTGGCATGGTACCAGTGATTAGCCCCGGCGCCGGTGATCACCATACATTTACCTTTTGTTTTCTCTGCGGTTTGCGCCCATTCATGAGCAAATTGTAAAACGGTTTTTGAATCTATGCCCGTAAAAATTTCCTGCCAGGCAGGTGTGTAAGAAGCTTCTTTATCATTATAATCTTTCGGGTATTGTCCTTCCAATCCGCGATCTACCCCGTATTGCCCCATCAGTAAGTCATAAATAGTAGCAACCGGAATTTGCCCATTCACAGTATCGAGATAACGTACAGGAACCCCTCTTAGGAATTTATTGTTCAATCCGTACTCGATAAATTCTGTTTGGAGCACATCATCATTTTGTTTAAGAAGCGTAAGAACAGGGTCAAACTTTTTATCGGTCTCACTGCATTCCAATTTCATGTTCCATTTGCCACCTGCTTTTTCCCAGCGATTGCCCATGCTGCCTTTCGGGACAACCAACTCGCCGGAAAGCTGATCGATATTTAAAAATTTCCAGTCGCCATTTTCAATATCTTTCCATTTCCCGATTTCATTTGCCCTGACCAATCTTCCCGGTTTGTAATGCCCCCCTTCTTTATCGAGATGCACCAAAAAAGGGCTATCCGTATATTGCTTGGTATAATCAATAAAATAGGGAACTTGTTTTTGGTGGTGATATTCTTTCAGGATAACATGGGTGGTAGCCATCCAGAAAGCATTGTCTGTGCCTGGGTGAAGGGCCACCCATTGATCGGCATACTTGCACACCTGGCTAAAGTCGGGCGAGAATACAACAGCCTTTGTTCCGTTGTGCCTTGATTCTGCAAAGAAATGGCAGTCGGGCGTGCGGGTCATATTCAGGCAGGCGCCAACATCGGCTATCAGTTTTGCATTATACCAGTCGGCGCTTTCGCAAACATCCGTTTGCTCGCCCCACATTTCAGGGAAATGAGTTGGCAGATCGCAATACCAGTCATAAAAGCTCAGGTTTACCCCGCCAAAAAGTTGAAGGAACCTGGCGCCTGCTGCGTAGCTCAGCATAGACATGGCAGGAATGGGAGAAAACCCGATTACACGGTCAGGCCCATATTTTTTTGCAGTATAAATATTTGAAGCGGCAATAATTTCCAATACTTCATCCCAGGTTGCACGGCGGAACCCTCCCTTTCCCCTTGAGCGCTGGTAGCGTTTTCTTTTATCCTTGTCTCTTTGCAAATTCTCCCATGCTTTGAGCGGGTTGCCGCCTGCTTTTTCTTTTTCTTCCCTGAAAAGGTCAAGCAGTGTGCCGCGGATCAGCGGATATTTTATTCTTAAAGGGCTGTATAAGTACCAGGAGTAGGATATCCCGCGCTGGCATCCGCGGGGCTCATACGGTGGAAGCGAATCTTCCAGCAATGGATAATCTAATTGTTGCGTTTCCCAAACAACGATCCCGTCTTTCACATGAATTTGCCAGGAGCAGCCGCCGGTGCAGTTTACTCCATGTGTGCTGCGCACAATTCGGTCATGTTGAAAACGGTTGCGATAGAATTCTTCCCATTGGCGGGTCTTTGGCGATATGATGTCTTCAATCCAACTCATAATTAGTAAATTATTAGTGATTGGTATTTATGTTTATTTTTTTTTAGCTCGATTTTGTTTGCCTTTGAAAGACATTGTAATTCACAGGCCGCTGTTTTCTTTTAAACCAGAAAATGGAAAACAGCATCAACAGCCCCACTACGCCCACTATGCCGCCTGCCAGCATACGCTTTCCAATGTCGGATGAAGGCGGGGCAGTTTTGGCCAGTTCATCGGAATAAGTTAAAAAAGCAAGAATGTTATTTGCTTCCTGTGCCGTCAATGGTTTTCCTGAATACGATTGCTGCATTTGCGGCATGGGCATTGGTGAACCAGCAAAAAATGCTTTTGCGCCATCAGGCGTCAATCGTGTAACGGCCTGGGTAAGGTCTTTTGCCAGTGCGCCACCGCTAACAAATCCTTTGATGCTCACGTTATGGCAAGAATTGCAAGCCGGCCCGCCATTGGCAAACCGGATATTGCCTACAAACATATTTTCCCCTGTTTTCCAGTTGCTGCTTGAGGGCACAGTAGCTGCCTGGGCCTGCGCGGATGCTGTGCTGTCTGTTTTTTGAGCGTATACATTTGAAAAAAATGAAACAAACAAAAAGGCAAATGCCGCAACGGGGAAGAGATGCATTTTCATAATCTGTTCTTTTAATGTTTTGTCTCCTTTTTATCTATGGTGCTACTCCTCATTTCATGTAGAGAAGTTAATTTTGCTTTTTGAAAAAGGACCTGTCGCTGCTATAAAAATCTTTTATTTGCTCGACCAGGTTCTTGTTTACCCTTGCTAACGATAATATCACCAACAGCATAACTGCTATCACCGTCAACAACCAGATATTTGCTTCTGTAAAAAATTTATCGTTTGCTTTTTCGGCAACTGCCACAGGTTGATTGCCGCTGCCGGTGCTTGCTGCGGCAGTTTTGCTGGCGGAAGCCGTATTAATATAAGCCAGTACATCTTTTATTTTGTTGTCATCGAGGGTTGGCTGGTCAGGCATGATGGTTTTATTATAAGCCTGAAAAAGTGAATCAGCCGTTTTGTCCCCGCTTTTTACGACTGACTGAGATGATTTAACGAATTTCAACAACCAATCATGGTTCCTTCTTTCTGTGACCCCGGCCAGGTCCGGGCCTACCACCCTTCCTCTTCCAATCGAATGGCAGGCGGCACAAATAGATTTGAACGTGGTTTCTCCATCAGTTGCCGCACCCTGTGCATTTAATATAGTGGGAGCGAACATCATGGTTAAACATACTTGCAGAATAAGAATCCCGAATCTCATGAGCTTATGGTTTTGACTGTAAATTGATGGGCGATGGTATATTGTAATAGATGAATGGCGAAGGTGCCATTGGCGCATAGCAGCCCCTGCTGTTCGGGGGCTCCCCTTAATTGATTGATTGTTGGGCATGCTTTCGTTTTGAATACAATCAAGGCGCATTGACCACTGATGGGTGTCATCTGTTTCAATGTGCACACATTTTCAGTATAATTGCCAGCATACCGCATGACGAATATCAGCCGTGGTTATGATTTTTCTCAGTGGTTAAAATAATTGCTAAACGATAGGCCCAACAAAAGAGCCGGCCAACGATTTTTGATTTGTTCTTTCTTCACGAAAAAACAATGTGGCCAGCACTGAACAGGGTAGTATAAAAAAATAAGCTAAAAAAAAGGATTAGGGCCTGGCTTCAGCTTTTCCAAAGTTATTACCGATGTAAAGCTTTGGAAAAGCTTAATCACTGATATACGAAATCAACGAAATAAAATTTTAACAGGCCATTAGAGTTCCACCCTGATGTGCTTACTATTTTGTTTGCCTTTTTTATAGTGCTAATTTTGAATGAGGTTATTTTTAGCACCACTTTTTATTCAAACCTTGAAATGGAACATAACGAAAGGAAAGATATCGGCCCCGCCTTGCCTTTTTTTTCTGTCATCATTGCCACTTATAACAGGGCCATGCTTTTGAAGAGAGCTATGGGTTCATTAATGGCCCAGGCTGAAACTGATTGGGAAGCCATAATTATAGACGATGGAAGTATTGACGAGACGCAATCGGTGATGGCGCTGTACAAACAACAAGATACAAGGATCCGCTATTGCCGGCAGGAAAACAAAGGCGCTGTGGCTTCAAAAAATGAAGGGATCAGGCTGTCGAAAGGGAAGTTCATTACTTTTTTGGATTCAGATGACGAATACGATATTGATCATCTTAGTACCCGGAAGAAATTATTAATAGAAAATAAGGCTGTTGAATTTTTGCATGGCGGGATAAAAATTATTGGCAGCCCGTATGTGCCCGACCGTTTTGAACATGGCAGGATGATACATTTATCTGAATGTGTTATTGGCGGCACTTTTTTTATCAGTAAGCAGTTAGCAGCCCTGATGAATGGCTTTAAAGAAATTCCTTATGGATTTGATGCTGATTTTTTTGAGCGAGCAAAGCAAATGGGCGTAGCTATCCTGAAAACAAGCATCCCTACTTATGTTTATCATCATGAAACCCCGAATTCCATTACTAATGCGATGCTGAACAAAGGAGATTAAATTTTTAAAGCGATCCTGATAAAAAGCTCTCATTTCTTTTCTCTTTTGCTTCGAAAAATAAAATCGCAATATTTGTACAACAAATTAGAAAAGGTGTTGTTGATAGATTAAGAATCAAATTTTATTGACTTTATAAAAGAAGAAATTATGGAAAATAATGACATGTTCCCGAAATCAACGCGTGAAGCTAACGAGAAAAAAGCGGCGCTTGCCCCAAGAAACATTGAAGCCTGGCGCAATTTCAGCAAGACCGTCTTTGAAGCCGGTGCATTGGATGAAAAAACAAAACAACTGATTGCCGTAGCCGTTGCGCATGTAACGCAATGCCCTTATTGTATCCGTTCTCATACGCCGCTGGCCATGCGCAAAGGCGCAACTAAAGAAGAGATTATGGAAGCGATATGGGTGGCAGCAGAAATGAGGGCAGGTGCTGCTTACGCACATGCCAACCTCGCTATGGAAGAAATAGAAAAATATAACACAAAGAAAAACTGAAGAAATTAAAATAAATTAAATGTACAGTATGGAAAAGCAAAGGATCAATTATTCAAAAAATGCCCCAGAAGCTATTAAAGGGCTTTTAGAGATAGAAAAATATGTTGAAGGATCCGGGTTAAACCGAACTGTTTTTGAGCTGGTAAAATGCAGGGCTTCTCAAATTAACGGCTGCGCTTACTGCCTGGATATGCATACCAAAGATGCCCGTGCAGCCGGTGAGACCGAACAGCGCTTGTACTTAGTTTCTGCATGGCATGAAGCGCCTCACCTCTATACAGATAAAGAACGCGCCGCGCTTGCCTGGACAGAAGCGCTGACCCTGGTCTCAAAAAATAATATACCGGATTCATTGTATGAAGAGGTAAAGAAACATTTTGATGAAAATGAATTAATAGCGCTTACCATGGCCATCGTTGCCATTAATGGCTGGAACAGGCTGGCTGTTGCATTTAAAACACCGGCTGGTTCTTACGTGCCCGGCAAATGGGCTAAAAAATAAACATGGATATCCAATCAAAGATTGCTATTGTAACCGGCGCAAGCCGTGGGTTGGGCGCTGCTGTTTCAACGGCATTGGTCGAGGAAAAAGCCGGATGCGTTTATGGCCTGGCGAGAGATGCCGTTGCACTAAGCGCACTGCACAAAAAATTAGGCCGCAATTTTGTACCGGTTACCTTAGATATAACGCTCCATGCTGAAGTGAAAGCCTGGGCTGGTAAAACTTTTTCAGGCAATGCGCTGCCTGATATACTGATTAATAATGCCGGTGCCGGTTCTTTCGCGAGGATTGATGAAATGCCAACTGATGAATGGCATGCTATGGTCAATACCAATCTTAACGGAACGTATCACATCACTTCGGAAGTTGTCAAACTAATGAGAAAGAAAAAAAGCTGTTCGCACATTATTAATATTGGGTCTATCCTGGGGATTACTACCCGTTCTGAAGGAGCAGCCTATTGCGCCACCAAGTATGCCATCAATGGCTTCAGCGATGCGCTTTTCAAAGAATTAAGGGGAGATCATATTAAAGTAACCTGTGTCAATCCTGGTTCTATCGCAACTGATTTTTTTAAAAGCTCCGGGATAGCGCCGCACCAAAATATGCTGCAGCCTGGCGACGTTGCCGATATGCTGATCCATGTTTTACAAACACCTGATAATTTTTTGATCAATGAAATGACTGTCCGCCCGCTGAACCCACAAGTGCCGCATACAACAAAGCAAGAATAAAACAAATAACAATCAGGGTTTATTCCTTTGTTTTGATCACCCTCACTTTCCATTCTTCAGGGCCTTTTTGCAGATATTCCCACCTAAATGGCTGCTTGCTTTCTGCTTCCATCTGGTAGTAGAGCGGCTTAGGGTCGTGGTCATTGATAAATACAAAAGCTTCGCCTGGTTTTATTTCTTCAAAAGCTTTATAAAACATTTCATGCCGCTTTGTTGGCGTATAAGGGCGTACATCAAATTCGTTGACGATGGCATAACCGTCATCGCCTAAGCTGCTGCCTGCTTTTTTGGTAATGTGCACCACATGCTCCCCGGGTTCATTTTTTTTGTATATCCAACTGTGCTTGCCTTCAAACTTTTGGATTAAAATGCGATGGATCTCTTTTGGGTCATCTGCTGCAACCAGTTCCATGGTATCTCCTGTTTCCATCATCCCATAACGGTGGAACACTACATGCTTCCAATCTTCCGCCCCTACTTTTCTCAAATCGATCAATGTGGAAATGCCTTTACATTCCCTTCCCTGCGACCCTTCTGTCCGGGTAACTTTCACCTTCCATTCTCTTCCTCCTTTATTAAGGTATTCCCATCCTACTACATCGCCATGTATGGAACGGAATTCATAATAAAGCGGTAATGGGTCGTGGTCGTTGATAAAAATGAAGCTTTCCTGCACCGGCAATTCCTTAAATTTCTTTAGCAGGTTTTCATGCCTTTTGATTGGGATAAGTTCACGAACATCTATTTCCTCAATGGCATTCGCTTTTTCTTTCATTGTTTGTATTTAAGCTTTCAATAAGTTTGATTGTTTTTATTTTGAACAGCCATTTTCATAAGCCGGGCTTTTTAGCTTAGTTGTTTTTCAGGTAATCTCTCAGCACATATTGCAAAATGCCCTGGTTTTTGTAATACTCAATTTCAATAGCTGAATCAAATCTCGCTTTCGCCTTGAAGCTGGTTTCTTTCCCCGAAGGATGAACAGCTTTCACCTCTAAAATTTTGTGCGGTTTTAAATTGTCCGCCAGGCCGATGATGCTAAAAGTTTCTGTTCCGTCTAACCCAAGCGATGCGGCATTTTGGCCGTTAGTGAAAATGAGCGGCGCAACGCCCATGCCAACTAAGTTGCTGCGATGGATGCGCTCAAAGCTTTCAGCGATCACTGCTTTAATGCCTAATAAGAATGTTCCTTTTGCTGCCCAGTCGCGGCTGGAACCGGATCCATATTCTTTGCCTGCCATTACGATTAAAGGAGTGTTGTCTTTCTTATATTGCATTGCGGCATCATACACTGTTTTTACTTCGTTGGTAGGGAAGTAACGACTATAGCCGCCCTCTTTCTCAACTATTTTATTTTTAATACGCACGTTTGCAAAAGTGCCGCGCATCATCACTTCATGATTGCCGCGGCGCGAGCCGTAGGAATTAAAATCCGCCGGCTGTACACCCTGTTCCATGAGATAGCGCGCGGCGGGGCTGGATTTTGAAATGTTGCCGGCCGGGGAGATGTGATCGGTGGTGACCGAGTCGCCCAGCACCGCCAGCGCGCGCGCGCCGCGGATGTCGCCCACCGCGGCCGGCGTCATGCTCATGCCGTCGAAATAGGGCGGATTCTTGACGTAGGTGGAGCGGGCATCCCAGGTGTAGATCTTGCCCGCCGGCACCTTGATGCCGCTCCAATTGGCATCGCCCGCGAACACATTGGCATAGCCCTTCTTGAACATGTCCGAGTCCACGGCCTTGCGAATGGCATCGGCCACTTCCTGCGCGTTGGGCCAGATGTCCTTGAGGTACACCGGCTGGCCATTCTTGCCGGTGCCCAGAGCTGCCGTGGTGATGTCCATGTTCAGGGTGCCGGCCAACGCATAGGCCACCACCAGCGGCGGGGAGGCGAGGAAATTCATTTTGATTTCCGGGTGCACGCGGCCCTCGAAATTGCGGTTGCCCGACAGCACCGAGCAGGCGATGAGATCGCCGGCCTTCACTGCCGCGGAAATCTCCGGCTTCAGCGGGCCGGAGTTGCCGATGC
>JAFEAJ010000052.1 GCA_018266455.1 Bacteroidota bacterium
ACTATTTTTCAGTACATTACCTTATTCCATTGGTATTGATAAAAGCAGGCCCTCCCGCACATAATATCAGTTAAAGGCCCTTTCTGGTTTTACTGGCTTGCAGGGTTGCCCGAACTGATATAAATGGCTCCGTTACTGAACTGGTATAGCACCCTGATATTTTTTTTAAGCAAAGCGCCCTTCAGGGTAAGCAAATCAGTGTTATTGGTATCATCGAACCAAATGAGATAACACTTGTCGCATCCAAAATAGCCTTGTTTTTCCTTATCTGATTGTTTGTGCGGCAGTAAATGGCAGGAAAGGCCTGTATAGAAATATACAGCCTCGTCTGAATTTGAATAGCGTGCATAGCCTGTTTGCAAAGACCTGTAATTTTCCCTCAAAAAGTTCACGATTTCTGAATCTTTGTTCCATGGGTCTTCGGTATAACCAGGCACACCAGCATCTTTGATGCCATCCCAATTCTCGAAATCGTCTTTTAGCTGATTTGCCTGGAAGCATGCAAATATGAACAAGGTTATAACGGTTACCCACAACCTTTTTTTTGCAGGAAAGGCATCACGGTATAGCATGATCATCGAACTGCCCCCCCAAACCATGGGTATAAATGCCGGCGATACCAGCCTGCTGCTGAAGGTCTCGTACCTCGAAAGTGTTGCCGAAATGATCATAAACAAGCCATATACAACAAAAAAGGCAGTAGCGATATTTTCATAGGATTCAAAATGGGTCTTTGTGAAATACCTTCTGAAGAACACAACAGCAAAAATGGCAATCAAAACTGCGGCTGTTACAAATGCAACGAAATAGCTGCTTTCCGGCAAAGGCAGCCAATCACAAAGTACATAGCCGAAATAATAAATGTTATCTAAAAAGGAGGTAATGCTTTTCTCACGGTCTCCTGTAAGCGTAGAAGAATATGCATGGTTGTGAAAAAGGTTCATCAACAAGAAGGACGAAGAAATAACAGTAAAAAAAACGACATGAAATATTTTTTTCCTGAGGGGCAGATAAAAACCAAGCAAGGTCATTCCAATACCAGTTGCGATCAATGTAATGCCAGCATAGCGCAGTACGCAGGCCAGCCCGGTTACAGCGCCAGTAACAATCACATTTTTAAAAGAAGGGAATTTGAGGTACCTGTTCAGAAATATGATAAAGAGCAAGAGCAGGAATAGGAAAAGGGTTTCCGACCAAAGCATGGAATAAATTTCCAGCAGGCAGGGGCTTAATGTCAGGGTGAACAGTGCTATTTGCTGGTACCACCTGGAATGGTTCACGAAGCGTTCCATCATTCTTCCTGAAATATAAATAAGCAGGGCAAAGAGCAGTGCATTCATTATTGGCGCGAACGACATGGGATCAAGGGTAGTGATGAACATCACAGAGCTGAGAAAAATCGGGTACAATAGCGGAAAGATGACCAATGGCCGGTTGTCAAAATCAACGAAGGCGCCATGTGCATGAATATTCCTTGCTGCGCTGAGGTATACCACTGAATCAGGCGAAACACCGATACCGCTGTGCCTTGTAAATGCATAAATGATGATAAAGCCTGCGAATGCCGCAATGATGGTATCAATATGTTTTAACCGCAGCAGCCTGAGCATTTTATTCATTACGGAAATTGCATTTGGAAAATGCGAATATAAAGAATGATTGGGTCTGTAAAGGAAATTCAGCCCCCCCCTGTAATAAAATTAAACGGGTTAAAAAATAAAGAAGTGTAGAGATTGTTGGGCTTATGCTGGGGAAACAAAATGGTCGAGTAGAATTATGATGAAGCGATGAACAACGTTCTTTAGCATAAGTAAGCGCTGCAACAATGCTTGTCGGGGATTGTAGCAGCTTGCTAAAAAAATACTTCTAAAATTTAAAACCAATGGTAGCAAGCAGGGTGCCCCCGCTATTCTTCAATGTTGCAAAGGTGTTGGCCTTATCTGAAAGATGATAGGGGAAATTGACATCATTGATGAAGCTTTGCACATAAGCGAGGTCAATGAACATGCCTTTGTTGCGATAGCCTATACCGCCGCTGATGAACATTTTGTTTGCTTTCAATACGCCTTGCTGATATGGGGAAGTTGAATAAGCAAATCCAAGCCTGCCCATAAATGTGTTGAACTTCATTTCGCCCCCAACCTTAAAGTTCAGGTTGCCTTTGTATGAATATTTTATAGCGTCATTGACGCCGCTGTAATCAATGGTTGCATTGTTATAGGTATATGTGCCTTCAGAATATCTTGGGCTTCGATCAGTTACATATTCAATATCAGCAGTAATAAATCCTTTTTGCCTGGCCACGTCCTGTTCTCCGCCGCCGAATAAATAGGAACCGCTCAGAATGAAATGCCATGGTGTCGAAAACAGATAGCTCGTCTGGTTTGCAGATGACTGTGTATAAAAATCTAGTGAATCTGAAGACATGGAAATAGTTCCAGCATAGCCTTCTGTATTAGTGGTCATTTTAGAATGTATTTCATCTTTTAATACCATAAGTGAAGGGGTATGCAAAGCTACGCCAATGCGGAATGCTTCGGAAAGCTTATAGATCATTCCTAATTTAAGGTTAACCCCTGTGCCTGAGGTTTTATAAGTTTCATTGTATGTTGAAGAAGCAAAGCCATCATTGTTATTGCCAGTGGCATTGCTTTCTGTATAGGTAAGGTTTCTTGTATAATGCAATATTGGGATGCCTATAGTTCCGCCAAAATATATCCTGCCGTTTGAACTGGTGGCCAACCCTAAGGCAATTTCGGTTATGCCTCCGCGTGAATGGAACTGGTTTTCCTGGTTCAGCAGGCTTGCCTTTAAAGGGGCAGCTATTACTTGTTGCGACCCATTTACAGTAGCAGTATCTATCAGGTAAGTATAGAGGGCCATCCTGGTGCCATACGATAACTGTGTTGAGCCGAGCGCGTCATTAATTGACAATCCGGAATTGGCAAACTCAATTGCATATTGCTCGGCATAGGAACTATAGTCGTTCTGCCCCTTATACAAAACATCATTATTAAAATTTGCAGTCCTGCTCACCGCAATGCCCACACAAGTTGAATTTCCCCTCCTGGTGGGTTGGCTGAATACCATTCCGGAAGCGCCTAAATTAAAGTTGGATGCAGTATTGCCCCCGGCATCAGTTCCGCGGTAATTGCTTTTACTATTCAAAAAACTAAAACCAGGCGATAGCACGATTTCATTTGTTCTATAAAAACCCAACCCAGCCGGATTGACGAATGTTGCTGAAATTTCGCCGCCGAGCGACCCCATTGCACCACCAATAGCCTGTTGTCGGGCTGTACCACTGGGCGTTGTCCATGAAGCCCGCAAAGCATCCTCAGGCAATTGTGCGGCAAGATTCAACGAGGTGAAAAGAAAGATAGCTAAAAGTGTTTTCTTCATCTGCATTCTTTTGGCAATGGTATAAAAATAAAAGGGGAAAGATGGTATGTGACCAAATCATTCCCCCTTAAGTTGTTCTAAAATTTATTCAACAAAAACTTTTTAGTGACGGGTAGGCCTGCTGAAACCACCGCCGCCGCTGTTCCCTGAACCACCGCTATTGAATGAAGAGGTGGATGGAGTATATGACCTTGTTGGTTGTGAGAAGCTGCGGTTATTGTCAAGATTGTTGCTGTTGTAATTATTCCGCTGATTATTGGAGAAGCTTCGCCTGTAGGTGTTATTATTGTAATAGCTGTTCGTGCCGCGGTTAAAATTATTGTTATTTGAATAATTCCTTGAATTGGTATTGCTATAAATGTTGTTCCTATACGCAGCCGAGCTAAAGGGGTGCAGGCCCGAGTAGGTATTATAAGATGAAGATTTGCCCCCGACATATACCATGTTGCCGTAATAATAATAAGGGTTATAATAAGCATTCCATGCATAATAAGAGCTTAAACTGTAATATGGGTTCCAAAACCCGAACATGCCCCAGGGCGAATATGCTCCGTAATAAGCCCCATAACCCATTCCTAACCCCATGCTGCCATAACTTGAATAAGGGTTATAGTATGCGTCATATCCATAATTATCAAAAGTTGACCACCGGGCCTGGTCACGCACTTTCATCATCAAATATTGGTCATTGGGGTTAGCGGTGTAATACTCATCATTATTGCTCCCCCTTTCGGCATAGCCAGTATACTGCCTGCCTGGCGAATAATATAAGTCATCAGGAGTTTGGGCAGACTGGTAGGCAGAAGAGCAACCGCTCAATGCAACCACTGCTGCTAATAGGAAAACAGGTATCAGTTTCATGGCAAAGACTTTTAAAATTTTCAGAACGAAGTTGTTAATTTGCGTTTCTTTTATAAAGTTACGATAATTTTCGACAGTAATTTACAAAAAAATGTGAAAGGCATAATAGGGCAGGAGAGGGGACTAAATGGTGCATCCCTTCTTTCATTTTGGAAAACAGTGGGGGGATTGAAAATTAAAATTTATGAGCAAAGAAATCACAAGCAGGCAACAGGATTATTCGCAATGGTACAACGACCTTGTCATCAAAAGCAGCCTCGCTGATTATTCGGCAGTGCGGGGGTGCATGGTTATCAAACCTTATGGGTTTTCGCTTTGGGAGAAAATGCAGGCACAGCTCGATAAAATGTTCAAGGATACGGGCCATCAAAATGCCTATTTCCCATTGTTCGTTCCAAAAAGTTTATTTGAGGCTGAAGAAAAAAATGCGGAAGGTTTTGCAAAAGAATGCGCCGTGGTTACCCATTACAGGTTAAAAACAGATGGTTCTGCAAAAGGCAAACTGGTTGTTGACCCTGAAGCAAAACTCGAAGAGGAACTGGTGGTGCGCCCTACAAGCGAGGCCATTATCTGGAACACTTATAAAAGCTGGATACAGTCTTACAGAGACCTGCCTTTGCTCATCAACCAATGGGCGAATGTAGTTCGGTGGGAAATGAGGACGAGGCTGTTTCTCCGCACGGCAGAATTTTTATGGCAGGAAGGGCATACAGCTCATGCCACGAAAGAAGAAGCAGTTGCAGAAGCTAAACAGATGCTGGATGTTTATGCCGAATTTGCCGAAAAATATATGGCATTGCCCGTTATCAAAGGCGTAAAGACAGAAAGCGAGCGCTTTGCCGGGGCGGTAGATACTTATTGTATCGAAGCGTTAATGCAGGACGGCAAAGCATTACAGGCTGGCACATCTCATTTCCTTGGGCAAAATTTCGCCAAAGCTTTTGATGTGAAGTTTTCAGACAAAGATAATAAGCTGGATTATGTATGGGCCACAAGCTGGGGCGTTAGCACCAGGCTGGTTGGTGCATTGGTGATGGCGCACAGTGATGACGATGGATTGATATTGCCGCCAAAAATAGCTCCCCTGCAGGTTGTTATTGTGCCTATCTATAAAGGAAGTGAAAAGAAGGAACTATTAGACATAAAAGGAAAGGAATTGGCGCAGCAACTGAAACAAGTAGGCATTAGGGTTAAATTTGATGATAATGACAATGCCAGGCCCGGATGGAAGTTTGCAGAATATGAAATGAAAGGA
>JAFEAJ010000053.1 GCA_018266455.1 Bacteroidota bacterium
CAGGTTGTAAGTGAATGAATCGTAGTTATCGAATACGAGGATCTTCATGATAAATTATAAGTTATAGGTTATGAGTTATGAAGAGATTTCTTGCTGGTGATTATTGCGCTTCTTATCATCTTTAAAATTGCAAATGCCTCCTCATAAATACTTTTAAATTCTTTTTCGTTTAAATATTTTGTTTGATGCAATAACTCGATCCAGTATAATGCCTCATCACATTCTTTTTGCGCAATGCTCAACTTATGAATAAAATCTGCTTTACTTTCTGCATTCTGCGCTTCACGAACCAAAGCACCCACTGCAGTACCGCTTCTTAAAAGTTGTTTATTCAATACAAATTCTCTTTTTTTTCGGATATATATTTATAAAGGTTTACAATCCGTATCGCCAGCTCAAAACTCTTTTCTTTAATAGTTTTCTTTTCACTCATCACTTATAATTTATAACTCATAACTTTCCTGCAACTTCAATCGCCTTTTTCAGTGCACCGAGCTTATTGTCCACCTCCTGCAATTCGTTTTCGGGTTTTGATGCAGCTACAATGCCCGCCCCCGCCTGATAAAACAACGTGTTTTGCATGCTTAGAAATGTTCTGATCATGATTGCATGAACACAGCTTCCGTCAAATCCCATAAAACCAATACATCCGCCATAATAGCCTCTTGCAGTAGGTTCATAGGCATCTATCAATGTCATTGCCTTGAATTTCGGTGCGCCGCTCAATGTGCCTGCAGGGAAAGTAACGGCAAGCAGTTCAAAAGGATTGATATTTTCCCGCACCTTCCCGCGCACCTCGCTTACCAGGTGAATGACATGGGAGTAGTATTTGACCTGTCGGTAATGCACAACCGAAACCTCATCGCACAACCTGCTCAGGTCATTCCTCGCCAAATCTACCAGCATCACATGCTCTGCATTTTCTTTGGCATCATTTAACAATTTTTCTGCCATTTGCTGGTCTGTTTCGTCATTGCCTGTTCTTTTAAAAGTTCCCGCTATTGGGTGAACAACAGCTTTCCCGTTTTGTATCAGCAATTGCGATTCTGGCGATGAGCCCATCAGCTTATAATCTCCATAGTCAAAGAAAAATAAATAAGGCGATGGGTTAATGTTGCGCAATGCTCGGTACACATTAAACTCATCACCAGTAAAACCCTGCCGGAAACGCCTGCTCAGCACAATTTGAAAAACATCTCCTCGAAAACAACTGGCGATGCCTTTTTTGACCATTTCCATATAATCATTATCCGTCATGTTCGATGCTTCTTCGCTCTTCGCCCGGAATGGGTAAACAGGTACGTCCTTGCTCCTGATCAGCGATTCGACAGTAGCCAGTTCGCTTTCCAGGCCCTCTATTTTATTTTCACACACAAACAATTCGTCTTTGAAATGATTGATTGCAATAACGTACTGGTATAACCGATAACGCATCAGGGGTATTGCTGCTTCCTGCCTGCGGTCGCCCGGCGACAGTTTTATGGTATCAAAAAATTGAACTGCATCAAAAGTGGTGTACCCGAATAAACCCTGTGCCAGGCGCACCGATTTTTCAGCAGCAGGGCCCACATCAAACCGCTGCATGAATTCCCATAGCCGTTTCGGGACTTCCCCCGGATGGCCAATAGCTATCTTTTCAGGGTTTCCAGCAGGCAATTTGAGCTCAATATTTTTCGTGTCGGTAATTTCAATACCCGCAATGGCATTAATACCGATAAATGAGTAGCTGTTCTCTGCCACATGGTAGTCGGTGCTTTCCAGCAAAATGGCATCGCGGAAACGGTCGCGCAGCCGCAGATAAATGCCTACCGGCGTAAACACATCGGAGAGGATTTTTTTGTACTCGGTTTTTATTGCTATTTTTTTCATCTCGCTTTTTAAGATAACTCTTTATTTTATGCGGCCAGCATTCGTTCTCTCCTCAACATCCTTGCGTCGCACACTTGTACTGTAACAGTTCTATTGAACGATCACTAACAGCAACCAGCATGCGATTTGATTTTTTTCCGTATACAAGCATAGAATCAGTCTAAAAATGATTATTGGCGCAACCAGCAGGGTTAACCTTTTCCAAAGCTCATACAGGATTACCTAACTTATTATCATTTACAAGCTTTGGAAAAGATTAACCCGCTGTGATATGAAATTTTTGAGATCATTTTTAGACAGCTTATTAGCTATTCAAATCTCCATCCATGCACGCAAACAAAAAACCCCGATTAAATCGGGGCCTGAATATTTCTTCATTCAATAAACAACAATAGCTGCTTACAAGCCCCGGTAAAGGTTTGTATGCCACCACCACTGAATATTGACTTGATTTTGTTTCATTGCAGTGCAAATATTAAAGCTTTTTTGATAACTACCAACTTTATTCTTAATTTTTCTGCTTGTAAATTTTTATCATGACCCAGCAACCCAACCTGCAACCCGTTCAACGACTGCTTTCGCTCGATTTTTTGCGCGGCTTTATTATGGTCCTGCTCGCGCTGGAAAGCACAGGGCTTTACGGGCATTTATTCGATGCAACGGAAGGCCAGCCCTTTCTTAGCAATGTTTTCCAGCAATTTTTTCATCACCCCTGGAACGGGCTCCGTTTCTGGGACCTGGTGCAACCTTCATTCATGTTCATGGCCGGTGTGGCCATGGCATTTTCATTGACTAAACAATATGCCAATGGAGTAACCTGGAACCAGTCTTTCAAAAAAATACTGAAGAGATGTTTCTGGCTTTTTTTCTGGGGCGTGCTCGATTATTCCGTTCGGGGAACGCATTTGTCATTTGAGCTGTGGGACGTGCTCACCCAGTTGTCATTTACAACACTTATAGCATTCCTGATTTTCAGGTGGAGCGCCAGAGCGCAAATTTTTACCTGTATTGGCTTATTATTGTTGACAGAAGCACTATACCGGTTTACCAATGTGGCTGGTTTCAACCAGCCTTTTGTTGACCAGCACAATTTCGGCAATTATGTAGATCTGTTATTAATGAACAAAATCAACAAAGGCGGCTGGGTAGCCATAAATTGTATACCAACAGCAGTGCATACCATTGCCGGCGCTCTGGCCGGGAAATTGCTGATCGGTGGAACAAAAAAAATACAAACCCTTTTGTCATGGGCTGCTATTAGTTTTATAATCGGGTATGGATTGGATTATGCGCACATAACGCCCATCATTAAACGAATTGCTACTTCGTCATTCACTCTTGCATCGTTAGGCTGGTGCCTTTGTTTTTTAGCAGTGAGCTACTGGTGGATAGACATCAAAAACCACAGAAAGTATTTGAAGTTTTTCACCATAGTGGGCATGAATTCAATTTTTATTTATTTGTTCTTCGAGATTGTTGGCGACAGGTGGTTTGCTGAATACATCACAATCATCAGCAGCAACCTGCTTTCGTATATCAACACGCCTGAAATGCTGAAGCTGATCTTAAGTTCGCTATCAGTGTTTGCCCTGGAATGGTACCTTTGTTATTTTTTGTATAAGAATAAGATATTCTTCAAGCTATAAATAAAATTGGGGTTTGAAAATGGCTCAATGGCAAAATTGAGCCCTCCCTTGAGCTATTCGTTTTATTTCTCATCAGCACTTGGCCCGTACATTCCCGGGACTGGCACATCTAACATGCGCAAATAAACTGATAATTGACCGCGGTGGTGAATGGTATGGTTCAAGGCCCAGGAACGAACGGCAACTTTTTTCTTAAGTTCATAAACTACATGATTCCCTTTTTTAACGACCCAGTTTTCTTCAAGCTCAGTGTCATTTGCATTTTCAAGTGCCATAATGGCTTCATTAAGATGTTCATCATAAATATTCATTAACTCTTCAACGGAAGAAGCAACATGAGGAATAAAAGGCGTTGCAGCAAAATCAAATTCATCGGCACTTAAAATCCGGAGGATCCACCTGTTTGTTTCGGCAACATGCGTTGCAAGCCGGCCCAGCGTCATTGATTTTTCGTGGGGCTTCCAGCCTGCTTTATCCATCGGCACTTTGGCAAGGATCTTTTTTGTGCTAATGGATTCATTCTTTAATTCCCCTATAAAAGAGCTTTTAATTGACATAAACTTCAAAATTTTAAATTTATGGCTTTAGGCTATAACATTCCTTTGGTGCTTGGTAAATAACCAATAAGCGGGTCGCGTTTCACCGCCATGCGCACTGCTTTTGCAAACGCTTTAAATATGGCTTCAATTTTATGATGTTCGTTCTCGCCCCTGCATTCAATATTCAGGTTACATCTTGCCGCATCGGAAAACGATTTAAAAAAATGAAAAAACATTTCCGTTGGCACCTCTCCTATTTTTTCTCTTTTGAATTCAGCATCCCAAACGATCCAGTTGCGGCCTCCGAAATCGACCAGCACTTTGGCTTCTGCATCGTCCATGGGCAAAGCAAATCCATAACGCTCCATTCCACGTTTGTCGGCCAATGCCCTGGCAAATGCCTCCCCTAAGGCAATGCCGGTATCTTCAATTGTGTGGTGTTCATCAATGTGCAAGTCGCCCCGCACATCAATTTTTAAATCAATTTTCCCGTGCCTCGCAATTTGCTCAAGCATGTGGTCGAAAAAACCCATGCCAGTATTAATGTGCCCCTTACCGCTGCCATCAACATTAAGATCAATTTTTATTTTTGTTTCGCCGGTATTGCGCTCATGCGCTACATGCCGAAGCCCCAGCTTCAGCACTTCATATATTTTGCTCCATTCAGAGGTTTCGGCAATGATCGTTTCTTCAAGCTCCTGTAATGTATTGCTCACTTCTTTGCCTCCAAGCCCCGGCTCATTATTTAGCCAGAAAGCTTTACAGCCAATGTTTTTGGCTAACTGCACATCAGTAATGCGGTCGCCAATGACAAAAGAATTTTTGATGTCGTACTTTTCATTGTTAAGGTATCCCAGCAACATGCCGATGCCCGGCTTGCGGGTGGGCGCATTGTCCCTGGGGCAGGTCTTATCGATATGCACAGCGCTGAAATGAATGCTTTCATTTTCCAGCGCATGCATCACAAAATGCTGTACGGGCCAAAATGTTTCTTCAGGGAATGAAGGAGTGCCGAGGCCATCCTGGTTGGTGACCATCACCAGTTCATAATCGAGTTCTTTAGCAATTTTGGTCATGAACTCAATGGCATGAGGATAAAATTCAAGTTTCTCGAACGAATCGACCTGATAAGTTGGCGGCGCCTCTTTGATTAAAGTTCCATCCCTGTCAATAAATAATATTCTTCTCATCTGTTGTATTTAAAAAATCAGCCATCAAGGAATTGATGACTGATGACTGATCATTTTATTAATGCATGCTGTTAATGCCGGGCACCTTTGCACAGCGCCATAAGCGCAACGCCCGCCCGTTCCTGAAAGGTCGGGCATAAATATTTAACAGGAACAATGCTGCACAGCACAAGATAAAAACTATTTCAATTTTGCCCTCGCCGATTTCACTTCGGCCTCTGTGATCATTTTTGCATTATTGCCAAAACCATTTCGCACGTAAGTGAGCACATCAGCAATTTGCAGGTCTGTCATATCAGGGGCCGGGGCCATGGCATTGTTATATCTTACCCCGTCAATCTCTGTGCCTGCGGGCATACCTTTTACTATTATGTTCACTAAAGGTTCCGTAGCCCCAAGCGCCGTTTTGTTATGCACAAGCGAAGGGTTAACACCCGAAATGCCTGTGCCGTTAATGAGATGGCAACTCAAACATCGCTGAATATACACCATGTTGCCACGATCAATGGACTCCTTTAACTTCCCCTGGGCAGGCCCGGTTTGAGACATCAGCAAAAGCGATGCAGGAAAAAGGATAAGCATCAACGTTAGTAGCTGCTTCATTTTAGTGCAATTATTTTCCTGTATATGAAATTTTCCAAATCGTTCCTTTCTCATCATCAGAAACATAGACAGACCCATCTGGCGCCATGGCAATGCCACAAGGGCGATGCTTTACCTGGCCGGAAGCTGTTTCCTGGGGGCCTCCGGAAAAACCATCTGCAAAAACCGACCATTCGCCCGACGGTTTGCCATTAGCAAAGGGGAGGAATGCCACTTCAAAACCCATTTGCGGCTCCGGCGACCTGTTCCATGAGCCATGAAACACAATGAAAGCCCCGTTCTTGTATTTTTCCGGGAACTTATTCCCCGTATAAAACAGCAGCCCGTTAGGGGCAAGATGGGCTGGGAAGGCATACACCGGGTCCTGTGCGTCATTTCCTGCCGTTTTCTTTCCATTGCCGCCATATTCAGGCGCTAATATTTTTTTATGCAGAAACTGATCATAATAAATGTAAGGCCACCCGCAGTTGGAGCCCTTGTGCAGTTCGTACATGCATTCTGCCGGCAATTCGGCACTTTGCTTGGTTGTGTACAAGTCGGGAAAAAGATCATGCAACTGATCGCGGCCATGTTGCATAACAAATAAAGAATTGGTTGCGGTGTTCCAGTCAAGGCCCACCACATTGCGCAAACCCGTTGCATAACGCACGCCATCTTTATATGTTTGATCTGCTTTGTCGGCTTTGAATTGCCAGATGCCGCCTGCCGAATCCAATATGGGGCAAGGCTTCATTCCCGGCGAACCTATTGATCGGTCTTTGACCTGGCAGGCGTTCGAGTAAGCGCCAATGTTTACATACAGGTTACCATCATTGTCCAGCGCAATAGCTTTTGCTTCATGTTCGCCGTGAGCCAACAGGCCGGTTACTATTTTTTCTGGTTTGCCCGGGTCAACAATATTATTGTTCGCATCCAGCTTGTACCTGAAGACTTCTTCATCAGAAGAAGCATAGAGGTACCCGTTTTTAATAGCGATGCCCGTTCCTGCAAAGTTGCCGAAACCGCTGATGTCTTCAGCCCTGCCATCGCCATTGGTATCGCGAAGGCGATAAATGCCATTGCCATTCTTCAGCTTTTCCAATTTCACATACACATCGCCGTTGCTGTTCACAGCCAAATGCCGGGCTTTGCCAAGACCATCAGCAAAAACAACGGCATGAAAGCCTTCAGGCAATTTTATAGTAACGTCTCCGTTGCTTTCTGCGCTGGCTGTATCCTTAGTTGTAGATGCTGAATCGGCGCCGCTTGTTTTTGTATTGGTATTGCCACAGGCTGACAACAATGAAAGAAGAGCACCAACAGCAAGCTGGGCAAAATAGTGAACTTGTTTCATAATGTGATAAATTTAAAAATGGAAACCGAAATTACTTAATTTATCTGTTTGAAAATTGTTGCAATGCCATTATCAATTCCTGGTTTTCCTTTTCAGTGCCAACTGTTATGCGCAGGCAACCTTCACAAAGTGCTACTTTGCTCCGGTCCCGCACAACTATTTCTTTTTGCAACAGGAAATCATATACAGCTTTTGCATCAACAACTTTTACCAGTAAAAAGTTTGCATCGCTTGGATAAACTTTGCTGACAAGGGGCAATTCCTCCAACGATGTACGGAGCTCTTCGCGCATGGCCACTATAGCCCTGATCATATCGTTCACCTGCCCCACTTGTTCCAGCGCCTTCAATGCCAGTTCTTGTGTGGCCTGGTTAATGTTGTACGGTGGCTTTACTTTATTGAGCACATCAATAACCGCTTCACTGGCAAAAGCCATGCCCAGCCTTAGCCCTGCAAGCCCCCAGGCTTTGCTGAACGTTTGCATCACCACCAGGTTGGGATAGTCAGCCAACTCCTGTATAAAAGATTTATGCCTCGAAAAATTAATATATGCTTCATCAATTACTACCAGCCCGTTGAAATTGTTCAGCACTGCTTCAATGTCTTCCCGGTCAATGGTGTTCGCTGTTGGGTTATTGGGAGAGCATATCCAGATGATTTTTGTTTGGGCGTCAACAAGGTTTTCCAGGTGCACGAGGTCCAGCTGAAAATGATCGAGCAATTTTGCCTGCCTTGTTTCCACGCCGCCGATGGTTGCCCACACTTCGTACATGCCATAAGTGGGCGGGTTAATAATAATATTATCTTTCCCAGGCTCACAAAAAGACCGGATCAACATATCGACACATTCGTCGCTGCCATTGCCTAAGAAAATGTGTTGTGGCTGCACGCCTTTTATTTTGCTGATGGCCTCTTTCAGCTTCCTTTGATGCGGGTCAGGGTAACGGTTATACCATTTCGTCAAGGGCGACCCGAGGCTATTTTCATTCGCGTCAAGAAAAATTTTTGCTTCACCGCTAAATTCATCTCTTGCTGATGAATAAGGAGTTAATTTTTTGATGCCCTCCCTTACCAAATTCTCTAATTGAAACATTTTTTATTTTTTGATAACAAACATTTGTAGCCCTGTTGAGCTTTACTTGCGTCGCACACTTGTACTGAAAGGTTTCTACCCGGCTTCAGGTTAGCTCCGCAATGGAAAATGGCAAAATTTCAAAATCTGTTAAACATTCAGTAAACAAGGGCCAATAACCAGGGAAAGCGCCCCTTTCAAAGCATACGCGCTGTTTTTCATCAGGTTTTTACTTGACAATTATTTATTGAATATCCAGTGCCGAAGGCTTGCAATTCTTACCTCAGCCTTACGCGTACGGCCTCCGCATGTGCCCTCAATCCTTCCGCTTCTGCCATTACCTCAACCGTTTTACTGATTTCGGTTAGCCCTTCCCGTGACAGCTCCTGGAAAGTGATTTTTTTCACAAAGCTGTCAACACTCACGCCGCTATAATTTTTCGCATACCCGTTGGTCGGCAATGTGTGGTTGGTGCCGCTCGCATAATCGCCTGCGCTTTCAGGCGAATAATTCCCCAGGAACACAGAACCGGCATTCACCACCTTCTCTGCAAGCAAGCGGGCATTTGCACAGTTCAATATCAAATGTTCAGGAGCATACGCATTCAATACTTCCATCGCTTCATCATCGCGCTGCACCAAAACGATCTTGCTTTTTTCCAGGGCCTTCTTGGCCAGTTCTTTTCTCGGCAATTGCTGCACCTGTTTTTTTATTTCGCCGTTTATCGCAGGCAGCAATTGCTTTGCGCTGGTCACTAACACCACCTGGCTGTCTGCACCATGTTCGGCCTGAGATAATAAATCCGCCACAACAAAGGCTGCATCGGCTGTATCATCAGCATACACCGCCACTTCACTTGGGCCGGCGGGCATGTCGATGGCCAGGCCTTCTTTTTGTACCAGTAGTTTGGCGCAGGTGATGAACTGGTTGCCGGGGCCAAAAATTTTGTGCACAGCGGGTATCGTTTTTGTTCCATAGGCCAATGCAGCAATGGCCTGCACGCCTCCAACTTTGTATACCTGTTGTATGCCAAGCAAATTTGCAGTATACAGTATGGCGGGGTGCAGCTTGCCTTCTTTATCGGGCGGGGAACAGGCTACAATGGTTTTGCACCCTGCAATAACCGCAGGAATGCCAAGCATCAATAAAGTCGAAAACAATGGAGCGCTTCCTCCCGGTATATATAAGCCTACTTTTTCGATCCCTATGCTCTTTCGCCAGCACCTTATTCCTGGCATCGTATCTACTGGCACTGCATTTTGTAACTGCGCCAAATGAAATTTTTCGATATTCGCTTTGGCAACATGAATCGCATTTTTCAATTCTTCACTGATCAGGTTTTCGGCTTCTGTGAATTCTTTGCTCCTGGCCAAACAGTTTTTCAGTTCGACTCCATCAAATTCTTTAGTAAACTTTTTAACGGCTTTATCTCCATTCTTCTTTACCTGGCCCAAAATCTTTTTCACTTTCTTTTCAAAAGATGAAGCATCAAAAGCCGGTCTCTGTAAAATTTTAGCCCAGTTTTTATTTTTAGTGTACCTGATTGTCTTCATTTCGTTTGCGGTGTTGGCTGTTCGTTCTTTTTTTCCGGTATGGGATACCGGCAAAGATAAAATTCAAATCCTGTTAATCTTATGCCTCTTCAATTCATTTATGTTCGTGCAATCCTGGCTATATGATCATCTTTTCAATGGGCACCACCAAAATTCCCTGGGCGCCGTTTGCTTTTAGTTTTTCAATGATCTCCCAAAAATCATTTTCGTTCAAAACGCTGTGCACGCTGCTCCACCCTGCCTGAGCCAATGGCAGCACGGTGGGGCTTTTCATTCCCGGTAATAACTTGATGATGTCGTCCAGTTTTTCATTCGGTGCATTCAGCAAAATATATTTGTTGTTTTTTGCTTTTTTAACAGCCTGTATCCTGAACAACAGCTTTGCAAGCAATGCCTCCTTCTCTTTGCTGAGTTTATTGTTCTTGACCAGCACAGTCCTCGATTGAAGAATGGTTTCGGCTTCTTTCAGCCCGTTCATAAAAAGCGTAGAGCCGCTGCTCACCAGGTCGCAAATGGCATCAGCAAGGCCAATGCCGGGAGCAATTTCAACACTGCCGCTTATTTCATGTATTTCGGCCTTTATTTTATTGTCATCAAGAAATTTTTTAAGCAGGACAGGATATGAAGTAGCAATCTTCCTGCCATTCAGGGAAGCCGGCCCTTTGTATTCTTCCCCCTTTTTAACAGCAACGCATAACCGGCAATTTGCGAAGCCGAGCGCTTCTACAACAGTAATTTGCTTATTGCTTTCGTACACCACATTTTCCCCGATGATACCGATGTCTGCAACCGCATCCTCCACATATTGCGGTATGTCATCGTCCCGGAAAAAATAAGCTTCAAGTGGGAAATTGCCGGCTTCAGTTCTCAGCTTGTTCATGCCATTAGCCAGGCCTATCCCGCATTCCTTGAGCAGATTCACTGAACCTTCATGCAGCCTGCCGCTTTTTTGGATCGCGATCTTTAATTTTTCCATCATTGCTTAACTCATTTTTCGTTTTTCAGCAGCCACAGGCCCACAGATTTTGATAAATAATCCGGGCATTTACTTTCTTAAATAAAAAAGGCTTACAAAAGTAAGCCCTGAATATTTTATGTGGATTGCACAAAACGCCACCGGCTTACCTTTGCAGGGAAGTATGATGATGATGTATATGCAAAAACAGCTTCATAACTGAGCCGCAAAAATAAATGCAAATCCAATTGCGGCAAAATTTTTGTTTCCCCGCATCGAGGCCACGGATCCAGCAGGCGCAACGAAAGATTTAATAAGATGAATAGATGTTCAATGTGCTGTAAAAAAATTACCTTTCGTTATAAATCAAAATCAACATGGCCCTTTTTCTTCGTTATTTCTTATTCCTTGCAGTCCTTGTTTTTTTATTTGCCTTTATGGGCAGGCAGGTTAGCAAAGCGCACCAGTGGAAACTGGTATGGGGCGATGAATTCGATTATAACGGCCTTCCTGACGAAACAAAATGGAGCTATGATGTCGGAGGAAATGGATGGGGAAATAATGAGCTTGAATTTTATACCGGCAAGCGAATGGAAAATGCGCGGGTAGAAGATGGCCACCTTATTATTGAAACCAGGAAAGAAAATTGGGAGGGGAAGAATTATACTTCTGCACGGTTAGTGACAAAAGGGAAGGGCGATTGGAAATACGGGAAAGTTGAAGTGAGGGCAAAGCTGCCGAAAGGCCGTGGCACCTGGCCTGCCATCTGGATGCTTGCATCTACTTCCCCATTCAATTGGCCGGATGATGGCGAAATTGATATCATGGAACATGTGGGCTTTGACCCCGGCGCAATCCATGCATCGGTTCACTGCAAAAAATACAACCACATTATCGGCACTCAAAAAACGGCCATTACCAACGTGCCCGATTTTGCAGATGCATTCCATGTGTACAAATTAGAATGGGATGAATCCGCCATCAGCATTTTTGTTGACGACAAAAAGTATTTCACATTTACGAATGAGCATACAGGTTATGGTGCCTGGCCATTTGATAATCCCTTGCACCTTTTACTGAACATTGCAGTAGGCGGCAACTGGGGCGGCCAAAAAGGAATAGATGACACTGCTTTCCCCTGCCAGATGCTGGTAGATTATGTGAGGGTGTACCAGAAGCAATAATTTATATAGCTTTAATTTTCTAATCTAATAACTGGATATTTTTTTAAATGGCCTAATGCAACTTTCTTAATTGAATCATCATTTTTCAACTCTTGTTTTATGTAGTAAATACCCGTTCAAATCTGCTACAAACCCATTTGACCAAAATAAGTTTTATTATTAAGCACACGGAAATGATCGGTTTCAAAAAACAGAAGGCTTAGCTTTCGCTTGTTCGTTTACACAACTTCCTTAAAACACATCATCCTAACTGAACTTCTTCGCATCTTCAAGAAATTTAGCCAGGCCAATATCGGTGAGTGGGTGCTTCAATAACCCCAGAATGGAATCTAACGGGCATGTGCATACGTCGGCACCCATTTCTGCGCATTTAATAATATGCAATGGGTTGCGGATGGATGCAGCAAGGATCTCTGTTTCAAAACCCTGTATGGTGTATATCCGGGAAATCTGTTCAATCAGTTGGGTGCCGTCCCAGCCGCTGTCATCGATCCTGCCGATAAAAGGGGAAACATATTTTGCTCCGGCTTTTGCAGCAAGAATGGCCTGCCCTGCGGAAAAGACCAGCGTGCAGTTGGTACGGATGCCATTATCGGAAAACCATTTCATCGCTTTTACGCCATCCTTTATCATCGGCACTTTCACTACAATATTTGGGTGGATGGCTGCCAGTTTTTTCCCTTCAGCAACAATGCCGTCAAAATCAGTGGACACTACTTCAGCGCTGATGTCTCCGTTTTTTACTATTTCGCATATTGTTTTGTAATGACTGAAAACCGCTTCCTGTCCTTTGATGCCTTCTTTTGCCATCAGCGATGGGTTGGTGGTTACTCCATCTAAAACCCCAAAATCATTCGCTTCTTTGATCTGGGCCAGGTTTGCCGTGTCGAGAAAAAATTTCATATTCCAAAGTTGACGTTGTAAAAATAAAAAATGGCAAGTTACTTACATCGCACCGCTACGACCACCTACCCTTGCTGCCTTCCGGCCCTGGGGGAGTTCAGCAGGAGCTGGCCGTATAAGACTTGCCGCTGCAAAGATAAGCGATTTGAAATTAAAGTAGGAAATACGAAATATTGGATACGGTAAACAGGATGCTAAGGGCAAAGGCAAAATTGACACCCTGAATATATAATGGATAAGAGAATAAATTGAATAATTCTTTGCCCAAACAATAGCTTGTAGAATTATTTCTATCATACAACCGCGCTCACTTCAGCCCGTTTATTCACTTTTCTTTTTTTTAGTTTCATACCAAATAAAATCCTTGTAATAATAAATGGCCTGATGAGATAATTATAGATCATGGAAATGGATGAAAAGCAGCATATGATCAGCACTATCAACTTTACAAAAACAGGCTGCTGCCATTGCACAATATAATATCCAAAAGCTACAATGATGGTTTGGTGAATGATATAGAATGGATATATTGCCTGGTTGGCATATTGCAAAAATGGGCTTGTGAAATTCAGGTATTTTTTGGCAAAGCCAGCAGCCGATAAAATAATCATCCAGATATGCAATGCATTTAATGCTCCATATACATACAAAAGATAACCGCGTTGCTTCGGCATATCAAAATTCCACCAAAACTTAGCAAAGAGCAGGAAAATACACGCAACAGCTGTTGCTAAATACAGTCGCCTGTATTTCTCACAGGTCTCCCAAAACCGGTTACTTGAAGCAATAATGTAACCGTATATTACCAGTGTTAGTGAGAAGATAAAAAGAAACCAATCATCAAGTAAACTTTGTTGTTCAGGATATTTCAGGTAAAGCGTGAAATAATAAATAGCCAACGGGATAAATAATAATGTTGCAGCAACAGGATTTGAAAGATTATCAGCCAGCCACTGTTTGTAGCGTTGAAAAAAAATGATTTTGAACAACGCGAAAACAGGCAATAGCAAAATACAGTATACAAATAGATAAACCACAAACCACATATGGCTCCAGGTGAGCGTTCCTTCAGGGTAAGGCATCATTTGCCAAACCGTAGGATAAAAATCAACGTAGGAGCCTGTGATCTGTTTTTTTTGCAGTCGTTCGAAATATACCTGTAACGGGATAGTAAAAAACATGGCAAAAAGCAATGGTATTAATAAGCGCACCACTCTTTCACCAGCAAAGCCCAAAACCGTTCTTTTTCTAAGTGAAAAATGCATACCCACCCCCGACACAAAAAACAAAAGCGGCAATCGCCATTGATGCAACCACCATATCAATCGGCTGAGAACAACAGAGTGCTCTTTGTTTTTGACTTCCCAACTAAAAATTACAAAAGGCATGGCACAATGAAAAAAAATCAATAAAAAGAAAGCAAGCACACGAAGCCAGTCAATAAAATATTTGCGTTCGGACATACCAAGCCGTTTTAGGAGAACTTTAATAGTACGTCTGAATTGATAAGAAGTTACAATTGCGAGAAACTTTATTAATCGACTGATTATCTTAAAAAAACATCCCGATTAACCATTCCTGCATCTCCAACCTCATATCTCATACCATAGACTTAAAAAGAGAATCACCTGAACTGCACCGCTTTTGCCGGCCGGATTTTCCTGATAATTAAAGTGGGAACAACAAGCACGAGGAAACAGGCCAACAGGGTGCCTGCATCAATAGCCAGCACCTGCCACCAGTTCAGTTTTACTACCGCAGTGGAAATAAAATAAGCATCTTCGGGCAAAGTAATGAAGCCATAACGCTGCTGTAGCCAGCACAATAAAAAAGCCAGCAGGTTACCAAATAAAATACCGCTAATGGTAATGAAGGAAACGTTGTATAAAAAGATTTTTTGGATAGTTGCATTAGGTGCGCCAACAGATTTTAGTATGCCGATCATCTGAGTGCGGTCCAGCACCAGGACGATAAGGCAGGTAACGAGATTGAGGGCAGCTACAATAATAATAATGATAAGCGCAATGGCGATGGTTGTGTTTTGCAAACTGAGCCAGTCGAAAATATACGGATACACCTGCTTAATTGTCTGGCTGTTCCATAATGCAGGGAGCCGTTCGGCAATTTGGTCGCTGACACTGTCCAGCCGATGATAATCTTTGACAAAAATCTCATACCCGCCTATTTCATCTTTATTCCAGTTATTCAGCCGCTGTATCATTTTAAGATCGGCAATGGCATAAAGCTTGTCATAATCTTCGATACCTGTTTTGAAAAGGCCAGCCACAGTCATTTTTCTGATGCGGTGCGAACCATCAGGCTGAATGAAATAAATGATCGCTTTGTCATTCACCTTTAGCTTAAGCCTGTTGGCCGTATAAGTGGAAAGATTGATTTCTGTGCTATACCCGCTATCGGCAAACTGCAGCCACTTCCCTTCTTTCAAAAAGCCGTTAATATTGCTGAAATCATAATTTTTTTCGATGCCCTTCAGCAAAACGCCTTCTATGCTTTCCGGCCCTTTAATGATGGCATTCTTTGTAGCAAAAGCCTGGATGGTTTTAACGTCACTATTGTTGCGCAGCACCTGCAGCACTGTGTCGTTTTTCTCAATAGGCATTTCTTCGGCAATGGCTGCTTTGCCGGCTTCATAATGCTGCACACGGATATCGCCCCAAAAGCTAAACACCTTTTGGCTAATGGCATATTGAAAACCGCTTGTGAGCGCAACGGTAACAATCATGGCAGCTACGCTTATCAATGTAGCCGCTACGGCCAGCCTGATAATAAAATTCAAAAATGATGATTGCCGGTTAAAAGCTATGCGCTTGGCAATAAATGAAGAAATGTTCACCGGCGTTGATTTTAAAATCCAAAAATAAGAACTACTGTTCAACTGTGATCCAAATGATGCGCCTGCGGGCCCCTGTTCCTGTAAAAGAATGCCTGCGACAGTTTTCAAAAATCATTATACCAATAGTTTCTTACAATATTTATTTTTGCTTTTTTTATGGCTTGCCAATCATCTGAAAAATTTTATTATGAATTTTTTTTTTCGAAAATGTTCCCTCTCTGCAATCCTGATTTTTGCCATTTGCCCAGGCAAAGCCCAGCTTAGTGATTCGGTACTGATGCCCAATATAAAAACGCCGCAACTATTTGTATACGGCAACCAGCTCGCCTACCCTGTTGTCGCACTAAATGGCAATGACAGGCTCGAATTGGATTTTGACGACCTTGATGCCGATGTGAAAAATTATTCCTACACCTATCAGTTGTGCAATGCAGACTGGTCCCCCGCTGAAATCAGTTCATTCGATTTCATTAAAGGGTTCACGCAAATGCGTATTTCAGATTACAGGTTTTCTTCGGTTTCGCTCACTAAATACACACATTACCAGGCTGTGCTCCCTGATCAAAACTGTTTTCCTTCCCGTTCTGGCAATTATGTCCTGAAAGTATTCCTGAACGGCGACACCTCGCAACTGGCCTTTACCAGGCGGTTCCTTGTGGTCGAGAATACTGTGAGCATTGGCGTGCAATTGCTTCAGCCGCTTGACCCCCTGATTTCGCATACCCACCAAAAACTGCAGATCAATGTGAGCACTGCATCATTGAACGTGTCGAACGCATTGCAGCAAATAAAAATTTCAGTGCTGCAAAACTACCGTTGGGATATGGCAATAAACAACATCCAGCCTACTTTCTATTCAGGCAATACACTTCAATATAATCGCGATGGGGATTTTATTTTTCCCGGTGGCAGAGAGTGGCGGTGGATTGACCTGCAGAGCTTCCGTTTCCAGAGCGAACGGGTAGCCCATGTCATCTATAATAAAACATCTACTGAGATTTTCGCTAAACCTGATCCTGCCAGGACAAACCTTCCCTTCTATTTGTACAAAGACTACAATGGTTTGTTTTTTATTCAAACCACAGAAAGCATCAACCCTTATTGGCAAACTGATTATGCCACAGTCCATTTTACTTTTGTTCCTCCAGGCAATGAAGCTTTTCCCGGGAAGGATGTTTATATTATAGGCAAGTTCACTGATTACAAATTCAATGATTCGACGAGGATGAAATTTAATCCTGATAAAGGCGTGTACGAGGCATCCGCTTTTTTGAAACAGGGCTATTATAATTATGCGTATGTAACCATTGACAGGGCCGACCCGAGCCAAACCACGTCATTCAGCCTCACTGAAGGAAATTACCTGGAAACAGAAAACGATTACCTTGTGCTTATATATTTTCGCGAGCTTGGTGGCAGGTCCGACAGGATTGTTGGCATTGCTAAGATGAATACGGTTACCGGGCAATAGCGGTAAGCACGGGATTTGTTGTTCATCATTTTCATTTTGCCGTATTCATCTATTTTCTTTTTATCCTCGGTTGAAGTTTTTGATTTTTACTTAATATCCTGCATTTAAAGGTTGCAGGATATTGCCAGTCGCTGCATGATCGTAACGCTTCCTTCCTCAGCTGATGCTTTCCCCGCTTTGGATTAAGTTTTCCTAATTTCGCCTGCAATGAATTATAGCCAAACAATAGACTATCTTTTTTCCCGCCTGCCTATGTTCAGCCGCATTGGCCCGGCAGCTATGAAGGAAGGGCTTACAAATGCCATTGCCCTGTGCCAGGCTAACGGCAACCCGCATACGAAATTCAAATCGGTGCACGTTGGCGGCACCAATGGCAAAGGCTCTACCAGCCACATGCTTGCTGCCATATTGCAAACAGCGGGTTATAAAACCGGGCTGTACACTTCACCACACTTAAAAGATTTCCGGGAGCGCATTAAAGTGAATGGCGAAATGGTGAGCAGAGATTTCGTGGTGGCTTTTGTTGAAGGAATGAGCCCTTTGATAGAAAAAATCAGTCCTTCTTTTTTTGAGATAACAGTGGCTATGGCTTTTGAATACTTTGCAAGCCGGGAAGTTGATGTCGCCGTCATAGAAGTCGGGTTGGGCGGCCGGTTAGACAGTACCAACATTATTGTTCCAGAGCTTTCCGTAATTACCAATATCAGCTATGACCATGTCAATATTCTGGGCAACACGCTACAGCAAATCGCTTTTGAAAAAGCAGGCATCATCAAAAAAAATAAGCCTGTAGTAATTGGCGAATACCAGCCCGAAGTTGCTGATGTTTTTATTAATAAAGCACAAGAAGAAAATGCAGAACTGAGCTTTGCCAGCAAACAGCATTTTGTTGCTGATTGGAAAATGGACAAACACGAGGTCGTTGCTGAAGTCACCTCATCGCGGAACAATGAAAAGCAATATTACCACCTGGGCCTTGCCGGGATTTATCAAACAAAAAACCTGGTTACTGCCCTGGAGGCTGTTCATTTTTTAAAGCAAAAAGGGTTTGAAATAACAGGCACGCATATCCAAAAAGCATTAAAAGAGGTAAAACGGCTGACAGGGCTGCATGGACGATGGGAAATTATTCATCAACAGCCGATGGTCGTGCTCGACGTTTGTCATAACGAAGGCGGCATAGCCCAACTGATCAGGCAAATCGAGATCACCGACCATGAAGAGCTTCATATCATTGCAGGATTTGTAAAAGATAAGGATATTGAAAAAATATTGAAACTTCTTCCTGCACATGCGCATTATTATTTTACCAAAGCGCACATTCCACGGGCATTACCTGAAACTGAGCTTGCTGAAAAAGCCATGAAACTTGGCTTATCGGGCAAAGCTTTTTCTGAAGTGAATGCAGCTTTGAAAGAAGCTGTTTCCCGTGCCGGAAAAAAGGACCTGGTTATCGTTTGCGGAAGTGTTTTTATTGTTGGAGAAGTGGATCCGTTTCAATAAATATTATATTTGACAACTATTTGTATTAACGCTAAAACTGATTTTATGAAGAGCGCTTTTGCTTTGTTCCTGGCTGTGCTTTTTTTTGCTTCCTGCTTTGCCCAACGCCGTTCTAACGACAACAATTACCGCCGCGGCACTTACGATGACTACATGGCCAAAAGCCGCCGTTTGATGACACCGGGATTTATTTTATTAGGCTCAGGCGCCGCAATGCTGACAGGCGGAATTATTCTTTTTGCCCAGGGTACAAATGAATACAACAACAGCGATCAAAGCTCGATCAATTCAAAACAAATCGTGGGCTATGTGCTGATCTGTACTGGCACAATTTGCACTTTAGGGAGCATACCGCTGATCGTTATCGGCAGCCACATGCACCGGAAAGCGATGAGGGCAAATGCCATTTTGGAAATGGAGAAAGTGCCAGGCGAAAAAATAACAGGCATCCCATTAAGGCCTTACCCTGCGCTCGGCCTGGCAATCAATTTGGGGCATTAGCTAAACAGCTTTCCTGATTATCCAATATGGCAAACTACCTGACTTGAGGAGCATAAAAGCGGTTGTATAGTTGCTCCGAAAGGCTAAACATAAATGTCAAATTTATTCAATGAAAAAAATAGGCCCAACTTAATAAGGAATAGCCAAATATGTTGTCATCGCATTTATGTTTATCAGGTTGATCGTATTAGGATTATATATTTTCATGGCAATAACTATTGATTAAAATCGAAAAACAATTTTGTGCTAACTACCCCTCATCCCAGTCCGGCACAAAAATGATCATATAGGCCATAAGATTAAAAATGGCAAAGCCTGTTTTCATCCAAATCATTTTCAAAAGCAAGCCTTCGGGAACTAAAACCCATGATAACAACCGGTTAGCGTTAAATATTCTTATTTTTTGGCGACTAAATGTCAATTTAAAGCCTATCTTTGCCGCTCTTTAAAAAAACCACCACCAATGAGAGTACTGGTTAGCATTTTTGCTGCGCTGCTGATTTTTATTTCCCTTTACCAGCTTTCTTTTACATGGTTTGTGAACAAGCACGAGTCTGCCATGCAGGAAAAAGCAAAGCGCTATGTGAATAACGTATATCCTTCTGCCGCAAAAAAATATCCCGGCAATAAGGAAGAACAAGCTATTTATCAAGACACGCTGGACGACCTGTACAAAGACAGGCTAAAACATTTGCTCGACAGTACCAAAGACACCAAAATAACATGGTGGGGGACTTCCTACGAAAAATCTAAAGAAAACGAATTGTCCCTCGGCCTTGACCTGCAGGGAGGCATAAATGTAACACTCGATATCTCATTGGACGGCCTCATCAAATCACTGGCCAATAATCCTCATGACCCTTCTCTGCTTAAAGCCATTGAAACCGCCAAGCAAAAAAAAGTCACGAGCGATGTTAATTTTATTGACCTGTTCGCTCAGTCGTATAAAGAACAAAATCCCAACAACAAGCTCGCCCCTCTATTTGCAAACAGTGGGCGCAACAATATCAGTCTTGATGCTTCAGATGCAACTGTGATCAGCTACGTCCATTCACAAGCCTCTGCCGGCATGAAACAGACCTTCCAGGTGCTCACAAAGCGCATCGACAAATTTGGGGTTGCGCAGCCATCTATCAATCTTGATGAAAACAAAGGCATCATCAATGTGGAACTTGCAGGAGCCAACATTGACCCGGAAAGGGTGAGAAGATATCTACAGTCAACGGCAAACCTGCAATTCTGGGAGCTGTATAACATCAATGACCTTTCACAATATTTGCAAAATGCCGACAAAGCATTACAGAGATATCTTAACGGAACAAACCCAAGCGACACTTCTAAAAAAGAGGATTCCCTGGCCAATGCAAAAAATGCCAACCCGCTTATTCCTTTTTTTTATGCAGCCATCGCAGATATTCAGAAATCCACAGACAAATCGAGAGCGCCCGATTATGTGGGTATCGTTCCATTAAAAGACACTGCAAAAGCCAATGAATACTTAAGCAACCCGGTTGTGCTCAACAGCTTTCCTTCGAACATAAAATTTTTATGGGGAAAGCAAGAAATAGACGACAATGGCAAAGCAGTCAATTACCTCAAACTGTATGCAATCAAGACTGTTCCCGGGTCCGAAAAAGCAAAGCTGGAAGGGGAATCGGTAAAAAACAATGCCCGGCAGGATTATGATCCTGTTACAGGAGATGTTGTAGTAGAAATGAGCATGGATAAAAAAGGTTCAGACACCTGGGCCAAGATGACTACCGACAATGTTGGCAAACCCATTGCAATTGTGCTTGATGATATTGTTTACTCTGCACCTTTTGTTAATGGCCCTATTACCGGCGGCAATTCGCAAATTACCATGGGCAGGGGAAAAAACACCCAACAAACGGTTGAAGAGGGGCAGGACCTTGCTAATATCCTCAATTCGGGAAAGCTTTCTGCGCCAGCAAAAATAGTTGCGGAGCAGGTAGTAGGGCCTTCTATTGGCAAGCAGGCCATACATGGCGGGCAAATGGCCTTCGCCATCTCGTTCATCGTGATTTTCGTTTTGATGATTGTTTATTTCAACACTGCAGGGTGGGTGGCCAATGTTGCCCTTATATTCAACCTGCTGTTTACCATTGGCGTGCTCAGCTCATTGCATGCAACGCTCACTGCGCCAGGTATTGCAGGCCTGGTGCTTACAATAGGCATGGCCGTTGACACCAATGTGATTATTTTTGAGCGCATTAAAGAAGAACTCGCAAGGGGCAAAAGCTATCCCCTGGCCGTAAGCGATGGCTATCGCCGTTCATTAGCCCCGGTGCTTGATGCGCACGTAACCACTTTATTGACCGCGTTAATATTGTTCTACTTTGGCCTCGGCCCTGTTCTTGGTTTTGCCACCACACAAATATTGGGCATCCTGCTTTCCTTGTTCTGCGGTATTTTGTTATCGAGGCTGATAACAGATTTCTATACCAATAAAAACAGGCATTTCAAATATTTCACGCCCATTTCAAAACGCATTTTCCAGCATGCCAAATTCAAGTTCATTGAGTACAGAAAAATTGCTTATGCCATTTCTGTTGTAGTGACGGTGCTGGGCATAGCCTCTTTCTTCCATGGTTTTAGGGAAGGCGTTGAATTCCGGGGCGGCCGCAGTTACGTGGTCAGTTTTGTAAAACCCGTAGATGCGGAAAAAATACGGGAAACTCTTGACGTGACATTCGGCAGCTCACCTACTGTAAAAACTTATGGAGGCACCAATCAATTTGAGATCACCACTGATTACCTGATCAAGCAGGAAGGCTCGCAAACCGATTCAGTGGTATTGGGCAAATTGTATGAAGGACTAAAAACTTTCCTTCCAGATGGAACAACTTCTGCAGATTTTTTAACTCCCAATAAATTTATTCACGGCTCAAAAAAAGTGGAGCCGACTATTTCAGATGACATCAAGCAAGGCGCATTTAAAGCAGTAATTTTTGCAATTGCGATTATTTTCATCTATATCTTCATCCGTTTCCGCGACTGGAGGTATTCCCTGGGAACAATTGTTTCTTTGTTCCATGATGTGTTTGTTACGCTCGCCGTTTTTTCCTTCCTGAAAGACATCGTTCCTTTCCCGATGGAAATCGATCAGCATTTTATTGCCGCGGTGCTGACTGTTATCGGTTTCTCCATGAACGATACCGTGATTGTCTTTGACCGTATACGTGAAGACAGCAGGCTGATGAAAGGGGCAACAAAAGCGGAAATTATCAATAAAGCCATAAACGATACTTTAAGCAGGACAATCATGACCTCACTGACAGTATTCCTCACCCTCCTGATATTATTCCTTGTTGGCGGTGAAGTAACCAAAGGGTTTGCATTTGCTATGCTGATCGGTGTGGTAACCGGAACGTATTCTTCTATTTTTGTTGCAGCCCCAATACTGGTAGACCTTGCTAAAAACAAACCATTGGGTACTGCGGATTCGGCATCAGTTGAGGGCAAGCCGAAAACAAAACCGGCAGTGGCCAAAAGCCCCGCATCACCAATAAAGTAATAAAGCCGAATAAAAAACCAAAAGCCCCGCATTGCGGGGCTTTTGGTTTTGGCTGCCACATATACAAACTATTTGTGGCGCGGTCGATGATGATGCACATGATGGTGATGAATTTTGTGGTGCACTTTCACTTTATGCCGTGCACGGTGAGGCCTTCTTTGGGCCATGGTAAAACCAACCGCAGTGAACATCAACAAGGCGAGCATAATAATTCTTTTCATGATACTGATTTTAAACTTTAAGGTAATCTTTTTCTAAAAAACACGCAATCGAAACCCTAAATAAAAAACGCCACATTACAGTGGCGTTCCATTAGCTAAAAATCAAATTAATTTCCGCTTTTCTTGGTTTTGTTTTCCTTATACCTCTTGTCAGGAGTGCCGTCCTTTTTCAAATGAGTGGCGGCGGGTTTTGCCTGCGATGCCTCTTTATTTTCTTTAAAGCGCTTGTCAGGGGTGCCGTCTTTTTTGGTGTGCACCGTTGTTGCTTTCGTTGCTTCTTTTTTAGCTGGTGTTGTTTGTGCGAACGAAATGCCTGTGAAAGCTAAAAGCAGGCTGGCAATCAGGATAATTTTTTTCATAACTGATCAAAAGTTTTAGTTTAGTAAACAAATAAGTAAGTGAAGTTATTTAAATAGTCTGCTACTGCAAAAAAAACAATTGCACCTTAACGCCGGATTAACACCAGCAGAATGGGAAAAAAACACAAAACAGGAGCCGAAAAGCAGCGCATGAAGAATTTTTGAAAAAAACGGTATTGTTTTCAGCACAAATAAATAATAGATGGCCACGCATACTTTATCCCCATATTTGCACCCTTAACTTCTACTTAACCATTTTCGTATATTACAATAAATAAAGCTTAGCAATTTTGCATATCAGGGAAATCATAAGCATGCGGTCATCAATATTAAAATGGATTGTCCTCATATCCTCATTATTAATAGCGGCAATTATTATATTCCAGTTGTATTGGCTAAAAAAAGTATATGCATTTGAACAGCGGCAATTCAATAACAATGTAGTGAAAGGGATCAGGGGAGTTTTTGAAGACCTGCAAATGAATGATGACCCCGCATTGAACCTGCACGACCTGATCGCTAATCCTGATCCAAATTATTTTTTGTTCAAGGCTGATACTATTCCTGAAAAAGATTCGCTGACTTTCTATCTGAGAAAAGAATTTGAAGATTTTGATGTGCTCACCGATTGTAAACTGGGTGCTTTTAGTAAGGTGGCTGGTAAATATGTTTATGAAGAATATATCCCATCCCCTGCCAGCCGATATGCCATACAACCCGTAAAGGACCTTGCTGTTTTTGATAAAAGCTTTGACCATATTGTTTTATTCTTCCCCCACCGCAGCAATTATATACTTGGGGAAATGGGCCTGTGGATAGCCACCAGTGCAGCCCTGCTGATAACCCTGATCAGCCTTGCAGTGAGCTTGTTTTATTTTTACAGGCAAAAGTTCCTGGCCGAAGTACAGAAAGATTTCGTGAACAATTTTACCCACGAGTTCAAAACGCCTCTTGCCGTAATTAAGATTGCCTCAGAGGTGCTGGCGCAGGATAATATTATAGAGCAACCCGGCAAATTACAGCGGTATGCAACTATAGTAAAAAGCCAAACCGAGCATTTGCAAAACCAGGTAGCGAGGTTGCTCAGGACTGCTTCTGCTGAAAGGAACGAACTGCCCATACAAAAAGAAGACATTGAAGCCCACCAGCTAATCGAACAGGCCATCAATAAAGTGCAACCGCTTATTGAAGAAAAAAAAGCAAAAGTGGAAGTGAAAATGGACAAAGGCGATATTCAAATCTATGCCGACAGAGCTCACTTAGAACTGGCTGTGGTTAACCTGCTTGAAAACGCATTAAAATACTCGGAAGACCCTAAAATAGTTATAGAAACAGGGAAGGCAGAAAATGGTTTTTTTATTTCGGTAAAAGATAATGGCATTGGGATCGAAAAAAAATATTTTAAAAACATTTTCAAGAAATTTTACCGGGTGCCTACAGGCGATGTGCACAATGTGAAAGGCTTTGGCATAGGGCTGAATTTTGTGAAACGCATTATTGATGCCCACAAAGGGAAAATAAAAGTACATAGCCTGCCGGGCATTGGTTCCGAATTCAGATTGTTCATCCCTCTTAATTAATTTTTATGATGACTACTCAAAAAGGAAAAGTGCTGCTGGCTGAAGACGACCTTTCATTAGGCTATGTTATCAAGGACAACCTTACCGATGCAGGGTATGATGTTGTTTTGTGCTCCGATGGCCAAACCGCCATAGAGAAGTTCGAAAAAAATGAGTATAGCATTTGCCTGCTCGATGTAATGATGCCGCACAAAAATGGTTTTGATGTGGCAAAAAAAATCAGGCAGCAATCCGATCTTGTGCCTATCCTGTTCCTGACTGCAAAATCGCTCGAAGAAGACCGGATAAAAGGTTTTCAAGTAGGCGCTGATGATTATATAACCAAACCTTTCAGCATGCAGGAGCTGTTGATGAGGATGGAAGTCTTCCTGCGGCGCAGCAAAAAAATGCATTCCGACCAGGCAGTCCAATTTAGTATAGGAAAACTGAAGTTCTCCTATACTGACCTCAAACTTTCCATCAGGCAGGAAAATTTCAATCTTACCCAAAAAGAGGCCGACCTGCTTAAATTCCTTTGTGAACACCCCAACCGTATTTTAAAAAGAGAAGAAGTGCTGCTTAACGTGTGGGGGAAAGACGATTATTTTCTTGGGAGGAGCATGGATGTATTCATCACGAAACTCAGGAAATACTTTAAATCTGACCCGGATGTGGTTTTAGAAACAATACATGGCGTTGGTTTCCGTTTTAATATCCCTTCAAAAAAAGAATAACCACCGATTAACCATGATTCCAACAATATATTTAAAGAAATCATCGCTATTATAAGCATCATGCATTAACTGTTATTTAACCGCTTTTTTTTAGCAAAATAATAGCAGTTACAATAGTTTTGCATGCTTTAAATCACCTGCATTACCTATGCAAAAATTACTGATCACCATCCTGCTGGCTTTCTTTCTCTGCCGCGTTACAAACGCCCAAACAATAACCGATACTTTACGCATAAAACTCGCCGATGCGGAAAAAATGTTTATTGACAGCAATTACCAGCTTCTTGCGCAGAAATACAACATCAATGCACAGAAAGCCCTGGAAATACAAGCGAGGCTTTACCCTAACCCTAATTTATCGGTTGAAAGAGGGCCAATCATTCCACTGCATAACCCGGACTATCCTCATTCTAATTTTTTTAACCAGGCAGAAACTTCTGTACAGCTATCACAATTGATATTGCTCGCAGGCAAAAGAAACAAACAGATAAAACTGGCCGAAGCAAACAGCAGGCTCAGCGAGTTCCAGTTTTTTGACCTGATGCGCACATTGAAATATACCTTGCGCACCGATTTCTTCAATATTTATTACCTCCAAAAATCTTCAGCCGTTTACAATGAAGAAATAACCGCATTGCAAAAGGTGGTCAGCGCATTTGTTCAGCAGGAGGGCAAAGGTTATATATCTGAAAAAGAAGTAGTGCGCATCAAAGCGCAGTTGTATAGCCTGCAAAATGAATATGGATCGCTCATTAGCCAGATCGCAGACCAGGAAAGCGAACTGAAACTGGTCTTGCAGGTAAAGCCTGGCGAATATATTGTGCCTGTTGTTGATGCTGCCAATATCATTCAGCTCGACCCCAATAAATATTCATTGAGCACGCTCATCGATTCGGCTTACAAAAACAGGACAGACCTTCAGATAGCCAGGGCGAACACGGAAATAAACAGGCTGAACCTAAATTATCAAAAATCACTTGCTGTGCCTGATGTAACCCTTTCTGCAAGCTATGACCGGCAGGGGTCGTATGCTACAAATTTCCAGGCCATCGGGGCGTCAATTGATTTGCCTTTTTTTAACCGGAACCAGGGCAATATCAAATCTGCCAAAGCCATGACCGATTACAGCAATGCCATGCAGAAAAGCACGGAGGCCACCGTAAATGAAAACGTTGCTAATGCATTGCAAAAAGCATTTATCCAGGACAGGCTGTTCAAGAATATCGACCCTAAATTTTTAGGCGATTTTGAAAGGCTGATGCAGGAAGTGCTGTCCAATTACCAGAAAAGGAACGTTAGTATCCTGGACTTCCTGGATTTCTATGATTCCTATAAACAAAATGCGTTGCAGTCAAATGCCATTGAGTTCAACAGGCTAAGCGCTTTTGAAGACATCAATTTTTATACGGGCACTAATTTCTTTAATTAAAATAATTTATGCGCACCAAAATGCCAGACATAAAACAACAGGGGAGGCCACATTTCAAAGCCTGGAATTTACCGATATATGTGCTTTTTCCGCTCGCATGCTTATTCCTGTTACAGGCATGCGGCAGCGATGCGGAAAGAAAGGTGGAAACGAAAGAAAAATATGTTATCCCTGATTCCATTTTGAGGGCTATTGATATAGACACCGTTCAAAAATGCCAGCTTGTTGTGGCTGTAACATTAACCGGGCAGGTAGATTTCAACCAGGACAATGTGCGCAAAATCTATCCCATGATCAGCGGAAATGTGCAGGGCATTAAAGCAGTTTTGGGCGATTATGTAAAACAAGGTGACCTGTTGGGCGTGGTCAGCAGCTCTGAAATGGCCGGGTACAGCAATGACCTGATCAATGCAGAAACAAACCTGGATGTGGCCAGAAAAAACCTCGACAAAACAAAAGACATGCTGAAAAGCGGGCTTGCTGCTGTTACTGATTCACTGAGCGCTGAAGCCGCCTACCTCCAGGCCAAATCGGAACTTGACAGGGTCCACAGGGTTTTAAAAATTAACGGGGGAAACACCCAGGGAGAGTTTGAAATAAGATCGCCAATAAATGGCTTTATCGTTGAAAAAAATGTGAACAACAATACTGTTATCAGAGCGGACAACAGCAACAGCATGTTTACAATTTCCGACCTCAAGAATGTTTGGGTGTGGGCAAATGTTTACGAATCGAATATCACTGCAGTTAAAATGGGCGATGTGGTAAGCGTTTCAACATTATCATATCCCGGGAAAATTTTCAAAGGCAGAATTGATAAAATCATGAACGTGCTTGACCCTGCCAATAAGGTAATGAAAGTGCGTGTTTCGCTCGATAACCAGGGATATTTGCTAAAGCCCCAGATGTTTGCCAGCGTAACCGTGATCAATCATGAAAACAAAGAATCGCTCTGTATTTCATCAAAAGCATTGATATTCGATCACAGCCAATACTATGTGCTGATATATAACAGCAAAGAGGATGTGCGCATAACCCCCGTGCAGATCATCAGCGCTAATGGCGACAAAACTTATATCGCATCTGGCCTAAATGAAGGCGATAAAATAATTTCATCGCAGGCAATCCTGATATATGATGCTTTGAACAGCTAAGGCGCTCCGCTGTTTAAGAGCAGTTCATCTCCTTCCTCCTGATTGTTGACCTGAATTTAACCGTTTGCGAAAAAGTTTTTTGCAGGCAAAAAAATAAATTCCCGGGCTATTGAATGAGCCTGTTTTCTTTAAATAAACTTTATGAACAAGTTTTTAAAAAAGGTCATCGCATTTTCGCTAAAGAACAAGTACTTTATTTTGTTTGCCACTACCCTGCTGGTTGTAACAGGCATCATTACTTTCAGGGACATGCCCATTGAAGCATTCCCGGATGTGACCAATACAGAAATAAGCATCATTACACAATGGCCTGGCCGTAGCGCGGAAGAAGTGGAAAAATTTGTTACCATCCCGATAGAACTTGCGATGAACCCGGTACAGAAAAAATTGAGCCTGCGCTCAACATCTATATTCGGTTTATCATACGTAAAACTAATTTTTGACGATGATGTTAAAGATCCCCAGGCAAGGCAACAGGTAATGAACCTGCTGCCCAATGCAAATTTGCCTGCTGGCATTCAGCCCTCCGTGCAACCGCCTACGGGCCCCACGGGCGAAATTTTCCGCTATACCCTCAGAAGCAGTTTGAGGGATGCCAGGGAATTAAAAACCATCCAGGACTGGATTATTGACAGGCAACTGAGGTCGGTTCCCGGAGTAGGCGATGTGGTAAGCTTTGGAGGAAAAACAAAAGCTTATGAAATACAGGTAGATCCGGGCAAGCTTACTTCGCTGGGCATTACGCCGCTGGATGTATTCACGGCTGTTCAAAAAACCAACATCAACATAGGCGGCGATGTGATCATCGAGAACAACCAGGCTTATGTGGTAAGAGGCATCGGTTTGCTGAACGACATCAACGAAATCAAAAATATAGTAGTCCAAAATATCAATGGCGTGCCTATTCTTGTAAAGGACGTAGCCGAAGTGGCAATATCTAATATCCCCCGATTGGGATGGGTTGCCAGGTCAAATGGTTTACAAGATGGGGCGGGGAAAAGAACAGTTACCGATGAGCCTGATGTTGTGGAAGCCATTATTGTGATGCGCAAAGGAGAAAACCCGACCAATGTGGTAAGTGCTGTAAAAGCAAAAATTGATAAGCTCAATAGCTACATTCTTCCGGGAGACACCAAAATTGTTCCTTATTATGACCGTGCTGACCTGATACACTATGCAACACACACGGTACTGCACAATCTTATTGAAGGCATTTTGCTCGTAACCTTGCTTGTTTCTGTTTTCATGTTCAATTGGAGAACAACATTGATTGTATCGATCATCATCCCGCTGTCATTGCTGTTTGCGTTTATTTGCCTGCGCTTGATGGGCATGTCTGCCAATTTGCTTTCGCTTGGCGCTGTTGATTTTGGGATCATCATTGACGGGGCTGTAGTCATGGTGGAAGGCATGTTTGTGGTGCTTGACCATAAAGCGATAAATGTGGGCATGGAAAAGTTCAATAAGATTGCCAAATTGGGGTTAATAAAAAATAATGGGGCACAATTGGGCAAAGCCATCTTCTTTGCCAAGCTCATCATCATAACAGGCCTGCTGCCTATTTTCGCTTTCCAGAAAGTAGAAGGCAAAATGTTTTCACCGCTGGCCTATACCCTTGGCTTTGCCCTGTTGGGGGCATTGATCACGACCCTTACCCTAGTTCCTGTATTGATAAGTTTGCTGCTCAAAAAAAATGTGAGGGAAAAACACAACCCCTTTGTCCATTTCCTGACGGGTTTTATGCTAAAAGGGTTCGCCAGGGCTTTCAAAAACAAAGAAGTGGTGGTTGTCCTGTCTTTCATAGTAATGATCGCAGGATTGTACTCGTTTAAATTTTTAGGGAGCGAGTTCCTGCCACAACTGGATGAAGGCTCAATCTGGCTGCGCGTACAAACACCTTATAGCATTTCGCTTGACAAATCTGTAGAAGTGGCTACCGAGGTAAGGAAGATCCTAATGACCTTCCCTCAGGTAAAATACGCTGTTTCGCAAACAGGAAGGCCGGATGATGGCACTGATGTAACAGGCTTTTATAACAATGAATTTTCAGTGATGATGTACCCGGAAAATGAATGGCAGCCGAAAATTTCTAAAGAAGAACTGATAAAAGAAATGAACCAAAAACTTGAATTAATACCTGGTACCAATCTTAACTTTTCACAGCCCATCATGGACAATGTTGAAGAAGCTGTTTCCGGGGTAAAAGGCTCAATCTGTGTTAAAGTATATGGCGATTCGCTCGATTATATGGAAGACAAAATAGATGGAGTGTTCAATATTTTAAAAGATGTGAAAGGCATCGAGGACCTTGGCGTGATACATAATATAGGGCAGCCGGAACTGGATGTTAACCTCGACCAGCAGAAGATGGCATTGTACGGAGTAGCCACTGCTGATGCCAATGCGGTTGTGGCCATGGCCATCGGCGGGCAGGCGGCCTCCACTTTGTACGAAGGCATTAAACTTTTTGATATCCGCGTGCGGTTGCCCGAACAGTTCAGGAAAACAACCGATGATATCGGGAATCTATTGGTGCCCACACAAAGCGGGTCTAAAGTGCCCATCAAGGAAATTGCTACCATTACCAAAAAAACCGGGCCATGCCTCATTTTCCGGGACGACAATGAAAGATATGCCGCATTGAAATTCTCAGTTCGCGGAAGAGACATGGGCAGTACCATTGCCGAGGCACAACAAAAAGTCGGCAAAGCAGTGCAACTGAAAAAAGGGTACAGCATGGCATGGCAGGGAGATTTTGAAAACCAGCAAAGAGCAGAAAAAAGACTGTCACAAGTGGTGCCAATAAGTTTGTTGTTGATCTTCCTGTTGTTGTTTGTCATGTTCGGCAATTTAAAAGATGCCGGGCTGGTCTTCCTGAATGTGCCCTTTGCTATTGTAGGTGGCTTGCTGGCCTTGCATCTGACAGGAACTAATTTCAGCATATCTGCCGGTATCGGTTTTATTGCATTATTTGGCATCTGCATCCAGGATGGCGTGCTGCTCATTACCGTATTCAAACAAAACCTCGAAAAAATAAGAGGCCAACAGTCATCATTATACAATGCCATTAAACTGGGGGTAAACACAAGAATAAGACCGGTAATGATGACGGCGCTTATGGCGGCCATTGGGCTGTTGCCTGCTGCTTTGTCTCATGGCATAGGTTCGGAAAGCTCAAGGCCACTGGCAAGAGTAGTCATAGGGGGAATTCTTTGCGCAATGATGTTTTCGCTTTGGGTTTTCCCTCTTATATTCGGATGGGCCTACAGGAAATTCGACAAAAACCCTTATAGCCTGAAAGCAGAGGAAAACAAGCCCAAAACATAAAGCCAACCTTTCATATAGGCCAAATGCCTAATAGCCGGCCTCAAAAAAACCTCATGAACAACCCATGCCAAGGGCTGTTTTTTTTTGGGCAATAGCCTATTTTAGTTTTTATCTTTACCCTTTTTCCCTATCGGCATTAATTTATTTAGCGACAATGAAAATGTTACATTGCCGTTTAAAATACCTGTTAAGCATCAACGACTTTGAAGGCTGTTTTAAAGCAACAATATTCAGCATAGCAGGGCCGCAGCCCAAAAACAACATAAATGAAAAAATTCCTGAAAAGCATATTGTCATTCTCGCTTAAGAATAAATATTTTGTTTTGTTTGCCACGTTCATATTGATCATCGCAGGTGCCGTTACTTTTAAAACCATGCCAATTGAGGCCTTTCCCGATGTAACCAATACAGAAGTAACGATCATTACCCAATGGCCTGGCCGAAGCGCTGAAGAAATTGAAAAATTTGTTACCATCCCCATTGAAATTGCCCTCAACCCCGTACAAAAGAAAGTGAGCCTCCGGTCGACAAGTATTTTTGGTTTATCGTACATCAAACTTGTTTTCGAAGATAATGTAAACAACAATGAAGCAAGGCTGCAGGTGAATAATTTATTGAGCGATGCCGATCTGCCACAAAATGTAGCCCCGGCGGTACAGCCTCCGACCGGCCCGACAGGAGAAATCTTCAGGTATACCCTCAGGAGCAGTTTTCGTGATGCAAGAGAACTAAAAACGATACAAGATTGGGTCGTTGACCGGCAGATACGTGCAGTTCCGGGAGTTGCTGACCTGGTAAGCTTTGGCGGCTTGACCAAGACTTATGAAATAAAAGTAGACCCCGGCAAGCTTACCAATCTTGGCATTTCTGCGCTCGATGTTTTTTCTGCAGTGCAAAAAAGCAATATCAACATAGGAGGCGATATCATTATAAAAAACAACCAGGCTTATGTGGTACGCGGTGTGGGCCTGTTGAATGACATCAATGAAATACGAAATATCATTGTCCAGAATGTCAATGGCGTGCCTATCCTGGTACAAAATGTGGCCGATGTAAGCATCTCCCATCTTCCAAGGCTTGGCCTGGTTAGCCGGTCCGATGCCATTACGGGGCCCGGCGGCAAAAGAACTGTTAGTAATGAAGACGATGTGGTAGAAGGTATTGTGGTCATGCGCAAAGGCGAAAACCCAAGCAAAGTCATTGCTGCTTTAAAAACAAAGATTGAAAAGCTGAACAGCTCCGTGCTTCCGGCCGATACCAAAATCGTCCCTTTTTACGACCGGAACGATCTTATTCATTTTGCCACACACACCGTGCTGCACAACATGATTGAAGGGATTGTTTTTGTCACCATCATTGTTTCGCTTTTCATGTTCAACTGGCGGACCACGCTGATTGTCTCCATTGTTATCCCCCTGTCGCTCTTGTTCGCCTTTATTTGCCTTCGCCTTATGGGCATGTCAGCCAATCTTCTTTCTCTGGGAGCAATTGACTTTGGGATCATTATCGACGGCGCGGTGGTAATGGTAGAAGGGATATTTGTGGTATTGGACCATCGTGCCCGTGAAATGGGCATGGCGCGGTTTAACAAAATAGCAAAAATGGGGCTTATCAAAATGCATGGAGCAGAATTGGGAAAGGCTATTTTTTTCGCTAAGCTAATCATCATCGCCGCGCTGCTTCCTATTTTTTCATTTGAAAAAGTAGAAGGGAAAATGTTCTCGCCACTGGCCTATACGCTTGGCTTCGCATTGCTGGGCGCTTTGATCACTACGCTCACGCTGGTCCCGGTGCTTATTCATTTATTGCTGAACAGGAACGTTAGGGAAAAACATAATCCAATCGTCAATTTCCTGACCCGGGCCATGATCAAGGGGTTTTCTTTCACCTACCGGAACAGGTACATAACAGAAATACTGGCATTCGTCATTATTGCTGCCGGTTTATTTTCATTCAAATTTTTAGGAAGCGAATTTTTGCCTGAACTTGATGAAGGGTCAATATGGCTAAGGGTCCAATTGCCTTATAGCATTTCTCTTGACAAATCAGTTGAAGTGTCCAAACAAGTCAGAAGCACACTGATGCAGTTCCCACAGGTAAAAAACATCATCACACAAACCGGAAGGCCCGATGACGGCACAGATGTAGCAGGCTTTTACAACAATGAATTTGATGTGATGCTTTATCCGGAAGACAGTTGGGAGCCTCTTATCTCAAAAGAGGAACTGGTCAACGAAATGGGCACAAAGCTTTCTGTTATACCCGGTGCTGAGCTCAACTTTTCTCAACCCATTACTGACAATATTGAAGAAGCCGTTTCGGGCGTCAAAGGATCCATCTGCGTGAAGATATTTGGCGACTCTCTAAATTATATGGAAAGCCAGTCAACAAAAGTATACGAAGTGTTGAAAACCGTAAGGGGCATTGAAGACCTTGGCGTGATCAAAAATATCGGGCAGCCGGAAATGGACATCGACCTCAACCAGCAGAAGATGGCACTATACGGAGTCGCTACCGCTGATGCCAATGCTGTTATTGAAATGGCCATTGGTGGCAAAGCCGCTTCCACTTTGTACGAAGATTTCAAAAAATTTGATATACGCCTCCGATTCCCTGAAGATTTCCGCAAAGACGAGAAGGACATTGGCAATTTGATGGTGCCAACCGAAAGCGGTTCAAAAGTGCCAGTGAAAGAAATTGCCAGCATCACCACAAAAACAGGCCCATGCCTTATTTTTCGCGATGACAATGAAAGATATTCTGCCGTTAAATTTTCAGTCCGGGGAAGGGATATGGGCAGCGCAATTGCAGAAGCGCAGGAGAAAGTAGGCAATACCGTCAATCTGAAAAAAGGTTATACCATGGTATGGCAAGGCGACTTCGAAAACCAGCAGCGTGCCACAAAAAGACTGGCTCAAGTGGTGCCCATAAGCCTCCTGCTGATCTTCCTTCTTTTATTTGCCATGTTCGGCAATTTGAAAGATGCCGGGCTGGTTTTCCTGAACGTGCCTTTTGCCATAGTAGGCGGTATTGCTGCCTTATTCGCCACCGGAACAAATTTCAGCATATCTGCAGGTATTGGTTTTATTGCACTGTTCGGGATATGCATCCTGTTTGGGGTTTTGCTTATCACAGAGTTTAAAGAAAATCTTGAAAAACTGAAAGGCAGAAAAAACGTGGTGTACAAAGCCATTCGCGAAGGGGTGGGATCAAGAGTGAGGCCGGTAATGATGACTGCATTGATGGCTGCCATAGGGCTGTTGCCTGCAGCAGTTTCTCATGGCATAGGATCAGAAAGCTCAAGACCGCTGGCAAGAGTGGTCATAGGAGGAATTCTTTGCGCAATGATATTTTCATTGCTGGTTTTCCCATTAATATTCGGGCGTGCATACAGAAAGTTCGATGCGAAATATGGCGATAAGGAAGGGAGCGCATTGAATAATTAAGGATCGTCGTGGCTATCATGGCAATAAAAAAGCCCAGGCATATTGAAACCAATCCATCCTTTTTGACTATTTCAATGGCATTAATGTAAACAGAACAAATGACCGTGCCTGTATATCTATAAAAAGTTTGCAGAAAGTTACAATCGTGCTCCAGGATAAAAGTTTGGCACAAAATGCAGCTCTATGACCACGGCACGCAGGTGCTTTATAAAATATTCGACAGTTAACATCGTTTTCAATTCATAAATTTGCGCAACATAAAAAAAAATGCATGTCAATCAGTACAACAGAATTGATTTGGGGCCTTGTTATAGCAGTGCTGCTCGCAGGCAGCCTGGCTTATTTATTTTGGAAACAGAGAAAAGAAGCAAAACAAAACATAAGCACAACACCTGAACTTCAGCCAGTAGCAACCAAACAGCTGCAGTTGCAGGCTTATGAAAGGCTGATCTTATTAACTGACCGGATAGCCATACCAAACCTTGTAAACCGCCTGAACCAGCCAGGCATCAGTGCAAAAGACATGCAGGCATTATTGCTGCACACCACCAGGCAGGAATTCGATCATAATGTAACCCAACAAATTTATGTTACTCCTGAGGCATGGGATGCAGTGAAGAACCTGAAAGAACAAAACCTGCTGATCATAAACCAGGTCGCTTCTTTTTTGCCTGAGAATGCAACTGCTTTGGACCTGAACAAAAGCCTGCTGGAGCTTATGGCCCAAAATCCAAAAGCGTTCCTGCATGGTGTTGTTGCCGAGGCACTGAGCTTTGAAGCAAAGAAACTGATGAAGTAAACCAACGTTCTTGTTCAGGCAGGAATGGCGGTTGTAAAAATTTCACCTCCATGACTGAAAAAAAAATCCATACTGATTCTGGTATAGAAATAAAGCCACTCTATACAGCAGCCGATCGACGGTCATCAGTAAACGAAAACCCAGGCGAATTCCCGTTCACACGGGGCGTTCAGCCAGATATGTACCGGGGAAAATTATGGACGATGCGCCAGTATGCGGGCTTCAGCACTGCAGAAGAAAGCAACAGGCGCTATCACTATTTATTATCACAAGGGGTAATGGGGCTTAGCGTTGCCTTTGACCTGCCTACACAAATTGGTTATGACAGCGATCACCCGCTTGCCGAAGGCGAAGTGGGCAAAGTGGGCGTAGCCATCAACTCTATCGCTGATACGCAAACACTTTTCAAAGGAATAAAGCTGGAAGATGTATCCACCTCCATGACCATCAATGCTACAGCTTTCATATTGCTTGCCTTTTATGTAGCTGTTGCAAAGCAGCAGGGCGCAGACCTGAAAAAAATTTCAGGCACGGTGCAGAACGATATTTTAAAAGAATATGCGGCGAGAGGAACTTATATCTACCCTCCCCGGCCTTCCATGAAAATTGTGACAGATATTTTTGAGTGGTGCAGTAATGAACTGCCCAAATGGAACACCATTTCCATTTCAGGCTATCACATTCGCGAAGCAGGAAGCACTGCTGTACAGGAAATAGCATTTACCCTGAGCAATGGCAAAGCTTATGTAAAAGCTGCCCTTGAAATGGGAATGGATATAAATATTTTTGGGAAACGGCTTTCGTTTTTCTTTAATGCCCACAATAATCTTTTTGAGGAAATAGCTAAATTTCGGGCTGCGCGACGCATGTGGGCTAAAATAATGAAAGAACTGGGGGCAAAGGACCCCAAAGCCATGTCGCTCCGTTTTCATGCACAAACAGGCGGCAGCACGCTAACCGCTCAGCAACCGATGAATAACATTTCACGTACTACCATTCAGTCTTTAGCCGCAGTGCTGGGAGGCACACAGTCTTTGCATACCAATGGTTATGACGAAGCCCTGAGCCTGCCATCAGAAGACGCAGTCAGGATTGCACTAAGAACGCAGCAAATTATAGCTTTTGAAAGCGGGGCGCCGGATACTGTTGACCCGCTCGCAGGCAGCTATTTTGTGGAAAAGCTTACCGACGAGGTGGAAGCAATGGCCTGGCAATTGATGGAAAAAATAGACTTGATGGGGGGAAGTATAAGCGCAATTGAGCAAGGATACATCCAGAACGAAATCGCAAAAAGCGCTTACCGTTACCAGCAAAAAATTGAAGAGGGGGGAAAAATTATCGTTGGTGTCAATAAATTCCATAATGAAGAAACAGGGAACATTAAGGGGCTGAAAATAGACGAAACCATCAGAAAAAAACAAATGGAAAAGCTTGCCCTGCTTAAAAGCCATCGCGATCATGCCAAATGCGACCAACTGCTGCAACAGTTGAATGATCATGCATCGAACGGAGAAAATATTATGCCCACAGTTATTGAAGCAGTTGAAAATTATTGCACCCTTGGCGAAATTGCAGATACCTTGAGAGAAGTGTTTGGGGAACACAAGTGAATTACATCGCTATAATTACATTAAGGAGGATAATTTTTTCAGCCGTAGCAGTTAAGCATTTATAAAATCATTATTGGCAAAAAAAATGAAAAAAATAATACCAGTGGCTACAGCAATAGGAATTATTGCTTATGTTATGAGCTGTACAAAAGCAACATCAGGTTATTATTCATGTTCAGGCCCTTCAGCCGCATCGGATTCAACCATATTGCTCCTGTACGCAACCCGGCATGGGATGGATGCAGTTGCCGATACCTCATGGCTATATTACCAGATCATAGATACAGGAACCGGCACTAACCCAACAGGCAGGAGCAAAGTAACTTTTACTTATGTCGGGAAATTTTTAAATGACAGTTATTTCGATTCTACTTCAGCCCCACAAACATTTGAGCTTGACAGCCTGATAGAAGGCTGGCAATATGGTTTGCCCAAGATACGCAACGGGGGCCGCATTAAGTTGCTTGTTCCTTCGGCATTAGCTTTTGGGTGCAGGGGCAATGGAAGCATCCAACCTAATACGCCTTTATATTTTGACGTGCGGTTGATAGGTGTTGCAAATTAACTGCAGTTTTTTTCAGAACATTCTGCTTAATATAGTTCAGGTATAAAAAAAGCCGATTAGCCGAAAACAATCAACCGCTCGAACAAGTAACCATCTCGCTGATACATCACGGCATTATTTTAGCCTTTTAAATTCAAAAGAAAAAAATGAAAACAAAAATTCCGCTTTTATGCGTATTGGCATTACTGCTGTTTGTGCACGGTTCTTACGCCCAAAACGGCGGGAACCGCATGATGGACCCCGCAGCCATGAAACAAAGATTGATAGACAGCCTTCAGCTAACAAGCTTGCAGGCAGATTCGGTAGTTGCCATCCAACAGGAATATCGCCCCAAAATGCGAGATGTTTTTATGGACCAGTCGATGACCCAGGATGACAAGCGGGCAAAAATTGCGGGGATCAATGAAGAAAGGAACCAAAGGATAAAAGCAGTGCTGGGCGATGACCTGTTCCGGAAGTTCCAGGAATATGAACAAAGGAACCGCCAGCAACGGGGAATGAAGATGCAGAGAAGCGGGGGCAATAATTAACAAATGTACAGATACAAATAAGAGCGCCGATCAGCATTCTTATTTGTATCTCATTATCATTTTTTTTTCTGTTCTTTCGCCCAGGTATCCTTCAGTGTTACCGTCCTGTTGAATACCATTTTGTCTTTGCTGCTGTCTTTATCGAGGCAAAAATATCCTTTGCGAAGGAACTGGTAACGTTCATCAAACCCTGCCTTTTTCAATGCAGGTTCGGCATACACCGTTTTAATGACCTGCAAAGAATCAGGGTTGATGTATTCCTTAAAATCATTTTCTTCATTTGAAGGGTCTTCCACCCTGAACAGCCTGTCATACAAACGCAGCTCCGCTGTGACGGCATGCTTCACGCTTACCCAATGCAATGTACCCTGTACTTTAATGCCGGAAGTATCAGAACCGCTTTTGCTTTCGGGAATGTATGAGCACCGTAATTCAGCTATTGAGCCGTCTGCATTTTTTACTGCTTCATCACATTGAATGATATAAGCGCTTTTCAGTCGAACTTTTTGCCCGGGCGCTAACCTGAAAAATTTTTTTGGAGGGTTTTCCATGAAATCTTCTTTTTCAATATAAATTTCAGCGCTAAAAGGAATTTCCCTGTAACCTGTATTTTCGTCTTCAGGATTATCTTCGCTTCTCACCAGTTCCGAATCCTTTTTATAATTCGTGATCACTACCTTCAAAGGGTCGAGCACAACCATTCTTCGCAAGGCAATCTTGTTAAGGTGCTCCCGGATGCAAAATTCCAACAGCGAAAGATCGATCAGGTTCTCTCTTTTTTGCACGCCGATTTTGTCCGCAAATTTCAGAATGCTTTCCGGGGTATACCCCCTGCGGCGATATCCGGAAATGGTAGGCATGCGGGGGTCATCCCAACTGTTTACATATTTTTCATTCACCAGTTGCAGCAGTTTGCGTTTGCTCATTACGGTATAAGTCAAGTTCAGCCTGGCAAATTCATATTGCTTAGAGGGGAAAATTTCGAGCTGTTCAATAAACCAGTTATAAAGTGGCCGATGTGCCACAAATTCCAATGTGCATATCGAGTGTGTGATATTTTCAATGGAATCACTTTGGCCATGCGCAAAATCGTACATCGGGTAAATGCACCATTTGTCGCCAGTACGGTGATGGTGCGCATGCTTGATCCGGTACATAATGGGATCGCGCAGTTGCATGTTCGGCGAAGCCATGTCCACTTTTGCCCTAAGCACCTTTTCTCCATCGGCATACTTACCGGCACGCATGTCCGCAAACAAAAGGAGGTTTTCTTCAATGCTTCTTTCAGCATATTTATTGCGCATGCCCGGCTCCGTTGGGGCCCCTTTTTGGGCGGCAATCTCATCGCCTGTACTGTCGTCAACATAAGCAAGGCCTTTTTTGATCAGCTTTACCGCAAATTCATAGAGCTGTTCAAAATAATCCGAAGCATAAAATTCGTTAGCCCATTCAAATCCCAGCCAGCGCACATCCTCTTTAATGCTGCCCACATATTCGGTTTCTTCAGTAACCGGGTTAGTATCATCAAACCGCAGGTTGGTTTTACCGTTATACTTTTTGGCCAGCCCAAAATTCAGGCAAATTGATTTTGCATGGCCAATATGCAGGTAGCCATTGGGTTCAGGCGGGAACCGGGTCAGGATCTTTTGATGTTTGCCTGAATGCAGGCCTTCTTCCACGATCTCTTCAATAAAATTCAGTGATTTTTCTTCTTCATTCTTGATCTCTTCCATAAAAATTCCTTTTACAATGGTGCCACGATCTTTAAACCGTGGCACCTTGCAAATTTAAAGCAAATCCCGGGTTCAGGGATGCCTTCTTTCCCCAAAAATCAAACTTCCGATCCTCACCATGGTGCTGCCTTGTTCAATAGCGATCTTATAATCACTGCTCATGCCTATTGATAAAATTTGTAGCGCAAAATTTGAAGTTCGCAATGGCATGTATTTATCGAAAAGAGATTTTATTTTTTCAAATTCGTACTGTACTTTTTTATTGTCATCGCTGAATGAGGCCATTCCCATCAACCCGGTAATGCGGATGTTTTTCAGTTCTTTCAATTGATCAAAGTTTGCGCTCAGCATCATTTCAAGCCCTTTTTCATCAAAGCCGAATTTTGTTTCTTCGCTGGCAATATGAACCTGCATTAAACAATCGATTACCCGATTGTTTTTAACAGCCTGCTTATTGATCTCCACAAGCAATTTAAAACTGTCCACAGCATGGATCAAATGCACGAATGAAGCAATATATTTCACCTTATTGCCTTGCAAATGGCCAATAAAGTGCCAGCGGATATCATTGGGCAACTGCGGTTGTTTTTCCATCAGTTCCTGAACATAGTTTTCACCAAAATCCCGTTGCCCCAAATCATACAATGCCCTGATTTCATTTACAGTCCTGGTCTTGGACACAGCAACCAATTGGGCATTGCATTTTTTTAATTCACCCGTTATTTCTTCATAAGCTTTTATGTTAACCGGCATAGCAGAAAATTAACACCTGGCAGGCCCTGTTAATGGGTTTTGTAATTTCATTAACCAGGCCTGATAGGTTATATGGTCAATTACAAATTATTTCAGTATTGATCGGCTGATGACAATGCGCTGCACCTCGCTGGTGCCTTCATAGATTTGTGTAATTTTTGCATCCCGCATTAACCGCTCCACATGAAATTCTTTTACGTATCCATAACCGCCATGAACCTGCACCGCTTCGGTTGTCACCCACATGGCTGTTTCGCTCGCATATACTTTTGCCATGGAAGAGCTGAGCGCATAATCCATGCCGTGGTCTTTTTCCCAGGCAGCTTTCAGGCACAACAATCTTGCCGCCTCAATCCTGGTAGCCATATCGGCCAGTTTAAATTGTATGGCCTGTAGCTGTGCGATCTCTTTGCCGAAAGCCTTCCGTTCTTTTGAATATTTTAATGCCAGTTCATAGGCACCACTGGCAATCCCCAATGCCTGTGAGGCAATGCCAATACGCCCTCCGGATAAAGTTTTCATCGCAAAAGCAAAACCGAAGCCGTCATCTCCAATCCGGTTCTCCTTCGGAACTTTCACATCGCTGAATAAAATACTGTGGGTGTCACTGCCACGGATGCCCAATTTGTTTTCCTTAGGGCCAACGCTTACGCCAGGCTGGTTTTTTTCAACAATAAAAGTGTTGATGCCCCGGCTGCCCTTGCCCGCATCAGTTTGCGCCATCACCAGGTAAACACTGGCTGAATTTCCATTGGTGATCCAATTCTTTGTTCCATTCAGCAAATAGTAGTCGCCTTTGTCTTCGGCTGAAGTGCGCTGCGAGGTAGCGTCACTGCCTGCTTCCGGTTCGCTCAGCAAAAATGCGCCTAAATACAATTCGCCATTTTTAGCCCCTCTCGCAAGAGGAACCAGGTATTTCTGCTTTTGCTCTTCCGATCCGAAAGCCTCAAGCCCCCAGCACACCAGGCTATTATTAACGCTCATGCACACGCTCACGCTCGCATCAATTTTGCTGATCTCTTCCATTGCCAGCACATAACTTATGGTATCCATCCCGGCCCCCCCGTATTGTGTGCCCACCATCATGCCCATAAAACCCAGCTCTGCCAGCTTTCTAATTTGTTCTTTAGGAAATTTTTGATGTTCGTCCCGTTCAATGACACCCGGAAGGCATTCGCTCACCGCAAAATCCCTCGCTGCCTTTTGTATCATTACATGTTCTTCTGATAACTGAAATTGCATTTGAAAAATTTATGGCAGCAAAAATAAAAAAATAAAATAAAAGCTAACGACTGTTAGCCCTGTTTTAAAAAAATCAGTCCTCAACCGAATAAACACCGTTACGCCCTAAAAACCGCGCCGAATCCAAGCTCTGAGTTTTAAGCTTTATCTTTGCCCCAATTTCTATAATGTGATATTCTTTTATAACAAAATATTCCGTTATTTATCATTCGCAAAAATATTGCTGCCGGCAAATTTCTACATCCCGGATTAGTTTTGCAGGATATTTGCCATGCCCCCCGTTCCACTCACACAAACAGTTTTCAATTGCGTTTTTATGTCAAAAAATAACCCACACAAATTATATGTTTCTTCCGAAATCGGGACATTAAGAAGGCTATTGGTGCATAGCCCCGACAGCGGGTTGGGGAAGGTCGTTCCTTCAAAAGCGCAAGACTGGCTTTTTGAAGATATTGTTCACCTGGATACCATAAGAAGAAAAGAATATGATTTTTATACAAAAATCCTACTATACTTCCTTGACCCAAAAAAGATAAAAGGCAAACTGAAAGAAATAGATGATGAAAAGAACGACCGCTGCTTTTACAAACCAGATGATGAACAATTTTTCAGGTCAGAAAATGTGATAGAATTACAATGGTTATTGGCTGAAATCCTGAACGATCATGAAATCAAATTAAAGCTGGTAGCATCAGTATGCGCCATCGAGAACTGTTCTTACGATACCCAAAAAAAATTGCTCGGCCTGAGCGCCGTGGGCCTCTCCAAAACTTTTATTACCGGCTCGCTGGACAATGGCAAAATGTTGTTTGCCCCCATACCCAATTTTATTTTTACCCGTGATATCGGGATCGTGATCAACGACCATGTGCTGTTGAACAAACCCGCAAAAAAAGCCAGGACCAGGGAAGCACTGATCGCAAAGTATATTTTTTTCACCCATCCCTTTTTTAAAGAATACCAGGATAATATTATAGAACTTTCAGATACCACTTACCATTTTTTATTGCCGAAAGAAGGAGATGAGAGAAAAGTGACCCTTGAAGGAGGCGATGTGATGGTAATTAGCAGGGACCACCTATTAATCGGCGTGAGCGAGCGCACTTCCATGGAAGCGGCGCACCAGGCCATTAACGTTCTGTTCGAAAAAAATCTTGCCAAAAAAATAAGCATCGTGAAAATCCCCAAGAAAAGAGATTATATGCATATTGACACGGTATTCACACAGGTCAAAAAAAATGTGTGGGTGATGCTTGGCCATTTCTCAAAAAAAGCAATCAAGCATGAAGATGCAGATCCGGTGCAGCGCATTTTAGAAGGGGGGAAAAAAGAAGATAAATTGAAAATTATCCAGTTCAAAAAGAAAGATATTGAGAACCCAAAAACATTTGACAACCTGGAAGACCTGTTGGTTGACATCAGCGAAAATGACCTTAACTGCAATGAAAAAGTGAAATTCATATATTCCGGCAACAATGAATTTCCCTTTGACGCACGCGAACAATGGACAGATTCCTGCAACCTGTTGGCATTAAAGGAAGGCGTTGTGCTTGGTTATGACAGGAATGACAAAACAGTTGAGGCATTTAAAGAAAAAGGGTTCGAGATCATAAAAGCCGCTGCACTAATTGACCAGTTGGAAAAAGGAAAAACAAAAGCTGAAGATATAAAAGACACATTGATACTAATGCCATCGGCTGAGCTTTCAAGGGCAAGAGGCGGCTTTCATTGCATGAGCATGCCTTTGCTGAGAGATGAAATTTGAGATCAATCAGATGCGCATTGAATTGTTATGAAATTTTCAACCCGCTATCGTGTATATTGCGCCGGATAACCTAACCAAAAACTAAAACTCAATCATGCCCGCAACTTCGCACCTGCTGATGGTACGCCCTGTCAATTTTACTTTCAACCCAGAAACGGCTGTGAACAATGCATTCCAGGTGCCCGGTAAAGAGGTTGGTGCCCAGGAAAATGCAGCAAAGGAATTTGATGATTTTGTGAGTGCGCTTGTTTCCGGAGGGGTTGATGTAACTGTTATTAACGATACCCCCGAGCCTTTTACGCCAGATTCCATCTTTCCTAACAACTGGGTATCCTTCCATGCCAATGGCACCGTTTGCCTTTTTCCTATGTATGCCCGCAACAGGAGGCTGGAGCGCAAGCAACATGTTATTGATGCTTTATTGACAAAATTCAAAGTCACCAAGCTAATCGATTTCAGTTATTATGAAAATGAAAATCTTTTCCTGGAAGGTACTGGCAGCGTAGTGCTCGACAGGGACGCAAGGATCGCTTACGCCTGCTTATCGCCCCGCACCGATAAAACAGTGCTGCAGGATTTCTGTAAAACAATGGGATATAAGGGAATTGCGTTCAGCGCCGTTGGCAGCAACAAGCAGGAAATATACCATACCAATGTGATGATGTGCGTTACGTCAAGATATGTGATCGTTTGCCTCGATGCTGTTGCTGACGAATACGAAAAAGACGAACTGAAAGAAACAATAAAAGATTCAGGAAAGAAAATCTTTGAGATCAGCATGGAGCAGATGAACCATTTTGCGGGCAATATGCTTCAGGTAAAAAACAAGAATGGGGAAAATTTGCTGGTCATGTCAACGCAGGCTTATCAATCGCTGGCTGAAGAACAGGTAAAGAGGCTAAACCATCACTTCAAAATCATTCATTCGGATTTAACAACAATTGAAGCAAACGGTGGGGGCAGCGCCAGGTGCATGATGGCAGAAATATTTTTGCCTGAAAAAAATTAGCGGGGCTCATCAAAAATGCAAGGTATGCTATTGCCATTGGCCAAAGCCCTGATAGCTGAAAGCTAAATGATATTCACTTCCCGTTCAAGCGCCACACCAAATTTTTTTTGAACGTTTTGCAGTATCTCTTCACTGAGATCATAAATCTCTTTGCCGGTGGCCTTGCCATAGTTCACCAGCACCAACGCCTGCTGCGAATGGCATCCCGCATCTCCCCTTCGAAAACCTTTCCAACCACATTGCTCTATCATCCATCCGGCAGCCAGTTTAATCGTCCCGTCTGCATTCTTATGCCCAATCACAGCAGGGTAGCTTTTCTTCATCGCTTCGAATTTTTCAAAGCTTACCGATGGGTTCTTAAAGAAACTGCCGGCATTGCCAATGGTTGCCGGATCAGGCAACTTCGACCTGCGGATATTGATCACGGCGAGAGAAATTTTCTGTGCCGTAAGCCCAGTCACTCCCATCTGCTGCAATTCTTCTTCAATAGCCCCATAACTGGTATTGAATTTAGGGACCTTGTTCAACCTGAAAGTGACATTCAGGATAACAAACCGGCCTTTCAATTTGTTCTTAAACACACTCTCGCGGTAACCAAAACCGCAATCGTTAACGCTGAATGTGAAAATTTTTTTCTCCTCAAGGTGAAAAGCTTCCAGTTCATAAAAAAAATCTTTCACCTCAATGCCATAAGCGCCGATGTTCTGCATAGGGCTGGCGCCAACATTTCCGGGGATGAGCGATAAATTTTCAAGGCCCTGCCAGTTGCGCTGCAAAGTATATAACACAAATTGGTGCCAGTTCTCTCCTGCTCCTGCTTTTACATAAACATACTGATGGTCTTCTTTTATCAGTTCAACTCCCTTAACCTCATTCTTCAGGACAATGCCATCAAAATTTTTTGTAAATAAAATATTGCTTCCCCCGCCAAGTATGCATCTCTCTGTGTTAGGGCTGTTGGCTATGGCCTCAGCCAGTTCATCAGCATCCTTATATTTGCAAAAGAGCTTTGCCGCCACATCAATGCCGAAAGTATTAAAAGGTTTCAATGAAATGTCCTGCAGTATTTGCATAAGAGAAATAAGCGACAAGTTAAATAAAACAAAACAATACCGCGGGATCATCACATTGCCAAATGCGATGAAGGCAGTAGCTGCAAATTTATAGAACTTGTCCTTGATTTATTAAAGTACAAGTCAACGCATGGCCTTGCCAACAGGTGTAGCCATTGCGGCTGAAATGTTGCCTGGGAAAATAACCTGCTACAGCAGGTTACTGGATAAAACTTTGACCCATCAATACCATTTCTTATGAACTGGGATAATTTTTTTATGAGCCGTTGCGAAGCATTAGGCAAAGCTGCGGGGGAAAAAGGGAATTCCCCTGTTGGAGCATTAATTGTAAAGGAGGGTGTGATTATTAGTGAGGCTGAAGAAGCCGGCAAAAGCAAAAATGATATTACCTGCCATGCAGAAATCGAAGCTGTCCGGATGGCTGTGGAAAAACTACATACGAACGACCTGTCGCAGTGCATCCTGTTTACCACGGATGAGCCATGCATAATGTGCTCATACACTATACGTTTTTACAAAATCAAAAAAATAGTATTTAAAAAAAAAGTAGAGTATCTGGGTGGCATTTCTTCTTCTATGCCTTTGCTTATTTCCACGGATGTACCGCCACACTGGGGCAAGCCTCCTGAAATTGTTCACTGGAAAGATGTAGAACATTGAGCATTCTACCGTTGTTTTATTTCATTTTCTTAAAAAAATAAGCCATTTGTAACTTTTTCAATTTTCGTTTACTCTGTTATGTATTATTAACTAAAACGAAATAAAATGAAAAAGATAACAATTGTTCTTGCCTTATTAATGGCAACTGCTGCTGCTAATGCACAGCAAATGGATCATGCCTCAATGGAAAAAAGCAAGCCCTCAAAAGATTTTGTAAGGCTGATGAAGAACCCTAAAGTACTGGAGCTAAACAGCGCCATGAAAGAATTGTGGAGCGCCCACATGTACTGGACTTTAATTACGGTTGATGCCTATTTCAATGACCCCAAAGGACTGGGCGCAAAACTGGGCCGTTTATTGCAAAACCAAAAAGACATCGGCGCTGCTATTGTACCATTTTACGGCCAGGCTGCCGGCGATCAGTTAGCAAAACTGCTGACCGAACATATTCAGCTCGCCGTCCCTGTATTGAAAGCTGCAAAAGAAAACGACAAAGCGGCATTAGACAAAGCGGTTAATGACTGGTATGCAAATGCAAAAGACATTGGCAGTTTTCTTGCTTCAGCAAACCCAAAAAACTGGACGGCAAAAGAAACCCAGGGGGCTTTGGAAATGCACATTACGCATACCATAGCTTATTCGGTTAGCATCCTCAAAGGCGACTATACCCAATCATTCGGAGGCTTTGAAGAAGCGTTGCGCCACATGCTTCACCTGGCCGATATATTAACAGAAGGGATAGCCAAACAATTCCCTGATAAATTTTAAGCTTGCTTTAGCCTCTTTTTCAACCCTCATTACATAAAAATCAACTTTTAAATGGGGGTTTTCTTGTTATTTTTTTTATATTCATTAGTAAGTAAACTTGCTGCCTGTCTTTCTGTAAAATAATTTTGTAACTTTTTTTGCTTCGGCTACTCTATTATCAGGGCAACAGAAAATAATTTATGAAACAATTTGAGCAATTAACTGAAACAGAAATTATTGAACGGGTACTAAAGGGCGAAAAAGCGCTTTATGAAATTATTGTAAGGCGGTTCAATCCTTACCTGTACAAAATAGGCAGGTCATACAACTACAACCATGAAGATGCGCAGGACCTGATGCAAGATACCTTTGTGGATGCGTATAAAAGTTTATCGCAATTTGAAGGCCGGGCCAGCTTTAAAACCTGGATCAGCCGCATTATGCTGAACAACTGCTACCGAAAAAAAGAAAAATCAAGATCCAAAAATGAAACGATGCAAGAGATCAATGAAAACGGAACGCCCATGTTCCATCACTATGGCAATGAAACAGGCAAGATCGTCCAAAATCGTGAGCTGGGGCATATCATAGAAGAGTCGCTTGCTAAAATCCCGTACGATTATCGTATCGTATTTTCTTTGAGGGAAATGAATGGAATGGATGTTGCCGAAACAGCCGGGTTGCTGAATATTAGCGAAGCCAACGTGAAAGTGCGCCTCAATAGAGCCAAGGCCATGTTAAGAGGAAAAATAGAAGAGTCCTATTCCCCTGGAGAGCTGTTTGAATTTCATGCCACCTTTTGCAATGCAATGGCAGATAGAGTGATGACAATCATAAACGAACTATAAAATGAATATGAACGGACCAATAAACGGAAAAGCTGGCAAAATTTTTATCAAGCCGTTATTAGCAAAAAATGTTTTGGGGGTTAGCGATAGAGAAAAGGTGGAAAGGATAGCATTCCATTTTACTGAGATCATGGAAACACTTGGGCTTGATTTAAGCGATGACAGTTTGAGAGGCACGCCCAAAAGGGTTGCTAAAATGTACGTGGATGAAATTTTCAGCGGCCTGAACCCAGATAACAAACCAGAGATAAGCCTTTTTGAAAACAAGTACAGCTATCATCAAATGCTGGTTGAAAAAGACATCACGCTGTATTCCTGTTGCGAGCACCATTTTGTTCCTATTATCGGGAAAGCGCATGTGGCATATATACCCCACAAACAAGTGATTGGTTTGTCCAAAATAAATCGCCTGGTACAATATTATGCTAAGCGGCCGCAAGTGCAGGAGCGCCTCACGGTACAGATTTCTGAGGCATTAAAAGAAATTTTACAACATAATGACGTGGCGGTTGTTATAGAAGCAAGCCACTTATGTGTAGCTTCAAGAGGCATTACAGACACCAACAGCCTTACCGTTACGGCAAGTTATTCGGGGCAGTTCGAAGTCGATGCCATTAAACAGGAATTTTTATCCTATATACACAACAAAAAATAATGATAATGGCACTGGCAGTTAAAATAATTTCCATTGAGCACCTCACCCATGATGTGTTGAAGATCGTAGCAGAGAAACCAAATAATATTGCTTACAATCCGGGGCAGGCGGTGGATGTGTCCATCAATAAGGCGGGATGGGAAAAAGAGCTAAGGCCTTTTACATTTACTTCGCTTCCTGAAGAAGACCAAATTGAATTTAATATTAAGACTTATACTTCCCATAAAGGGGTTACCAATGAATTGCTATCTCTTAAACCAGGCGATGAACTGCTGATTGGCGATGTTTTTGGCGACATTGCTTATAAAGGCGAAGGTATTTTTATTGCAGGCGGCGCGGGCATCACCCCGTTCATTGCCATACTAAAGCATTTGCAAAAAAGCCAACAAGTTGGCAACAGCAAACTGATATTTGCCAATAAAACCAAAGCCGATATTATAGATGAAGGGTTTTTTAAAAAACTTTTAGGCAGTAATTTCATCAATGTGCTTTCCGATGAAAAAACACCAGGCTACGAACATGGGTACATAACTGCAGATGTTATCAAGAAACAAATTACGGGCCACGATTATTTTTATCTGTGCGGCCCACCGCCCATGATGGATGCCGTAGAAAAACATTTGGCATCATTAGGGATCACAAGCGACCGCATTGTAAAAGAAGCATTTTAGGCAACATTGCCTGCTGTCGATTAAATAACCTGGGGCTTAATATTTTTGTAATTCTGTTAACTTTAGGGAAATTCCATTTCGCCCCTTCCAATCATTTTTTTGCGTAAGTTGGGTTTGTTTAAAATAAATTGACATGCGCACAACTGTTTTTATTTTTCTGTCCTTCTTCACCGCCCGTTGTTTTGCACAAGATGCCGATTATAATGACTTCAGGAGAAAGAATGAAGGCTTTGCCCATATCTACGACAAAAGCCTGCGCAGCGACCTTTCTGCTTTTACGGTAGGCGGCATAGAAGAAAGCATGGGCAAAGGCAAACTGAAAGAAATACCTGTAAAAGATTACGGCCCTAACTATATCGGTTTTGATAGCAACGGCATTAAAGTAACTATTAAAGCAGCACCTTTTTTTGCCACCAGGCATAAATTGGCCAAAGAAGGAAATCATGTAGTGAAAATAGATAACAGGCCATTTTACGGAAATTATGGCAAAGTACCATCAACTGCCATTGCACAGGTTTTGGTAATGATTGGCAATGATACAGTGGAAGTACCAGAAATAGCATATCGGGACCTTTACAACCCGAACTTCACTTATGCCGATGCAGGGGGCGAAAGAAGAACTAAGGACGCTGTTTACCTTTCGCCCGATAAGCGTACTTTTTATATTTATATGCTCAATAAGGACGATACTGGCAGCTATGAAGTAACATGGGTCATACAGGACAAAAAATATTTGCGAAGGGTGCTTGATTGGGGGTTTACCCAATAATTTTTCAGCAACGATTTCTTTGAAAACCGCACTTTTCCTGCCTGAAATTATACTTTTGACACAGCTTCTGGTTTATATCCAAATTTCACATCACACTATTTTTTATGAACTATGCTCAAATTGCAGATTTGCTTGGCAAAGAAAATGAAAACCTTTTAACGCATGCCTGCTCTACTGTAACAAAAGATAAGCTGCACCTGCCTTCGGCCCATTTTGTAGAGGAGGTTTTTTCGGCATCCAACAGGAACAATCAAACACTTCGAAGCCTGCATTCTTTATTTTACACCGGAAGGCTTGCGGGCACAGGGTACCTTTCAATCCTTCCGGTCGATCAGGGCATTGAGCACAGCGCAGGCGCTTCCTTTGCGGCCAACCCCATGTATTTCGATCCCGGAAACATTGTGAGGCTGGCTATTGAAGCAGGCTGCAATGCAGTGGCATCAAGCTTTGGCGTACTGGCTATGGTCTCTAGGAGATATGCCCACAAAATTCCTTTTGTGGTAAAAATTAACCACAACGAATTGCTCACTTATCCCAATAAAGCAGACCAGGTCATGTATGGCAAAGTGAAAGATGCCTGGAACATGGGCGCAGCGGCTGTTGGAGCTACCATCTATTTCGGTTCAGCAGAATCTGACCGGCAGATCACTGAAGTAGCTTATGCCTTTGAGGAAGCGCACCAGCTTGGCATGGCCACAATACTCTGGTGCTACCTGCGCAACAATGCATTTAAAAAAGACGGGGTAGATTATCACGTATCAGCCGATCTCACCGGGCAGGCCAACCATCTTGGCGTTACCATACAAGCCGATATCATCAAACAAAAACTGCCAGAAAACAATGGCGGTTATAAAGCGCTCAATACTGGCAGTTCCAGTTATGGAAAATTAGATGAAAGGATTTATACACAGCTCACCACCAGCCATCCCATTGACCTTTGCCGCTACCAGGTGCTTAATTGCTATATGGGGCGCGCCGGCCTCATCAACTCGGGCGGCGCATCTGAAGGCAGCAAGGACCTGATGGAAGCTGTGCGGACAGCCGTTATCAATAAGCGCGCTGGCGGCATGGGGCTGATATCCGGAAGGAAATCCTTCCAAAAACCTTTTGAAGAAGGCCTCGCCTTGTTAAATGCAATACAGGATGTGTACCTTGAGAAACAGGTAACTATAGCATAATACTTGAATTTTATTTAATGAAAAATAAAGCACGGATAAATACACTTTTTACTGATATCGGGGGTGTACTGCTCACCAACGGCTGGGACAGGCAAGCCAGGGAAAAGGCAATTAAACTTTTTGATCTCAGTGCAGAAGAAACGGAAGAAAGGCACCACCTTACTTTCGATACGTACGAAGTGGGCAAGCTCAGCCTCGATGAATACCTGGAGCGGGTTGTTTTTTATAAGAAGAGGAATTTCACCAAGGCCCGGTTCAGGAAGTTTATGTTTGAACAGTCAAGGCCATTTCCTGAAATGATCGCTTTGGTGAAAATCCTAAAAAAAAAATATAACCTTAAAGTTGCGGTAGTGAGCAATGAGGGCTTCGAAATGAACGATTATCGAATAAAGACTTTCAATTTAAATGAATTTGTTGATTTTTTTATCTGCTCCGGTTTTGTGCATTTCAGAAAACCGGACAAAGATATTTATAAGATAGCGCTGAATGCAGCACAAGTCAGCGCATCGCAGGTAGTATACCTGGAAGACAGGCCACTGTTTGTTCAGGTTGCAGAAAGCATGGGAATAAAAGGCATTTTGCATATTGACCACAAAAGCACAGCTCAAAAATTTCGCAGCCTGTTATCAAAATAAAGAAGACCTGCTTCGTTGAATATATTGTATGCTCAAAAGCAAAACCCTTGCTGCGCAAGGGCTTTGTACCAGCACTAAGATTGCCCTGGTTTTTCATGCTTCTTTCGTGGCAGAGGCCCTCTTCAGAAGTAAAAAAAATTAATCAACAATAAGCTAATGGCGTGAATAGATGGTCTACATTGATGAACTCCCTAATGTGGTGGCCATCTTCATACAACACGATCAGGGAATTTTTGCTTTCATCAGTAAGCGACCTGAGTTTCAGTATTTTTTCAACAATTGATTTCTTATCTACCCACGAAAAATGGTTTTCCACTTTCAGGTATTCCTGCAAGCCCATAATAACCTTGCCGGATTTAAGCACATGTACCGTGCTCACTGTTCCCAAAGCAACGGATTTGTAAGGCTCATAATCGCTCATGATTAAGATTTTATTTTTAAAAATAAAAACCAGCGTAACAGGCAATTCACTTCAAATTTTATTAAAAGCGAAACCGCGCGCATTCATCAAGGAAGTGGAAATTTTAAAGGTAGTCTTTAGAGGGGCGGGCTACAGAGGCATTGTAGTTTTAAAAATAAACAATAATCATACCAAATAATTGTCTACCAGTAATAAATGGAACTTATTTGCAATAAAAAAGAAGCATGTTTTAATTGCATACTTAGTGTTGTTGGGTGCTGTTTTAAAGGGCTATAGCGTTCATCAAAATCCAATTTAGCGGCAAGAAGGCCAGGTGTTTTTTAGAGGAAGTCGCAACCTGTTTAATTATTTCATCAGCCCTGGCCCGAACACTGCTCTGCCCGGCTTTGCTCCTGTATGCTCGCCATCCTTCAATACCTGTGAGCCGTTCACAAAAACATCGATCATCCCGGTTGATAGCTGGTGGGGCTTTTCATAAGTTGCCAGGTCATTTACTTTCGAGGGATCGAAAATAATAACATCAGCATAGTTGCCCGTTTTTAAAGCGCCTCGCTTTTTGATGTGCAGTTGCGATGCGGCAAGGCTTGTCATTTTCCTTATGGCCTCTTCAAGCGGCATTAATTTTTCATTGCGCACATAATGGCCGATCATTCTTGCAAAATTGCCATAAGCCCTTGGGTGCGTGCTGCTTTTCAGGAACACGCCCTCGGGGGCCATGCTCGGCGCATCTGACCCTAATGACACATAGGGGAGCTGCAGTTGTTTTTTCACATTGTCTTCGCTCATTAAAAAATAAATCACTTCAATGCGCGAATGGTCCTGCACAATCAGGTCAAGAATGGTTTCTTCTGGTGTTTTGCCCCGCATTTTGGCAATCTCGCTCAGGCGCTTCCCGGTCAGGTATTTCAATGAATCCTGTTTGAACCCGGTGCAAATGATGTTCTCAGGCCCGGCGCCGAGATACAAATTCTCCCAGTCATTGGAGGGCTCGCCCATTTCTTTCAATAGCTTTTTTCTCGTTACCGGGTCTTTTAGCCTTCCCACCCATTTGTCAAGCCCGCCTTCCTGTACCCAGGTTGGCATTGCGGCATCAAAGCCCGTTGCCCCGGCAGTGTAGGTGTACATACAAGCAGAAATATCGAGCCCTGCTTTTCTTGCACTGTCAATTTTTTTGATGAGCATGCCCATTTTAGGCCAGTTCGGTTTCCCCGCAGCTTTCAGGTGCCAGATGATCGCAGGTATATTCGCTTCTTTCGAAATCTTTATCAGCTCATCTGCCGCCTGCAGCAGTTGGTTGCCTTCGCTTCGGACATGTGAAATATAAACGCCCCCGTAGCCTCTTGCCACCTTGCACAATTCGATCAGCTCGTCGGTTTTAGCGTAAGTGCCGGGAGCATAAATCAGCGCGGAGCCAATTCCAAGCGCTCCATCCTGCATGCCTTTCTTCACCAGTAACCTCATTTTATTCAGTTCAGCAGAATCGGGAGCGCGGTTATTGAACATCAACAAATTTTCGCGAATGGTCGCTGCCCCGAGAAAAGAAGCAACGTTGGTGGATATCCCTTTTTTTTGAAGGTATTCAAGATATTCCCGCAGCGTAGTCCACTCAATTTTATATTTTATATCGCCCTGCTGTTTTTGAGCGACCGCCTTTAAGGTGTCGTTAAGCGGGCCCATTGATTCGCCTTCCCCAAAAACTTCGAGGGTTACCCCTTGCTTAATGGCTGCCAGCGAGCGGCCATCCTGTATCAGCGACTCCATTGACTGGCTTTGCATATCAATAAGGCCGGGAGCCACAGCCATTCCCTTTGCATCAACATCATTGGTGGCTTTCGCCCCTGAAAGATCGCCTATGAACGCAATGGTATCCGCATTTATGCCAACATCTTCTTTAACAGGCGCAGCACCCGAGCCATCATAAATGAGCCCGTTGCGGATAATGGCATCATAATGTTTTTGCTCCTTGCAGGAAAATAAAAAAAGAAAGCAGGCGGCAATAAGCAGTTGAAATTTCGGCATAAAAATGATTGAACCCGAATGTAGTGAAAAAAGCGGAAGAAGCCTGAATGAAGCGCAGCGCAGGAGGCCGCATCATGGCTTTAAAATTTCTTCGTCGCGGCGGGGCCTGGCGAAGCTTTGCTCCAAGCTCTTGGTGGTTTGCTGTAAAGAATCATAGAAACCTTGCTATGAAAGGAGAATTATCAAAAAACATGCCCCAGCCCTGCGTCTCATTGCTTG
>JAFEAJ010000054.1 GCA_018266455.1 Bacteroidota bacterium
ACTATTTTTCAGTATTATACCCTTAATTTAAAATTTGGCGATTATTTAATTTCAAGCTTGAAAGGGAGAAGAAATTTCTTGAAAAAGAAAGATGAGGATCTTGCTCCTGGTATCCATGGGGCTTTTTTACTTTTTCATTAGTTTGTCGACACTGCATCTCTTATGCTGTCGTCAACAGCTCTGCCTGCCCCAACAAAATGAGCGGCATAATACCCTTCGCTCATATCGCTGATCATTACCCCGGCAACGGAAGCATGGATGAATTTACTATTGCGGAGGTAAACACCCACATGTGTAATTGTTTTTCTTTTTCGCCCATAAGTATGAAAAAAGACAAGGTCGCCTTCCTGCAGTTCGGATTTTTTTATCCGTTCTGTTGCTTTGAACTGGTCTTTCGACATGCGCGGCATATTATTGACACCATATACCACCGACATTAATGTCGACACAAACGCCGAACAATCTATCCCATCCCGCCCAGCTCCGCCAAAACGGTATTTTGCACCATACCAGTCTTCCATAAACTTAAGCAGCCTTGCATTGCCGAGCTCTTCCACGTCAGCATTTTCAAGAATAGCATATTTAAACTGGAGCGGTGAATAGTTCTCAATTGGTGCGGCAAAGGATATGTGCAATGGCTGGTTATGTAATTCTTTTTTTCCAGTTGTGCTGGCTGGTTCTCTGCTAAGCGCAATGGCTGAATTGTCAGGATTGATTGAAATATTCTCGATGAACTCTATGGAAGGTTGTTTTTTCTCACCCGGCCTGCTGGCAGCGCTGGTTTGCCCTGCTTGTTTCAGCGTGCTGCAGCTTGAAACAACAACTGCTATCAGGATTATTAAAAAAAAGTTTTTCATTCCTCTTCATTTTAGATATTGGGCACAGGGCGCGAATATAACAAAAATATTTAAATTTTATTGTGGAAAGAATGTGAGAATAACTGAACGATTATTGTTGATGTTTGTTTTTAATTGCAAAACAGTTTAAGGTTGATTGTTTTAGATTTCTGGCAACTAAATAAGTAGTTTAGCGATTGGTTGGCAAACAGGAATATTGGGCAATGGCATTAGCGCCTCGATGAAAAATTTGCAGCTAAAACAATTAAAAACTAAAAATTGAAAATCGTGAAATAAAAAGGGAACTGAAAAATGAAATTCTCTCACCTTCATGTGCACACGCAATTTTCCCTTCTTGATGGAGCTGCATCTATACAAAGTTTATATAGGAAAGCCATTGCGAATAATATGCCGGCGCTGGCCATTACTGACCATGGCAACATGTTCGGGGCATTTGAATTTGTGGCAGAGGCTCACAAACATAAAAATGAAGACGGCTCATTAAAAGTAAAACCGATAGTCGGTTGTGAGTTTTATGTAGTGGAAGACAGGCATCGCAAAGCGTTTACGAAAGAGCAAAAAGACGAACGCTATCATCAGGTGCTGCTTGCGAAAAACAAAATAGGGTACCAAAACCTTATCAAGCTTACCTCGCTCGGTTATATGGAAGGCATGTACAGCAAGTATCCGCGCATCGACAAAGAGCTTATTTCAAAATATCATGAAGGATTGATTGCTACCACCTGTTGCATTGGCGCTTATGTGCCGCAGGCCATTTTGCGTGAAAATGAAGAAAATGCAGAAAAAGAATTCAAATGGTGGCTCGATATTTTCGGCGAAGATTATTTCATTGAACTGCAAAGGCACAATATTAAAGAGCAGGAAAAAATCAACAGCACCCTTCTGAAATTTGCCAGAAAATATCACGTTCCGGCAATTGCAACAAATGACAGCCATTATACTGACAGGGAAGATTATAATGCGCACGATATTTTGCTTTGCATCAACACTGGGGAAAAGCAAAGCACACCCGGGCTGGATGATTTTGTGAACGATGATGCCACGGTCAAAAACCGTCGCTTCAAATTCCCTAATGATCAGTTCTATTTTAAAACACCTGGAGAAATGCAGCAGCTCTTCAGCGATGTTCCCGAAGCCATTGACAACACTGCCCTTGTTGCAGATAAAGTCGAGGTGTTGAGCCTGAAAAAAGACATTCTTCTTCCTGCATTTCCTATTCCCGAAACATTCCGGGTGCATGCTGATAATAACCTCAATCAATGGGAATATTTAAAACACCTGACCTATGAAGGGGCAAAAAAACGTTATCTTGAAATCAATGCCGACCTGCAGGAACGCATCGACTTTGAATTGTTCACCATCAAGACCATGGGTTTTGCAGGTTACTTTCTGATTGTTAGCGATTTCATTAAAGCTGGCCGTGAAATGGGCGTGTTCGTCGGCCCAGGCCGCGGCTCTGCAGCGGGAAGCGTTGTGGCTTACTGTATTGGCATCACCAATATCGATCCCATCAAATACAATTTGCTGTTTGAAAGATTTTTGAATCCTGATCGCAAATCAATGCCCGATATTGATACTGATTTTGATGATGAAGGCAGGCAAAAAGTGATTGATTATGTAGTAAAAAAATATGGAAGGAGCCAAGTGGCGCAGATTGTTACTTATGGTACAATGGCAGCCAAAATGAGTATTAAAGATGTGGCACGAGTGATGGATTTGCCATTGCAGGAATCGAATGCTCTTGCAAAGCTTGTCCCGGAAAGGCCGGGCACGTCTTTAAAAAAAGTACTTCACGCCCCATCAAATAAAGCCGAAGAGAACGCCTTCCCGGATGAGTTAGAGAACCTCAAAAAAATACGTGAAATCTATAATGGGGAATCGCTTCAAAGCCGCGTGCTGCATGAAGCCGAGAGGCTGGAAGGCTCGGTGCGCAATACAGGGCTGCATGCTGCAGGAATTATCATTGCTCCGGATGATTTGTACAATATTATTCCAGTTTGCACGGCGAAAGACTCCGAATTATTAGTTACCCAAATTGAAGGGAGCATCATTGAAGATGCGGGCGTCATCAAAATGGATTTCCTCGGGCTCCGCACGTTAAATATTTTAAAAACAGCACTTGAGCTCATCAAAGAAAACCACGCTATCGAAATCGATATTGACACCATCCCTCTCAACGATCAAAAAACCTTTGAGCTTTATCAGCGTGCTGAAACCATCGGGACTTTTCAGTTTGAAAGCCCCGGCATGCAAAAGTACCTGCGCGACCTGAAGCCGGATAAATTTGATGACCTCATTGCAATGAACGCACTGTATCGGCCAGGCCCCATGGCGTACATCCCAAACTATATCGACCGAAAACATGGCCGTGAGCCCATTTCGTATGATTTGCCTGAGATGGAAGAATACCTGAAAGACACTTATGGGGTCACTGTTTACCAGGAACAGGTGATGCTGTTGGCTCAAAAATTAGCCGGCTTCACCAAAGGCGAAGCGGATGTGCTGCGAAAGGCAATGGGCAAGAAAGACCGCAAGACACTCGATAAAATGAAAGGCAGTTTTATCAAAGGCGCTACGGCCAAGAACCTCCATGCCGGAGCACTTGAAAAAATATGGACAGACTGGGAGGCGTTTGCCCAGTATGCATTTAATAAATCGCACTCAACCTGCTATGCTTATGTGGCCTACCAGACTGCATATTTAAAAGCCCATTACCCATCAGAATATATGGCAGCTGTTCTTAATCATTCGGGCAGCATTGAAAAAATTACCTTCTTTATGGAAGAATGCAAGCGAATGGGATTAAAAGTGCTTGGCCCAGATATTAATGAATCCAAAAAAGGATTTGCGGCTAACCTTAACCGTGAGATCCGGGTTGGCCTTGGCGGCCTGAAAGGCGTTGGTGAAGCTGCTGTAGAAAACATTATTGGTGAAAGAAAAAAGAACGGGGACTTCACAACGATCTTTGATCTGATAAAACGCGTGAACCAGCGCACTGTTAATAAAAAGACTTTGGAAAACCTTGCGTATGCAGGTGCCTTCGATTGCTTCAAAGAACTGCACCGCGCTCAATATTTTTTTATGCCGCAGGGAGACACATCGACAGGACTAGAAAAAATTATCCGCTTCGGGAATATTTATCAGACCAATTCAAACCAAAATACGAACAGCCTGTTTGGCGAACTTACAATGCCGGGTATCGCCACGCCAAAAATCCCGAATTGTGAGGCATGGGCTTTGACCGAATTGCTGGACCACGAAAAAGAAATTACCGGCATGTTTATGAGCGGCCATCCTTTGGATCACTTCAAATTCGAAATAAGCCATTACGGCATTATAAAAATCAGCGACTTCATTGAAATCAAAGAATCTGTTGCATCGCAGGCGCCGCTTAATAAAACTTACCGGCTTGCAGGGCTCGTGGTTGATGCGCAACACCGTGTAACTAAAACAGGTAAACAATTTGGTTCATTTTTTATTGAGGATTACTCCGGTAAAACCGAGTTCATGTTATGGAGCGAGGATTATGCTAAGTATTCAAATTACCTGGAAAAGGGCATGAACCTTTTTATATCAGGGTTTTTCAGGCAGAGGTATAATAAATCAGAATATGAGTTCAAGGCCGATAAAATCATGCTGTTGGAAAGCATCAAGCAATCGCTTACCAAACAAGTGGTTATTGACATGGAGGCAAGGTTTATAAACGAAGAAAAAATTCAGTTTATTGAAAAGAATGTTAAAAGGTTTCCTGGGAAATCTTCACTTAAATTCAATATATCCGAATCAAAAAATAATTTTAAAATAAGCATGTACACGATTGACAATGGATTTGAAATGAATGACGAAATGGCTGCTTTCCTGGAAAGCTCTCCTGAAATGGATGTCCAGGTTGTGTCATTCTGAAATTTATTTGATGTCAAAACATCAGGCAAAACTTTTTGGAGGTATTTTTGCTTTTGTTCCGATCAACAAAAGTAGCGATACAAACGGCCTGTTTCATTGGGCGGATAACGGCAGAAGAAGAGGTTAGCCGATGATTTTCTGTCAGAAAACATTATGTAAAAAAACAGCAAGCAATATTCATCTTAACATAAAACAAAAAAAATTATGGCAGTAGAACTAACAGATACCAATTTTCAGGAAAAAGTGATTTCTTCTGATAAGCTAACAGTGGTTGATTTTTGGGCAGAATGGTGCGGCCCTTGCCGCGCAATAGGCCCGGTTATCGAAGAATTATCCAAAGAATACAATGGCAAGGTCAATGTGGGCAAAGTGAATGTTGACCACAACCCGCAATTGTCCATCAACTATGGCATTACGTCCATCCCTGCCATTCTTTTTATCAAAGGCGGCAAGGTTGTCGACAAATTAGTTGGCGCACAGCCTAAAGGTAATTTTGTGAAAAAAATAGAAGCACATATATAAGTTTATTTGTTGGCAAGCCGAAAACATTGCAAATCCTGAGGCAAAAACCTCAGGGTTTTTTATGTGCAGAAGAAAGCATTAAGCTAATAATAAACCAGTGCCGGGCTCAACTGGTTTATTAAAACAGGGTAGTAGCTTTTGCTTTATCTTATTACGATGAAGCAATTTTATAATTATCATTCTGCTCAGGCTTTATTTTTAGGATCAGCAATTACTGTTGTATTGTAGTGCGCTGCCCACATTTTTTGTAGCTTGCGACAATAGGCAAATTAAAAACACATTAGGCAAGGCTTAAGGCATCATCATGATAATGGATATCACAATGCACAACAACTAAAATATATTGCTTATGGTTTCAATGGGAACGATGTTGATTCGGATTGGGCTGGCCATCCTGGTTGGGGGTGCCATCGGAGCAGAAAGGGAATACCGGAGCAAGTCTGCAGGATTTCGGACGATCATTCTGATCACGCTTGGCTCCTGCTTGTTCACGATTTTTTCCACATTTATCGGAGGCCCTGGCAATCCTGACCGTATAGCTTCGAATATAGTAACGGGCATCGGCTTTTTGGGAGCAGGTGTTATTTTCAAAAGCGACAATCGTGTGAGCGGGCTGACAACAGCAGCCATAATCTGGGCATCAGCAGCAATGGGCATGGGCATCGGCGCAGGCCAATACCTGTATGCAATTTCAGCCTGCATAATCGCCCTGCTTGTGTTGATGCTATTTACCAAACTCGAAAACAAAATTGACAAGCTCAATCAGACAAGGGATTACAAGATCGTATGCGCTTATGATGATGAGAAAATAGGATACTACGAAAAGAGGTTAAAGCAAAACCATCTGCGGTTTAAGCGGAATACCCAGAGCCGTAAAGCAAACGACCTTACAGGGACGTGGATCGTGCAGGGCTCAGAAAAAAATCATGAACGGTTTATAGATGAAATCTTGAATGATGAGACAGTGAAGGAATTTGAGTTTTGAACTTTTCCAAAGTTTTAAACTTTGGAAAAGTTCAGGCATCGCCATTTTCATCAGCTTCTTTTGGCCCATTCAAAATTTCCACCAACACTTTATCTATCCGCTGTGCGTCCATATCAACGATTTCAAATTTGAAATCTTTCCATTTCAATGTTTCGCCTGCTTTAGGGATATGTTCAAGCTCATGGAGTATAAATCCGGCAAGCGTATCAAAATCGTGGGATTCTTCATCTATCCAGTCAGTCTTGTCAAAGTGTGAAAGAAAATCATAAAAAGGGATTTGCGCATCTACCAGGTAGGAGCCATCATCTCTTTTGATGACTTCATAATCCTGAATATCCGGCTGGGGCAGGTCGCCGACCAATGCATCCAGGATATCATTAAGTGTTATCATGCCCAGCAGGCTCCCATATTCATCAACAATAAAGCAGCAGTGATTTTTTGCTTTTTTGAATTTTTCAAGCAATTGATAGGCATTGTTATTTTCTGGAACAAACACAGGCACCATCGCAATTTCTTTGAAGGGCGTATTGTCGTCGTTCACGTATAAATCCTTAATTGAAACAATGCCTTTAATGTTATCGATTTCGCCATCACAGACCGGATAGAACGAATGTGGCTCCCGCAAAATTTTTTCTTTTATCATCGTTTCATTTTCGGCAACATCGAACCAAATGATATCGCTTCGGTGCGTCATCAGAGAGGTGATGTTCCTGTCGCCCAAATGAAAAACACGTTCAATGATTTCCTGTTCCGTTTCTGCTATCTCGCCCTGTTCTGTGCCTTCGTTGATCATTGCTTTGATCTCTTCTTCTGTTACATTGCTTTCTTTTGAAGGTTTTATTCCCACAATGCTGAAGAAGAAGTTGCTTGTTATATTCAATAACCAAATGAAAGGATAGGCGGCTTTGGATAAAGACTGCATTGGCCTGGCCACAATCAGTGCAATCTGCTCTGCCCTGAAGAGCCCTGTTCGTTTTGGCAGCAGTTCCCCAAAAACAATCGACAGAAAGGTGACTATGATCACAATCAGTGCCGTCGACACATTTGTGGCGTATGGTTTTAGAAAGCCTATTTTTTCAATGTAGGGACTGACATTGGCGCTGAATTTTTCACCAGAATAAAGGCCGGTAAGTATCGCTACCAAAGTAATAAAAAGTTGAGCGGTCGATAAAAACAGTTCTGGGTTTTCGGAAAGCTCCAGCGCTGTTTTGGCTTTTTCATTTCCTTTTTCTGCCATGCTCTCCAGCTTGCTTTTCCGCGCAGATACGAGAGCGATCTCGGCCATTACGAATAAGCCGTTCAAAAAAATAAGCAACCCTAAAATCAAGATTTCAATCATACCATTGTATTAATTGTGCCAGGAAGGCCGAATTGCTTTTTAAAGAAAACGCTCATGCCATAGCCCAGCAAACAACCTACTGTTGTTCCGCCAAGAATATCAAGCGGATAATGCACACCAACATACACTTGTGCATAGGAAATAACAAAAGCCCAAAGATAAACAAGTGCCCACCATTTGCTGGTATGGCCGATGGTCATAAAAATAAACATTGCTGCCGAAAAATGATTGCATGCATGCGAAGAGGTGAAACTTGAACTGTGTGGGCAATATTTTACGAGAACACGAATCTTTTCGCCAATAACAGGGTCCTGGCAGGGGCGATAGCGGAATATGGATTGTTTGATCACACTGCTGCTGACCAGGTCGCTGATAATAGCGGTCATGATCAGGCCAAGGCACCACCAAATGGCTTTTTTGCCAAAATTGAGCAGTGCAAAAACCAGCAGGAACAAATAGAACGGAAGCCAGAATTCAGCTTCGCGCAGGAAAGGAAAAGCAGCATCAAAAAATGGGCTTGTCCATTGCCCGTTTATTTTTTCGAACAACCAATAGTCAATGTGTAGTATATGCTGCAAAAACCCTAAATGCCCGCTACCTTCAAGTAAAATCATGGTTACAAAAATAATTGCTATAATTTTAGCAGCGATTATTAAAATGTTATGATCCCAAGGTTAAAGATACCTAAATTGGTAAAATGGATTTTTTTCACAACCATTATTTTTTTGATCGTTATGACTGTGCTGCGGGGCATATTTTTTCTTTATTTTCCTGCCGGCGGCAACAGTTTTAGGTCCGTGCTTTCTTCATTCCTGCTTGGGCTCAGGTATGATCTTCGGGACGTAAGCATACTGGGCCTGCTTTTGCTGCTTTTGGGAAGCACCTCTTTCCTGGATCCTTTTAAAAAAAGAGCCGGTAAAATGATGTTCAAGGGCATCATGCTTTTTTCAGCCTTGGGGCTTGTCCTTTTTTATTCGGTTGATTTTGCGCATTACAGCTACCTGTCACAGCGATTGAATGCAAGTGTGCTGAACTATCTTGGCGATGCAGCCATATCTGCTAAAATGGTCTGGCAATCTTATCCGGTTATTAAAATCCTGGCTCTTTTATTAGTGGGCACTTGGGTAATGTTCTGGTTGCTAAACTCAAAGTTGAAAAAGATTGCCGCCTCTGCCAGGATATCCACAAAAAGCAGCAGGACCATCTGGTTTATTGTTTGTTTTTTGATGTTTGGATTTTTCATTTTTGGCAAAGCAGATCAGTTCCCGTTACGCTGGAGCGATGCTTTTGCATTAGGCAACGATTACAAGGCCAATCTTGCGCTAAATCCATTTCAGTCTTTTTTCAGCACGTTGAAATTCCGGCGCGATACTTATGACCTCGCGAAAGTGAAAAAAGCATTTTCGGTTTTGGCGCCGTATTATGGCTTTAAAGAAAACGGTTCAGCCCCACTGAATTTCAAAAGAAATGTTGCCCCACGGCCAGGCGCAATAAAAAACAGGCCCAACGTGGTTTTGGTGATTTGTGAATCTTTTAGCGCTTATAAAAGCTCCATGTGGGGCAACCCGTTGAACACCACTCCTTTTTTTAATGGCATGAGCAGAAACGGGATTTTCTTTGATCATTGCTTTACCCCCACTTATGGCACAGCCCGGGGCGTTTGGGCGGTTATTACCGGTATTCCCGATGTGGAAATAGGCACTACCACTTCGAGCCGCAACCCTTCGGCGGTGAACCAGCACACCATCATTAACGATTTCAAAGATTATGCTAAATATTATTTTATCGGTGGCAGCACCAGTTGGGCAAATATCCGGGGATTGTTAACGAACAACATTGAGGGGCTTCGCCTGTTTGAACAGCAGGATTATTCAGCCCCAAAAATTGACGTGTGGGGCATCAGCGATAAAAACCTTTTTTTGGAAGCGAACAAGCGCTTAAGGGGCGAAACAAACCCTTTTTTTGCAGTGATCCAAACTGCCGATAACCATCGCCCTTATTCCATTCCAGAAGAAGACCTGAAGGATTTCCACAAAATAGAAATGCCTGCGGATTCATTGAAAATGTATGGGTTTGAGAACAATGATGAAATGAATGCTTTCCGCTATACCGATTTTGGTTTTAAAACTTTTATTGAAACCGCAAAAAAAGAAAAATATTTTAACAACACCATTTTCCTTTTTGTAGGCGACCATGGCATAGTTGGCAATGCAGGCAATATGTTTCCCCGTTCATGGACCGATCAAAAATTAGACATGGAACATGTTCCGTTATTGATCTACGCACCCGGATTGTTGCTGCCCCAGCGCATCAATGAACTGTGTTCACAAATAGATGTGCTGCCTACGCTGGCCGGCCTTTGCAATATCCCTTATCAAAATACAACGCTCGGGCGAGACCTCCTCGATACTTCAAATTACCGGGACAAAGGTTTTGCGTTCATCTATAATCCTGATGAAGAATATATCGGCTTGCTCAAAGGAGGTTATTTTTATAAAGAAAGAATCAAAGGGAATAAGGAAGAAATGGTTTCCATAGCAAATAATGATCCTGTTCCTGATGATGTTAAAAATGGGGATACAAAAAAATTAATGAAAGACCTTGCCGGTGCATTGTACCAAACTTCAAAATACATGATATTGAATAATGCAAAATGAAAAAGCTGCTAACATTTGTAGCCACCGCATTTGTTTTGCTTTTTTCATGTCAGAATAAAGGCAAGCATTCCATCGAAAACCCCTCAAGTGGATTTGAATGCAGCGCGCCGCAAAAAATTTCTGTGTACAAAGAATTTGTATACGACCTGAGCGGTTATGCAGATGAAGGCGGCGGTAAACCTTTTAACCTCTTCGATGAGAATGATTTTGTTGACCCCCGCTCAGAAAATAAGCTCACTGACAATTATATTCCAACTACTGACCCACAGCCAACTTTTCACCCTTCCATATATTTTCCACAAAACGTGGGAAGCCGCGTTGTTGCTGATTTGCAAACGCCTTATAAACTATCCGAAGTGTATTTATATGACCGGTCACGAACTGTCGATAGCGTTTGGGTCTACACAGGCAACATGCTAAACTGGAAGTTAAAAGCAGCATTTGCGACACAAGGGGACCCAGGCATGTGGGGCTGGCGGAAGTTTCCCCTTGGCGATAGCTCACAGTATGTAATGATCAGGTTCAGCAGTTGGCAAACAGCCATCACGGAAATGGTTTTATACGGGTGCCCTTACCAGCCCTTGCCGCCCCAGCCAGCCGGAACATATAATGGCCAAAGGCTGCCTAAAAAAATGATGAAGGAATTTTTGGGGGTAAATTATTTTAATGAAGTAGATGCAAAATGGGTGAAACCTTTTCATTACAGCAGGCTTTATACCTTCGCTCTGGACTTTGATAATGATAACGCAAATGCCTATCCAAAAAATAAATATAACATGCTCCACAACGGGCAGTGGGATACCCAAAAAAAAGAATATGTTTCTTTTATGGCCAATATCAAACAGCAATACAATGGCAATGTATGGTGCAGCATAATGGGAAAACCTTTGTGGATGAATGATGCCAGGTACGAAAACCTGAGGCCCGTCACTCAAATTGGGATGGATCCTGAAAACACAATGAGCTATGCCAGGCATGCCAACATGATGTGGAATATCGCCGCATTTTTTGGGAATAGTAAAGTTGATACAAATTTGTTGGCATTATCGCATGAGCCCAAAGGCTCAGGGCTTGGTATAATGAGCTTGTATGAAAATGGAAATGAAGACGATGCCACATGGGTGGGAGAAAAATATTGCAATCCTGTAGAATATTTTGCTGAAAGCAGTGCTGATTATGATGGCGGCGAAGGCAGGTTAGGAAAAACCTGCGGAATAAAAAATGCAGATAGCACCGCCAGGCTGATGACCAGCGGAATGATCGAATTGGACACCAATCGGGTGCGGGTGTACAAGTTTTTATGCAATACTTTAAGAAAAGATAAAAAATTCATTTGGGATGGGGGTATTCAGTACCATCATTATTCAACAAATGGGACACATGGCATCACACCAGAGGAAGACTCTTTGCGCTGGAAGCTGTTACGTGCACGAGAAGCTACTTATAAGATAGCACCAAACGTGGAATGCTTTTTAGGAGAGAATGGCTATGATAAAAGCCAAAACTCCAGGCAGGCAACACCAATGGTGCCTGGGCTTTCAGAACAACAATGCCAGGGTATTTTTATTTTGCGCTCGATCAATGCAACGGCTTTTTCAGGATTTGATGCTTATATTCTGTACTGGCTCCGCGACAGCGCAGTTAAGAATGACCCGAGAGTTTATTTGACCAGTGGGGTATTCCGTCAGACTGATGATGGGAAAATGCAACCGCTGGCGGCATGGTATTACATCAGCACTTTTGTGAACGTGCTTGGAAATTATGTTGCTGATGAGGTTGTCAATGAAAAAGGCAATGTGTGGGTTTATAAATACAGGAACAAATTATATCCTGATTCAGTAGCATATTTTTTGTACTGCCCCACGCATAACGGGGCCATGGTTGAAAATTACAAATTGAAAGCCGGGCTAACGCATAACAACAATGCTTATGAAGTTGACTTTGCTGACAACTCGGTACATGGGCTGGTTACAAACAGGAAAGTAGCTAATGGCACAATCAACATTTCAGTTAGCGAAAAGCCTTCGATTGTTTTGGTAGAAGAAAAAAAATGAAGTTATATGCCTGACCTGGCTATTGCATGAAGCTTAATCACTAAATATAGCTGCTCAAAAAATGCATGCTCTTTATTTCATATAACTCATGCGTGGTCGTGCAATAAATTTAATTTCAAATAATAAGCGCGTCAATACGTTTATCAATGGCATTATATTTGGCGATATAGGCAAAGCACCAGAAAAAAGGACATTTCCAGGGAATTGGTGTTATTTTGTCATGGATAAACTGAATATGAAAGAGAAAAAACTTTTTCTGGCAACTGAGGAGGAGATGGATTTCATGCCCATCATCCCCCTGAATGAGAGCGATAATGAAAGCCTTAATGATATTGATATACCAGCCGAATTGCCGGTATTGCCGCTTCGGAACACAGTGCTTTTTCCCGGTGTCGTGCTGCCGATAACTGTTGGCCGCGACAAAAGCATTAAGGCAGTGAACGAGGCTTATAAAACTGACAAATTGATAGGCGTTATTGCACAAAAAGACAGTGGGGTTGAAGACCCGGCAATAACAGATCTTGAAAAAATTGGCACTGTTGCACGGATCATTAAGCTCATCAAAATGCCAGACGGGGGCACAACAGTAATTTTGCAGGGCAAGCACAGGTTCCAGGTGGGCGCCATTACTTCCGAGGATCCTTATTTCAAAGCGCAAGTTATTTTATTGGAAGAAGAACAGGCTCCGAAGAACCAGGATTTTCAGGCCTATATTTCGAACATAAAAGACCTTGCTACACAGATCATCCAACTTTCGCCAAATATTCCTTCCGAGGCATCTATTATTTTAAAGAATATTGAGAACCCGGCTTTCCTGATACATTTTGTATCGAGCAACCTGAATTCAGATTTGCAGGACAAACAAAAATTGCTGGAAGATCCTAAGATCCAGTCGCGGGCAGATATGCTGATGCAGTTGCTCCAGAAAGAACTGCAGTTTGCTGAGCTGAAAAACAAACTTACCAACAAAACAAAAACTGAATTAGACAAACAGCAACGCGATTATTTTTTGCAGCAGCAGCTAAAAAGCATAAAAGATGAGTTGGGGGGCGATACCAATGAGCGCGAAGTGAAAGAAATGCAGAAAAAAGCAGAGACTAAAAAATGGCCTGCTGCAGCAAAAGACGCGTTCAGGAAGGGAATTGAAAAACTGGAGCGCATGCACCCCAGCACGCCCGACTATTCTGTTGTGTATAATCACCTCGATTTGATGCTTGATCTTCCCTGGGAAGAATATACCGATGATTCCTATGACCTGAAAAAAGCTAAAAAAATTCTTGACCATGATCATTATGGCATGGATAAAGTGAAAGAAAGAATTTTGGAATACCTGGCAGTGCTGAAACTAAAAGGAGATATGAAGAGCCCGATACTTTGTTTTATTGGCCCTCCCGGCATAGGGAAAACATCGCTTGGAAAAAGTATTGCCAGTGCTATAGGAAGAAAATATGTTCGCATCAGCCTTGGCGGTCTGCACGATGAAAGCGAGATACGCGGGCATCGCAAAACTTATATTGGCGCAATGCCGGGGAGGATACTGCAGTCGTTAAGGAAAGTGAGGTCATCAAACCCGGTAATGATATTGGATGAGGTTGATAAAGTGGGCACAGATTTTCGTGGTGATCCGTCTTCAGCTTTGCTTGAAGTGCTTGACCCCGAACAAAACCATACTTTTTATGACAATTACCTGGAACTGGAATATGATTTGAGCAAAGTGCTTTTCGTGGCAACCGCAAACGATATTAACCACATCCAGCCTGCCTTGCGCGACAGGTTAGAAATTATTGACCTGAGCGGGTATGCTGTGGAAGAAAAAATAGAAATCGCTAAAAGGCACCTGATCCCAAAGCAAAAAGAAGCACACGGCCTGAAAGATTTAGATTTCCGGATAGGGGATAGGGTAATCGAGAAAATAATACAAGATTATACCAGGGAAAGTGGCGTGCGCGAACTGGACAGGCAACTGGCCGCATTGATGCGGTTCGAGGCAAAGGAATATGCTACTAAAGAAAAATTAAAGCCTACGGTTTCATTGGGCGACCTGGAAAAAGTAATGGGCAAGCCCCGGTATAGCAATGATATTTATAAAGTAGCCAATATGCCTGGTGTGGCGGTGGGGCTTGCATGGACCTATGTGGGTGGGGATATATTGTTCGTGGAAACCAGCCTGAGCGATGGCAAAGCTGACCTGAAGTTGACGGGCAACCTGGGTAATGTGATGAAGGAAAGTGCTGTTACAGCACTGACCTATCTTCAATCGAACGCAAAAAAATTCGATATCGAACCGGAAATTTTTTTGAACAAAACTTTGCACCTGCATGTGCCGGAAGGCGCGGTCCCCAAAGACGGGCCAAGCGCCGGGATTACCATGATGGCTTCTATTGCTTCTGCCTTAACGGGCAAACGTGTAAAGCCCTATCTTGCCATGACAGGCGAAATTACCTTGCGCGGCCAGGTGCTTCCTGTTGGTGGAGTTAAAGAAAAAATCTTAGCAGCGAAACGTGCCGGTTTAAAAGAGATCATTCTTTGCTGGCAAAACGAGAAAGATATAGGTGAAATCGATTCTTCATTTATTAAAGGCCTGAAGTTCCATTACGTAAGGACTATGCAGCAGGTGCTGGAAATTGCATTGGCCTGAGCAATCATAGGACCAATGTAAATAGCAGAAGGTAAAGGCCTGTGCGTCCAGTATCCTTTATCTGGGCCTTGCTGCTCATGGCCTGTCAGGTCTTGGCATTTCACAAAATTTTAATAAACTTTCTAGGCTCGGCCAATGTTATTATATCGATCAACAATGTTTTTCATGTTGGTTGTTTTAAGGGTTAAGTTCCTCCATGTCCATGGAGGAATTTTTTTTTATTCCGTTAAAAAATAAGGGGCGATAAAATTTAATTTATGCGCCCCTTCGTTGTTAACCTTAAAACCTAAATCTTTATTTTTTTTCCAGTAATTTAAAGAACTGGTCAAGTTGTGGTAAAATGATGATCCGCGTACGCCTGTTGGCCGCTCTTCCTGCAGATGTTTTGTTGGTGTCAACAGGAATATATTCGCTGCGGCCCGCTGCTGCCATGTGTGCAGGCTCAAGTCCATACTTGTATTGAAGTATCCGAACTACTGATGTGGCCCTTTTTACTGAAAGGTCCCAGTTGTCAAGCAGTGCGCCCTGGTGATAGGGTACATTATCAGTATGTCCTTCTACCATGAATTCAATGTCAGGCTGTGCTTTTAACACTTTAGCTACTTTTCCGAGCACTTCTTTAGCCCTTTTGGTTACAGTATAACTGCCGCTATTAAAAAGAAGCTTATCAGAAATGTCGATATATACCACTCCTTTATCCACTTTTACTTCAATGTCCTTATCATTCAGGTCTCCCACTGCGCCTTTCAGGTTAGACACCAGGGCATTATTCAAAGAATCTTTATGTGCCATTTGCTCCTGAAGAGTGCGTATGTAAGAATCTTTTGCTCCCAGGTTATCGAGCGATTGTTTGATGCTTTGTGCCTGGTCTTTAGAGATTACTGACAAATCTTCCAGTTGCTGCAATGCTTGTGTGTTGTGTTCTTTCAGGAATGCAATTTGTTTGTTCAATGCATCGATTTCATCCTGGTCGCTTTTTGTTTTTTGTGTTAAGGACTGGTCGCAAGCAGCTTTTTTGTCCTGGCAATCTTTTAGGTCAGCTTGAAGACCGGTATACGATTTATTCAAACTATCATATTTAGACTGCAGCGACTTGAATTTTTTGCTGCTGACGCATGAAATGAGCATGATCGGTAAAAGACCGATTAGTGCCTTGTTGTTGATACGCATGTTTCTGTTTTTTTTAAGTTAGAATATATATTATTATTGCAAATAACGTAAATAATTCAATTGCTTTTTATATCTCTTTATGTGCCTGTGTTGCAGGGTGAAGGTAAGCCAAACATTTGAAAACAGCCCCTGTCGCACGTTTCAATTCATTAATCTGTTTTTTTATCACAAGGGCTTACAACTTGTCTTGAAATATTTTGCATATTAATTGCAAATCTGCATATTCGTCCATGTTTTTCCATATTCTTGAAAGTAATTTAGCTGAAACCATTTTTGATGCTAAAATAACTTTTCTTTTACACATTTATTTTGCCAGGCGCGATGGTCAATAGCTGCAATTTTGAATTGCACATAAGCATATCCGTTATATCAAGCCTGGCCAGCGAAGATATATTAAGCTCATCAGGGTTTACCAAAAGCACATCTGCATCTACCGATTCAGCAAACTGCAATGCAGTTCTGGCGATATTACTGCCCGAAACCAACCTGTGAAATATTTGGCAGTTTGCGCCATCTTTCAGTAGCCGATATGTTTCAACGAGCGTGTGCGATACTGAGGAATCATAATCGTCAAAGCGTTTCAATCTGTTCAGCATCGACACCAGGTAAACGGTGGTATTTTTTTTCCATGCCAAATAGGCCAGTAGTTCCAGTTTTCTTCTTGGGACCCTCGATTGGACTGGGATTACGATGGATTTTATTTTGCTGTCAAGGGAGCCCGGTTTGGCGGTAAGCACTGCACAACGGGTTCTTTTTGCCAGGCTCCCGGAAGATATTATTTTCCTAAACGCAAAAAGCTTTTTATTGGAGTGCTTTGCGATAATTATCAGTTCCGGCTTCAATTCAATTGCTTTTTGTGCAATGGCATTTTCAACTGAGCTTGTGCTGTTAATGCTGATTGTTGCCGTTGTGCCTGGCAATTCTTTTTCTATATGCTTTTTTAATTGCTGTAACCTGAAATGCTCATCAATAAACCCGTTCATTGCCGCAGTTCTTGACCTTGCAGTATGGAACAGGTGAATGGTTGAGCTGCCCTGGTCTGCCAGTTCAATTGCCTTTTTCACAGCCAAGCCTGTGTTTAGAGAAAGGTCTACTGGCAATAAAATATTTTTAAAAGCTGGCACCAATACCCAATTAGATTAAGCCATCTGCAAAAGTTAAAAGACGCAATTAGGCGTGAATTAAAATGAAATTAAAATTTGATTAGAATTTTTTTTGCAGTTTTCGGCCCTATTTGATTTAAGGAAGCACTAATTTGCTTAAGCATGCATTGTGCTTTAAGGCACATACAAGAACTTTATATTTTAATTAACATGCAACAATGAGCGAAAGAAAGATATTGATTATTGAAGACGAGCGAAAGATTGCCGATACCCTCAAAGTCGGTTTAATGGAACAGGGCTTTTATGCCGAAGTTGCATACGATGGCAACATAGGCCAGCGGCTACTTCAATCGCATTCTTATGACCTGGTTATTGTGGACATCAACCTGCCCGGCATTAATGGCTATGAGCTTTGCAGGCTTATACGGAAAAAGGACATCAATCTTCCAATTATTATATTAACGTCAATGAGCACCCTCAATGATAAAATTGAAGGTTACAATGCAGGAACTGATGATTATATCGTAAAGCCATTTGAATTCCGGGAGCTGATTATGAAAATACGAGTGCTGTTGAAAAGGTCAATGGCTGAAAATATCCCCGTTGGAAATTTTTTGCGGGCAGCAGACCTTGAAATGAACCTGGATAGAAAAGAAGTGATAAGGAACGGGCAAAAAATTAACCTCACTGCAAAAGAGTTCCAGTTGCTGGAATATTTGCTGCGCAACAAAAACCGGATGTTGTCAAGGGCCGATATTGCCGTGAACGTTTGGGAAATGGACTTTGATTGCAATACGAATGTTATTGACGTGTATGTAAGCTACCTGCGCAATAAAATTGATAAAAATTTTTCAACCAAGCTTATTCAAACACAGGTAGGCATGGGTTATATTTTGAAAGACAATTCGAATTAGCTGTTATGTCTGTCAGGATCAGGATAACACTGCTTTTTGCTGCCATTGTTCTCGCTATCCTCATGCTGGTGTGCGGGTCGGTATATTATTTTTCCTACAAGAACAGGATGAACTATATGAAAACCAAGCTGACGAACTGGGCGGTCACCACCGGCAGCTTGCTCAGCCAGTCAGGAGTGTTTGGGCAGCAAATGATCCTGAAAATTGATGCGTCAACAATACTGGCAATGAAAGACAAAACCGTTCAGGCTTATGACGCATCGGGTCAAAGAAAATATATATACAATGATCATCCTAATGACAGTATCCGGTTTGACAGGCACATTATTGACAAGGCGAGAACGGGAGCTGACTTTTACTTCACTTTTGGTAACCGCGAGGGCATTGCCCATTATTACAGCGATAATAATTTTCAGGCAGTAATGATTGCCGCTGCATTTGATGAGGAAGGCCAGAAAAAGCTGCAGCAACTGAAATTTATTTTGTGGCTAAGTTTTACAGGAGGCATACTGATTGCCCTTATAGCCGGTTATTTTTTTTCAAAGCGGCTTTTGGTGCCATTGCGAAAAATATCAGATGAGGTGAATGAAATATCGGTGCAAAATATTGATCGAAGAATTAAGGCAGGAAAAAGCAAAGACGAATGGACTTATTTGTCTGCAACCTTAAATGGTTTATTGAACCGCTTGCAGGAAAGTTTCAATACCCATCGGCGGTTTATCTCCAATGCTTCGCATGAGCTGATCACTCCGCTCACCTCCATTTCCAGTCAATTGGAAATATCATTGAACAAAGATCGCGAAGCTGCTGCATACCGCAGTGTGATGGAGTCGATTTACCAGGATGTGCGGAGGCTGGGCCGGCTTACCCAAACCTTGCTGGAGTTTGCCAGGGCATCGGGCAATCCCAGTGGGCTGGAAATTGATTTGGTGAGAATTGATGAAGTCGTGCTCGCATTGCCAGGAGAAATTTCTAAGCTGAACAAAGATTTTACTGTGGTATTGAAATTTGAAGGGTTGCCGGACGAAGACGAAAAGCTATTGGTTTTTGGCAATGAGGAGCTGTTGTTTACAGCCATAAAAAATATTGTTCTTAACGCATGCAAATATTCGGAAGACCGCATTGCAAGAGTAAATCTTTCATTTGAACGGAATATGATCAACATCTTCATTGAAGACAGGGGCAAAGGAATTCCTGAGCAGGAATTGGAGAAAATTTTTCAGCCTTTTTACCGTGTTGACGAAAGCAGCCTTAACCAGGGGTTTGGTCTTGGCCTGGCGCTTGCACAACAAATCATTACCTTGCACAAAGGGCAAATTTCCGTAAAGTCTGGCCCGGGCAGGGGAACAGTTTTTGCTATCGTGCTGCCGCTTGCAGGCAGTTTTTTGCAACAGTAATGCCATTTGTTTTATTAGAGAACAAAATACCGGCATTTTAGAACAATGTTTGTACACCATAGGCAATTTTTGCTTCATGATCTAACAGCCATTTCTTCCGCCAGACCCCTCCGCTATAACCTACCAGGTCATTTTTGGAACCGATAACGCGGTGGCATGGGACAACAATCACAATGTTATTCTTGCCGTTTGCGGCAGCTGCGGCCCTTATTGCCCTGGTGTCGCCCAGTCTTCTTGAGAGCTCCTGGTAACTGATGGTTTTGCCGAATGGAATGCTGAGCAATTCGTTCCATACTTTCTTCTGAAATGCAGTGCCAGTCTGGTTCATCGGAAAATCAAAAGATTTCCGTTGGCTCTGGAAGTACTGAATAAGCTGCTCGATGCAATTGATAATAATAGGCGGGATTTTTTTCTTATGGTCGATGTGCGGTTTTTCAATATTGTCTATGAAAAGAATTTCAGTAATGAAATTTTCTGTGCCTGCAATTTTAAGCAGGCCCAGTGGCGATTGATAATATGTGTAAAATTCTTCAGGCATAGTTAAAACACCGATTTCGCTGAAAGGCATGTGAGGTTTTTAAGAAGATCTGTGGTTATATTGTCGTTTGTACCCTGTCTTCAAGCGATTCTTTTCTTCCTGGCTGAGTTGTAATAAGTGAAATAAAACTACTTCTTTTTTGCCAGTACAAACATCTGGTACCAGGTATTCGTTGAAAAAAACCATTTATTTTTTCGAGAAATTAGCCGCACATCATCTGTTTTCCAGCCAAGCCCTCTTTGGGATACGATGGGTAATTTTTTTGCTGAAAATTCTTTGCTCCCTTTTCCAAAATCGTTTGTTGATAGGAATGCCTGTTTAAGTATCAGGAAGCCGGGGCGCCTGTAATTTATTTTTCTCGCACATCATTTTTTTTCAAAATCGTTACAAGTTATTATCATTGCAAAATTTTTGTCAGCGCTAAGACAGGAAAACCATCTGGCACAACTTTTAAGTTATTTAATTGTTCTGTTTTTTTAGCTATTCATTTAAAGAACCTGAACTTGTAAAGGATATTAAATTTTGTGCCCTGCCCGGTATGAGCTTTAGAAAGATTGGGCATACCGGTTGTTCTAATAATTGTTTTTCAACAGGGTCTAAGATCATTCACAATTTTAAAAATAATCAATATGAAAAGAACCGCAACTGCCGTTTGGAGCGGCACAGGAAAAGAAGGCACAGGCCATCTTACTACACAGAGCACAGTGCTGAACAAGGTGCAATATTCATACAAATCCAGGTTTGAGCAGGGGGTTGGGACTAACCCTGAGGAGTTGATTGCTGCGGCGCATGCAGGCTGCTTTGCCATGAAATTAAGCTTTGTTCTGCAGGCAGCAGGCTTTACTGCAGAATCGCTCGATGTGACATCAACAGTTACCTTGGGTGATGGCGTTATTACCAGTTCGGATCTTGTGCTGAAAGCAAAAGTGCCTGGCATTAGCGAAGCAAAGTTTAAGGATGCCGCTGAAGATGCAAAGCAGAACTGCCCCATCAGCAAATCTTTGAACACTAATATCACGCTTGATGCAAAACTGGTTTAACATGATCAGCTCGTTGTGGGTTTTTCCCAATGCAAGCCATACTTTTTGCATTTCGAAATTGCATCGCTCATAACTCATGCCTCAGGGCTTCCATTTCGCGTTGTAGTTTTTGCATACACTTAACAACTTAATTAGGTTTCTTAATTATCTTTACCTGTTATGAGAAAAAGCTATATAACTACTGCTTTATTATTGTTTTTTGTATTAACAGCTTCTCAATTGTTTTCGCAGGATAGCCTTGGGGTTAACGAAATTGCCCCCATGCATTATAGCGCTCCTTTAGACAAAATTTCAGCAGGCGTTGGAGTTGGCTATGAATATGGCGGGGTAGGGGCCAATGCCATTTATTACCCAATAAAAAATTTTGGAGTTTTTGCCGGCGCAGGCTGGTATTATGTTGACCCCGGGTACAATGTTGGCGTAAAGTTAAGGATCTTCACAGGCGCGCCTTCAGTGACGATCATCCCCTATGTGGAGTTTATGTATGGCACCAACACCTACATTTACTATAAAGACAATACCCAATACAATCAATTGTTTAAAAATTTCACTTTCGGGGGTGGCATTGACATCAGGCCCGGAAACTCGAAACTTGGTTTCCTTTCACTGGCAGTTTACATTCCCCTCAGGTCTCCTGATGTGAAAAATTATAAAGACTATATTAATCATTTCTGGGGAGTCAGCAACGCTAATAAATTACAGTGGCTCAACGCTTCTATAGGCTACAAATTTATCTTGTGGAAAAATAAAAAAGCCACCATGTGGGCAAAGTCCAGTGAAGAAAACTTCTGAGTGGTTTTATTGAACGGCCTGTTTCTGTCCAAAAAAATTTTCCTGTTTAATTCTTAATAACATTTGCGACATTAAAGATGGCGTTGTTGAAAGCAATTCGGCTCATCACGATAGATGGCAAAAATAATTATTGTTCCTTCCTGTTGTATTTTTTTATAAATGAAATGAACTTTGATGTAAATTCGAAACTTCATTTATTTAATCAGCCATAGAAAAAATTATTTCATGCAAAAGAAAAATCCTTTCAACAATTCCAGGAGAAAATTTCTGAAAGACACATCATTAGCTGCAACAGGTTTTTTTATTGTGCCAAGGCATGTGCTTGGCCGGGGTTTTGTTGCGCCGAGCGACAAATTGATCGTTGCAGGCATTGGCGTGGGCGGTAAAGGGGAAAGCGACCTGGAATACTTTTATAAGAGCGGCAAGGCAGAGGTTGCATACCTCTGCGATGTGGATGACAGGCAGGCAAAAAATTCAGTAACACGTTTCCCTAAAGCAAAGCGGTACAAAGATTTCAGGGAAATGCTTTCTAAAGAGGCAAAATATATTGATGCGGTATCCGTATCCACGCCGGACCACACACATGCGGTGGCTGCTATGGCAGCTATGCAATTGCACAAGCATGTATATGTGCAGAAGCCTTTGACGCACGATATTTATGAAGCGCGAATGCTAACGCAGGCTGCGCACCGGTATAAAGTAGTCACCCAAATGGGCAACCAGGGAGCAAGTGGTGATGGTGTTCGCGTGCTGCAAGACTGGTATGCAGCCGGTTTGATAGGCGATGTGAAAACAATTTATTGTTTCACAGACAGGCCTATTTGGCCCCAGGGCATTGGCAGGCCAACAACTGCTTCGCCAATACCGCCTGAGCTTGATTATGACCTTTGGCTGGGCACTGCGCCAAAAAAAGATTATTTCGATGGGCTGCTCCCCTTCAACTGGCGCGGCTGGTGGGATTATGGCACAGGCGCTCTTGGCGATATGGCCTGTCACATTATGGCGCCGGCTTTTGCGGTGCTCGATCTGGGCTATCCGGTTTCTGCTGAATGTAGCGTGGCTTCACAATATATCTCCAATTGGCACATGGCATATTTTCCTGAAGGCGGGCCAATTGCTTCACACATTACGTTGACTTTTAAAGGCAAAAATGGCAAACCTGATGTAGAGCTGCATTGGATGGATGGCGGCATTCAGCCTACAAGACCTGTAGAATTAGGGGCCAATGAGGTGTTTGGCGATGGGGGCAATGGCACTTATTTTATCGGCACAAAAGGAAATATGATGTGCGGCACTTATGGAAAGGATCCGCAGTTGCTGCCAACTTCAAAAACTGCACAAGCACATGTGCCGCAAACTGTGGCTCGTGTGCCAGGCGGCGACGAAGGCCATTATGCTGCATGGGTAGAAGCAGCAATTGCTGGGTACGGAAGCGATAAAGCAAAAAACCTCAGTTCAAATTTTGATATCGCCGGCCCCCTCACCGAAAGCGTGCTCATGGGCAACCTTGCGATCCGCAGTTATAACATACAAAAGCAAAATAGCAAAGGAGAAATGGAATATCCAGGCAGGCATATTAAATTATTATGGGATGGCCCAAATATGAAAATCACGAATTTTGACGAAGCGAACCAGTTTGTGAAAAGAACTTACCGGGAGGGATGGAGCCTGGGGGTATAGCTCCGGTAACAAATGGTGAGGGATAAATTATCAGCAATGCTAATCTGCATGGGGGGCCGATTAGCTTTTTTGATTTGGATAAAGCATTAGAGTGGAGATCATATAAGAAATTGCATTTTTTATGCCTTAGAAGCTAAATCGGTTCAGCCGTATTCACCCATTCATCACATAAAACAACTTTTGCATAAATTACCGGGTTATTTTGCAGCATCCTGAAATTGTTATGGCTCAAAACTCTTAGCTGATGTATGATATCTGTTGCATAGGCCACATCACGCACGATAAAGTGGTCACCAAAAAGTCGGTAGTGCACATGGCTGGGGGCACTTCTTTTTATTTCTCCAATGCCCTCCGGAACATGAGCCTGAAATATTTATTATTGACTTCAGTAGGGAAACAGGAAATGCATTTTGTTGAAGACCTGCTCGACCATGGAATTGAGGTGCGGCTGGCAAGGCTGTCTGAGCACACGGTTTATTTCGAGAACAACTATGCTCAGGACCAAGATCACAGGACCCAGAGGGTCCTTCGCAGGTCAGACCCTTTCAAGTCCGGCGACTTTAAACATGTAGATGCCCGTTTCTTTCATCTTGGCCCATTATTGGCAGATGATATTCCTGTCGAAATTATAAAGCAGTTGTCAGAAAAAGGAAAAGTATCGCTCGATGTGCAGGGCTATCTTCGCAAAGTAGAAAACCAGAAAGTATTTGCTGTTGACTGGGCTGAAAAAAAACTGGCATTGCAATACGTGAGCATATTGAAGGCAAATGAGTTTGAAATGGAAGTGCTGACTGGTTCTGCTGATGTAAAAAAATCTGCAAGGATTTTGTTTGAATGGGGGGTTCGTGAAATCGTGATCACTCTTGGCAGCCGTGGCTCTGTAATTTATGATGGACTTAGGTTCTATCATGTGCCTGCTTACAGCCCTGTTATATCAGTGGTGGATGCGACAGGGTGCGGCGATACCTATATGTCGGGATATTTATATCAGCGTTTTAAAGGAGCGGGGCTTCAAAAAGCCGGGGAATTTGCAGCTGCCATGGCAACCTTAAAAATCGAATCTTCCGGGCCATTTATGGGCTCCGAAAATGATGTTTGCTCGTTCCTGGCAACGGCAAAGGAAAGAGCTGTATTTGGCATGTAAGCGACATGGTATGCATGGGCCGAACCTTACTTGCTTCTTGGGGTTCATCAATATCTTTTTTCCCCTTTTCTGTTTTTTTATAAATTACCGTCTAAATTTCTTCATTCATTAACAAAGTTTAGCTATATGAAAAAAAAGAACGCTCATGATGCATCAAGGAGAAAATTCTTAAGAGATTCTTCGCTTGCGGCAACAGGTTTTTTTATTGTGCCAAGACATGTGCTTGGCCGCGGGTTTGTAGCCCCAAGCGATAAGCTCGTCATTGCAGGTATTGGTGTGGGGGGCAAAGGCGAAAGCGATCTGAAAAATTTTTATGACAGCGGCAAAACAGAGATTGCTTATTTGTGCGACGTGGACGACAGGCAGGCTGCTACTTCCGTAAAGCGTTATCCTAAAGCAAAATATTATAAAGATTTCAGGCAAATGCTGCACAAAGAGCATAAACATATTGATGCTGTATCAGTTTCCACTCCCGACAACTGCCATACCGTTGCCGCAGCATCTGCTATTCAATTAGGCAAACATGTGTACGTCCAGAAGCCGTTAACGCATGATATCTATGAAGCCCGCATGCTAACGGAAATGGCCATCCGTCAAAAAGTGGTAGCGCAGATGGGCAACCAGGGCGCAAGCGGTGATGGTGTTCGCCAGATGCAGGAATGGTATAATGCCGGCATCATCGGCGATGCGCATAAAATAATTGTTTGGACCAACAGGCCGGTGTGGCCACAAGGTATGGGCGCGCCTATCGCTCACGATGAAATTCCTAAAGAGTTGGATTGGGACTTGTGGCTTGGCCCTGCTCAGTTCCAGGAATATCATAAGGAATATGTTCCATTTAGTTGGCGCGGCTTTTGGAATTTCGGGACGGGTGCACTGGGCGATATGGGCTGCCACCTTATTGACCCTGCATTTAAAACGGTTGGTTTAGGCTACCCTTCAGAAGTGGAGTGCAGCGAAGGAACTATCTATGAAAAAATGTGGCAGGCTGATTATTACCCCGAAAGCTGCCCGATATCATCTTCTGTTATCCTGAAATTTCCCGGTAAGAATGGGAAGCCTGATGTGAAGCTGCATTGGCTTGACGGGGGCATACTGCCTGAAAGGCCTGATGAACTGGAGCCTGAAGAAAAAATGGGAGGAGGCGATGGCGGAGTGATTATTGAGGGCTCAAAAGGGAAGATGATGTGCGGCACTTATGGCGCCAACCCGATGCTGCTGCCCACATCAAGAATGAAAGAAGTGAATGTGCCCAAAACGTTAGCCCGTGTGCCTGAAGGCCACTATGTGCAATGGGTGAACGCCTGCATTGCTGGCTATGGAAAAAATGAACTGAGCTCCCCCTTCGAATATGCAGGGCCGCTCACAGAAACCATTTTGATGGGCAACCTTGCCTTGAGAAGCTGGAACATAAAAGGCACCGGCGGTTTCCCCGGGAGAAAAAAACTATTATGGGATGCGGCCAATATGAAGATCACCAATTTTGATGAAGCCAACCAGTTTGTAAAAAGAAATTACAGAGAAGGATGGAACATTAAATTAGGATAGGGCTCGTATTGATTTTTTTTCGTTTCATGGCCTTTTTTATCCGCGGCTATAACAAGCCGGTATTTATTTTGACAGGCGAACATTTCTTTAATGTCATACTTTACTGGTTCAGATGAGGCAATATTTTGAGATCGTGAATGAAATGGTAGCAGGCTTGTTCTTGCCCTTCAAAAGTAAACTGCTCACATTTAATGAAGTTGGTTTAAGCATAACCATACCGAAAGGGCTTAGGGTAAAGAGCGATGAACAGGTAAGGAAGAAAGCGAGTAACCGGCCATCTGAGCCTGAAGCTTTTTACCAGGTTTTTTTTACCGGCAATGAAGAGTGCTTCCCTTTGTTTTTTGCTGCCAATGCGGAGAGAAGTTTTATGTCAGGGGTTATGTTCCGGCTGGGCCAGCGGTCAAAAGATGTGGCGGAAAAGGATTATCATGAATACCTGGATTCGTTTTGGGACAGCATTGAAAAAGAGGACAATTTTTTTTCACGTGTTTACCTCGAAAGAAAATCAGAAAACATAACTGTATCAAATGTAATGGTTGAGAAAAATGGTATAATACTGAAAAATAGT
>JAFEAJ010000055.1:0-6837 GCA_018266455.1 Bacteroidota bacterium
TGCCAAATACCACGGGTGCCCCATTCCTGATACCGATGGCGATGGCATTAATGATGAAGAAGACAAATGCCCAACAATCCCTGGCATAAAAGAAAACAATGGCTGCCCTGAAATAAAGAAAGAAATAAGAGAAAAAGTGAATTATGTTGCGCATAACATCTTGTTCAAAACAGCCAGCGATAAACTTACAGCCGGTTCGTATGCCCGATTAAATGAACTGGCCGATGTTTTGAGCAAACACAACGAGTTGAAACTTGCTATTGACGGGTATACGGATTCAATTGGCACAGTGGAAGATAATCTTGCCCTTTCGCAAAAAAGAGCAGGTGCTGTAAAAAACTATCTCATAGCTAAAGGTATAGCAGAAAACAGGATTACCGCTACAGGGCATGGCAAAGAACAGCCCATCGCAGATAATGGCACTGAAAAAGGGAGATCTGCCAACAGAAGAGTAGAACTGAACCTGTCGTCGGCAGAGCAATAGCAGGTTAAAGTTTTAACATTACTATAAGCCCTCTGCATAAAAAAAAGAGCAGGCAATTTGTTATTACATAGTATTTTTAGCGTTTGTTTTTGAGCAGACCTTGCCTACAAGGATATTCTTATCGTTATCATTAAAATAAAAATCAAAAGAATGCATTTTCTTAAACGGTTGTTTTGCGGGCTGATCATCACCTCTATTTTTTTTGCTTCACAACATGGGTTTGGGCAAGGAGTCTCCGCAAAAACAGATCTTCCCAAAGGATGGCATTTAATGGACAAAGAACAGGATGGTGTGGAAGGCATCAGCCTTGACAAATGTTATCAGTTCATCAGAGAAAAAAATTTAAAGAGCAAACAGGTAATTGTTGCCGTCATTGATTCGGGAATAGACACCTTGCACGAAGACCTGAAAGGCATTCTTTGGACCAACCCCAAAGAAATCCCGGGCAATGGCATAGACGATGACCATAATGGATATACAGATGATGTGCATGGGTGGAATTTTATTGGCGGCAAAAATGGGGAAAATGTAAGCGATGACTCAGGCGAAGAAACACGGGTGTACTACAAATTCAAAGACAGGTTCGAAGCAAAAGATTTCGACCCCAAAACATTAAAAGGCGAAGATGCAGACAACTATCAGATGTGGCTCCTGGCAAAAAAAACCGTAACAGGCGAAAACCCACAGGAGAGCGCTGCAGACCTTTTGATATTGAAACGCTTTTTAGCAACAGCCATCAGAAGCGACAGCATTGTTCAAAAAGCAATGAACAAAGCAGAATATACAGGCAACGAGCTCGATACTTTCGAAACCAACGACAATGAAGCAAAAAGAGCAAAAGCCATTTTATTGTATATGTTCAAAGCCGATAAAATCATGGACATGACCAATAAAGAATACATCAGCGATTTTTCTGAAGTGGTTGACCGTGAAGTAAAAAAATCCGAGGCCAAAGAAAAAGCGCCGGAAAACTACAGGCACCAGATCGTGCAGGATAATGAAGGCGATATCAACGACAGGCATTATGGCAACAACAACATCATGGCCAGGGACCCGATGCATGGCACACATGTGTCAGGCATCATTGCTGCAGAAAGGAACAACGGGATAGGCATGAACGGAATTGCCGACAATGTGCGCATTATGATGATACGCGCCGTGCCTAATGGCGATGAGCATGATAAAGACATTGCCCTAGCGATCAGGTATGCGGTTGATAACGGAGCTAAGGTCATCAACATGAGCTTTGGCAAGCACCTTTCCCCTAACAAAGCATGGGTGGATGATGCAGTGAAGTATGCCCAAAGCAAGGGCGTGCTGTTAGTGGAAGCAGCGGGAAATGACAATGCGGATCTTGACAGCACTACCAATTTTCCAAATCCTGTATTCAAAGACCAATCGGGCACAGCCTCAAATTGGATCACTGTCGGTGCAAGCAGCGATCCGCTGGCTGAACCCGGCTTTAAAAGCTATACCGCTTCATTTTCTAACTATGGGAAAAAAGAAGTAGATGTTTTTGCGCCGGGCACAAAAATCTATTCCACTTTGCCGGGAGGCAACAGGTATGGCAATTTGCAGGGAACCAGCATGGCTGCCCCTGTTGTTACAGGAATTGCTGCACTGATCATGGAATATTACCCTGCGCTCACTCCGCAACAGGTAAAATATTGCATCGTCAAATCAGCCGTGGCGCCACCTGGAAAAGTAAAAAAACCAGGCACCGATGATGACCTGGTGAACCTTTCTGACATAAGCATTTCCGGTGGGATTGTAAATGCTTATGATGCCATAAAACTGGCAAACAGGCTCAACACAGAAATAAAAGAGAAGGATGCCCCAAAATCAGTTTTAAAGAGCAAGAAAGATTAAGGCCCTTCCGGTATAAAACTTTTCAAGCCTTGCACCAGCAGGGCTTTATTTTTCTATATTTACATAAAAATTATGCTGAACAAAAAACACGCGATTGCTGCGGAATATTATCACAAATACATCAATGCATCAACAGAAAAGGAGGTATTGAAGGCCATAAAGAAAAACTCTGCTGAATTTGAGAAGCTGCTCAAAAAAATACCATCCAAAAAATTGAACCATGCTTATGCTGAAGGCAAATGGACAATAAAAGAATTGCTCCAGCACATTATTGATGCCGAACGTGTTTTTGCATACCGGGCATTGCGCATAGCAAGAATGGACACCACTCCCCTATCTTCTTTCGATGAAAATAGCTGGGCCAGTCATTCCCGTGCACCAGAGAGAAGATGGGCAGACCTGGTCAAAGAATTCAGGTGGTTGAGAAAATCAACAGAAATATTATTTGCCTCTTTTGATGAAGACCAACTGCTGGCAAAAGGAACTGCCAGCAACCATGAAATCAATGTGCTTGCATTAGGCTATATCATTCCGGGGCACGTGGAGCACCATATCAATATTATTAAAGAGAAATATTTGGGCAGACAGCCGAAGGCGAAATAATCCATCAGGGCCTGATGATATTTATATTTTCCGTTGTAACGAAAAAAAGCGACCGCCAAATAATTTTTACATGAGAACGAAAAAAAGTTTACCCTATAAGGACTGTCGGGCAACCAAGTATTATTGACCCGCCATGCGCAGTCGTATCTCCCATGCGCGCCGCAGGCTTGCCGCCAATGAGCACAGTGGTCGACCCCATTGCAATGGAATCGGGTGGGCCAACACAAACGCAGATGTCACCAACTACAGAAGCGGGCGTGCCCCCAATTAAAACTGTTGGGCAGCCAGGCCCTGATATCGGCCCGCCCACATGAGGAATAGGTGGCAAGCCCGGTGTAACCATCGGGCAAACATGCATATCTCCCATTCTTGCTGCCGGCTGTCCCATTAATGACTACTTTTTTTAAAACATGCTTACCGCAAATTGCTGCTTTAAAGGTAAGCCATTTCATCATCAAACTTGAGAATTCAATGAAAACTTTTTTATAACGGCACAGACACTGCAATTTTAATGTGGTTGCACAGGCTAAAAAAAGCCTGGCACACAGTTAGCCCCTAAACAAATTGTGAAACAGGTCATCGAGGCAATTAATGTGTACAATTTATTAAATTTCATTGTAGTTTGCGCCTGGTTTTTTTAGCGCCTCATCATTTTGCATTGCCTGCGAGATTCATTGGAAAAATGAAATGAATGCTTTTTATGTGCTTGGTTTAATTAATAAGCGCAAAGGGGATAAAATGAATTAGATTGTCGATTAGGGCACTTGAATATTTTGGATAGCATGTTATTGGAAATTATAAAAATGATTTTGATTTGAAGATATGGCCTGATTAATAACCGGGATAAATTATGTAAAATGAGAAGACCTATTATTTCAATTGTTAATTCCAGCACTTTTGGGAAGCATTTTAAAGAGCATGTAAAGACTATAGAGAGATTTTCAGATATTCAGCACATCACTGTGCCTTCTGATATTGCTCCCGATGACCTGGCCGGGAAAGTTAAAAACTCAAACGGGATCATTGCAAGCGTAACACCAAAGTTTACCCGAAAGGTATTGGAACAGTGCAAAGAGCTTGTCCTGCTGGTCCGTCATGGGATCGGATGCGACAATGTAGACCTTCAGGCAGCTACCGAGTTGGGCATAATGGTATCAAGGGTGAAGGGGCTGGTCGAAAGAGAAGCCGTTGCCGAGTATGCAGTTGCATTGCTGATCTCAGCATCGAGGCTGGTGCCACAGGGTTCCCAGGCTGTAAAAAATGGGCACTGGGCTGAACGGTACCGTATGATCGGGATGGAATTGCGGGGAAAAACCATTGGGATCATTGGACTGGGAAATATCGGTTCACGAAGTGCTGAAATCTTATCAAAAGGGTTTCATGCAAATATTATTGCATCGGATCCTTATATTGAAAAAAGCAGGTTCAGTGAATTCAACGCAAAAAAAGTAGGCCTGAACGAGCTTATCAGCAGCGCTCATGCCATTTTGTTTCACTGTCCCCTAACAGCAGAAACACAACGAATGATTGGCAAAGACCAATTGGCTGCCATGCAAAAAAATGTTGTATTGGTAAATACCTGCAGGGGCGAGCTGCTCGATGAAAATGCGCTTTACGATGCGCTCATGAAAGGATTATTGGGAGCCTATGCCACTGATGTGGTAGAAGGGGAACCCATTAACGGAGGCCACCGGTTAGCCCAATTGGATAATGTGATCATCACCCCACATCTTGGCGGATATTCATGGGAATCTTTACAGGGTATGGGGCAAACCTGCGTGGACGATGTGGTTTCAGTATTTCAAAATAAAGGCATGGCCGGTGAACTGGCCAACCCGGAAGTTATACAAAATGTATATAGAAAATGGCACTGATACTGGCAATAGACCTGGGAACTACTAACCTCAAAGCAGGTTTGATCGATGAACGGGGCGAAATACTTTCTTCCTCTTCTTTAGCCATTAAAACCATTTCCAGGGAAACAGGAGCGGCAGAGCATGACCCAGAGGACTTAAAGAACCTGGTTGTTGCTTTATGTAAAAAAGTATTGGAGAATAATCGTAAAGAAGAGGTTCAATACATTATAGCCTCTACGTACCATTTCGGCCTGATGATGTTGGATCAACAAAGGAAACCACTGACAGGCATGACCTTGTTAACGGATACACGTTCTCAAAATACTTTCTCAGAATTTGCGGCCCGGTTTGCTGATGACGATATATACCAGAAAACCGGTTGCCCGTTCATCAGTCAGTACCTCCTCCCGCGCTTATATTATTTTTCGAAAAACAAAAAGGAGGATTTAGAAAAAGCAAGATACTTTCATGACAGTAAATCTTTTTTGTTCGAATGGCTAACAGGAGAATGGATCACAGATATCAGCACTGCCTCTGCAACTCAGCTTTTCAATATTCACCGCTTTCAATGGGATCAGCCTATACTTTCAAAGCTTAATCTTTCTGTAAGCCAGTTCCCCCCTTCGGCTGATGGAACAACATTAATGAAGCCATTGAAAACAGAAATCAGCGAATCACTTGGATTGAAAAAGAATATCCAAGTGGTGTTGGGAGCTTATGATGGAGCTGTTTTGGGGTTTGGCCTCAGTGGCTTACAACAAGGTATAGGCATAATAAACATTGGCACTTCTGCAATGGTCCGTGTGCCTGGTCCATTTCCGGTTTTTGATAAAAATGACAACAAGCGGATCCAGGCTTATGCGCTCAATAAAAATGTTTTCCTGAATGGAGGAGCGCTCAATAATGCAGCACTCCCTTTAGATTGGATGCGAAACAATCTTTTCGATTTTGATGCACAAGATCGGTCATTATTAAATATTACGAATGAGCCGCCATTGATTTCTTTGCCTTATTTGACAGGAGAGAGAGATTCCAGAACAGGCCCCTTTGCGTCAGGTGTTTTCTTTGGGATCCGCCGAAGCCATTCCCGAATTGATTTTGTGCGTTCTGTTCTGGAAGGAGTGGCATATTCTATGCGTTATATCTATGAGGCCCTAAAGGAAAACAATTTGCACATTCATGAAATTCGAATGGGTGGCGGGGGTGTTAATATAAAGGCTTGGCCTCAAATTTTTGCTGATGTTCTGGGTGTCCCCGTTTGCATCCCCGCTAAAGAAGAAACTGCACTTGTTGGCAATGCCATGCTGGCTTTCACTGCCGGAGGTGTATTTAAAGATTTTGATGAGGCTTCAAAAAGCATGATGAAAAGAGGCCTTACAATTGAACCAGATCAAAAGATGGCTAAAATTCGTGACAGGCACTATGAGTTTCATAAAAAACTCAGAGATGCATTAGGCCCATTGTACAAGGAGCATGCTGCATTGCATTTTTGAGCATCAATTTCTCCTGCGCTTAATAAAGAATGTTTTTTGGCCAGGCCAAAAAATATCCCGTAAGCCAAATTATTGTAAGATCAACCTACACTAAGTGAGGGGCACATCATAGAATGACTGCTTCAAGCTAAACAATGCGAATTTTTACACATAATTTGAAGCCTGGGCTGATTCTCTGAAATGAGCTGAGTTTATTGAGGGAAAAAAAGTATATATGACACGCCCGTGGCAAACCATTTTTAATAAGACCAATAACTTTTTTTCATTTACAGTTTCAGAAGCTTCAGGCGATTGTATCAGGCTGGAAAGAGAACCCATCAGAATATTTAGTTGCGATAATTTAGTTAAACATACCGAGATGGGTGCAATGGAAGGATAGCAATAAAGCACTGATCAGCATAACAGAACTTACAACAGAATAAACGTGTTCACAAAATCCGGCTTGGATTCTAAAAAAACAAGAAGCCGCCCGTTATTGAGCGGCTTCTATTTTTGCAGTAGCCCTAAAGTGCCCCGGAACGGAGTTGAACCG
>JAFEAJ010000055.1:6930-18214 GCA_018266455.1 Bacteroidota bacterium
GCTCTACCAACTGAGCTACTTCCGCATTAGTAAGTGCAAGAACTTTTACAGGACTGCAAAAATAAGGTTTGCAGCCTTCTTATAAAAATATTTCACGTCTATTTGTACTGTGGGGTGTATAGTGTGTTGCCGGGCACTTCGACATTGGGCTTGCCTTTATAGCGGTGCACGTACAGCCCATAACAAGCGCCAATTAAAAGAGCGGCCATACAAAACACCTGCAGGTAAAAAAGGAACACCGATGAGTTGACCCAGTTATGGGCGAAATCTCTTAGTTTGGGGTCTTTGTATTCTTGTACTTCTTCCATAATTTTTTAATTGCAAAGCAAAAATAATGTATAGATTCAAAAAATCAGGTTTTGTTCTTAACAATTTCAGCAAAAGTTTTTTTGCCTTTGACATAATGCTGCCAAACGATGCTTTGCTTTGCCCAGCCATTTGGCGCTCTCTTTTTCTCAAACGGGAAAACGCTTTCCTTCTGGCGAAACAAAAGCCAGTACAAAAATGCCCAATGCGCTTTGATGACCGCAACAAAACAGGCCACCCCCTTCTTCGATGACAGCAATTGTAAAGCAGCGGCTCCGTCTAATAATAAGCGGAAAGGGATTTTCCATACCGCCTGTGCAAAGGGCAGGTTCTTCGCAAGCATAATAAGGTTGTTGCGGAAATTCAGGAAAATTTTTTTTGGGCTTTCTTTTTGCAGGGTGCCTGCGCCCAGGTGGTACACGACCGATTTCGGGCATGCGCAAACACGGTGTCCCGCAAGCTGCAATCGCCAGCAGAAATCAATCTCTTCCATGTGCGCAAAAAAATAATTATCGAACCCGTTTAGCCGGTGAAACAGCTCGGCCTTTACGAATAAAGCTGCACCGCTTGCCCAGAAAACAACAGCATTGTCATCATATTGCCCAACATCTTTTTCGCAGTTGCTGAATACCCTTCCCCTCGCAAAAGGGTAACCCAAGTAATCTATCCACCCTCCTGCTGCCCCGGCATATTCAAAAATATGCTTGTCAAAGTAGGAAAGTATTTTCGGTTGTGCTGCCCCGATGGTTTTGTCCGATGCCATCAGCTCCACAACCGGTTCGATCCAGCCGGGCGCCACTTCCACATCTGAATTCAGCAACACATAATACTCGCTTTGCACATGCGCAAGGGCCTCATTATAGCCCCTGGCAAAACCATGGTTTTTTTTGAGCGCAATTATTTTTACGCCCGGAAAATTTTGCTGTAGCCATGCAGCCGAACCGTCGGTGGAGGCATTGTCGGCCACGATCACCTCTTTATTGGCATAGGTGCTGTTCAATACCGATGGCAGGAACTGCTGCAGGTAATGGCAGCCGTTCCAATTCAGTATAACAACAGCTACTTTCGGGAGCGCTTCGATGAGAATAATTTCTTCAAAAATAAGAGATGTGGCCCATAAGTTTTCATATTGCCCCTGGAACATAGAAATCCCGGATATCCCTGTGCTTGGCATGGCCTGTCACAAACAGCAATAATTGCATAAATTCGGCGCATGATCCAACCATTCTTCAACTGGAGAACGCTGATAACAGTTGTTGCCATCAGTATTGTTACCGGCACAATTTTTTATTCGCAGTACCTTGCTAAAAAAATTGCTGGAGAAGAAAAACAAAAAGTGGAGCAATGGGTTGCAGCGAGCAAGGCCATCATGAATGGGCCCGACCTTACGCTGCCAAGCCTGATACGCAATGAACAGCATGCCATCCCGATTATTGAAACGAATGAAAAAGACAGCATCAGCGGCTGGGTAAACCTCGATTCAGCAAAGGCCGAAAAAGACAAGGGTTACCTCTCCCGGAAATTGAAGGAATTCAAGTCTGAACATGCCCCGGTCGAAATAAGGCTTACTGACACTCCTGTGTACACCGCCAATCGGTATTATTATGGCCACACCACATTATTGGATGAAGTGAAATATTACCCGCTCCTGCAATTGTTCATTGTTGCGATGTTCATTTTTTTCACGGTCTATTCCATTACCATCAGGAACAGGGCCACCCAAAACCAGCTATGGGCAGGCATGGCCAAAGAAACGGCGCACCAGTTGGGCACGCCCGTATCATCTCTGGAAGGATGGGTGGAAGTACTGAAAGAAAGCCATACCGACCCTAAAATGGTAGCAGAAATACAAAAGGATGTGGGCAGGCTGAAACTGGTAACAGATCGTTTCGGCAAGATTGGCAGCAAACCAAAGCTTGAAGAGAAGGACCTGCTGGCACAAATTCAAAACATGGTCGATTATATCCGGAAAAGAGCAACAGGCAAAGTGCATTTCAGCATCGACAATCATAACAATAAAGAAATGGTCGCCATGGTCTCTCCACCTTTGTTCGATTGGGTAATAGAGAACCTGCTGAAAAATGCCCTTGATGCAATAGAGGGCAAAGGCGAAATTTATATCGACATGATGCAGCAGGAAAAAGAAATTTTTGTGGATGTGAAAGACACGGGGAAAGGCATACCGAAGTACAACCTGCAAAAAGTTTTTAAGCCCGGCTTTACTACCAAAAAAAGGGGCTGGGGTTTAGGGCTAAGCTTATCAAAGCGCATTATTGAAGAATACCACAAAGGCGAATTATTTGTGAAGCAGTCCGAACCCGGGAAAGGAACGACATTCAGGATCGTGCTGAAGAAAAGATGAATGGATGATGATCAGGAACAGGATGCCGGGTATTGCCAATATTATGCCATTTGCCGGAAAGCATTATTTTTGCAGCCACTTCAATTGGGCCAGGGCCCGGAAGCCCTAACGCTAAAAACCAATATGCGGCGGTGGCGAAACTGGTAGACGCACTACTTTGAGGTGGTAGCGGCCGAAAGGCTGTGAGAGTTCGAATCTCTTCTGCCGCACTGGAAGGCGAAGCACTTGCTTCGCTTTTCTTATTAAGGCCTGCGTGCCCTCGAAACCCCGCAGGTCTGTTCCCTATTCAGTAAATTGCCCAAAAAAACCATGCCCATAAATATAAAATGCCCGAACTGTGGAACAGAGTTCCCAATGGAAGATGCCGTTTCCGAAGAGTACAAAAAAGAGCTGCGGGAACAGATGCTGTCGTACAAAAAACAAAAAGACGAGGAATTTCTGAGAAAGGAAAAAGATTTCCAGCTTGCCATACAAAATAAAGATGCAGAGTTCGCAAAGCGGCTGCAGGATGAAAAAATTGTTTTACAAAGAGTATTGGAAGAAAACCTGCGCAAATCGATTTCTTCCGACTATGAAAACCAGTTGAAGTTTTTACAGCAATCGAATAAAGATGCCGAGGAGAAACTAAAGTCATCAAGGCAAAAGGAACTTGAATTTTTGCAAAGAGAAAAAGAACTGAAGACAAAAGAAGATGAAATGGAAATTGCCGTGCAGCGAAAATTGCTGGAAGAAAGAGAAAAAATGAAAGCCAGCCTGATCAAAGAGGAAAGTTCACGAATGGAACTGAAAGAACAGGAGCACCAATTAAAATTAAAAGAACTGGAGAAGCAGCTCGATGACCAGAAGAAGCTGACCGAGGAAATGAAGCGCAGGCAGGAACAGGGCTCTATGCAACTGCAGGGGGAAGTGCAGGAACTGCTGCTGGAAGAAATTTTGCGCAATGCATTCCCTTTTGATACAATAGCAGAAGTAGGCAAAGGCATTCGCGGGGCCGACTGCATACAAACAGTGCGCAACAATTTTGGGCAGGAATGTGGGAAAATAATTTATGAAAGCAAACGCACGGAAAATTTCAGCAGCGACTGGATCGAAAAACTGAAAACCGACATGCGCAGCCAGGGCGCCGATATTGCCGTGATCGTTACCAAAGCCATGCCTAAGGATATGGCTCATTTTGGTGAAAAGAACGGCGCCTGGGTCTGCTCGTTCAGCGAGGTGAAAGCAGTTGCATACACGCTGCGAGATGGCATCATCAAAGTTTTTAATGCTGCAAAAAAACAGCAGAACAAAGGAGATAAAATGAACCTGCTGTATGACTACCTCACCGGTACCGAATTCAGCGAACAATGGAAAGCCATCCGCGAAGGCTTTATGACAATGAAACAATCAATACAAAAAGAGCGCGACATGATGGAAAAATTATGGAAAGCGAGAGAAAAACAACTGGAAAAAGTGTTGCTGAATGCCGCCCATGTGAAAGGTTCCATCGAAGGCATAGCCGGGCAGGATTCAATTGATCTTCCTTTATTAGATGGCGCGGAAAATTTTATTGAAGAATGATGCCGGAACTATGATTGGTGCGCCACTTTTGGTCATCCCATTATAAAACAGGATAGCTAATAAATAACAAAATAAAAGAGGGAACAATACCTCTTCAGGACAAGGGTGCATCGCAAATTTTCGCTCAAAGAAACGAGGTAATATAAACAGCCTTTAAAAAATAAGAACATAAAAAAGTGATCGCTTGCATAGCATTTTGTTGATGGCCCCCCCCAAAAAAAAAGTAATGAAATGAAGGCGTGCCAGAGGTCAGGAACAAACAGGAAGGAACAAAAGATAAAAAAAAACAATGTATCGTGATGGATTGTCTTTTGAAATTTCCCTGCCTCATTTAGGATGCTAAATTTGGAATGCACCTGGGATAAGATATACGCACCGGCAGCATTTTGCTTTTCTTATATTTGCAGCCATCAGCAATCCTTATTTATAAACGATGCAAGACTCATTGATCAGCCAGCTTAGAGAAACTGCTGCATTCATTCAAAAAAATTATTCGCAAAGGCCACAGGTGGGCATTGTGCTTGGCAGCGGGCTTGGCAACCTTTCATCGGAAATTGAAATTGAAAAAGAGGTGCCTTATAAGGACATTCCCCACTTCCCCGTATCAACTGTTGCAGGCCACATCGGTAAACTGGTGTTCGGCAAGCTGGGAGGCAAAATGGTGATGGCCATGTCGGGCCGTTTCCATTATTATGAAGGTTATTCCCTGCAACAGGTCATTTTCCCCATCAGGCTAATGAAATTACTGGGCATTGAAGCGTTGCTCATTTCAAACGCAGCGGGCGGCATGAACCGCTCGTTCAAAGTGGGCGACCTGATGGCAATCGTTGACCATATCAGTCTTTTTGTCCCTAACCCCTTAGTGGGAAAAAATATAGATGAGCTGGGAACACGCTTTCCTGATATGAGCGAGCCCTATAACAAGCAGCTTGTCGCTAAGGCCAAAAGCATCGCTGCAAACCTCGGCATCAATTTAAAAGAAGGAATTTATGCCGGTGTTACCGGCCCTACTTTTGAAACACGCGCCGAGTATAAACTACTTCATATAGCTGGTGCTGACGCTGTTGGCATGAGCACCGTGCAGGAGGTGATTGCCGCTGCTCACGCCGGGATGAAAGTGTTTGCCATGAGCGTGATAACGGATATAGGTATACGCGAAGAGGAAAATACCATAACCCATGAAGAAGTGCTGCAGGCTGCTGCAGATGCAGAACCCAAGCTCACGGCGATCTTCAAAGGCCTGATCGCGGAATTGTAATATTAACTTACTTATAACCACTATCAAAAGGTTAATGATTAATTTGCCCGGCATCAACGCAACAGTGAACTGCATGAAGATTAACATAGTCGGTGCATTGGCATGTGTGTTTTTGGTTTTGCAAAACGCAAGCGCCCAAAGCCCTTTCTCAAGGTTCCAGGGTATCGGAAGAGGAGGCTCCCCTGGCAAAGGCGGCGACACTACTTTACAGCACCGCACCGGGCTGGAAGATTCCATAACCATCAATTATCGCTATCTCGACTCCAGCAGGTTGTTGAAATTTGATTCATCCATCCTCGATTTCACCAAAAAATTTCCTGTTCCATGGAATTGCATTTACCTGGGCAATGCGGGCAATGCAGCCCACGATCTTTTGTTTGCGGGGCATTTGCAATCCGGCTGGGACCTTGGGCTGCATGCTTATGATGTATACAATTTCAGGCCTGAAGAAACCAGGTTTTATACCACCACAAGGCCTTATGCAGAACTGGCTTATATGCTGGGCAGCAAAGCCGAACAAATGATTGGCATTACGTTTACGCAAAACATAAAACCCAACTGGAACTGGGGCTTTCAGTATCGGTTGCTCAATTCATCGGGCACTTTTAACAACCAGAATTCCAATCATAACAATTATCGCTTGCACACCTGGTACCATTCCAATAATAAACGCTACCAGCTTTTTTTCATTTTTGTGGGCAACAAATTGGCCTCTTCTGAAAATGGGGGGTTGCAAAGCGCTTCCGACCTAGATTCTTCAAAATACATTTCTTCCAGTTCATTAAATACATGGCTTGGCGGGAAGGTGATTACGGCAAGCAATTTTTTTTCAAAAACTTTTACTACTGCTACCAAATACAACAACAGCACTTTCTTTCTTCGGCAGCAATATGATATCATCGGGAAAAAAGATTCGATCGTTACCGACACCAGCGTGGTGCCCTTGTTCTATCCAAGGTTCCGTGCAGAACACAATATCGAATACAGTACCTACAGCTATAATTTTTTTGACGAGAATGCCGATTCGGCGTATTACATGGGCCATTACAATATTTTATTCGGTTCCCCTTACAGGGTGATATCATCAATACCATCTGATACCGTGAACAAGAAAGATTATTGGAGGAAAATGGCAAATGATTTTTCCTTATACCAGTTCCCTGATGCAAAAAACCCTCAACAATTCCTGAAAGCCGGTATATCGCTTGAAAACCTCGGTGGCGAATTTGACAGCAGCAGCCATTCGTTTTATAATGTGTTCCTGCATGGCGAGTACAGGAACAAAACGCGCAACCAGAAATGGGACATTGAAGCCTACGGTAAATTTTATCTCAATGGATTGAATGCCGGAGACTATAACGCCTACATCAGTTTAGGAAGATACATCAGCAAAGAGATCGGCTTCCTACAGGCAGGCTTCCAAAATGTGAACAGGACGCCCTCTACGGTGTTCAATCGCGAAAGCAGCTTCAGCTATGTATTTCCATCGAACCTCAATAAAGAAAATACCACAAATATTTTCGCATCGCTCGAACAGCAGCCACTGCAGCTTAAACTCACCGGCAACTATTACCTGATCAGCAATTACACTTATTTTACAAATTACGACCGCGCCGAACAGCAGTCTACAATTTTCAATATTTTGCAGGTAACTGCAGAAAAAACTTTTGTCCTTCACAAAAATTGGAAATGGCATGCCATGGTGGCTTATCAGCAAAAGGCAGGGCCGGCACCAGTAAACTTTCCTGCTTTTTTTACCCACAACCAAATCGGTTATGAAGGCAAGCTCGGTTTTAAAAACCTGAATATTGCATTTGGGCTGGAACTGCGATACTACACCGGCTATAAAGCAGATAATTTTTCGCCGGTAACCGGACAGTTTTTCCTGCAAAATGATACCACCATCAAACAGCGACTGCCCGACATCAATGCATACATCCATTTCCGCATAAAGAGTTTTACCGCTTACGTGAGAGCAGAAAACCTGAATGCGCTATCTATATCAGGGCCGCATGGCTTTGGGTTTACCAATTACAATTTTGTAGCCCCCAACTATCCATATATGGGATTGCAGATACGGGTAGGCATCTTCTGGTCGTTCGTGAATTGATTTTCTAAAGAATTAGATGGGCCGTCAGCTAATCGCATTCCCTGGCATTAGCACGGGCTGTCCGCTGCAAGTCCGGCACAAACCTGAACGCAAAGCCTCACCGGGCTTTCCGCTCCCATCCCGCAGCCCTTCAGCTAATGAACAAAAAAACAGTGAGCCATAACCCAGGCAAAACTATCCCCACCTTACGCCTTGCCCTTTAGACCTTCTCCATTTCTTTTTAGCAGAAACCGAAAATTTAACAAACACATGATTTCTATCATTAACATCCTTGCTTAAATAATATTAGCTTTGCACCGTTATTGTACTGCATTAATGAAAAGAACTCTTCTCGGCATATTGACCTTTGTTTATATTACCGTTGCCAGTGGCGTGGTGGTAAACATGCATTATTGCATGGGGAAATTAGCGGGCGTTGGCTATGGATATGAAGAAACCAACCAATGCAGCAAATGCGGCATGCACGACAACGGCTGCTGCCATAACGACCCCAAATTCATCAAGATTACCGATGACCAGCAAATTGTAAAAACCGGGGTATCCTTTGCTCCATTCTCAGTTGAAGCAGTACCGGTAATATCATCTGTTGCACAACCCATCCAGGGGACAGAAACAGTAACCTGCCTCCCCCATCACTCACCGCCAGACAAACATTGGCCTGCTGTTTATCTTATTAATTGTGTTTTCAGGATTTGATAATTGAAGATGGATATCGATCATGCTTCTTATCAGGAGGCATTAAATTCTTTTAAATTATCAAAAATCAAAATAATGAAAACGCTAAAAATATTTCTTTCGACAATCATCGTTGCATTTTTATTCAGTAATGTAACCGCGCAATCTGCCAGCATAAAAACAACAACCATCAAAGTAAATGGCGAATGCAACATGTGCAAAAAAAGGATTGAAAAAGCAGCATTGGCAGTTGATGGCATACAAGCTGCAGTTTGGGATGTGGATACCAAGATGCTCACCATAAAATACGATGAATCAAATCCTGCCATGGAAGAGAATGTGCAAAAGAACATTGCCGCCATTGGCCACGACACAGAAAAATACATGGCTCCCGATTCGGCTTATAACAACCTGCCAGGATGTTGCCATTACCAGAGAAAAAGTGTAAAACAATAGCTATTCATCACAAAAGCAGTGCAAACATGTTCGATCATGTTTGCACTGCCTCTCATACTGATTACAATGAAAAAAAGTTTTATTGTAGCGGTAGCATTTGGATTGATGAGTATTGCTGCCACCGCTCAAAGAAAAAATATAAAAACAGAAACTTTTAAAGTCTACGGCACCTGTGAACAATGCAAGCACAGGATCGAAAGCGCCTTGCTTGACTATGGCGCAGCAAAAGCAAATTGGGACATGGAAACAAAAATGCTTACCGTGAGTTACGACAGCATAAAATTTTCAAAGCCTCGGTTGCAGGAGCAACTTGCTTTAGTTGGCCATGATACAGAAAGTTTCCAGTCAACAGGCGAAACCTATAATAATCTCCCCAAATGTTGCCACTATGAAAGATATATAAAACCATCCCCGCTCCCTTTGTTTACCGACAGCACGCAGCACCTGGTCAATAATGAGCTGCCGAAACATACCATTACCGGTGTGGTGCTGGAAGAAACCAGGAAGGGAGAACTGCACCCATTGACAAAAGCAACAGTCCGCAGCATCAATACCGGCCATATAAGTGTAAGCGACAGTTCGGGGGTATTTCAGTTGCAGCTACCCGTTCCGGACCAGGTTGAAGTAAGCTATGTTGGTTTTGCCTCTGACACCATAAACATTAGTTCGCCTAACGAAATAAAGGTAATCCTGAAAAACGCATCGTCTGTGAACCTGAAAGGGGTAGTAGTGAATGCCAGGAATACATTTACCTACGTTTCCTCGCTCAGCACATTGAATACTTTAAATATCGGCTCGCGTGAATTAACCAAAGCGGCATGTTGCAACCTGAGCGAGAGTTTTGAAACCAGCCCTTCGGTTGATGTGAGCTATGCAGATGCAGTTACCGGCATCAAACAGATCCAATTGTTGGGCTTGTCGGGCAATTACGCACAATTGCTCACTGAAAATGTGCCGGAGATCAGGGGGCTTGCAGGAAGTTTTGGGCTTACCTTTATTCCAGGCCCCTGGATGGAAGGGATACAGCTCACTAAGGGAGCCGGCTCCGTTGTGAATGGTTATGAAAGCATCGCCGGGCAGATCAACATCGAAGAAATTAAACCCGACAATGCGGATAAGTTTTTCGTGAATGCCTATGCCAACCAAATGGGCAGGCTGGAAACAACAGTGAATGTTGCCAAAAAATTAAACGACAAATGGAGCACTGCGCTGCTATCTCATGTTAACGGGGTGGTTGCAAAAAACGACAACAACCACGATGGGTTTTTAGACATCCCGCTTGGGCGGCAATTCAATTTCATCAATAGGTGGAAGTATGCAGACATGAAAGGGCTTATTGCACAGTTTGCCGTAAAAGCGCTGAACGACCACAGGCAGGCAGGCCAGGTTGATTTCAATCCCTCCACAGATAAACTGACTACTAACAGATATGGAGCAGTCCTTGATGTGCAGCAATACGAAGCCATCGGTAAATTGGGCTATGTGTTCCCGGAAAAGAAATATAAAAGCATTGGCCTGATATTTTCAGCCATTGATTACCATAACAACTCCTATTACGGGCTAACTACATACAATGGCAAACAGAATTCTATTTATGCCAATCTTATTTACCAGTCCATCATCAATTCAACAATGCATAAGTTCAGGACAGGTTTAAGTTTTGCCAATGACAACTATAACGAAACGTTTAATGCTGCACTGTACAAAAGAACGGAAATTGTGCCCGGCGCATTTTTTGAATATACCTACACTGCTGAAAAGTTTAGTGCAATAGCCGGCATCAGGGAAGACCATCATAACCAATATGGTTACATTACCACCCCGCGGCTACATTTAAAATATGACCTGACACCCAAAACAAATTTTCGTTTTTCAATAGGTTCAGGTTTCAGGGTTGCCAATATTTTTGCAGAAAACTCAGGCGTATTTGTTAGCGCCAGGCAATTTAGCATTATCAGCGTTGATTCCGGTTATGGCTACGGCCTTAACCCTGAAAAGGCCTGGAATTACGGGCTCAACTTCACGCACAAATTCAAACTTAATAACCATTCAGGCAGTTTGGGCATTGATGTGTACAGAACTGATTTTAAAAACCAGGTTGTTGCAGATATTGACGCAAGCCCCCAGAAAATTCTTTTTTATGACCTCAATGGCAAATCTTTCTCCAACAGCATCCAGGCGGAACTGAATTATGAGCTGATAAAAAAACTGGAAGTTAGGGTGGCATACCGCTGGCTCGATGTCCAGGAAAATTATCATGGCCACATGCTCGAAAAGCCCTTGATCGCAAAACATCGTGCCTTTATTAACTTTGCTTATGAAACAAAAAATCACTGGAAATTTGATTATACCCTGCAATGGTTCAGTAAAAAAAGGTTGCCGTCAACCAGCAGCAACCCCCCGGACAAGCAATTGGGCGATTATTCACCGTCATATTTCCAAATGAATGGGCAAATAACGAAACAGATGGGGAACAATTGGAATGTGTATGTTGGAGCTGAAAATATCACAAACTACACCCAAAAAGATTTGATCATCTCCGCCGCCCAGCCATTTA
>JAFEAJ010000056.1 GCA_018266455.1 Bacteroidota bacterium
CCACCGGATTTTCTTTTCCATAGAACCTTGACGTTAGCCTTTCGGTAGCAACGCCCCTGCTGTTTATATATTTATATACAATCTCAGCTCTTTTTCTTGACAACATCAGGTTATATTCATTCGTGCCAACATTATCTGTATATCCTTTAATACTTACAAGCAAGCTCTTGTCTGCGCGAAGGCGGCTGATCACTTTATCAAGTCTTGCAAACGCACTGGAGTTCAGGTCATATTGATTGAATTCAAAATAAATCACAAACTTTACCACTTCCTTGCCGTCAATTGAATCAACCTCAAAATCATCAACACTGAAATCATCATAATTAAAAGCTTTCAATCCTTTTTTACCATTGGTGTGCGTGTTTGTGTTCATGCCATCACCATCATCCTGTACAAATTCATCGTCATAACCGTCATTGCCATTCTTCCCATTCTTGCCATTTGCCCCGCTCCGGCCGCTTGTTCCATTTTTCCCATATCTTGCCGCAATTGCAGAATCCATATTGATGGTAATGTTCACATTGTTCACTATGGTATTCTTGAGGGCAGAGGTATCTTTACTGTTTTTGTTAAGGCTGTCTTTTTTGTTCAAAGCATTGGCATTGGCCACATCCTCATCATCCATCGGTTTTTTCTTTCTAAAATTAACCGGCACATAGGCCCCAAGCGTATACATGACCGTGCTGGCATTGTTTTTTGTCACTCCATATCCGTATGCTGCCTGGCCAAGGATCATTAACCTTCTTGAATGAAATTTGACCCCCACCCCTGCCGGTACTGTTAAATAAGACTGATCATTGATCAAATCATGAATGCCCACGGTAATATAAGGCTGCAATTTGTAACGGCCGGGGAGCAGGTGATAATAAGCGCTAAGGTCCAAAACATTGTAGGTTTTTGGGGTGGTTGTGCCAACTAAAACATCAGTGCTGGTAACATGCCCATAAGCCAATCCAATATCTGCACTTGCAGAGAACCTGCTCGTAATATTTTTATATGCAGAAAGCATTCCCCCGATATTTCCCCTGTCGAGCATAGACAGGTTATTGGCATTGCTTTGATACCCGAAATGATTTTTTTCAAGCATGCCATAATCCTGGTATTGAAATTTGAATAATGGAGAAATAAACCACCTGTTGTCAAAATCTTGATTGGATCCAACTTGAGCCGGTTCAGACTTGTCAACCACCAATTTCATGTCGCCCGATTGCCGGGTTGAGCTGGTATCTTTGGACTGCGCTAAGCCTGAGTCTTTGGACAAAGGCGAAATTGTATCTCCCGCAAGCAGCGACGAGTTGGAATCCTTCAGCATTGCCAAGCTGCTGTCCTTAGGTGCTGCAATAACTAAAGGTTTTACTGTGGGATCGATTTTTCCAAAAGTAGTATCGAAGAAGATTTTTGGAGGAACTAGTTCAGATGTATCCTGTGCGTACAGGATGTGCGAAGCCAGCAGTGTGAAAACTGCACAGGCCAACCACTTAGTCATGGGTCGTAATTTTAAATTTTTCATTAGCATGGACAGATTATGGACATGGACAAGGCATAGTGATTTAAAAATCTATACGCAGCGCCATTTCAAGGCCATTACGCCTCAAGCCTGCTGCATTAATACTCGAAATATTTATATCGTACAATAAAGCGAATATGAGTTTCTGATATCTGAGCTCGATGTTTGGCACCAGTGCATCATCATATCTATAACCCAGGCCAAACCCGACTGCTGCACCCCCCTGAACAGACTGAAGGTATTTTACATAAGACAAATTATAATAGTGCCTGTATGCTGGGCCTTGCCAGTTCATGATCATGCAAAAAGAAACTTCATCGTCTGCAGAAGTAACAAATTTATATCCTCCCTGGATTCCGATTCCCATCTTTAAACGCAAAGAATCGGATTTTAGTTTACCAATCTGTGGTTTATTCACTTGTAAGCCTGATAAACCTACGTACCATTTGTTGTGCCTTGAATTGTTGAATACTGAAATCCCTGCATTGATGTTATAATGATTGTACGACCATCCGTTTGATAGTGGATCGTCAGAGATGCCATTTTCAATCGGTCCATAATTATCATATTGATCTCCGAATGGATTACTAACACCATTTAAATTAAGCCTGCTTTGGTAATAAGCCGCCTGGAAACCGCCGCTCAAATAAGTTTCATTTCGGGCAATAGGCACGGCATACGAAATGCCTAACAGTCCAAGAGTATTGTTCAATATGCCCTGATTCGATTTGTCAGATGCTGCACCTGCACTGATACTGAAGTATCCTGAATTTCTTTTTTCTTTTGCTGCTTTCGATAATAAAGGCATGTCGAACATGGCACTGACACTGTTATAGGCAATTGCACCTGCATACTGAACATTCCTGTAGTCCAGTTTAAGGCTGTTCATCTTATCCGTTTTGAGGGACTGGTTATACCATATTGTCATATCCTGCACACGCGAAAAATTAATTTCCTGTGCAAAGGTTCGTGCCGTAACGAAAACAAGGGTTAATATCAAACAAACTCTTCTCATCTGGATATAAGATTTACATTATTATTGTCTGCTTCATAACTAATCATTTCATGTCGCTTTGATTTGAAATGTTTTTATTTATCCATCTGCATGCTGCTATCTTGACTTTATGGCATCACACCCAAAACATGGCAAACCTGTTCTCTGTGCCTTTGGTTATCATCTTTTCTATACAAGCCCCGTAGGGTTTATTTATCATCGCACCAGCGAAACCATCCCTTTTTGAACCACCCTGCTCCCCTGGCTATCTACCCCTTCGCCCACCCATAAATATGTTTCTACGGGTTGGGGCACCCCTTTGAAAGTTCCATCCCAACCGGTCCCCGGATCTGAAGTGGTAAATACAATGTTGCCCCATCTGTTGTATACTGTAAAGTAATGAAAAGCAGATATGCCTACCAGTATGGGCTTCAGCACATCATTCTTGCCATCCCCGTTGGGGGTGAACACTCGTGGCACATAAATATTGACTGGAACAAATTTCACCCTTGCCGGGCTGCCATGCACAATGTTGAGATTATTAACCTGGGCTGTGATCAATACATATCCAGCCTTAGTGCTTGTGATCTCAATAACTGCATCGCCATTTGCATCAGTCATTGCAGGTTGTGGCGTAATAATATTGCCGCTTCCTGAATCTATTGCAAAAACAATATTTTGATTGGCTAAAGGATTGCCATTCTGGTCAACAATATGTGCTTTCACACTGGTCACTGATTGTCCGTCAGCAACCGCCCGATCAATCAAAACTGAAAGGTAAGTGCTGTCATTATTAACATCAGGTGAGTTGGTAAATATTACTACTGCTGGGCTGCCATTTACAATAACATGCCCATTGACTGTTGCGCCAATGCTTACTGAATCTGCGATAAGGCTTGTAATTTTCATAACTGCATCACCAGCGGAATCTGTAGTAATTGTTGCGCTGCCCACAAATGTGCCAGCGCCTTTTACTATGGCAAAGGTTACCGTCGCATTAGCTACCGGGTTACCATTTTTATCCGCAATATGTGCTTTCACGCTGTTTGTTGCTAAGCCATTCGCTGAAGCGTAATTCGTGACTATGCTTAATAAAGTTTTGTTTGACGAAGTGTCGGGCGCACCGGCAACAAATTGCACAACTGCTGGGCTGCCAAATGTTATGGCGCTGCCATTCACGGTAGCTGTAATTCCTACATTGCCAACTACTGTGCTCGTCAGCGCGATGACGGCATCGCCGCTCGCGTTCGTGGTCACCGTCGCGCTGCCCACGAACGTGCCCGTGCCGCTCGCTATTGCAAACGTTACGGACATATTAGCAATAGGTATGCTGTCTTTATCTACGATATGCGCTTTCACGCTATTCGTCGAAACCCCGTTAGCTGTCGCTCCGGTAGCTACAACAATCAATTTGGTTGCACTATCTGTAACATCAGGGCTGTCTGCTATAAACTGAACTGTTACCGGGCTTCCATTGACAATTGAAATCCCGTTCACTTTTGCCGTGATGCCCACGCTGCCCGCCACCGTGCTGGTCAAGGCTATCACTGCGTCCCCGCTCGCGTTCGTGGTCACCGTCGCGCTGCCCACGAACGTGCCCGTGCCGCTCGCTATCGCAAAGGTTATTGAAGCATTTGGGACTGGAGTGCCAGTATTGTCAACGATATGCGCTTTCACGCTGTTGGTTGAGACCCCGTTAGCCAATGCCCCGGTGGTCACTACACTCAGTTTAGTAAGGCTATTTGTTACATCAGGAACCAAATTGGTAAACTGCACCACCGCAGGGCTCCCGTTGGTGATATTGCTCCCGTTCACCTTAGCCGTGATGCCCACGCTGCCCGCCACCGTGCTGGTCAAGGCTATCACTGCGTCCCCGCTCGCGTTCGTGGTCACCGTCGCGCTGCCCACGAACGTGCCCGTGCCGCTCGCTATAGAGAACACCACCGTCGCATTGGCCACAGGGTTCCCATTCGCATCAGTAATATGTGCTTTTACACTATTTGTAGCTGTTCCGTTCGCTGTCGCATTATTAGAAACAACACTTAAAGCAGTTGTTGCTACTGAGGTGCTCGGCGGGCCCGCGACGAACTGCACCGCCGCAGGGCTCCCGTTGGTGATATTGCTCCCGTTCACCTTAGCCGTGATGCCCACGCTGCCCGCCACCGTGCTGGTCAAGGCTATCACTGCGTCCCCGCTCGCGTTCGTGGTCACCGTCGCGCTGCCCACGAACGTGCCCGTGCCGCTCGCTATAGAGAACACCACCGTCGCATTGGCCACAGGGTTCCCGCTCGCGTCCACGATGTGCGCTTTCACGCTGTTCGTCGACGAGCCGTCCGCGGCCGCCCCCGTAACGACCACGCTGAGGGCCGTCGACGGGTTGGAGGTGCTCGGCGGGCCCGCGACGAACTGCACCGCCGCAGGGCTCCCGTTGGTGATGCTGTTCCCGTTCACAGTTGCAACAATGCTAACATTCCCCGCTAACGTGCTGGTCAGCATAACAACAGCATTTCCGTTTACATCAGTCGTAAGTATAGAGCTACCGACAAATGCACCTGTGCCACTAAGAATTGCAAAAGATACCGTTTGGTTTGCAACAGGATTGCCATTTACATCAGTAACATGCGCTTTAACACTATTTGTAGCTGTTCCATCGGCAATTGCACCAGTATTCACTACTGCTAAATATGTAGAATCCGCAGACGTTGAAGCCGTGCCTGCAATAAAGTGAGCAATAAGCGGGCTTCCGAATACAATGGGCACGCCATTGACATTTGCTGTTACGACAACAGGCCCAGCAAGCGTGCTTGAAAAAGAAGTAATTGCATTGCCGCTTGCATCAGTAGTTGCTGTAGGGAAAATACTACCGGAGCCACCGCTTATTTTAAATGATACCGTAGCATTGGCGACCGGGTTTCCCGAGGCATCAACGATATGAGCCTCGACCATATCAGAAGCTATACCATCAGCAACGGAACTGTCAACTATAATAATAAGTTTAGTATTTGGGTTGGTAACATCTGGAGGCCCCGCCAGTTCCATGGTGATTCCTGGCTGTTTATTATTGGGGGATGCTATAATTTTTGAAGAAAACCCCAGCAACAATAAAAGAGCAAAACATGCCCCTATCCATAAGTTTGGAGCGAGAGAGCGATGCTTCAATATTTTTAAAAAAAATTTATCGGGCTTCATAATAGCATACATTTGGATACGGAATTTTATGTTGAATTGATATTCGCTAAAATTTCATTCTGAGACATAGATTATACCCCTTAAATCATTTTGAAATAGTATACCATAAATAGAAACCATTACTCCAGCATCCAATTCAACTGGTACTTATTCCCAACAAACTCCCTGATATTTTCCTGAAATGTATGGCATTCTTATTTGCCCTGATGCAAGCCGGGCAATTGGAAGGCAGTGTAGAGTGGGGTCTCATAATATGGGTTTTGAAATGTTTATTTAATGTTCATTTTTATTAAAATTCATTTTATCTGTCAAGCTCCTATTAAAGCCATGTTTTTGTAACGATTTAGCTGTCAAGCTCTTTCTTCAGTTAATCATAAATATGTTATGAACTTAATTCAGAATAGGTCATTAACTCATTCCCAAACATATATTAACTCTTTTTAAACGTTTTTAGTGTGCTAAATGGCAATAAACTGTGCAACTAAAATAAAATTAGTTCTTTATGCCACTTTTTTGAGCTGATTTCAACGATATATGACTGAAAGAGGCTGATTATAGGTAACAAATCTCTTTATTTGAATAAACCGGGAGGTGGCAGTTCTAAAAATGCTTCGGCTAAACGAATAAGCTTAACAATCAGTACGAGTGCAACATGCAGTATATAAGGTTTAAGCAGAATGAGCTTACAAAATAAAAGCAGGTGCAGTGAAGGAACAGGAACGATTTAAAGTACATACTTTTTGGAAGGTGTTCCTTTTACAGAAAGTTTGCATATAAAAACATTACCGCTTTGAGGATATGCTTTCAAGTCTGATTCGGACAGGCCTTGCTTTGCAGTCGTCATTAATAAATAATCCAAATCTTCGCCAACAAAAGCGCAGGATGAAACATTGGGAACAGGAAGCTCAAGTATTTCTAATAATTTTCCAGATACAGGGCACCAACGATAAACACCAAAACCTCCCCAATGAGCTATCCACAACATACCTTCTTCGTCAATAGCCATTCCATCTGGGGAACCCATCTGTTCAGGAATGATGACAACATCTTTTTCAAACTGAATATCACCGGTTCGCTCATCAAACAAGAAAGATTGCACCTTATTTGTTGGGCTATCTATAAAATATAAGAGTTTGTTGTCAGGCGACCATGCCATCCCGTTTGATATAGTGAGCCCGCTTAACTTCTTCTTCAGCCCAAAACTTTGAGATAAACAATATAAAGAACCCGCGCCTTCCTTAAAATCCATGTGCATGGTGCCGACCCACAACCTGCCGCTCGAATCAACTTTGCCGTCATTGCACCGATGCCTGTACCTTTCTTTTTCAAGGTGAATAAGCCAGGTAAATTTTTCAGCATTAAGGTCATAATGCCCAATGCCCCCTTCTAAACCAAGCACAAGCTGATCGTTATTGTCCTGCACTATTAGTGTTATCCTGTGATCAAGTGCCCTTATTCGGGTTTCATTGCGAATAAAATTGTATTCAAAAAAAGTTTTTCCTTCAATGTCAACCCAGAAGCAACTTTTCCTTTCAGCATGCCACATCGGGCCTTCACCAAGGTAACATTGAGATGGATATAATACTTCAGCTTTCATACCTATTTATTTCGGCCAGTATCGTGCAATTTTTTCTTTAAGAAAACTCACGCTTCTTTCCAACTGTTCCATTCCTTCAACACCGTCTTCAATACTTATCCAACTGTTAAAACCAACGCGCTTTAACTCAGAAAAAATGGCATCATAGTCATTCAGTCCTTTTCCTATTTCGCCATGGCTTAATCGTTTTGCATAACCTGCCGCACCACCCTCTTCTTTGCGAAGGTCTTCAATCGTCCCTTCTTTCAGGTAACGGTCGCTGGCATGCATGGTTACCACCTGGCTTGACACACATTTCAATAATTCAATCGGGTCTTCTCCTGCGAGATAAGCATTGCTAGGGTCATAGTTTACCCCAAAAAAGGGATGATGAATGCTGTTGACCAGTTTACAGAACACATCCATTTTTTGCGCAAATTCAGGGTAGGCCCAGAAATCATCTTTATAATGGTTCTCCAAAATGAGTGTGATATTCCTTTCTGCTGCATAGGGCAAACATGCATAAATGCAATCTGCTGCAAGCTTTATTCCTTCATCGATAGAAAGCGCCGGCCTTCTCTGCCCTGAAAGTACCCGACAGTAAGAGCCGCCCAAGCTAACGGTCATATCTATCCAATATTTCTGTTTGTTTATCTCGTTATCACGAAAAGCCCTTTCAGGATGTGTGAAATCCGGTGAGCAGCACATCATCGGTATCTTCATTCCATGGTCTTCTACCTGTTTTCGAAATTGCGGCCAATTGTTTTTGTCCCTCATTTCTAAAAAGCCCGCATACCATTCCAAGCCGTCAATTTCAAGTTTTGCGGCAAGCTCGATCCATTCGGAAACACGCATAGACCCATCTTTACAAAGTGCCTGCATAAAGGCCTTAGGAAATGCAGCTAATTTAGGCATCGGTTTCTTTTTTAGGAATTGTGCTGGTGTCTTTTGGCGGGTTGCGGCCGATAAAAGGATATTGTTCCAAATCGACCACCTGCCCACTCACAGGCCCGCTTTCATCAGCAAGCCAGTATACTGCAGCTGCTGCTATTTCTTTTGGCCATAAGATTCTGCCGGCGGGGGCATAAACAGAAGGCAGGTGCTTATACCAGTCTTCAGCAAGGCCATGTTCTTTTTTTCTGACCATTTCAGTTTCTGTCAAAACCCAACCGGGATTGATTTGATTCACACGGACCCCATTTTCACGGTGAAGCGTATCTCCTAAGTTGCGTGTCATAGCCATTAAAGCGCCTTTTGATACGCTGTATGCAAAAAGATTGGGCTCGCCGCTATATGCATTTACTGAGCCTACATTCAGCACCGTCCCATGCTGTTTAGTTAAATGCGGAAGCGCAGATTTAATGAGCAGGAAAGGTGCAATAGTGTTTACATTCAACAAACGCTGTAAAAATTTTTTGTCAGTAGTGTGAAGGTTAGATGATGCTACGATTGCTGCGTTATTCACCACAGCATCCAGCTTCCCAAATGTTTGTACAGCCAGTTTTACTAAACTTTCCGGAGCATTTTCTTCATCCAGGTTTTGAATATGAAGCACGGCATTTCCTTTGCCCAATGTAGCAATTACTTCGTTGCCCCATTCTTCTTCCAATCCGTGCACTACAACCTTAGCCCCTTCCTCAACACAACGCTTTGCTATAGCCATTCCTATGCCTGTTGTGCTTCCTGTTATAATGATGATTTTATTTTGCAGCCTCATGTTATAATGGTTTTAATATGCTTTTTACGACCTCGCCTTTATGCATTTTTTCAAATGCATCATGCCATTCCGTTATCGGCCATATTCCCCCAATGATCGGTTTTACATCAAGCATTCCATTGGCAAGCAAAGCAATCACTCTTTCCCATATCGGCCAATTGTGGCTGAAACTTCCCTGCAAGGTTATATTTTTTTGTACCAGTGGGTCTAATGAAAAGCCCATTGGCTGAGGCCCCCAGCCTACTTTTGTGATATGCCCGTTCGGCCTTACCAATTGCAAAGCAATTTTTAATGTAATGCTTGCGCCAGCTGCATCGATGATCACATCAGCACCAAGGCCATCCCGTTGTTTTGCCCAAGTTGTTGCATCACTAACAATTGGTTCGCAGCCATATTGCGCAGCAATGTGCAAACGGTGCTTGTCTGCTTCAAGTCCGACAATGGCCACTTCAGCACCGCACAATTTTGCCACTGCTGCACAAAGAATGCCGATAGTGCCGGGCCCCAAGACAATCACCCTGTCCCCAGGCTTTATATTTGAATTCATGGCAACAGCATTGTATGCCACACAACAAGGTTCTGTTAAACAGGCATGTTCAAAAGCAAGGTTATCCGGTACGCGATGCAGGCATCTTGCCGGCACGCGAACAAATTTTGTCATCGCACCGTTCACACCATAGCCGAAGCCTTTCCTGTCGGGATCAAGGTTATACAAACCCGCTTTCGTCAACGCGCTGTTTGCATTAATGATAGCAGCAGTTTCGCTTACTACTCGATCGCCTTCTTTCCATCTTTCAACTCTTTTCCCTAAAGCAGCAATATGCCCTCCAAATTCATGCCCAAGTACTACAGGATAATTCACGTCCCAGCTATGATCGGAAGTCCATTGATGAAGGTCGCTGCCGCAAACACCTACATTAGCCACCTGGAGCAACACATCTTCTTCACCAATTTCAGGCTGTTCGATTTCGCGTATCTCAACAGCGCCTTTTTCAGGTGCATAATTCACAACTGCAGGTAAAAAAATTTTTGGCATCTTAAGATAATTTGAAGAAAATATATTAATGAATGTTAACCTCTCCGTAGGCGTGTATCTTTTCGCAAATCAGGCGGAGCGAAGCTTCCAGGTTTCCATCAGCAGTTTTGAATGCCTCTGCATCAATAGTAAGCGGGGCTCCCAGCACTACCAATGGCGCACCATAAGCCGGGCATTGAATTGCCTGTTCAAGCGATAATCCGCCAACGGCCTGAACAGGAATTTTTACTGCATTCACTACTTCCCTCAACTGATCTATCGGGCTTGGCATCTTATGGCCTCTTGCTGCAATTCCCCTTCGCTCATCATAACCTATATGATGGATCACATAATCACAGCCAAGATCTTCGAGCCATTTTGCGGCTTGTACCATATCCGGACAACCCAGGTTATCGCCCATGACTTTCACGCCATAATCAGTGCCGGCTTTCACCACGCACTTTATCGTTTCTTCATGCGCTCTTGCCATCACTACAACATGGGTAGCGCCAGCTTTGGCCATCATTTCCGCTTCCAGGTAGCCTCCGTCCATTGTTTTGAGGTCGGCAACAACAGGCACCCCGGGAAATGCTTCACGCAATTTCCTTACACCATGCAATCCTTCCGCTAATATTAATGGCGTGCCTGCTTCGAGCCAGTCCACCCCTGCTCGCATGGCCATGGCTGCGGTTTCGATGGCCTCATCAATATTAGTAAGATCAAGAGATACCTGAACAATTGGTTTCATGCTTTTTGCTGCCATTAATATAAAGTATGTATTGCCGTTTCTATTGCGTTAAACTCTTTGTTACGGCAATGGCCTTACCATAATATTCTTGAAATAAACAATGCTTCCCGGATCATGGCCCTGCAATGCAAAAGTGCCTTGTGAAATGTAACGAAAAGGATGAGAAGCCGTGTCACGCAACGGGTGTTCAGGCTCAGTATAGTCAACCACTACCGTATTGTTGATTTTAACAATCACCCTTTTGCCCTGTACCTTGATATATTCAGTGAACCATTGATAATCCTTCACCCATATATCTTTTACATCTACAACATCATAAAGGCTCCCCGTGCGGATATCATCTGAATGAGAATTGTTCACCTGCACTTCATACCCATGATCGGGAAAACCAGCTTCCTGGTATTGTGTATGAAAATAAATCCCTGAATTAGCATGTGGCAACGTCATCACATTCGCTTTAAACTCAAAATTTTTAAAGCTATGATTGTGGAAGCTGCCATCATAATATAAATGAGAAGTGTTGCCATGAACGATGATCATGCCACTGTCAACATGAAAAGTCTCAGCATTTTTTCCGGCTTTCCAACCGTTCAGGGTCTTGCCGTCAAAAAGAGAAACCCATCCGTTGTTGCCCTGGCCAACAACTATTGTTAACCCAATCAGGCTATAAAAAACCAGGCTATAAACAATTATTTTTTTCATACAATCTTATTTTGTTTTGTTTGTTTTGAAACTAATATTATTTGCCAAAAGAAAATATTTTATACTGATTTGAATTTCGATAAAGCATCCGGCCTTATTTGGTATTTTCCATATAATGCTTTATCAACGCCTCAATCTTATCCCATCCTTTTAATGCATTCGCAGGCAGGCCTGCGCCATTCGCCCCAAATGCTTTCATTGCATCTTCGTTTTCAATTACCACACCCTTTTCAGAATATGTGCCATCGGGGTTTTTTAACCACGACGGATCGATCCTGAAATGTTTTATAACGAAGGCATACATCGCTTGCCTTTTCGATGCCCCATAATCATGGCCTTCGGTTGCCAGGAAAGCATTCTCTACATTACCCGAAGTTCCATAAAAATCATAAACACGCTGTAAAAATGGAAAATCATCTACAGGAAAGTATTTTGTCCAGTCTTCTCCATCTGATATCACCAGCTGTGGCCGTGGCGCTGCCATAGCAGCGATCTCCACGTTATTCGTCCCTTCGCCGCAAAGGTGAATGCCCATTCCGCTTTCACAAGGGCAACCTCCGGCAAACCAGGATGACATCATCACAACCGGAACACTCAATTTAATGCGGTCATCCAATGCAGTCATCAGCATTGCCTGGCTCCCACCGCCTGACGCACCTGTTATAGCTACTCTGTTCTTATCTGCTTCTTTCATCGACAAAACAAAATCAAATATGCGCATAGCGCTGATTGCCTGCAAAGGTTGAATATGGCTATTGTAATGCGCAGAAGCATCTACCTGTAACAACGATTCACATTTGTACCCGAACAGGTCATAGGTTACAGCAATCATCCCCATCCGTGCAAGCGTAGCAGCGCGGTACTGGCAATCCGGGCGATATCGCGCCCCATCAAAGTGCCCGTTAGGGTTGAACACAACGGGTATCCTTCCTTTTATTTTCCTCGGTTTGTAAACCGAGCCACAGATATATACTCCAGGCAACACCTCCAATGCAAAATTCCGGACAGAATAATCTTCATAAATCCTCTTTTTCGTAAGTATTGGCACAGAAGCTATATGTCCAGGAAATTTTTTTATTGCCAGTGTTGACATAATACAGGAACGCAAATCATTCCTTCTGTTTTCCCATTCTATTTTGTCATTATACTTCCTTGCCAGCATTTTCAACTGATCTGTTCCCTCTTCCGGTCTCCTTACATAATATTCATAGGGATGCAGTTTATATTTTCCTGAAGCTTGCTTTTCGAAAACGATATCATACAATGATAAAATATTTGTCAGTGTCTGTTCAGCATCCGGCCTAAATCTCCATTTCGCATAACTGACCCATTTGCCTTTCACCAAATCGTTGGGATATTCAATAGAAATTTTGTATCGTGTTTGAATTTCGGAAAGCACGTCCTTTAAAGGTTCTTTAAATTCATTATCCAATGTTTGACCAAAAACAGGAGCAAAGCATGAAAGCATCAAAAAGGTAAAACCATATTTTATAAAATGACTGATCACATCAACAATTGATTTATTTGTGGAGCTCATTTTCCTGCTATTTAATCACCTTGATTCCATAACTATCTGCACCGTCCGAACTGCCCTCAAAAATGTAAGGGTCCCCGAATCCAGCCTCAGAATATTTGTTGAAAATTTTCTCTATTATCTCTCTTGCATTTTTATCGGCAAGTATCGCAACTGTTCCGCCAGCCCCACCGCCTGTGATTTTTGCACCGTATATGCCATTGGCAACCCCTTCGGCCCTGCATAAGTTCACCAGAAAATCCGTAGCTGTCGCGCCAAGCCCGCATTCAGAATATGCATAATGCGACTGGTACATCAATTCGCCCATCAATACATATGCCCGTTTTGATGCAGTCAGTGCTGCCCCTCTCGACAATTCCGAAAAAGCCTGTACCCGGTAATTTTCTTCCACTGCATATTTCGTGTTAGCCCATATATGATAGGCCACATGCTCACGCAGTGGCGTAAAGGGGTCAACATGAATATGGTGTTTTGTGAGATAAGATTGTTTACCTGTATTTTCAGGAAGCAACGGTTCATATTTTTCCCTGAATACAGAAACTGGAATATTCGCCAGGTATCCGTTCCAGGCAGGGTCAGTATACCGATGAATTTCTGCTGATGCGTCTAATGAAACGGGAATATTTTCATGGTCACAAATAATTTTATACCCCATGAATGCGGCTGCCCTTGCCGCTTCATATTCAATACCAGATACCTGGTGGCTGACGCCGGAATCGATGCCCCAGATTCTCAAATCTTGAGGGAGCTTAATCAACGGCTCCGGGTTGCAAGGCTGGCAGACCAAAGGAACAATATGTCCTTCTCTGCCGGTAACTACTGCAGCCTGGTCCATAATGCCACAGGCAGATTCAGCAATGGCATTCTCTACCCATTGGCAAGCCAGCGCTAATTCCATTCCTGACAAGTCAATTCCATAAGCAGCAGCAGAAGCTTTCATCACGGCTACTTCTATAGCTGCAGAAGAACTTACTCCCCGGTTAGGCGGCACCGTTGAATCAATATAAATTTTGATGCCTTTATTTATTTTCTCCGGGAACCTTTTCTTCAGGTAAAAAATGTTGCCCAGCACATAAGCCGTCCAACGTACTTCAGGGCTCGCGTTCACCATCGCACGCACACAAGCTTCATCTACCAGGCCGCTCAATGAAAATATAACTTCATCCTTCCATTTTTTTTGTGCTGCGGACCTGTTTTTCATCTCAACAACATCGTCATCGCACAACTGTGCTGCAGCATAAGTTCCTTCCTGAATAGTAGATTCAAACACAAGCCCGCCGGTATAATCATCATTGCCTCCCATCAAATCCAAACGGCCGGGTGCACGCGATAAGCAAACAGGCAAAGCGGCAGAAAAGAAATTTTTTTCTCCTCTCCTTAGATCATGTACTGCTGCTTCAAAATTCATAGCCATTATTTATTTTATGTCTGTAAATTTTTTATGCTTTTTACCATGTACGCAAGCGCTTCTTCCGTTTGTCTTGGGTTAATTGGCAATGTCACCAGGTTTTCGCCGAGCTTTTCTGCATTGGGGAACTGTCCCTTCTTAAATCCGCGGTTCTTAAATGCTGTTGAATAATGAAGCGGAATATAATGAAAACCGACCTTGATCCCATACTTATTCAGCATACTGTAAATAAAATCTTCTTTGTTCATCCCAAATTCTTTTGTGTCTATCATCACCGGGTAAAGATGAAATACATGCTTATTATAAGGCTTCACTTTGGGCAATGTTAATCCGGCAACACCTTTTAACCCTTCGGTCAGGTATGCGGCATTCAGAATTCTTTTCTGGTTCAGTGTGTCCACTTTCTTCAATTGTTCAATTCCAACAGCAGCCTGTATATCTGTCATCCTAAAATTATAACCGCAATCATCAAAATCCTGCCACCAGAATTTTTTCCCAACCGGGAATTTTTCTTCATCCAGTTTGCAGTATTTGGTGCTATGGCCATGCACTCTTGTACAATGTGAACGATATAATGACACTGTTTCAAAAATGCCATCATCGTTCGTCACCACAATTCCGCCCTCGCCTAAGGTGGAAATATTTTTTTGTTCATGAAAGCTGAAACAGCCCGCAGCTCCAAAGCTCCCCACTTTTTTCCCTTTGTATTCCGCGCCAATTGCATGTGCCGCATCTTCCACCACAAGTAAATTATGCTTATTCGCCATTGACACAATTTCGTCCATCTCGCAAGGCTGTCCATACAAGTGCACAGGCAATAATGCTTTTGTATTTGAAGTAATATGTGCTTCAATCTGACTGGCATCGATATTGTATGTCTCCAAATCAATATCAACAAAATCTACTTCAGCTCCCAATGTCGCCGGCGCTGCTGCAGTGGCAATCCAGGTAACAGGCGTCGTCAGCACACGGTCGCCCGGCCTGATGCCAATACCGATCATTGCGAGGAACAAAGCAGATGAGCCATTGCTCACGAGGCGGGCATGTTTAACCCCGGAATATTCTGCATAATTATTCTCAAAACAAATGCATTCATCACCGCTTGTCGGTGCGTTATTCCGGATTACCCGCAATATGGCCTCTTCTTCTTCTTTGCCATATTGGGTCCCAAATTTTATCTCAAGACCATATTTTATAGTAGCCATTGCCGTTAGTTTTAGCATTTTTATTCAGCGTTAGTGCCAGCCCGTCTGCCAATGACAGCATAGGCGTTTTCAAGACCTGCTTTGCTTTGTCATTGATCATTGATGCGTCATTAGGCCGTTTTGCCCTGCCCGCAATTGCATTTGAATTTGTGCCCAGTATCAGCGATTTTGTTTCTTCCGGGAATTCCAAAACACCAGCAACATAATTTGCCATGCTAAAACGGTTGATCTTTGTGTTGCCAGACAGGTGAATGGTGCCATGAAAATCGTTTCCTGCCAATTCAACCAATGCCGCCCCCAAAGTGATCACATCAACCGGGGTACGGATTTCATTCTGAGGATAGTTCACTTTTTCATTTCTATTTAATTTATTGATCATATCAATCAAAAAAGAATTTCCTTTCCCGCTAACAGGCAAACCAATAACAAGCGCCAGCCTGGCAACAACATTTTTGGCTGAAGCTTCCAGAACAATTTGTTCCGCCTGTACTTTAGTTTCAGCATAAAAGTTTACAGGATTTGTTGCATCTTCTTCTGAATAATCGCCCTTTATCCCATCAAAAACCGAATCGGTTGAACAGAAAACCAGCTTTGTGCCCGATGATTTGCACAGTTCAGCAACCGTTCTTGTTACATCTACATTCACGCTTTTCGCTGTTTCACGATTATCCTGGCAAAAATCAATATTCGCTATAGCTGCAGCATGTACCACAACATCAGGCTGTAAGCGCTCGAACAGTTTTGTGAATTTTCCTGAATCAACCAAATCGCAAACATGGTGATTGAGCGGATTGTTTTTATTGCCGGTCACAGTTCTTGCTATGCCATGCACTTCCCAATTGCCTGCAGCTTGCGCAATCACACTTCCTGCAACAAAACCGTTTGCACCCGTTACCAGCATTTTCATTTTGTTCATGACTTTTATTGTAGCAAGGTTTTCAGCCTGTTTCGTTTCAAAATGGGTTCCCGGGTAAAAAAGAAAGCATAGGTTGTTATCATCACAAAACATATCAGCGGCACAACATAAGAAACCTGCACTCCGAATTTATCAGCAAATAATCCCTGGAGGGGCGGAAAAACGGAGCCCCCGATCAGCGCAAAATTCAGCAGCGCTGATCCTTTCCCTGTGAATGTGCCGATATCGTCTATCGCTAAACTAAATAAGGTTGGGAACATGATGGAAAGAAAAATTCCGAGGCCTGCTAAAAAATATTCATTGTGCCCTGTATTCAAAAAAATACATACGATATAAAATGACATCATGCCCAGCCCAAATACCCCAACCAGTTTATGCGCTTTAATATATTTCAGCATGAACACGGCAAGCATGCCCATTCCTGCAGTAAGCACATAATACAAGCTAAGATAATTAGCCGACCTGCTATCACTAAAATGCAGCACCGATTTCAGGTAGGGAATAAAAAAGCCTGCCGTGCAGGCTTCTGCCCCCATATAAAAAAACATAGCGAAAACACCATAAAATAAATGCTTGTGCGAAGCAGCTTCTTTTAAGATGCCCTTTACCGTAAATTTTTCCTCGTCGCCCGGTTTCATAGATGGCAGATGAGAGATGAACATCAGGAAAGCAATAACCAATAAACTGAGCGCAAGCAGCAAATATGGAAAATGATACCGGATCTGACCTGCTTCATTATAAATTAGCGTTGTCGCCACAACAGGCGTTGCTGCATAGCCCACCCGCGAAAAAACCTGTACAAAGTTAATGCGCTGATGAGCGCCTCCCGGATCGCCGAGCAATGCAGCAAATGGATTGGCTGCAACATTAATAATTGTTAGCCCGGTTGAAATAATAAAAATGGCCACCAGCACTAAAGGGTAAGAATCAAAATATTTTGCAGGAAGAAAAAAAATACAGCCTAAAGCACAAACCAACACAGCTGTAAGCAAACTGACCTTATATCCGTATTTATGGATCATCCAGGCAATGGGGATCGGGAAAATAATGTAAGTAAGGTAAAATGAAAACTGGATCATTGTTGCCTGCGTGTAATTCAGCTTAAAGTATGTAATAAGCGAAGGCAACAAAATATCGTTCATGCAGAACAATGCCCCTACCATAAGGAACATTAATGAAAGAAGCAGTAGTGGTTTGTACTGGTGTTTCATGAACGATTAAAAGATTAAGATAATGCCAGCAGCATTATATAAAGTAGCCCCTCATTGGAAGTTCTCCAGTGAGGGGTTGTGGAAAAATTATACAGATAATCCGGCAGGGAGGCTCCACCCTTCACGATACTCCCTTTTAACAAATTGGTTCGCTTCATCGAAATTGGTGATGCGCATATTTTTTGCATCCCACAACAATCGCTTCCTGCCACCATAGATATCATCTCCGTCTTTATCCTTGCCGGTAGAAAGTATCCAGGACCTGATGGCAAGGTTGCCGATCAAAATACTTTCAGTGAACGGGCCTGCATATTCGAATGGAGAACTTGTCGTTGCATTCCCATATCCGGAGATGCACGCATTTACCCATTGCAGGTAGTGGCCTTCCGGCACACGAGCGAGTGTTTTTGGAGGCATTGCCATTTCCTTCATCAGTTTTGACGGCAACAGCCTCGGCCGTTCGCCATAACAATCTACCATCAGTTTTCCTTTTGTGCCAATGAACAAGCAACCTCCATCATCTCCTCCAAATTGCTCGCCTTCTCCCAATTCATCGGGGAGGTTGGGCAATAATCCCCCATCGTACCAGGAAACTTTTATTTCTCCCTTGCCATCTTTTCGCGGGTACTTCAAATGTATCATTGATGCAGACGGATAGCCATCCGGGTATTTTGCTTCCTTCTTGTCGGGTGTCCATGTGGTAGGAATGCTACATTCTACCTCTGAAGGAAAATCAATTGGCAATAACCTGAAAACAGGGTCCATCATGTGACAGGCCATGTCGCCCAATGCGCCCGTGCCAAATGCGCTCCATCCACGCCAGCTCCATGGATGATAAGCAGGATTATAATCAATATACTTTGCCGGCCCGATCCAAAGGTTCCAGTCTAATTCTTTTGGCACATCGAATTTTCCTGATGGCGTTGGCAAACCCTGGGGCCAAATAGGGCGATTGGTCCAGACCTGAACCGTATGTACATCGCCAATCATGCCCGCATCGTACATCTCTTTTGCCTGGCGAACGCCATCGCTTGATCCGCCCTGGTTGCCCATTTGCGTGATCACTTTATATTTTTTTGCTGCCGTCGCCATCAGCCGTGCTTCATATATATCGTGCGTCAATGGTTTCTGGCAATACACGTGCTTGCCAAGAGACATTGCTGTTAATGCAGCGATAGCATGAACATTATCCGGAGTAGAAACCGAACATGCATCAATGTTGTTTTTTTCCTTTGCCAGCATTTCCCTGAAATCTTTATAAAATTTGGCTTTGGGGAACCGCTTTCGGGATTCCGCCGAACGATTATCATCTACATCGCAAAGCGCTACAATATTGGCTTTGGGGCTGTTGGAAAATTCATGCAAATCATCGCCGCCTTTCCCCCCAGCGCCTATGCCTGCAATGTTTAGTTTATCACTGGGCGCAACAAACCCGCGGCCTAGCACATGCCTTGGCACGATCATGATGCCGCCAATGGACACAGCGGCATTTTTTACAAATTTTCTTCGTGAAATTTCACTTTTTTTGAGTGGCATAGCTGATTATTTTTTATTATATAAATTTTTATACGCAACTTTCATTGGTTTTATTTTTTTCAGCGCATGAACCCTAAGTAAATGCCATGAATAGCTCCAGGTCATACCTGAACCGGCCTGATACCAATCCTTTCGCACCATCCCAAAAAAGTTTTGTGCACACCATCCAGCACTTCTTTCTGTTTAACGGTCAAGGGATCTTTGTTCGATCGGCTTATCAATTCAATCGGCAACCCTCTTTTGTGCAAAAAATATTTTGCGCTCACAGGATAATGCTGCCCGATGAGATCTTCTGTTTTTGTCAGCTGCTCCTGGATGTACTTTACATCTTCCTGTTTTTGGGGATCGGTAGCGTTGTTGCACATCCATGAAACTATTTCAGGGTATAAATTGCCGCAAATTGGCGACATGCCTTTTGCGCCGGCCTGTAACGAATACATGGCATTAGCAATACACGCATCATAAAATTCCAATTTGGTGTTTTTAGCAAGTTCGATTTTTGCTTTCACTTTATCAAAGTCTATTGTTGTGTCTTTGTGATACACCATCCTGCCGCTTTTCAGCAGGAAAGAAAAAACTTCCGGTGTTAAAATACGTTTGTATGGTGATGGGCATTCATAGGTTCCAAGCGGTATGTTATCTGTGAGCTTAAAAAAAGCACTATAATTTTCCATCAATGTCTCGTCATTTTCATCTTCCTTCGCAAAATGGCTGGTAATGGTAATCACACCATTCACTCCGGTATCATATATCTTTTTTGTGAACGTTGCTTTTTCGTTCAGCTTTTCACCAAAAGACCCTGTTGATACTACTGACATCTTGCTCCCGGCGCGTTTCACCACATGTTTTGTCAACGACAATCTTTCATCAGGAGAAAGATTGTACATTTCGCTGCTGGCGCAATTGGCAAAAAAACCTTTCGCGCCTGCTGCTGCATAAAAATCAATTAGCTTAGAAAGCGTATTGAAATCAATTTGACCGTTTGGTTTATACGGGGTGATCATCACCGGCACATATTTCTTACCGTTCGCAAAACTGTTGGTCACGTGTGCAGAAAAAAAATCATGTCCGGCAGATAATAATTTAGCAGTAACGGTGCCAGGCAATGAGGCGCTTAGTGCGCCTGCGGCCATAGCACTAACAAATTCTCTTCTCGATGCCATATTTTTTTCTTTTATTTTAACTAAATTGTTAGCGACAACCTTTCGGAAATTCACGGTTTCTAAAACCTTTCATTCTGTTTTAGCTGTTTGGATTTTGATCACAATCTTTTTTACTGCATCGTATCCTGCCACTTTAATCGTTGGCCGGTGCGCATCGTTCGGGAAAAACAAAAAAAAATTTCCCTGCCCTGCTATATAATATTTCCCTTCTGCAGTATAATTGATTGCATCGGGCGTATACGGTTTTGTGATTGTTGCTGTAGCTGTGTCTGCAATGCCAATCAGCTCTTTCCCTTTAATGATGTACTGCAAGTCAATGTAATTTTTATGCGACTCCCATTTTACGTCTTCTTTGTTGTGCGATGGCGCTTCTGAAATATTGGCATAAACCAGCTCTCCTATAATAGGATATTTTCCCGGGCTCAATGTGTCGAGGTCTTTATCACGAAGAAATGCAAATGCAGCGTCCCATAATTTGGGATTGCGGTGATAAGCGACATAGAAAGAATCTTTGTTTACCGATGGATGCAGGTTTAACTGCAGCCCTTTCGCCCATTCCTTTTGCTTTGCCCATTGGTTAATTTCTTTTTCAGAGAGATGTTGCTGCGCCTTTGCATATTTACATAAGATTATGGCGAAGCAGAATATTAAGATGATTTTTGATGGCAATGCAAGTTTCATTTTTAGTTATGGCTTGTTTGGCTGTTGGTTTTTCATTCAATAATTTATTTGGTCAATTGATCGATTTTGGATCAACCTCAACATATTTTATCGCCTCTCCATTTTTACCCATGGAATAAGAATAAGTGATGTGCAGCAAACCATCATCCTTGGTTTGTACCAGGCAGGGATACGAAAAACTTCCATTGCCTTTACCTGTGTTTTCCAGGGTCTTTTTCCATTTCCATGTTTTTCCTTCATCATCCGAGAAATAAAGGCTCAGCCGATATCGGCCATCCTCTTCATCATCGCCAATGTAAGCCCATCTGCCATCGTTCATTACAATCAGCTCCACGCTTGCTTCATTGGGGATATCGGTTTTTTGCGCAGCAGACCATGTTTCTCCATTATCAGCAGATTCGCTGTACTGCACACGCGATGGGGCATCGCCATTATCGCGCATGAATGCAAAAATATTCCCGTTCCTTTTTTGAACCAATGCAGGCTGCACATTGCCTCTTCCAACAATGGGCAGGCTTGCATGCCAGGTGTCCCCATCATTGTCCGAAATGGCTATTAAGGAAAAATTAAAGCCATCCGAATACAGTGGCAGTAAAATTCTTCCGCTATTCAACTTCAACGGTTTTATCCTTGTCATCCAACCTGTGCTTCTTTTTGCAAAATCTTTGCTTGCTTCAATAATCATATCGTCATATTTAGGCGCATAGGCAGCAGAGCCGTTATGATTGGGCGTAAGCTGCCTGAACTTTGCTGACGTTTCAATCGCAAAACCATCTGTTGGAGAAAGCAAAATGTTGTCCTGCCAGTTCCAGGCAGGCGGGCCTTCCTGAGTATAATTGATGGAAGTACGATAGCGCAATAGGGAACATTCCCAACGGTGAGCTTCCACAGCAATCCACACCAGGAATAATTTATTGCGGCTGTTCAGGAAGAGAACGGGATTGCAGTCGGGAAGCCCATAGCTGTCTGCCATCAAAAAAGGCTGCGACCAAACTCTTGAACCTTTTTTCAAACGAGCCCCCATGATCTTAACATCATCAGCAGTCCTTTCGCCACTGCCCTGGAACCATGCAGCTAAAATATCTCCGTTAGGCAAAACCACTATGCTGCTTCCGTGTACGTGTTGGGCCTGTTCCGGAAATATCAACGTTTCAAAAACTTTTGGCGCTTTTTCAACTGCCTGCGACAAAACATCCTTGAAGAAAAAAATGCAAAGAGCAAAAAGTACTGTTTTAATTTTAGTCATGATGGCAAGATGTTATCCAGGACTGGTTGAGCAATATAATTTCAAAAATATCGAATATTTGCGGTTTCTTGCAAATATTTATCGTAAATTGCATGAATTTCGAGAATTTATTGCAATTATTAAGCATAAATAACGCACAAAGCTGCAAAAAAATAGCTTATTATCAGCTCAAGTTCTCAAAAAACCTCGTTCCACGAATAAGTTAGGTTGGAGGAAAAACAAGGCCAATTGCTCAATACCTTTAAACTGCAATTCATTAAATCAATTTTATCCTTATTATTAAAATCATTAAGCAATAAAACTGCAGAACTATGGCCACTGAAGAAAAAAAATTTGTTCCGGTGATGATCACTCCTTTTAACCTCAAAGCAAAGGTTGATAAAGATGCATTAAGTACGCTAATCGATTTTTATCTTGCCGCAGGCGTGAAAGGTTTTTTTGCGAACTGCCTGAGCAGCGAAATGTTCAGCATAAGCGAAGATGAGCGCCTGGAGGTTACAAAGCATATTGTAGATTACGTGAATGGCAGGGTACCGATTGTGGCAACTGCTTCATTCGGTTTAACTATTGAAGACAAAGCCGAGTTCACAAAAAAAATTTATTACGCAGGTATTGACGCGGCAATCATGATCACGGGCCATTTTGCGAATGTTGATGACAATGATGAGGTATTGCTCAGGAATTTTGAAAAAATGTTCGGGCTGACAGGCAATATCCCGTTGGGCATGTATGAATGCCCTGCTCCCTATAAAAGGACATTGTCGGCGGCTGTTTTCAAACAGATCGTTTCTTCGGGCAGGATGATCTATCATAAGGACACTTCCATTGCACTTGAATCTGTAAAAGCAAAGCTTGATGTATTAAGAGATCTCAACAACAATAAGTTTGAGTTCTATGATGCGCATTCGCCGAACGCAATGTATTCATTGCAGATGGGCGCGAAAGGCATGTCGTCTATTTCTGGCAATTTTTACCCTGAGATATTAGTATGGATGTGCAACAATGCCAATCATCCAGACAAACAGGAAGAGGTGAAATGGCTGCAGTCGGAGATCACCAGGGTCGACCCATTGATACACCAGGCATATCCTATAAGCGCCAAATATTTTTTGCAGAAAAGAGGTTTGCCCGTCCGGACCATCAGCCGGACATTTGCTTTAGAACTTACTCCCGACCAGAAAAAAATTTTAGACCAGGTTTATTTAGATTTTCTTGGGTGGTGCGACAGGCTGGGTATTAAAAGGGCTATATAATAATCGAGGTTCCTTAAAACGATTGCAATTCGCTTCTACATGAAACACCTCCCCGTTACAGATCTTACCATCATTGCCATTTACATGCTTGCCATGATCCTCACGGGCTTTTGGTTTTCCCTAAAAAACAAAAACCCCGACCAGTTCACCAAAGCATCAGGCCGCATCCCACAATGGGCTGTAGGCATTTCCATCTATGCAACTTTCTTAAGCAGCAATACTTTTCTCGGCGTTCCGGGAAAAGCTTTTGGCAGCAACTGGAACGCCTTCGTGTTTAGTTTATCCATGCCATTTTCTGCATGGATCGCTGCAAAATATTTTGTGCCATTTTACCGGAACAGCACGGAAGTTTCAGCTTACACCCATCTTGAGCATCGCTTCGGAGCCTGGGCACGCACTTATGCAGTTGTTTGTTTTTTGCTTACACAACTGGCAAGAATGGGCTCTGTTTTTTTTGGTATTGCATTGAGCCTGCAGGCCATGACTGGTTATTCCATGCAATCTATTATGATAGTCATGGGTATCATTATCATTATATATACTGTGCTTGGAGGCATGGAAGCTGTGATATGGACTGAAGTTGCACAAGGCATCATCAAAACATTTGGCGCTGCAGTGATCTTATATTTTATAATCATTAAAATGCCGGGAGGGGCTGCTAAAATAATCGAGGTCGGGAAAGCAGCTCATAAATTCAGCCTCGGCAGTTTTCGTTTTGATTTTGCTTCATCTACATTCTGGGTGATATTCCTTTATGGATTTTTCATGAACCTGAACAATTTTGGGATGGATCAAAATTATGTGCAGCGGTACCAGTCTACCACATCCGCAAATGAAGCAAAAAAATCGCTCTGGCTTTGTGTGAAATTATACTTGCCCATATCGCTGTTGTTTTTTATTATAGGCAGTTCATTATATGCATGGTACCAGGCACATCCCGAAATGCTGAATGCCGTGAAACTAAGGGCCGCTGTGGAGCGCTTGCCAGCCGGCGTTTCCATAAACGAAGTTGCTGTTTTTGCAAAAAAGTTGCAACCTGCAGATTACGGCGACAAAATACTGCCTGATTTTATGGTGAACATTTTGCCAGCAGGCATTGTCGGCATCATTATCTCTGCCATACTTTCTGCGGCCATGAGCACCATTAGCTCCGGAATGAACGCCAGCGCCACAGTATTTACTTTTGATATTTACAAACGTTATATAAAAAAAGACCTCAACAACAAACAAACTTTCAGGCTGTTGCTCATTTCTACTTTTATAATTGGAGTGCTCTCTATTATCACTGGCATTGCAATGATCGGCGTGAAAAGTATTCTCGATGCATGGTGGCAACTATCTGGGATTTTTGCGGCAGGAATGCTTGGGCTTTTTTTATTGGGCTTTGCCAGCAAAAAGGCAAAAAACACCGAAGCCCTGCTGGCTTTGATCATCGGGGTGCTTGTCATTGCATGGATGAGCCTCTCTCCATTGATACCTGACAGTTATGCCTACCTGAAAAGCGCCTTGAACAGCAATATGGTAATTGTGATAGGAACGCTGATAATTTTTTTAACCGGAATACTTTTTTCTTCTTTAAAGAAAAAACTTTGAGTTGTACAAAATTCGGGGCTTTGGAAAAGAGGTCATAGCCCTATCCCGATTTTATGGCCCTTTATTGCATAAAACAAAATGATCAGATAACAAGGCATCACAATGGCATAAGCATAATGCGTGGTGATGGATTGAAAATCAGCCAGCCAGCCATACAAAAGCGGCAGTATGGCGCCGCCCCCGATTGCCACTATTAAAAAAGAGGAACCTATTTTGGTAAACTTCCCAAGCTTGTTAATTGCCAGTGGCCAAATGGAAGGCCATATCATTGAATTGGCAAGGCCAAGCAAGGCGATGAATGCTACTGACACATATCCTTTTGTGAGCAACGCAACCGATGAGAATATCAGCCCCATGACTGCGGAAATTTTCAGCACCCGTTGCTGGGAAAGGTATTTGGGTATCACAATAATGCCTATCACATAACCGGCAAGCATCAAAAGAAGCGTGCAGCTCGTAAAAAATTTAGCAGACGAAAGGGGTATGCCCTGAGATGCCCCGTAGTTGATGATGGTATCTCCTGCGATCACTTCTACCCCCACATATAAAAACAAAGTAAGCGCTCCCAGCAACAAATGAGGAAATTGAAAGATGCTTGTTTTATCAGTGCCAACTGGAGCAGCTTCGCTATCTTCAGCTTCCGCATTCATTTCCGGAAGGCCAGATAACAGAACAAGCAAAGCCAGCAATATCAGCGCAACTACTATAATAGAGTAAGGAAATATAACTCGGTTGGCAAGGTTATTCAGTGTTTCCGTTTTTTCAGGTCCGCTCATTTTTATAAGGCTTTCTTTGATGCTGTCAGCATCTTTCAAAATAACTGCACCTAAAATTAACGGAGCCACAACACCAGCGATGCCGTTGCAAATGCCCATGATGCTAATCCGTTTCGCCGCAGTTTCCATTGGCCCTAAAATAGTGATATAAGGATTAGAGGCAGTCTGCAAAAGAGCCAGCCCGGTACCCTGCACAAAAAGCCCGGCTAAAAACAAAGGATATGATTTTGCCTGGGCAGCAGGAAGAAACAAGGCCGCCCCAACTGCCATAATAAACAACCCTATCGCCATTCCTTTCTTATAGCCTGTTCCCCTTAACACAGATGCTGCAGGTATCGCCATCACCATATAAGAAATGTAAAAAGAAAAGGCAACAAAATAAGAAGCCAGGTTATTAAGCTGGCATGCTATCCGCAGGTAGGGGATCAAAACAGAGCCAAGCCAGGTAACAAAACCAAACACAAAGAATAGCGTACCTATAACGAAGAGCGGTTTATTTGATCGCATGCAAAAATGCTGTTGAAATATTTATTTATTTTCGAGATGATCAAGTGCTTTTTTTACACTGCCATGTTCCAGGAGTATATTTTTTGCATCGTTGTATGAGCTGATTTTTGCTTTTTGCATCAGCATCTTCACTGCGCGATCAGTGATTTTTTTGTTGATGAGCATTACGTTCACCATCATATTATCTTCTACCCTGCCAAGCCGTATCATAACCGTCGTGCTGATCATATCGAAGATCATCTTTTGTGCCGTTCCGCATTTCATCCTGGTACTGCCTGTCAAAAACTCCGGCCCGGTAATCACTTCCACCGGGCAATCTGACTGTTCTGCAATAGGAGAATCGAGATTGCTCACAATACAACCCGTGGCGATATTATTTTTTTTACAGGCTTCCAAAGCGCCCAGTACAAAAGGAGTGGTGCCGCTTGCTGAAATGCCGATGACAATGTCCTTTTTGTTGATGCCAGCGGCAACAAGCCTTTCCCATCCTTCCATATAATTGTCTTCCATTTCTTCCCTGGCTTCAGCCAAATGTTCAATGCCCCCTGCAAGTATTGAATTAAAAACACCCTTTTTTATTCCAAAAGTGGTTGGCAGCTCAATTACATCCAAAACGGAAAGGCGGCCTCCACTGCCGGCTCCGAGATAAAACATACGCCCGCCAGCTTTCAATTTTTCCACCACAACATGTATTAGCTTATTAAGCTGCGGGAGAGACCTTTCAATCGCGTTGGCGACCCTTGCATTTTCCATGTTGATCAAAGCGGTAATTTCTTCAACACTCTTTTTTTCAAGGCTGCGATGAGGGGACGGTTGCTCCGTAATTTTTATCATAAACTATGCGGGTATGTTTGTTTGCGTTTTTTTTCTGGATTTTTTTATAAAAATATGTAAATTCATGCAAAATATCTTTATTTTTATATTAAGAATTACCGAAACCTACTATGCTGAAGGAAGAAAGACATAAAATTATTTTAAAAGAAATCAACCTGCACAACAAAATATTGTCAACAGATTTAAGAGATCAACTTGCTGTTTCTGAAGATACTATACGAAGAGACCTCAATGAATTGTCTGATCTGGGATTGATTTTGAAAGTGCATGGAGGCGCAATGAGCAAGACATTTCACTACCCCTTTAACGGGCAAAATGAGGTTTACGCCTTGCAGGCAAAGCAGGTTATTGCGGATAAAGCAATCAGTCTTTTCAAGCCCGATATGCTTATTTTGCTGGAAGGCGGCACCACAATTATGGAGATTGCCAAGCGCATTCCAAGTGATTTGAGCGCTACTTTTTTTACTGTTAGCCCGCACATTGCGCTGGCTTTGGCAGAGCATGAACATATTGAAGTGATCTCTATTGGAGGAAAACTTTCAAAAAATTACAATATCCACACCGGGGCAAGTGTAATTAATGAGCTGAACAACATAAAAATTGATTTGAGCATTATTGGCACAAATGGCATTTCGCTCAATGAAGGGCTTACTGATTCTGACTGGGAGGTGGTCCATGTGATCAAAGCGATGATCGGGAATGCAAAAAAAACAGCTGTCGTGAGCATTGCAGAAAAATTCAATTCTGTTCAAAAAATCAGGATTTGCGATTTGTCTGCCATTGATTACATCATTACTGAGCTGTCGCCGGAAAACTCAATTTTAGCAGCATATGCAGGGAGAGAAAAGCCCCATTTGCTTTGAACGGGCCAAACAAAAGGAATACCTGATTTTAGAAAATGACATAACTAAAACGATTTATTAACTGCCAAATCAATTAAAATGAACCAAAGACTTTCTGCAGGGCGCTTAATTCAGTGGCTAACGCTCTTTTTAAGCTTCATGCTTTTCGTTTGCACGATCGTTAATGCGCAGGAAAAAGCATCTCCCGTTCTTATTAAAGGAAAAGTAACTGAGGCAAACGGCACCCCTCTATCCGGGGCAAATGTTGTGGAAAAAGGGGCAAAAGCCGGAGTATTCACTGACTATGATGGCAATTTCAGCATCAGTGTTTCCAAAGCCAATGCCATTCTGCTTATTTCGTATGTCGGGTACAGCAACCTTGAAATTGCTTTAGATGGAAAGGTTTCTGTGAATGCAGTACTGCAGCCCGCCACCAGCAGCACGCTTTCCGGCGTTGTAGTTACTGCGTTGGGCATAACGAGGAACAAGCGCTCCCTGGGCTATGATGTGGGGCAGGTATCGGGTGAAGACATGAACCATGTAGCTCAAACCAACCCGCTGAATGCAATGGCTGGAAGGGTGTCAGGAATGGCTGTCAGTTCTACCGGCGCCTCGCCGACAGCAACTGTCAGTGTAGTGATCCGCGGGATCAGGTCTTTGAATAACGATAACCAGCCGCTTTTTGTAGTAGACGGCGTCCCATTAAAAAACAGTTTGAATAACATCGGGACCAACAACGGCAGCGGGAACCTTGTGGATTATGGGAATACCATTTCTGATATCAACCCCAATGACATTGAAAGCATTTCAGTCCTGAAAGGCCCAAGCGCAGCAGCGTTGTATGGTTCAAGAGCCGGCAATGGAGTAATAATCATCACTACAAAATCAGGGAAAAAAGCTAAGGGCCTGGGCATCTCCTTCAGTTCAACCAATGAAGCAGCGACCCCTTACCACTATTTCCCTACCAACCAGAGCTATACTGTAGGAACTGACCCCTACACCACTCCAAACGGATTCAATAGCTGGAACGGCGTATTGGTAGACCTTGCCGGAACCGACACTTACCGCTTTGGCACCCCGTTAAATAAAGGGCTTATGGCTATACAGTGGAACAGCCCGATGGATGCGAATGGCAATTATGTGGCATTGCCGATGGTAGGCCATAATAACCTGAAAAACTTTGTGCAAACAGGCTTCAACACTGTAAATACCATTTCAATTGAAAACTCATCTGAAAAAGACAATTATCGCTTCTCCTATTCAAACATGTTGGACAGGGGCGTAATCCCAACAACGGGGCTGGTAAAGCACAATCTTTCCCTCAACCTGGAGCACAAAATCAGCAATGGCTTCAAGCTGTTCACGTCTATCAACTATGCCAGGTCCAACTCTGATAATGTAGCTTCTGGCGATTCTCATGGAGTATTGGCCGATGTAGCCTATCTGTCTCCCAGTGTTAATGTCATGCAAATGAAAAATTACTGGATTACCCCGGGCCTGCAACAAAGAAAAGCGCTACCGCCGGTAGGGGTAGATCAAAGCCCTGATGTGCTTGATCCTTATGACAATGGCGATGATAATCCCTGGTTTGTCCTGCACGAAGTGAAAAATTCATTCTTGCGCAACCATATTTTCGGCAATATAAAAGCAAGCTTTACATTTAGCCCGCATTTAACCGCATTCGTGCGCTATTCGCAGGACCTGGCTTACGAAAATCGTGAGACCAAAATTTCAAAAAGCTTCAACACCGAGCTAAAAGGTTATTATGGCTTAACCAACCTGTACAATACAGAAAGCAACACTGATGCACTTATAACTTATCATAATTATTTTTTGCAGAATTTTGACATCTCTGCTTCTGCCGGAGGGAATATTCAATATGTTTATGGGTCAAACAACCAGGCTTACTCAGCATCTGGAGCAGGCATCCTTGCCCCGGGCCTCTTTAACCTATCGAACATTGCGCAGGCAAATATCCGTTACAATAATTACTGGTATCAAAAAGCTATTTACAGCTTGTACGCAACAGCATCTTTAGGTTATCACGATTTTGCGTACCTGGACCTCACCGGCAGGAATGACTGGTCAAGCACGCTTCCCTTAAATAATAATTCTTATTTCTATCCTTCAGCATCATTGAGTTTGTTGCTGAATAAAATGTTCAACTTTGGCGATAAAGTGAGCCTGGTGAAATTGCGCGGTGGCTGGGCCAGCGTGGGCAAGGATACTGACCCTTATAACCTCTATGCTTTATTGGGTATGGGCAGTTTTGGGGGAACTACCATTGAATCACTTTCGGGAACATTAAAAAATCCTAACCTGAAACCAGAACAGGCTATTTCAACCGAAATTGGCGCCGAACTGGCTTTTTTCAAAAGCAGGCTGCGCATTGAAGGAACTGTTTACCGTTCCGATAACAAGAACCAGATCCTCAGCACAAGCATTGCCGGGTCTTCAGGTTATACAAGCAGCCAATTTAATGCTGGGCTGATCCGCAGCCAGGGCATAGAAATATCATTGGGTGGCACTATCATTTCTAAGAAAGATTTTACATGGGATTTAAACGTAAACTATTCCAAGAACAATGCTTATGTAATGTCGCTTGCTGCCGGCGTTCCGTACTATATGTTCTGGCAGGCCGGGGCCAGCGGCTCATGGACCTATGCCAAAGGGCAGCCGATCCCGAATTCTTTTGATGCCAAAGGCAACCAGGTTTACAGCGATGGAAAAATCGGGCAGCTTTGGGACAATGCGCTTGCAACAGTTACCGATAAGTCATCACCTTACTACGGTTATCCTTTGTTAGATGATGGAGGTATTTTGCAAAAAGTAAACAACGGTGATTTTCAGCATAAGATAGTTGCAGGAAATTTTAACCCAAAATTGTTAATGGGATTTCAGACCACATTAACTTATAAGATTTTTACGTTATCTGCAAACGTTGATATGCGCCTCGGCGGCATCTTCTATTCCAACACCTATCGCTATATGGGATCAGATGCAGCTTTGCGCAGGCAGGAAAATGTGGGCATCCCTATTCCTGACGCATATAAAAATAATATCCCAGCCTACCTCAAATCAAACCCTGACAATTTCATTAAGGTTACCGGTTTCCAACAATACCGCCTTGTAGGCGGCCCTACTACTGAAACCGGAGGGTTCCCCTACACCAATAACGGTATCACCATTAATGATGGCGCTTTCTATCCCGGTGTTTACGATGATGGCAATGGCGGCTATGTTGAGAACCTTGGAGATCCTAATCTTACCAAATACGACAACTATGAAGATGCTGTTACCAATGGCCCCTGGCAATTCGGCAGGATGAACATGTTTGACGCCTCTTATATAAAATTAAGAGAGCTGAGCATTTCAGCACAATTGCCTGCAAAACTGGCATCAGCCTTAAAACTACAGGGACTGTCATTGGGAGTGTACACCAGGAACCTGATTATCTGGACCAAAGCCAAAGCAGGCGTTGATCCCGAGCTCGCTTTCCAGTACCAGGCCGGGGCGCAAGGCAATGGGTCTCAATTCAGGCAAGGTATCGAATACTATAATATTACTCCATGGACAATCCCATTAGGAGTTAGGCTCAATGTTCGTTTTTAATACCATACTGTAACATCCAAAACATAATACAATGAAGCGCACGAATAAACTTATAATACTCATATTCATTTCAACAATGATCGGGGCTGGGATAAGCTCTTGTAAAAAATTCTCAGTCCTTAATAATGACCCCAACCACATCACCCCTACTGACGCCTCTCCCGATTATCTTATGGCAGGCGTGCTCACCAGTACTGCCACGGACTATGGCAATTTGGGATCAGGGTTATTATCAGGCGCCATGCAGCAAACCTACCAGGATGCATGGGGCTCCCAATTCAGCGATTACGAGTGGGGCACAACTGACTGGACTGCCAACTATGCGACGCTTAACAATAACAAGCTTTTGTATCAAAAAGCGCAGGCCTATGGATGGGATTTTCATCAGGGAGTGGCTTTGGTGATGAGGGCTTTCAATTTTGCAATTATTGCAGACCTTTGGGGAGATGCCCCTGATTCCATTGCATTGAAAGGAGACCAGGGAGGCGTGGAAAACCAATACCCCGCATTTGACACGCAAGAGCAGATCTATACGAAAGCAATAGCCGATTTGAATGCAGCAGTGTCTCATTTTTCCGGCACCATGAGCCAGCATCCGGAAATCACCAGCATCACTCAGTCGTCTGATGTTTTTTATGGCGGAGACCCCGTTAAATGGAAGCGATTGGCTTACTCATTGTTGCTGAGGTATTACTTAAGGCTTTCTGCTAAATGGAACGTACAATCGCAGGTAGAAGCCATTGCAGACAGCGTTTTTCAAAGCACAGGCGACGATTGCTTAATGCCTTTTCCGGGAGCTGACCAGGGTAGCTCATACCAGTTCTGTTCCCTTTTCAATAGCGCATCGGGTTATCGCAGGAATAAAATGTGCGGGACGTTGACCATGAAAATGAAAGCGCTAAAAGACCCCAGGATCGTGATCATGGCACAGCCTATCGTTACTCCTACTGTTGTTGATGCCTCCAAATTTACACCGGGCGATAACACAACAGCCTTTAACATCATTAACGGCATCCGTTACCTGAACCCCGCCTGGGCCACAGCCAACAGCTATAAACAATTTGACCCTGCTACCTATTCACAAGACAGGCCTTACGGAGCCTTAAGAGCGAATATCATGAACCTTTATGATACGTCATCAGTTTATGTAGGCATTCCTATCAGCTATGAAAACTATGTCGACTTTCAGTACAATCTCAATGGGTCGGGCACACAATCTGCTTCTCTAAGCAATTACGTGTCTTACCTGCGAACAGACATATATGATAACCCAAGCGGCCCCCTGTTGGCTGAAAGGCTGGCATCATATAGTGAAATTTGTTTTGACCTTGCTGAAGCTGCATTAAAAAACTGGAACGTGAACGGAACAGCTCAGGATTGGTATAACAAAGGCATTGAAGCTTCATTCGACACATGGCAGGTATTCAGCTCTTACCAATCTGATGTAAACAACTATTATGGTTGTGTCAAAAATCTTTCTTCTTATATGGCCCAACCCTCAGTAGCTTTTGACGGAACACTACAAAGGATCATAGAACAAAAATGGATTGCCTCATGGCAGGCATGCTATGAATCGTATATGGATTGGAGAAGGACAGGATATCCTGCCATCACCATCGGTTGGGCCTCAAGCCGCGGCGCTATTCCTGTACGTTTTGCTTATGGCGCACAGGAAATGCAGGCAAATCCGACCAATGCTCAGGCAGCTATTGACAAACTGAATCCATCACAGTTCATCGGCCCAGACGGGAACAACAGTTCCTGGTCGAAATTCTGGTTAATTAACGGCACCGGGCAGCCCTGGTAACAGAAGGCTCGTGTAGAAATATTATAATGATCTTAAAAAGTATTCTGCTATTTGTTTTGGTAGCGGCAGGCGGCGGCGCACAGGCACAGGTTAACAACACATTTAACCTGATGCCAGCCCCTGCCCGCTTAACCACCAACTCGAATAAAATATATATTGAACAACGGTTTCGTATATGCGTAAAAGGCAGCCCCGATAAGCGCCTCTATGCCGAAGCATCCAGGTTTATCAGGAGGTTAAGCAACCAAACCGGTATCTTTCTCGACAAGCAAGGCTTTGTGACACCTGCTGACAGCGTTGATGCCTCTGCCACATTGCTAATCTACGCTCAACGACCAGGCAAACTCAAATTGAACGATGACGAAAGCTATTCCATTCAAACCAACAACCAACAAATTTCAATACAGGCAGCTACAGATATTGGCGCCATCCATGCGCTGGAAACATTGCTGCAATTAGTAAGCGCTGATGCAACCGGCTATTATTTCCCCGGCATAGAAATCTATGACCAGCCGCGATTTGCATGGCGCGGGCTGCTGCTCGATGTGGCTTTGCATTTTATGCCGGTCGATGTAGTCAAAAGAACACTGGATGGGATGGCAGCCGTGAAGATGAATGTGCTGCACCTCCATCTCTGTAACGACCAGGGTTTCAGGGTCGAATCAAAACTTTTTCCAAAACTGCAGCAGGTGGCTTCAGATGGGATGTACTATACCCAGGAAGAAATAAAAGATATCGTTGGTTATGCAGGCCAAAGAGGAATCAGGATAGTTCCTGAATTTGTAGTGCCGGCACACACCACAGCTATACTAACAGCATATCCGGCATTTGCCAGCATAAAAAGAGATTATAAACTGCAGCGCTATTTTGGCGTTTTCGACCCCGTAATGGACCCCACAAATGAAAAGCTTTATCCTTTCCTCCAAAAATTGTTCAGGGAAATGTCTTCTCTTTTCCCAGATGCCTATTTTCATATCGGTGGAGATGAAAACACCGGGAAAGACTGGGAAGCCAATCCGCGTATCAGATCTTTCATGCAATTGAAAGGCATGAAAAGGTACATGGACCTGCAAACTTATTTCAATAAAAGGTTGTTGCCGATCATCGAAGGCCTCGGCAAGAAAATGATTGGCTGGGACGAAATCCTTCAACCCGGCATTCCAAAGAAAGTAGTGATCCAGTCCTGGCGTGGCAACGAAAGCTTTTATAGCGCAGTGAGAGAAGGCCATAAAGCCATCCTTTCTTATGGATATTATATTGACCTCATTCAGCCTGCCTCCTACCATTACCTGAATGACCCGATCCCTGACAGCACCTCTTTAACTGATGAAGAAAAGAAGAATATTCTTGGCGGCGAAGCCACCATGTGGAGCGAAATGGTAACGCCCGTTACAGTCGATTCGAGGATATGGCCTCGCACCGCTGCCATTGCAGAAAGGTTATGGTCTCCAAAAACAGTGAACGATGTAGATGATATGTACCGCAGGCTCGATATTGTCAGCCTTCACCTTGAAGCACTCGGCTTGCAGCACCTTGTTTATAAAGAAATGCTGATGCGCCAGCTTTGCAATGGCACATATATCCATCCGCTTGAAATACTGGCAAGCGTTATTGAGCCGCTAAAAATTTATGAGCGCAATGAAGGCGACACCATGTATACTGTTTTTTCGCCTTTTACAAAATTGGCAGACGTAGCTTCCCCAGATCAATCCGAGCCAAGGGTTTTCAATAAAGAAGTTGAAGAATTTTTAGCCCGCCCGTCCACTGCTCTTGAACAGGAAATCATGAACAAACTTATTCTTTGGAAAGAAAATGACCTGCAGTTCAAAAAACTGCTCCCCGGTGCTCCTGTGCTGCAGGAAGCTGCTCCATTGTCTGCGCATCTTGCGTTACTTTCTGAAGCAGCATTGGAAGCGCTTCAGTTTTTGAACGACCACAAAAGCCCGGGCGATACATGGCTCTCTGAAAAAATGGAAATCATAAAAAAAGCCAGGCAACAAAGCGGGCGGTGCGAGCTGCAAGTGACAGGCGCCATTCAAAAATTGATTGCTAACGCTGTTTTGAAATAAATACTGTTCCGCAAAACCACCCTATTACAATACCAATTTTGGTTTTGTGCACATCAATGATATACGTTGCGTATGAAAAAAAATATTCTCTTTTCTGCATTAATGCTTTTTTTGTATATCATTATTTGCCTGAAGCTTCCTGCACAAAATGCAGATAGGGCCATGCAAACATCCGGCCAGGGATTTTTCCAGGAATATCATGAAGCTTACCCGGTTGGCACTACGGAAAAAGAAAACAACATCAGGAGCATTGCCGTGGATGGGGATAACAATGTGTACATCGCCAATGCCATAGGCGTTTTTCAAAAAAAAGATGGGCAGGCCTCATGGTCGCCCCTGCCCTTTGGTGATGCAGTTAATGGGCCTGCATATTCGGTTGCAGTAGATAGTGGTCATCATGTTTTATGGATTGGCAACTGGAAAGGGCTTTTTAAATTCCACGACAATTCATTAGAACAAATTATGGGCACTGAAGGGCCTGTGTCTGCCATTTGCTTATCGAAAGAAGGCGTATATGCATTAGGGCCTAAAGGCATTTGGCTATTCGATGGCAGCTCTTTGCAGCAAAAAAACTATGCTGTCGCAAAATCAGTGCGTGCTGCTATTTCCGACAATCATGAGGGGTTGTGGATAGCAAGCGATGTGGGGCTATATCATTCCAATGCTCAAAGAACAACTCATTTTTATAAGGCAGATATTCTATTAAGCGCAGGATTAAAAGGGCTCGCAGTTGACAACAATAACAATTTATGGGCTGCAGGATTAGGAGGTGTTTCAATGATTAAAAATGATAAACAACAACGCACCATCACACCGCGGCAAGGTTGCCCTTCGATTTATACTACATGCGTGAAAAAAGCCATCGATGGCACTATGTGGGTAGGAACAAAAGTTGGCGTTGTTAGATTTTCCCCGAATGGAACACATTCTCTTCTTTTCAGCAGGCGATGGCTGATGGATGATGGCGTTAACGACATTGTTTTTGACAAAGAGGGCACTGCATGGATTGCCACACAACAAGGCGTCAGCGCTATTAAAAAAAGATGGATGACCCTATCAGCAAAACAAGACTATTTCTATGACGTGCTCATGCGAAGACATATTCGTGAGCCGTGGATTGCTGGGCAATGCCATTTGCTTTCCCCTGGAGATACAACAAGATGGCAGCCCGAAGACGATGACAATGACGGAGAATTTACTGCCAACTATTTGGCTATGGAATCTTTTCGATATGCTGTTACGCACGATGAAGAAGCAAGGGCAAAGGCTAAAAAAGCATTCCATTTTTTAAAACAACTGCAGGACATTACCAACGGCGATGGCTACTTCGCACGAAGCATCGTGCCTGTTGAATGGGCAGACAGGGTGCATGATAACAACAGGCCTTACAGTGAAAGGGACATAGCCGAAGAATTGGTGAATGACCCGAGATATAAACCCGTTGAAACACGCTGGCACAAATCCGCTGACGGAAAATGGCTATGGAAAGGCGATGCCAGCAGCGATGAATGGTGTGGCCACATGATGGGATACTTTTTTTATTATAATCTGGCAGCAGACGAAGGCGAAAGGGAAATTATCCGTCGCCACGTGGCTTCATTAGTTGACCATTTGATCGCTCATGATTTTACCATGGTGGATGTAGATGGCACGCATACACATTGGTCGGTCTGGTCGCCGGCATTATTGAACCACGACCCCGAATGGTCGCAAGACAAATATCAGAATTCGATGGAGCTGCTCACATTCTTAAAACTTGCTTATAGCCTTACAAAAGATGAAAAATACCAACAGCATTATTTGCACCTGATCAACAAAGAGCATTACCTCGAAAACATGTCGCACATCACAGCGCAAAACCCAGCCTGGTTCATTTATTTTGATGTGATACTGCAAGCCTACCTCTATCCTATTTTGCTGCACTGCGAAAAAGACCCCAAGCTCCTTGCTTTCTACGAAAAACATATAGACAACTGGATGGAGCGCCGAAAGAACGACAAATGCCCTTTGATCAATTTTCTATATTCCTACGCAAGAAATAAAAAAGCAGGCGCTCAGGCTTCGGTCGATTTCCTTATCCATGCCCCGCTCGACCTGGTTGACTGGCCTATAGACCATAGCAAGAGAGAAGATATAAAACTGGTGCATGTTCCCGTGCTGGACGAATGGCAGGTAAATGAATTGCCGGATGCAAGCATACGGGCAACAGTCCGATGGGATAAAAACCCGTGGGCAGCCTTCAGTGGGTCGCCACAAACTGAGAAGGAGCCGGTATTCTGGCTATTGCCTTATTGGATGGGGCGCTATCTTAAAATGATTCAATAACATTATTTCAAAATACCTAAATCTGATTATCGATGACTTATAAATTTCAGCATTTTTTTTATCCGGCATTGATGCTTTTAAATTTTTTTTCCTGTTCACCGCTCGGCGCACAACAAGCGCCTCGTCAGCCTGCTTATAAAGACACTTCGTTCCTACAACCTTTCAGCGTCAAATATTTCATTAATAGTGCGGATAATGTCTCATTGAACAAAGTATGCAGCGACCGCAATGGCGTAGTGCAAATATCTTCGTCAAAAGGCATTTTGAAAAAATCAGGCGGCCGGTTTTTATATCCCGGCGAATTGGTGCAGGATTACTCTTACTCGTGGATGGTTTATGAAAACATGAAAAGCATCGGGCTGTATCAAGATCAGTTTGTATATGCAGATGACAAAGCAATATTTAGCAATGCATGGGCAGGCAAGCTTTACGACCGGCACAGCATGCCCGATGTAACCGTTTTTTGCGGGGGGAAAGATTTTTCTTTTCTTCTTTCCAACGGATTGTCGTTGCAGTACCTGAAAGGACCAAATATATTATGGGAAGGCAATAGCAACGATAAGGTCGTGGATATTTTGTTCGACAATAAAAGAAATGTTTTTTGGATGCTCACCGATCGCAGTATAGAAGTTTTTGACCCATCGAAAAAAACAATTCAAACAAAGCTCAATACAGAAGGGCTTACCTGTTTTGCGATGGCAGGCAACAATGCACTGGTCATCGGCACGCACAATGGTTATTTCAGGTTTGACATAAGTACAAATAAGCAGTCAGCCCAGAAAAGCAACCTGCCCTGCAATGACATTACTACAGTGAAAGAGATTGGCAATCATCTCTGGTTCGGTTCGGTAAATGGCGCATTCATGTTGCAGGATGATGGGAAATACAAATACTATGCATCCAAAAGATGGCTCCCGTCTGATAAGGTATCAGACATTGCTGCCGGTGATGGCCATACTGTTTTGGTGCTTACAGACAAAGGGCTTGGTGAAATCATTTTTTCCGGGTCAACCCTTCTCGATAAAGCCATATACTTCGAAAAACAAGTAAGGCTAAGGCACATCAGGTTCGGTTTAAATGCCACACTGGCGGGCTTAAAAAATGGCAATGTAGATTTAGGATCACTGGAAGATTCTGATAATGACGGGCTGTGGACATCGATGTATTTAGGCGCAGAAGCATTCAGGTATGCAGCAACAAAATCTTCCGAGGCGCTTGAAAATTGCAGGGAATCACTGGATGCGATAGAAAGGCTGTACACAATCAATCCGCTGAAAGGTTTTCCTTCACGCTCGTTCGAAAGAAGAGGTTTTGAAATTTCTGATGTGCCCCTTCATGCAAAAAAAGGAAACCAGGACATTAAAGAAGAATACCCGGGAAACGCAGGCTCCAATGATAGCGCCGGGCCATGGAAACATGCCGGTGACCCGGAATGGGATTGGAAATCTACCACCAGCAGTGATGAAGCAATTGGGCACATGTTTGTATTCGGGGTAATTGCTGAACTAATAGATGTTCCTGATATGAAAAATAAAGCCATCAGGCTAATGGATGCTTTGATGCAGCATATTGTAGATCATAACATGTACCTCGTTGACTGGGATGGCAAGCCAACCAAATGGGCAAGGTGGAACCCGGAATATGTGAATGCAAGGCCAAAAACAGTGGGCGATAGAAAAATTACTTCATCGAATATTATTTCGATGCTTCAAACCGCCTGGCATTTTACGGGAAAGAAAATATACAAAGACAAAGCGTTTGAATTGATGAACAAATATGGCTATCTCGAAAACCTGTTACGGCCTATGAAAGAAATCGGTCATGCCCCGGCAGATGCCGATGAATTAAGCAAAGACCTGTCTGACGGGTGGAACCACTCTGATGATGAAATGTATTTTCTTGGATATTGGGGGTTGTACAGGTATGCGCTAAATGATACCCTGAAGGCTAAATTTAAAAAAGCGATCTTGGACCACTGGGAAATGGAACGGCCCGAAAAAGAAGCTGCATGGGACATTTTTACCGCCATCACCGGAGTAAGGGATTTCGATTTGAATGAGGCCGTATGGTACCTTCAAAAATACCCGATGGATATGATCGCCTGGAGGGTGCGCAACAGCGATAGAAAGGACATTGAATTTCTGCCGAAAAATTTTCGCAACCAAACCATTAAAGAAGTATTGCCACCAGACGAATTGCCTATTGAAAGGCACAATGCGAACCGCTTTGGCCTTGATGGCGGCGATGAAAACGGCAGCTCAGAATACAGTGCAGGCGATATTTGGCTGCTCCCTTACTGGATGGGGAGGTACCTTAAAGTGATCAGCGCTCCTGATAATAAAAAATAATACTGCTGTTCACTGCATATTTTAAAATATTAAACCGTATAACCCTTTTATGGATCATGCCCTGCTCTCTTTCTGCAGGAAAATGAACCGGAGTGAAACGCGCTATTGAATGACAGGGCGTATTTATACTTGTTATATACGAAAAGCATATAAAATTGATCAACCTAATGAAATGCTACTAAATCAAAACAAAAGACTGATTTCGCTGGATGCGCTAAGAGGGTTCACCATCGCAGCCATGATATTAGTCAATTATCCGGGAAGTGAAAATGATGTTTTTTTTACACTTCGGCATACCGAATGGAATGGCTTGTCATTTACTGATCAGATTGCCCCTTATTTTTTATATTTCGTTGGCGCCTCCATTGTTTTCGCTTATTCAAGAAGGGTCGCCGCAGGAGAACAGAAAAACAATCTTTACAAGAAAATATTTATTCGCTCTTTAAAAATATTTGCTGTTGGCATGTTCATGAACCTGATGCCTGATTTTGATTTTCACAATATCCGGTGGACAGGAACTTTACATCGCATTGCCATCGTGTTCTTAGTCTGCGCAATACTGTATTTGAATACCAACTGGAAACAACAGGCATGGATAGCCGTGATTCTATTGGTGGCCTACTGGCTTGCGCTGACATGCATCCCCACGCCAGGCATTGGCAAAGTGGTGCTGGAACCGGGCGTGAACATTGTTGCCTGGGTCGATAACAAATTCCTGCCTGGCCGTATGTGGCGGGGCACCTGGGACCCTGAAAGCATTTTAACCAACATAACATCCGTAGTCAGTTGTATAACAGGCATGCTGGCAGGCAGGCTCATGCTGAGCAACAAAAGCCCAAATGAAAAAGTGAACTGCCTGATGACAGCAGGGACTTTTTCTGCGATAGCCGGGTATTTCTGGGGGCTTATTTTTCCTGTGAACGAAAATTTATGGACCAGCTCTTTTGTGCTGGTCACATCGGGTTTTGCATCTTTGCTGTTCGGCGCTTTTTATTTTCTTATAGACATCAAAGGGAAAACCTGGGGAACAAGGCCGGGGATTATTTTCGGCGCTAATGCCATTGCGGTTTATTTCCTTGCAGATGTGTGGGCAATATTTTTTTATGACTTAAAGTTCAGTGGTTCTTCGATAAATGAGAAATTTGTTAATGCCATGAGCCATGCCGGTGCTGGCTTGCAGTTCTCCAGCCTCGTTTATGCGCTGCTTTTTGTATGCTTCAATTTTATGCCGGCATGGATATTATTCAAGAAGAAAATTTTCATCAAACTATAATTTAAATAGATTTTATGAGACGGAACATGATTTTGCTCTTTTGCTTATGCTGCTACGCGGAAGCCTTTTCACAAAGCGCTAAATTGCCGGTCGCCAGGCATAAATTTATTATCATTGCGCACAGGGGCGATCATATAGAAGTGCCGGAAAACACCCTTGCGGCATACGAAAATGCAATCAGGCACGAAGCTGATTTTGTGGAAATCGACCTAAGGACAACAAAGGATAGTATACTCGTAATAATGCACGATGCTACTGTTGACAGGATGACCAACGGGAAGGGCAAAGTAAGTAACCTGAGTTTTGCAGAAATCAGGCGGTTACAGATAACTGATAAAAAAAACGCTTCTTCAAAAAACTATTTGGTCCCAACTTTTGAAGAAGTGCTGAAAACATGCAGGAATAAAATTCATATCTATCTTGATTTTAAAAATGCAAGCGTTCAACAGGCATATAACATGATCAAAAAATATGGCATGAAAGACCAGGTGATTGTATACATTAATGAACCTTTTCAATATACCGAATGGCGAAAAACAGCTCCATCCATGCCGTTGATGGTAAGCCTGCCGGATGATATCAAATCGGAAGCTGCACTAAAAAGTTTCCTTGCAAAAAATCCGGTGGAATTGCTGGATGGTGATTATACTGACTATAACCAGGCCACATTGGCAGCAGCTAAACAGTTAGGCATTGCCGTTTGGCCGGATATACAAAGTGCAGAAGAGCACAAGAACTGGGACAAAGCGATACTATTTGGGTTTACTGAAGGGTTGCAGACAGATCATCCCCAGGCATTGGCTGAGTATTTGAAAAAGAAAGGCCTGAGATAAAAATCAGGGGCATTGCAACTGTAAAGCCATAACATAATTGTGCAATTGGCCTGGCTCAAGAATGGTCAGCCCCATTCCGTTATTGAAGCTGTCCGGAGCACTGCTCAGGTTTTCTACCGCAATACTATTTCGGTGAGGTGGCGTATAAATTTGCAGGTAAGGATAATTCTTAATGGCAAAAAAAGATACCTGCAGGCCATTTGCAGGATTACTGAGCATGCATACTGCCTCATCGTTATGTTGTTCCGAGAAAAAACAATTATCCAAAAAAGTATTGCCAATCTTTTCGGGTTTCAAAAAATTTTTGTTGGCAATAAGCTTTCCCGTTGGTATCAATTCCGCATTAAACTCCACCATCCAGGGCGCAGTAAAATACATTTCCCAATCATTTACCTTTCCCCCTAAAGTAAAATAAGGGTGCCAGCCATCAGCCATTGGAATGCTTGCAGCCGATTCATTTTGCACCTTCGTTTCTATTTGCAAAAAACCATTTTCGCTCAATTCATATTTCACTGCACAGGTGTAATGAAAGGGGTATCCGGCGTCTTCAGCACGATAGCGAAACAACATGGTTGCGGAGGCCGAACAATCCGTGGCAGATTCATCGGTAACTTCAAAAGGTTTATCAGCAAGCAAACCGTGGATGGCCGAGCCATCCGAAAATTTTTTTTGGAATTCAAATGCGCTGTTGCCGAAATGATATTTCCCTTTCCTGAGCCTGCAAACAAAAGGAGATAGCTTTGGCCCTTTATGTGATATTCTTAAATTTGTTTTTAAATCTTCAAGGCTGGCATAATTATCAATGACGTTGAACAGGCCAGACGGTGATGATATAACAAATGAATGCAATAAAGCGCCGAAGGAAGGAAGGATTGCTGCTTCAATTTTACTTTGCTTATCTGATAACACGATAAGCAAAAGGCCATTTTCTATCCTATGTTCTATGATAAATCTCATACGTTTACTATCCTTTTTTAAAAAAAATACCTGGCGCAAAAATAGGCATTAAGAAACTGTTTAAAATTCATTTTAGAGATTTTGTATAATAGTCTTTTCCAAAGCTTGAAATCGCGGATGAATGCTTACATTCAGTATTAGCTTTGGAAAAGTTGAAGCGGATTGGTGATTCAAAAAATTGTTTTTAAACAGGCTCTAATGTAGTGAATCATCTTCTTTTTCTATTTTCATTACCAAAAATCTTCACACAAAAACGCAAAAGGATTTCCGGAACCTTTACCTTAGCGTTCTTTTTTAAAACCGCTCACGATGAAAATGAAGTGCGCCTACTTCCTAACGTTAATGCTTACCTGTTATATGGCATCTGGCCAGCAAACAGCAAGGCTTTCAGGAAAAATTACCGGCCGAAATTCAAGACCGGTGAGCAATGCTACGGTAACGTTATTGAACACCAATATGGCTGCCATCTCTGACAGTGCGGGGCATTATTCCATTGAAGGCGTTAATACCGGGACCTACACCATTGCTGTTTCTGCAATCGGGTATGCAACATTAAATACCAGAGTGCTTGTTCCTGCAAGTGAAAACCATGGCGCTGACTTTCAGTTGGCTGAGGATGGAGAGCAGCTCGGCGCAGTCATTGTATCAGCAGAAAAAAAAGAGAGCAGCCTGCAAAATACCCCGGCAAGCATTTCGGTGCTCACGGCAAAAGATATCGAAGAATTCAGGTTGTGGAACAATAAAGACCTTAGCGCTATCATCCCGAACTTATATGCCGGCAACCCCGGCGATGGGAGGAATGTGATTTCCATCAGGGGCATCACCTCTTCATCGTATGACCCTGCAGTTGCGACCTACATAGATGGGGTGAACCAGTTTACTTTAGACACTTATATCCCCCAACTTTTTGATGTAGCCAGGATAGAAGTGCTTAGAGGCCCGCAGGGGACCTTATATGGAAGGAATGCTATGGGCGGTGTGATCAATATCATCACCAAACAGCCAACAAATAAAACAAGCGGCTATGCTGAAATCAGCGAAGGCAATTATGGCGAGCAGCGTTACCTGGCAGGGTTTAAAATGCCCATTGTGAAAAATAAATTTTTTTTGGGGGCTTCCCTGTTATACGAAGGGTTGAATGGCTATTACTACAATCAATACACCCATTCGAGCTTCGACAAGCAACATAGCATTGGCGGTAATTATTACCTGAAATACCTTGCTAATAATAACTGGGCCATCACGCTCAATATAAAACACATTGCAAACCGGAATTTCGGGTCATTTCCATTAGCAGGCAACGTCAAAAGTGCTTTCAAGCATCCTTTTGTGCTGAACCAAAATGCTGTGGCAAAACTGGTAGATAACATCTTCAACAGCTCGTTGTCACTGAATTATTCAGGACGCCATTTCAATTTCAACGCCCAGTCATCCTATCAATCCAATTACAGGTATTACGCAACACCGATCGATGGCGATTTTTCTCCGTTGGATGCAGTAACGATCATCAACAACTATGGCAACAAATGGAACAAAGTGAGCATTTTCACGCAAGAACTCAAATTCACTTCGCCTGCAGCTTCGGTATCGCCCATCAAATGGACAACAGGCGCTTATTTTTTCTATCAACATACGCCAAACAAACAGGCCACTCATTTTGGAAAAGATGCGGCATTGATCGGCTCGCCCGATTCTAACTATTCCATCATCAACACTACTACTGCAAAAGCTTATGGCGCGGCTTTATATGCACAGGCCACTTATTCAGTAAATAAAACAATAGACTTTGTAGCGGGCCTTCGCTACGATTATCAATATTCAAAAGAAGAGGTGCTGGGAGAATATCAGCCCGATTCATCACCAACACCTGTATTCCAGACGCAACCGGATACTTCAGGGCATGCATCATACAGCGCTTTTTCTCCAATGGCGAGTTTTGTTCTGCATGCATCAAAAAATACCCACCTTTTTGCTACCTATACCAGGGGGTACAGGACTGGCGGGCTAACCCAGCTCGGCACTGACCCAACACAACCGCCATTGGTTGCCTACCAACCTGAGTACAGCAACAATTTTGAAGCAGGCATTAAGAACACTTTATTCAATAGCCGGCTTAGAGCAAATATTTCTTTCTTTTACACCAATATCACCAATGTGCAGGTGCCGACGTTGATATTGCCTTCAGCCATTACTGTTACAAAAAATGCAGGCGGATTAACAAGCAAAGGCTTCGATGCCGAGATCACGGGTTATATCATCAAAGGCATAGAAGCGTCTTACAATTTTGGATATACAAATGCCAAATACACCCAACTGGACCTGTCAGAAAACGGGAACGCAGTCAATTTAAAAGGGAATAAACAAATCTTTACGCCGGATATCACTTCAATGTTTGCAGTGCAATACAGTTTACCGGTAAATGAACAGCAATCGGTAAAAATTATTTTGCGCGGCGAGTGGTTCTATATTGGCAAAGAATATTTTGACCTGGCGAATACGATCAGCCAGTCTTCGTATCATTTATTAAATAGCAGGATAGGCATTGCTGTTAAAAATTACGGATTGTATTTCTGGGGAAGGAACCTCACCAATGTAAAATACATTGCCTATGCTTATGATTTCGGGGCTGTGCATTTAGGCAATCCCCAAACTTATGGAGCAACGTTCAGCGCTTCATTCTAAAAAATCAAACCGATTCAATAACAGGCCACTTATTATCCACGTGGCCCATTACTTTTTTGGCCATCAAATTTATTTACCCGTGAGCCTTAAGGAGCCAATCCCTACTTCATTTTTTTCTTTATCATCTTTCGGCCTGCTCACAATATACAAGTTATGAAAACTGCCATCAGCAACAGGCTGAAATTGGCTATATGCCACATTCTCAAACCCTCTCTTTTTAGGATTTGCTGCCGCTGGCGGCGCCAGTTCTGCTGTTCCCAATAATTTCCCCCCTGGCGCGTCAAGGTGCAATTCAAAAACATATCCCGATAAGGGCGCTTTTTCATAACCCACCATCATGGATGCCGCAACAATGCCTGAGAGATCTACATGATCGATGCTGAACCATCCATCGCCCTTAGGCGGCACCATATAATGAACACCGTTGTCATCATAAGTATCATATCCTTTCATATTTTTCACTCCGTTAAAATGAACGTTGCTGCTGTGCAACACAAGGGTAGTGCTACCCGTCAAAGGTTTGATCCCTTCCCCTCCCCGGTCAGTATAACTTGCAGAAATGATCAGCGCAGATTTGTCGTTCAACGGTTTGCCCAATGTGGGCTTAAGTGCGCCTGAAGAGGCAAGCGAGGGTTTTGTGTTTGCTTTTTGCCCAATCGTTAATATCCATTGGACGATTGTTGCAACATCATGCTGAGCAATATCCGGGTGTGCCGCCATCATCGTTTCGCCCCATACCCCTCCCCCGCCATTTTTGATTTTGTTGATCAGGTAATCAACAGCGCCTGCTTTGCCTGCATATTTTGCGGCGACTAATGTGAATGCCGGCCCTATAGATTTCTCATCTACCTTATGGCAAGTCTTGCAATCATAGCTCATCATCAGCGTTTTTCCTGTTGCGGCAGCAGTCGCCTGTTGGTGGCCCTGGGGGATTGCTGCTTTATCCGGGGTTTCAAGATATTCTGCAGAAACATACAACCCCTCCATCTTTCGTGCAGATGCCGTATCGTCATCGTTTATGCTTACTTGATATTTCACCTCCTTATCAGGAAAGTAAAAAGATTTGTTGCCATCAATATCAATATTCACGGTTGGTTGCAAGTTGCCAGCATACACGTTCAGCACATCGCTTTTTACTACTGCTCCCTGCGCATCTTTCACTTCAACAAAAACCTGATAATCGCCGGCTTTTTTATAAGTAGTGCTTGCTTCGGGCACGGTGGTCTCAACCGTTGCGCCGTTCCCGAAATTCCAAGAATATTTCATGGGCTCCTGCTCAGGATCTCTGGCTGCTACTTTTGCTTTCACTGTAAATGGCAGGTCGCCAGTTTCTTTATCAATACTGATAGAAGAAATTTTTGGCGGGCGGTTACCGCCATTGTAATCAACCCTGGCAAGACCGGCATCAGGATTTTTTTGAAACCAACCTGTGCCGTATTCAAGGAAATACAGCCTGCCATCAGGACCTAATTCAACATCAATCGGGGAGTTGAATTTTGTACCGGGCATAAATGGCTCCATCCTGTCATAATCGCCATTGGGCAACATGGTTACCGGCTTGATGAACCCGCGTATCCATTCATAAAAGAAAAATTTCCCGTCATAATAAGAAGGGTATCTTGTTTCTTTCGGGTACATATCGCTGTAGTAAACAGGCCCTGCCATAGCGCAACGGCCTCCGGATCCTACCGAAGGGAAATCAGGCGAATTCGCATAAGGGTACCAAATGAAGGCGGGCTGCGCAGGAGGAAGTTTTTCTAACCCGGTGTTGTTACGTGAATTGTTTACCGGGTTTGCAGGATCGAAAAAATCTCCTGATTTACCGGTTGCATAATCATACCTGCGATAAGGATAGTTGTTGCCAATAAAATATGGCCAGCCAAAAAAACCTGCTTTCCGGGCCTGGTTCACTTCATCATATCCCCTTGGGCCCCTGGTAGCAAAGCTGTCCTCATTGGCATCAGGCCCAACTTCGCCCCAATATAAGAATCCATTTTTCTGGTCTACAGCAATACGGTAAGGGTTGCGGTCGCCCATCACATAAATTTCAGGGCGCGTCTTTGCCATTCCTTTCGGGAACAGGTTGCCATCAGGAATTTCATAAGTGCCATCATCCTTTACTTTAATGCGAAGTATTTTCCCGCGCAGGTCGTTCGTGTTGCCGGCACCGCGCTGGTCATCATATTGCAGGTGCCCCGGGCGGTCATCCAGCGGCGCATACCCATGGCTCACAAAAGGCTGGCCAGGCTCATCGAAAGGCGTAGTATTATCACCGGTAGAAACGAACAGTGATTTATCGGGGCCAAATGCGATGGAGCCGCCCGTATGGCAGCAAATCTCACGCTGTTCATAAAATTGTAAAATTATTTTTTCTGACTTTGGGTCGATGGTGTCTTTTTCCAGCGTAAACCTTGAAAGGCGGTTAACAGACGTATCAGCAGGGCTATAGAAAACATATACCCAGTGGTTCTTTGCAAAATCAGGGTCGGCTTTAATTCCCAGCAGCCCTTCCTCTGAATTTGCTTTTGCAGTTTTTGTTTTGAAATACACATCTAAAAAACCAACCTGCTTTACCTGTTTTGAATCATTCTTATATAATAAGATTTCTCCCCGGCGCTGTGAAATCAGCACATCAAGATTTGGGAGCACGCTCAGTTCGGTGGGCTCGAAGAAAACGCCCTGCACCAATTGCGTTTTAGTAAAGCGGTCTTCATCGGGTGCAAATTCGCTGTGCGCCTTGGCATAATCTAATGGCCTGTTATCCCCGATTGCATATTTAATGCCCCCCAGCAGGTGTTTCAGGTAAAGCGGCTCGGAGTACGATTCTTCTGTGTGCCCCAGCTCAGTATAAAAAACACGGCCGCCATCAAATTCATGATACCATGCCATCGGGTGCACATCGCCGTTTTTTCCTCCTTCGTAAGATTTTTCATCAATAGTTAGCAACACATGTATATCGTTACTGATTTTTTTGAAATTATACCATTCGTCTGTCCTTGTCCATATATCCGGAAGGCTGTCCGTAGACGGGTGATTTTTATCTTTCACCAAAAGTTTTGCCTGCTGAATTTGCGGGTGGCTCATGAAATAAGCGCCAATCATCCTGCCATACCACCCCCAGTCGTACTCCGCATCAGAAGCGGCGTGAATGCCCACAAACCCGCCTCCTGCCTGTATGTAGCGCTCCAATGCAATTTCCTGGTTACCGCTCAGGATATCGCCGGTTGAATTCAGGAAAACGATGGCTGAATATTTTTTCAGGGTATCCTCTTCAAACAAGGATGCATCAGTAGTGGTATCTACATTAAAGCCATTTGATGCGCCAAGGTCCTGTATGGCCCTAATGCCAACAGGAATAGAAGAATGATGAAAGCCTGCTGTCTTTGTAAAAACCAAAATACGTGACTTGCCATTCCGTTGTTGCGAACAGGAAATAAGAACTACAAAAAAGAAAAAAACAACAGAAGCGCAAAAGAGCAATTTTTTTGACATGGCATGAAGCAGTTTGAATGATGTTGATGGAACTAAAATAATCTGTCAATATCCAACAATTATCAGTCTTTGCAAAATAAAATAGACAATGCAGCCCTGTTTATAAAAAAGTGCTGATTGCCCCAAAAAATGCCAGAGCTAGGCTTCCTGCAATTCCTTATTGGTGTGGCTGCCTTCATTTAACATTGTCGTAGTCTTAATCCATTTTCCAATATAAGTTATCTTTTTTGGGGTCAGTATTTGATTGGCGATCTGCCTCCCGCTTCTTTGTGATTGATGGAAGCAATATTCCTTGTCTTAGAGGTTATTTAAAAATGATTTCAGGAATTTCATATAGCAGCAGTTCAACTTTTCTAAAGTCTGTAATTGATGATAAATTGGATAATCCTGTATAAGCTTTGGAAAAGATTCAACTTGCTGGCTGTTCCAATAATCATTTTTAAACAGCTTCTTAGAATTGTAAATAAGATAACCACAAGTGCAATAAAATAATTTCCGCTCCAAGCAGCAATGCGCTGTCGAAATACGCTTGTCCTTATTTCATTGGTTTTCCAATTAATTCTTCAAGCTTGCCATATCAACCACAAACCGGTATTTCACATCGCCTTTTTGTAAACGGTCAAATGCTTCATTGATTTGATTTACCCTGATGAGTTCAATATCAGCAGTAATATGGTGTGCTGCACAGAAGTCCAGCACTTCCTGTGTTTCACGAATGCCACCAATGTTTGAACCTGAAAAACTTTTTCTGCCGTGAACTAAACTAAACGCCCCAACAGGAAGTTGCTCAACTGGTAATCCAACTAAGACCAAAGCGCCATCTACTTTTAAAATCCTGAGAAAAGCATTTACATCATGGTTTGCCGAAACGGAATCTAAAATCAAATCAAATTTTGATTGTGCTTTCATTTGTTCTCTGTTGGTTGAGAGCACCACCTCATCAGCGCCCAAACGTTTGGCGTCATCCGCTTTGGAAATTGAAGTAGTGAATACAGTTACTTCTCCGCCCATGGCTTTCGCAATTTTAATGGCAATATGTCCCAGGCCGCCAATGCCAATGATTCCTACCTTTTTTCCCGGCCCTACATTCCAATGTTTGAAAGGTGAATAGACCGTGATTCCCGCACATAGTATCGGCGCGGCGCTTGCGAGGTCTAATGTTTCTGGAAAATGGACGGCATAATTCTCATCCACCACAATATTTTCAGAAAAACCTCCGTAAGTGATTCCTCCATGTTTTTTGTCAGGCGAATTAAATACGATGGTATTGCCGTTTTCACAAAATTGTTCTTCGCCTTCTTTGCAATATTCACATTCACGACAACTATCCACGATACAACCTACGCCCGCTAAATCGCCAATTTTAAATTTTTGAACATGGTCACCGACGACAGTAACCCTGCCTACAATTTCGTGTCCCGGAACAATCGGATACTTTGTTCCGCCCCATTCATCGCGTACTGCATGTAAATCGGAATGGCAAATGCCGCAATACAAAATTTCTATTTGTATATCGTGTGGTGTCACTTCTCTGCGTTGAATATCTAAATTCTTCAACGGTGCTTCGGCAGCTTCTGTGCCGAATGCTTTTACTTCGTTTGTGCTCATATTTATTTAATTTTTTTTATTAGTTGGGTTTGCTGATTCATAGATTTTCATTGATATGGTTTTTCGGGTTTTGAATTACTGTCGCCATAAATGCAGCAACGCTTTTTCGTGAAATTGCGTGTCCTGTTTTTTCCATGGCTTTTACGCTGTTTTGGGTCATTGGAATTCCAAATTTAAAGATTTGCAAATTATTTCTGAACTAATGTAAGAACCTGTATTGTGTCAGGCATTTTTTTTGAATTTATTACTCAAATAAAATACGGGAAAGGTTTTGCCGGAAACCTTCTTTTCCTTTTTCCAAACGTTCTGCATACATTTCGTTTGCATCTACACCTGCTACATACCTGATTTGGTCTTTACCATCGGTTACCGTATTGAAAACCGATTCCGCAATCAATTCGGGCGTGGAAACTTTGGACATGTCGCCCATCATATATTCAATAAACTTTTTAGAAAGCTTCTCGTATTCGGGTAATTGCGATTTGTCGAGATTCTTCAATCCAAAGTCGGTATAAACTACGCCGGGTGCAATGGTTTTAACTTGTATGTTGTAGGGATGAAGTTCGTAATACAAGGATTCTGTAAAGCCCTCGACCGCCCATTTTGAGGCATTGTAGATGGAATCGAAAGGAAAGCCGACAATTCCGGCCATCGAGGTCGTGTTGATAAACAGACCGCTATTTTGTTTTTTGAAGTGCGGCACAAATGCACGGGTAACCCTTATTACTCCTAATAAATTGGTGTTTAATTGGTTGATGATTCTTTCGTCTGATAGCGTTTCAATTGGACCGCTAAGCCCGTAGCCTGCATTGTTGAATACCACATCAATTTTATGTTTTTCGGTTACCGCTTTTACAACGTTTTCAATTTGTCCGGCATTCGATACATCGAGTGCAACTACTTCTACGTTGTTTAACTGTCGTAATCCGCTGTCTTTTTCAGGCGTTCTCATGGTTGCGATAACGCTCCAGCCTTTTGATGAGAATAGTTTTGCAGTTGCTTTCCCTATGCCTGATGAGGCTCCGGTTATAAAAATTGTCTTTTTCATTTTATGCTTTTTCATTTGGAAATTAGATTTGTTTGCTCAATTATTAGTTTGTTCTTTCGTATTGTATTTTGGCGTCATTGTCAAAGATTACCCATTTATAGTCGGCATAATCTGTTCGGGGCAGGTGGTCGTTCATTCGTGCATAGCTCCATCCTTTTGGAAAAACTCCATAATCTTTACCCTCGATAATATACTGATAGTCTCTGTTCAGATAGGTGAGAACCACGATGTCGTTGTCTGCTTTCCAGAGTTGTAAGTTGGGTTGGGTTATCAAAACGCCACCAAGGATATCGTCCGTTCCTCTGCGGCTCAATAAAGAATCGCTAATTTCGTCCGGAAGCGTAATTTCTATATTGCCTTGTGCGTCTATCGTTCCAATTTTTCCGATAGATTTTACATTTTTCCGTTCTGTAATATCCGGACTTATGAAGCCCATAATGTCTTGTGCGTTGCCATTGTACAGGTTTTTCCCGTTCGAACTTCGGGTATAAACTTTATAATGTACGGGCTTTATCCTTTTACCATCGTTCTTTTGAATTATTTCACCCGGAACATCTTCTTTACTTTCTGTTTTTTTAGTATTGTTGTTACAAGCAACCAGTACTATGGACAATAGCCCTACTATCATTAAACTTTTTAAAATTTTCATTTTGATATTTACTTTAGTGATTAACTAATTTTTAGTTTGTTCTTTCGTATTGAATTTCGAAGTCCTTGTCAAAAAATCACCCATTTATAGTCGCCATAATCTGTTCGCGGCAGGTGATCTTTTATTCGTGCGTAGCTCCAACCTTTGGGAAAAACTACAGAATCTTTTCCCTTGATGATATCCTGATAATCTTTGTTCAGATAGGCGAGTATCACGATATCTGTATCGGCTTTCCAGAGTTGCAAATTGGGTTGGGTTATCAAAACGCCACCAAGGATATCGCCCGTTCCTCTGCTGAACAATAACGAATCGCTAATTTTGTCAGGAAGTGTAATTTCTATATTGCCTTTTGCGTCTATCGTTCCTATTTTTCCAATAGATTTTACATTGTGCTGCTCTGTATTATCCAGACTTATGAAGCCCATAATGCCTTGCGCCTGGTCATTGTACAGTTTTTCTCCGTTTGAACTCCGGGTATAAACTTTATCATGTACAGGCTTTATCCTCATACTATCGTTCTTTTGGGTTACTTCACCCGGAACATCTTCTTTACTTTCTGCTTTTTTAGTATTGTTGTTACAAGCAACCAGTACTATGGACAATAGTCCTACTACCATTAAACTTTTTAAAATTTTCATTTTGATATTTTTTAGTGATTAATTATTTGATTTCATTCACTGATGATTTATCATTTATAGCATTGCGATTACAATTCTGCCCATTTCTTCGTTAGCGTCGAGATAGGCATAAGCTTCGTGTATTTTTTCCAACGGAAAAACTTTGGCGACTTTGGGTGTGAATTTGCCATTGGCAAGGCGTTCTAAAATATAATTTTGGGCTTCTTCGGCCCTGTTTTTATCGCTCATCATTGCCCCAACAGTATAACCTCTGAAGGTTAATTCTTTTGAAATGATTTGAGGTAATGACAATACCGCAGCTTCACTCGCGAGAATACCGTATTGTACAATCGTTCCGAAATTGGAAGCGCCTATCACAAGTTGATCTAACAGTGAACCGCCAATAGGATTAAAGGTTACGGAAACACCTTTTTGAGATGTAATTTCGGCAATGCGTTCAACGTAATTCTCTTCCCGGGTGGCAATAACATGAGCCGCTCCCAACTGCAAAAGTTTTTCCTTTTTGCCGGATGTTCGGATAACGGCAATCGGTACTCCGCCCAGGTCGTTTACAATTTGTATGGCTGCCAAACCAACACTGGAAGTTGCTGCAGTGATGGCAACAAAATCGCCTTTTTTAATAGTTGAGGCAAAGGTTAATCCACCGTAAGCCGTAAGAAACGGAACCCAAAAAGCGGTGGCTTGTTCCGGTGTCAGGTTTTGTGGATATTCAATTAAGAACGAAGCAGGGATTACGGCTTCTTCGCCCAACATTCCATATTTAATTTCGTCCAAACCGAAAGCAGGCGCCACTTTTTTGCCAATCCAGGAGGGATTAACTCCTTCGCCAACTTCTGTTACCGTACCAGATGCTTCGTACCCTAATTTGGTAGGAAGTTGAGGAACCGGAAATCCGTAATCGGCAAATTTATCGGCATTGATAAGCATGCTGTTGTCGCGGCTTATACTGGCTGTATCTATTTTAAGGCGAACTTCTCCTTTTTTTAATTCTTGTGATGGAACTTCATCAATTTTTAAATGATCGGTACTTCCAAACTTGTGTAATCTTACAATTTTTGACATGATGTTGTTTTTTAAATTTGACAATGCAAAATTACATGCCTGTCAAAGCATATCCTTACGGATTTAAAACCAAAAATTACAAAAATCAAATCTGGTTGATTTTTATTCTTGACCGAAGACAGAGAAGGGGGATAATCAGGCGTTACGGAACTTTAACGGGGTAGTGTCTGCATATTTTTTGAAGAAGTTATTGAAATGGGTAACTTCTTTAAAGTCTAAAGCGAAGGCAATATCTAAAACAGACCATTGCGTCTGCTTCAACAATATCTTAGCCTCCTGGAAAATCCGTTCAATAACGATTTGTGATGTAGTTTTTCCTGTGCTGTCCTTGATTGCCCTGTTGAGATAGTTCACATGAATGTTCAGTTGGCTGGCAAAATCAGATGCGGAATGCAGTTCAAGTGTTTGGTGTTGCTCATCTATCGGAAACTGACGTTCCAATAAATCAAAAAATAATCCGGTAATCCTTTGCAGACTGTTGACCGTTTTGGTTTCAATAATCACATCAGGTTTAATTTTGAGCGCCTTATGTATCAATCTAAAAACAAGATTATGCAGCAAATCATATTTGAAAGGATAATCCGAGTTGATTTCTTCAGTCATTTCCTCAAATATGTCCTTTACTTCCTGCATTTGTGTTTTGGTCAGTTCAAAGACGTGGTTGCCGTTAGGTTGAAAAACAGGATAGTGGTTAATATTATCCAACTGATACAAAAACTGATGTGTGAAAATACAGAAGTACCCCCTTTTTATTCCGTTGGACTCTTCCCAGGTGTAGGGGATGTTGGGGTCTGAAAAAACCAATGCATATTTTTTTATTTCCCGGGACTTGTCGGCATAGTGAAGAGTGCCTTTACCAATGGCCAGGCTTATCTTGTAATAATCACTTCTTCTGTAAGACAATGGCCGGGCATTGTTCCCTAAAAAAGGCTCTAAACGAAATACGTTAAATTGTCCTGGTTCTTTATGTAAACTATCCGGAACACTACCGTATCTCGTTTTGTAGAAGTCTTCAAGTTCTTTTAATTCTAACATGTTGTAAAATTACAAAAATCAAAACAATAAGTATATGTTCCTCATCAGGGCTTACTTATCCCGAGATTTTCTTTTTTATGTAATTCAGGATGTTGAATAAGGCTTGCCACAAACGCAGCAATGCTTTTTCTGGAAATGGCTGAACCTGTTTCCGGCTGTCCTTTTTGGGTCAAAGCATAATCCACTTCATCGGCGTTGGTAAACCAGTCGGGGCGAAGGATGGTGTAATCCAAACCGGAGGCTTCAATAACATCTGCCAATGCCCTGTAAGGCTTCAATACAGGATCCAAAGGGGTTTTATAAATACCAATGGAACTGATGGCGATAATTCTTTTAACGCCTGTTTCCTGCATGGCTTTTACAATGTTTTTGGTCATTACTTCAAGGTTTCCTGCAAGATTTACATATACTATATCCTGACCTGCTATTGCATTTTTTACATCCTGATACTTCATTGCATCGCCTTGTATGAAGCTGGTATTTCCAGCCTCCGATGACCTGCTTTTGCTTCTTGCAAACAGCGTAAGTTGCACATCTGTTTGTTTCTTTACTTCTTCTATTACCACAGTGGCAAGGCTTCCTGTAGCTCCTATGATTAATACTTTTTTCATTTTGATTTTGATTACGACTAATAATAAATTTTAATTGATTACACTTGCCTTAAGCGCCAGCATCTTCCAGGGACTTTTGGTGTTCTCTCTTGTAAAGACTTCAATGTAGGAAAGTTGTTGTATCCTCTTATTTCCTGAAATGGTCATGTCAAATTTCCCTTTACCGATGACTGTTGCCGTATTTCCAGAAACGGTAGCCGTATTCTCTGTTATTTCAATTGCATTATGTTTAAAATCCTCCCCGGAAAGCCGCTTGATATAAGCTGACTTTTGACTGATACTGCCATCAGAACCTACTACAATAAATTTCGTATGCAAAATATTCGCGACAGAATCAATTTTGTTTTCAACTTCCCATTTAAAAATATCTGCTGAAATCTTTAAAACTTCGTTTTCAGAGGTCTTCTGACTGAATCCTTTTACGGTTAAAAGGAGACATATTGTTATAAAAAAATATCTCATCTTATTTCTTTTGAATGGTTTTTAATAATCAACATTTAAGTAATGACTAATTTTTTTTGGTGTGTATTTAGCGCATAAAATGCAATGATTCCCGAAATGACCAGCAACACAATTCCAATCGTGAGAATGATTCTGAAATTCAAAAAATCTGCGAGATAACCCCAGGCGCCGGCCATTATGGCGCCGCCAAGCGCCAGGGCAATGGAGATGTTGGAAAATATTTTTGAATAATCTTTTGTGCCAAAAACGGTTCGTACCAATAAAGCAGTTTCCACGGTAACTCCTGCATAAGCCCATCCGAATAAAAATCCACCAATGGTCATCCATGCCATTCCTTCTCTTCCCATGAGCAGAAATACAAAACCCAAAATTCCTAAACCTGTTGAAGTCAATACTCCTGCCCGTGAGCTTTTATCATTGATTGAACCCAAAGCCACTTTGCCGATGGTAACACCCAGCATAATGGCCGAAGCTACCAATGCGGATTGCTCTACACTAAAGCCAACGCTGGTAACATAAGTGGGCAAAAACAAATTGAGCGTGGAAACGGCGATCATAAAAAAGGCGAAAACCAGTAAGGCATAAAACACAGGCGATTTAATGGCAACGGCGTAGTCCATTCCGGTTTTTTGAATGTCTGCCGTTTCTGTTATTTCGCCAAAAGGCTTTATCCCTTTATCCGATGGATGGTTTCGCAACAAGATACCGAGCAACGGGGTAGCCACTGCAAGAATGAGAATGCCAAAAATTAAATAGGTGGTTCTCCATCCGTAGGTTTCAATTAAATATCCGCCAAAGGGATTGAACAATATGCCACCAATACCCGAAGCAGCACTGCATAATCCAATAAAGAAACCAACTCTTGTATTGAACCAGCGATTGATTAAAACAGGATAACTCAGGTAAAGAAGAAATGCCAACGCAATACCGATAACCGCACCTGCCATGTAAAAATGCCAGACTGATGTAAACTGCGACATTGCTAAATACACTAAGCCTACAACACCCGAACAAACCGTGAGCAACCACCTTACACTGTATTTATCCATCATTTTTCCGGCAACGGAAAGCATCAAAAACGAACAGGCATATACGAAGGTCATATACAAACCGAAATTGCCTTTTGAAACACCCAGGTCGGTACTTACAGGCGTGTAGAAAATACCTGCGGTACTCATGACCAAACCAATAATGACACCCATTATCAAACAGCAGCAAATAACGATAACGTAGCCGTAATGAAATGTAGATGAATTTGCCATAGCTGTAGTTTTATTTTTTTTCCGGTTGAAGCGGGCCGTAGAAATAAGAAGCGGTAGCGCCACCATCAATCAAAAAATCTGAACCGGTGATGAATGCACCTTTTTCGGAGAGGAGCAGTTCTGCTACATTCGCCACTTCATCCGCCATTCCGGGGCGGCCTGCCGGAGATTTTGCAAACATATTTCTATAAAATTCGGCATGCAGTCCATTTATTTCGTCCATGGCTAATGGTGTGATGATGATACCCGGAGAAATGGCATTTACCCTGGCACCTCTTTCGCCCCATTTTACTGCTTCGGCCATTACCCGTTTTCCATTGCAACGTTTTGACATTTGATAGGCGTGCAAAGTGTCTTTGATGTTTTCGGGTTTTAGCATTTCCAAATTCAATAATTCTTCTGTTGGCGTTGTTGCCAATAGCCTGTCTTCTTCGGCCGTTAGTGCCGGCATTCTGTAACCTGATTGACTGGAAATAGTTACGGCCGTGCCGCCTGGTTTGATCACTTTGCCAAACTCTTCGAGCAAAACTGCTGTTCCGTATAAATCCACCGCCAGAATATGTTCCTTGGTAGATTGGCTTGGCGAGAGCCCCGCAGCATTCACAAACATGGCAATTTCACCTTCCTTTTGTGCTGCTGCTATCAACTCTAAAATAGAAGCTCTTGATGAAATATCTGTTTTAAAAGGAACGGCATCAAAGCCTGCTTCCACCAGGGTTTTGGTGATGGCTTGTGCATTTTCCAATTTCCAGTCGGCAACAAAAATTTTATCGCCATAAGCCATTCTTCTTACAATGGCCATACCGAGCTGTCCGGCTCCGGTTAATACGATGACGTCTTTTTTTGTACTCATATTATAATGTATTTAAAAGGAAGGCAAGAAAAAAAATCCATCTTATTATATTTTGTGTCTTCATCATGGTACGTTTTTATTTTACCGCGGCAGCATAGTCATCATCAGAAACAGGCTCCAGCCAGGTGTTTTGATTTGTCTGCGGATTACAGGTTATCGCAAGGTGTGAAAACCAACTGTCGGGTGCTGCTCCGTGCCAATGTGCTACGTTTGGTGCGATTTCTACCACATCACCTTCTACTAAACGTCGGGCGGGTTTACCGCGTTCCTGATAATAACCAATGCCACCAACAACAATAAGAATTTGACCGCCGCTGTGGCTGTGCCAGTTATTGCGGCAACCCGGTTCAAACGTAACATTGGATAAGGGTACGTTCAGGTCCTTATTGCTTGTTAAAGGTGCAAGCCATGATTTTCCGGAGAAGTATTGTGCATAGCCTGTGTTTTCCTCGCCAAGAGGGAAATCGCAGATTTTTGGAATTGCTGTTTTCATTTTATTGGTTTTTTGAGTTTGAATATTTTGTTCATTGCAGGATGATAAGAAGAGTGATACTCCTGTTATTATCCCAATGAAAAATGTTTTGATGAAGTTGTTCATTGTAATTTATTTATTCGGATGTCGGAACTATTCTAACAGTAGCCGCTTTGCCCTTTTCGCTAATCATCGGAAACAGGTAAGGACTGCTGTTGTATTTTTTTTGATAGGCTGCATCAATCTTATCATTAATCGCAGCTTCTACCGGTTCAAACGCTACATCAATCACCATTCCGGCAGCGTGAATGCGTCCGGCCTTTTGTGTGATCGCTGATTGATACCACCGGGAATGAATGCCGTTGTAGGCTCTCACGTATAAATCGCCATCCACTACCACATTCCATATCCAGGTGGGCGTTCCGTAAGTTTTGCCATCTTCCCGGAAAGGTGATATTTTAAGGTCATCTGCGGTATCTATTTTTTTGAGTTGCTCTTTTGAGAATTTTATGGTTTGTGTTTTCATTGTAGTTTAAATTTTTCTTTCAATCTGTTTTGCTGTGTCCTATCTTTTATTTTGATAATGCAAAGGTATTTTGCCGATACTTCCTGATTGTTACACGTATCACGTCAATAGTTTCAAATATTGCGTATTTTAGTCACTGCTTTAAAAATGCAATGAACTATGGCTTTACCAACCATTGTGCTATTAGAAATAACGCGCGAAAAGGATCTGCCGAAAAATTTTCACCGTCAGTACCATACACATCTCTATTGCCATCGGGGAAGCATCCGGTTTTTGTTTAACGACACGAAGATGGAATGTAAGGCCGGGCAGTTTTTGTTTTGGTTTGCGGAAAGCAGGCTTTCAGGTTTGCAGTTTTCAAAAAATTTTAAAGCCACCGTGCTCTTAGTAGCAAAGGATTTTCTTACAAATAATATTCCTGATCAAAGTTGGGGTCTCAATGCCATGCTCTACTCCCGCACCCACCCGGTAAAGGAAATTTCTACCAAAAGAGATAAGGAAAAAATACTCAGCAATTTTAAAACGATAAACAAACGCTTCCTGGAAACAGATCACCGGTTTTATGAAGCAGCACTGGAACTGCAAATGAAACTCTTCATTTTAGAAATGTGGAACCTGTTTGCGAAATTCTATGAAAGCCGCAAACACAGTGTACAAACGGGAAACATCTATGAGCAGTATATGCAACTTTTATCTGAACATTGCCTGCAACAACGGGAAGTACAGTTTTACAGTGAGCAATTACACATCACCGCCAAATACCTTAACCATCTTTGCAAAGTTCATTCAGGCGTTACCGCATCTGAATGGATACAACGCCATGCCCGTGAACGCATCATTATTCTGCTGCAGAGCAAACGCTTCAACATCTCAGAGATCGCCGATGAAATGGAATTCAGCAGCCGCTCGTTTTTTACAAGGTATGTGAAGAAGTTGCTGGGTGTTACGCCGAGTGAGTACAGGGCGAGGCTGGGGTGAGGCTTATTTTTTACCCGTTACCAAAAAATTGGGACGAATTTTCTTCTTTCCATTTAGCCCTAATTGGCATAATATAATCCTAACATCAAACAACAACCAAGAATACTAAATCTTCTGTGCATAAATATCTTAGCTTCGTTTTCATTAACTTTAAATCTTATTTATCATAGCATTATAACTTATGGCTAAAGCTAAAAAGACTTCGACTTCAAAAAAGCCAATAGAACAATACGAACATAAAGACAAGCAACGGGTAAACAACCCACCGTGGGACTGGTAGATGCACACACCGACAACGGTGGCTTTAAAAAGAAAACCTACCAATACGACCCACACCTTGACCCACAACTACAATGGGCAGGAAAAGCCGAACACGCCAGTTTTGATGTGCCCACTGTGAGCCTGCATGTGCATGAACGCATAGACCCAAGACGCATTATTGAAACTGTAAAAAAGGAAGAAGAAGCCCCACAGTTTGTGCAGGCATCTTTGTTTGAAACCGAGAAAAAACCTTTGCGTGAAGCCATTGAATTTTATAAGCACAAAGAAAACTGGAGTAACCGACTGATTGCAGGTGATAGCCTACTTGTAATGAATAGCCTTTTGGAAAAAGAAGGCATGGGCGGCAAAGTGCAAATGGTATATTTTGACCCACCTTATGGCATTAAATACGGCAGCAACTTTCAGCCTTTTGTAAATAAGCGTGATGTAAAAGACGGAAAAGATGAAGACCTGACTGCTGAGCCCGAAATGCTGAAAGCTTTTAGAGATACATGGGAGTTAGGCATTCATTCTTATTTAACCTATTTAAGAGACAGACTTCTGCTTGCAAAGGATTTACTACATGAAAGCGGAAGTGTATTTGTTCAGATTAGTGACGAAAATGTCCATCATGTAAGAGAAATACTTGATGAGGTTTTTGGAGCAAACAACTTTGTGGTAAAAATTTTCTTTAAGAAAACCTCAGGGCAAGCAACCAAACTATTGCCAACCTCGTGTGATTTTCTATTATGGTATGCAAAAGATATTACAAAGGTTAAATACCACCAACTATACAAGGATAAAGACACATCTGAACTTGCAAGTTATTCTCTAATTGAAAGTCCAGATGGAAAACAATGGCGAAAAATGAATAGGGATGAGATAAATGATAATAAATTAATACCTAAAAATTGGAGAATTTTTTCTGCTCAAAATTTAAGATCACAGGGCTTCAGTGCCAATAGCACTGTTGAATATGAATATCAAGGAGTAAAATATTTTTGTGGTGAAAACAATCACTGGAAGACAACACCAGCAGGGCTTGACGTACTTGCTGCCAAAAATAGATTGATTGTATTAGGTAACAGTTTAAATTATAAACGATATTTTGATGACTTTCCAGTTGTTCCATATAACGAGAATTGGGATGATACAGCAATAGCTGGGTTTTCAGGAGAAGATAAAGTCTACGTAGTTCAAACAGCAATGAAAGTCGTTACAAGGTGCTTGATAATGACAACAGACCCTGGAGATTTGGTTTTAGATATTACCTGTGGAAGTGGAACAACAGCAATTGTTGCAGAAAATTATGGTAGGCGTTGGATAACATGTGACACTTCACGAGTATCATTAGCATTAACAAAACAACGTTTAATGACCGCCAATTTTAACTATTTTCAATTGGCATACCCAAATGAGGGAATAGGAAGTGGATTTAAATACAGAACTGTTCCGCACATTACACTTAAAAGCATCGCGAATAATGAAAATGCACCTTCCGAGACACTTTTTGACCAACCAATCGTTGATAATTCAAAGACAAGAATAACTGGCCCTTTCACCGTTGAGGCCGTACCTGCACCTGTGGCAAAATCCTTTGAAGAAATTGAAGCGGACTCCAATTTAGAAGCAGACATTTCAATTTCACGAAGCGGTGAAACCTTGCGACAAGACGAATGGAGAAATGAATTGCTCCGTGCCGGTGTAAGGGCAAAAGGCGGCAAACTGATAGAATTTACGAGAGTTGAACCTTTAAGCGGAACAAGATTTCTGCAAGCAGAAGCAGAAACAAAGAGTGAAGAGCGGCCAGTGGCAAGTGGAGAGAAAGAGAAACTAACCACTAATCACTTACCACTCACCACTAAAAGAGTAGTAGTTTGTTTTGGCCCTGAACATGCTCCGCTTGAACAACGAATGGTTGAGTTGGCTTTAGAAGAAGCACGAACATTAAAACCCAAACCCGAAATTATTTTGTTCTGTGCTTTTCACTTCGATTTGGAAGCAAGAAAGGATATTGAAGAAACCAACTGGCCGGGCATTACACTTTTAGAAGCCCAAATGAATGCCGACCTGCTGACAGACGATTTGAAAAAGAAGCGCAGCAGCAACGAAAGTTTTTGGCTAATTGGTCAGCCCGATGTGCAGATAGTGAATAGTGGTGAGTGGTTAGTGGACAGTAAAAAACAACAAATGCTATTATATGGCGACTGTAAAGAGTTATCGGGAGTTAATAGTCTGGCAGAAATCAATCAGCTTAGCAAAGAAGATATATGCCTTTACGCAACTATTTCCCAAAGAAGAAATTTATGGACTGACTTCACAAATGCGCAGGGCAAGCGTATCGATAGCCTGCAATATAGCGGAAGGTCAAGCGAGGAACACAACGGGAGAGTTCAAGCAATTCCTGGGGATTTCCAGAGGCTCATTAGCCGAATTGGAGACCTTGCTGACTCTATCCAAAGAAATGAATTTCCTAACGGAGGAAAACTACTTGATTTTATTAAGCGATTGCGAGGAGATAAGCAAATTGCTCAATGGCTTGCTCAAGTCACTATCCACTCCCCACTAACCACTTGCCACTTATCACAAGTAGAAGTAAACGGCTTTGATTATTACAATCCGAAAACCGGAACAGTGGAAAGCGGAAACAAAGGCGACATTGCCATGTGGATGCTCGACCATGATTATGACGGCAGAAGTTTATTTCCATCGCAAGTGTTTTTCCCAATGGCAGGAGCAAAAGAAGGTTGGACAACTTTAGCCAAAAACCTGAAAGCCGAAATTGACGAAGAAAAAATAGAAGCCTTTGGCGGAACGGTTTCGCTTCCATTCAAAGCGGGTAAAAATGTGGCAGTTAAAATCATTGATGCAAGAGGAATTGAATCACTTAAAATAATTCGATTATGAATCCGAAGGATTCCCATATTTATAGAATACAAATGAACGTGATTAATACGACCCCGAAGGAGTCGCACCTCTGCCCAAAATTATCTTTCTATAAACATCCAATCCCTGCGGGATTGAAAAATTGAAACAGAATGCAAATTGACGAGATTAATACAATGAATCCGAAGGATTCTCATATTTATAGATTACAAACGGACGAAATTAATACGACCCCGAAGGGGTCGCACCTCTTTCCTATTTCATCCTTCTATAAATATCCAATCCCTTCGGGATTGAAAAATTGAAACTATATGCCGGGAACATTTTCTCAAATTTATATCCAGGTAGTTTTTGCTGTAAAAGGCAGAGATAGTTTAATTCAATCAACGTGGGACAATGAATTGTATAAATATATTTCAGGCATTGTAAAAAATAAAGAACAAAAAATGCTTGCAATAAATGGTATGCCTGATCACATCCATTTTCTTATTGGAATGAAACCTTCCTGCTGTTTATCTGACTTGGTAAGGGAAATTAAAAAGTCCTCCAACGATTTCATTAAAGAAAAGAAGTTTTCAAAGTTCAATTTTCAATGGCAAGAAGGATATGGAGCGTTTTCCTATAGTCATTCTGCTTTAACAGAAGTAATACAATATATCAATAATCAAAAGGAACACCATAAAAAGAAGACGTTCAAAGAAGAGTACACCGAATTCTTGAAAAAGTTTGAGGTAAATTTCAATGAAGCTTATTTGTTTGAATGGATAGCGTAAAGTATCATGAAGAATATAAACAAACTCATTATTAATTCCCCTTACGTTGAACCGCAACAGTATTGGGAGTATATCAGAGACACCAGAGAATTTATTTTGCAGGAAGGCCGCAGACCCGCAGGATATGTAGTGGCTTCCGAAAGTTCAAAATCTTTTGACGACCCGAGAACATTTATTGAAATTGATTTAGTAAACACCATTCGCCCAAGAATCAAGAAATGGCGTGAAGATGGCTATCCCGGAGTTACAGGAATTACCAAACGACTTTTACAACATTGGCAAGACCCCGAAGAACGCAAAGACCGCAGGTTTTTCTTTTGTCAGTTAGAAGCCATTGAAACACTAATTTGGTTAACCGAAGCACCCGAAGCAGACAAAACAGGAATAGAAATTCCGGGTGATGGCGGAGAGTTTAGCCGTTGGTGCAATAAAATGGCAACTGGTTCGGGCAAAACCATTGTCATGAGCCAACTCATTGCATGGAACGTATTGAATAAAGTAGCCAACGGAAAAGACACACGATTTTCAAAAAACGTATTGATAGTTGCACCGGGCTTAACGGTTCGCAATCGTCTTTCGGTTCTCAATCCAACTGACCCTGAAAACTATTACGAAGAGTTCAACATTGTGCCTTCGGGTTTGATGGATTCTTTGCGACAAGGCAAAATTAAAATCATCAACTGGCATGGTTTGGCCTGGCAAACAGAAGAAAAGATTGCCAAGAAAAAATCAGTTGACAAACGTGGAGCAAAAAGTGATGAAGCCTATGTAAAAGAAGTTTTGGGTGATATGGCAAACGCTTCAAACATTATCGTAATTAATGATGAAGCACACCACGCCTGGCGTATTCCGGCAGAGAGTAAAGTTAAAGGTGTTAAGAAAGAAGATATTGAAGAAAGCACCGTTTGGGTAGGTGGACTTGACCGCATACACAGAGCAAGAGGCATTTTGCGTTGTTTCGATTTGTCGGCAACACCATTTGCACCAAGCGGAAAAAAGGCAAGTGAAGAAGCCTTGTTTCCGTGGATAGTTTCAGACTTTGGTTTGAATGATGCTATTGAAGCAGGTTTGGTAAAAACACCAAGGGTGGTAGTTCGTGATGATGGAAACGTAGATAAAGATTTGCGTTCACGGTTGTATCACATCTACATGGATGAAACGGTGAAAGACGACATCAACCAAAAAGCTGATGAATCTACACCACTCCCCGACCTTATCAGAAATGCTTATTTGCTTTTAGGCAAAGACTGGCAAGCAACCAAAGATGATTGGGCAAAGGCAGGTTATAAAATACCGCCTGTAATGATTACGGTTGCCAATACAACTTTCACATCAGGAAGAATTAAATACTCATTCGACAAAGACGCTTTCAATCTTTCCGTTGCAGGTTTAGGTGATTTATGCAATCCTGAAAAGACCTTGCAAATTGACAGCAGTATATTACAAAAAGCCGAAGCCGAAACCGAAGAAGTAGAAATTGCAGAAGTAGAAGAAACCGAAGACGATTCGGAAGATGAACCCAAAGAAAAAAAGCTAACCAAAAAACAACAAGCCGAACTTTTAAGAAGAACGGTTGATACCGTTGGAAAAATCGGAGAACCCGGAGAACAGATTCAAAATGTAATTTCCGTTGGAATGTTGAGTGAAGGCTGGGACGCAAAAACCGTAACGCATATTATGGGTTTACGGGCATTCAGCAGTCAGCTTTTGTGTGAACAGGTCGTGGGTAGAGGTTTGCGGAGAACTTCGTATGATGTAGGAGAAGATGGATTGTTTGAGCCTGAATATGTAAACATTTTTGGTGTTCCGTTTACTTTCCTTCCACACGAAGGTGGAACGGATGGTCCACCACCGCCACCACCTAAACCTAAAACAGAAATAAAACCAGTTAAAGAAAAAGTAGAACATGAAATCAGTTTCCCGAATGTGGTTAGGATTGACCATATTTATAAACCGCAACTGGGTTTAAATATCGGTAAAGTAAAAACCCTTGAGCTTGACCCTTACGAATCCATTACCGAAGCGGAACTGGCTGCAATCATTGCAGGGAAACCAAATCCGGCAGCACTTTCAGAGATTGACTTGAAAGAAATTGCAGAGAAGTTTAGACTTCAATCCATCATTTTCAGAATTGCATCTACCATTTACAATTCAGAAAAGAAACCTGATTGGAAAGGAAGCAAAGAAACATTTCTGATTCAACTGATTAGCATAATTGAGAAATTTATCTACTCAAACAAAATCATAATCAAAAATCCTTTATTCAATCAGGACGAAGCAAGGAAACGCATTTTAATCATGCTGAACATGAACAAAGTTGTTCAGCATATTTGGAATGAAATTCGAGCCGTTAACACCGAAGCATTAACACCGGTATTTGATAAGGAAAATCCAATCCGGTCAACATCCGACATCAGAACTTGGTGGACAAGCAAACCAAATGAGGCGTTTGACAAGACGCATATCAATTTTGTGGTGGTTGACAGCAAATGGGAATACCTGGAGGCGAAGACAATCAATGAATCCAATGTTGTAAAATCATTCGTTAAAAACGACCATTTAAATTTTGTAATTTATTACAACTATCAAGGTGTAGTAAGACGCTTTTTTCCTGATTTTCTTATCAAACTGACAACTGGTGAGAACCTGATTGTAGAAACCAAAGGACAAGACAACGAACAAAACAAAACTAAAAGAGCCTACCTTGACGAATGGTGCGGGGCAATCAATCAGCACGGCGGTTTTGGAAAATGGAGTTGGGCGGTTTCATTTAACCCGAATGACCTTGACCAAATCTTACAAAACTCTGAATTAAGTTTTAACGGGCACATTTTTGCAGACACTGACGATTTTTCAAAAGCAGAAAAGCTATTTGAAGCAACTAAAGCACTGTTTGAAACATTCGGTTTTGAAATATCTGAAGAAGGAAGAATTAAGCAAGGTTCTTGGTTCAAAGAGAAAATAGTTTACAAAATCAGAAACGTTTTTAGAAGTAAGGAAGCAAAAGAATTATTCGACAAGACAAAACGAGCAATAGAGTTGCAACAAATTGAAAAACATCAGTCGGAAGTCAATCGCAATAACATGGAAGCCGTTGCAGCGTTTTTAAACTCTGTAAAGGAAATTCCAAATGTGGCAGTTGTAATGGACTCTTTAATTGTTGCAAAAGCGACAGTTGACGGAGTTCCTCAATTGGTGGTTCATAAAATGACAACAGAACAATTAATTGCAGTTGAGAGAAATCCTGAGTTAAAAAACAACCCTTTAGAATTATTAAGATTGATTAACAATAATGGTGACGACAAGAAACGACTGAATTAGATAATGCACCAATTCAAGCTCGCAAAAGTTAATCATAGTGCCTATCGAAATCATTCTGCTGCAAAGCAAACACTTCAATATATCTGAGATTGCCGATGAAATGGAATTCAGCAGCCGCTCGTTTTTTACAAGGTATGTGAAGAAGTTGTTGGGCGTTACACCGGTTGAGTACGGGGCGAGGTTGGGATAGAGGCTTACCAATGATACCGGCATCTTCCATTTCTTTTCCATCATCTCAATTCAGAAGCAAGTTTTTTTCTCACAGTAAACGAATAAATATCCGGCTTTTTGGTTTTTGTTAATGATGATAAAAACAATTTATCGCCATCCCAACCCCGGTGCTACATGTTTCAAAATAGAGGAAAGAACATGGATATTATATTTCACACCCAACGTATTGGGAACGGTCAATAAAATGGTATCTGCTTCCTGAATGGCTTCGTCCTTACCTAATTCCTCAATTAACTGATCGGGTTCGGCAGCGTAACTTCTGCCAAACACGGCGTTTCTGTTATTTTCTAAAATCCCTACCTGGTCTCTGCTGTTGCTGCTGCCTCCAAAGTACAACCGGTCGGTATCGTTCATCAAAGCAAAGATGGAACGGCTCACTGAAATTCTCGGCGCACGCTGGTGCCCTGCTTCTTTCCAGGCTTGCTTATACAGCCGGATTTGTTCTGCTTGCTGAATATGAAAAGGTTTTCCACTCTCATCGAATTTCAATGTAGAACTCTGTAAGTTCATCCCGATTTTTCCTGCCCACACTGCGGTGGAATTAGAAGCGGAACCCCACCAGATTCTATCACGCAACCCAGGCGAATGCGGTTCTAATCGCAACAGTCCCGGTGGATTTGGGAACATCGGATTTGGATTGGGCCGGGCAAAACCAACACCTTTCAAAGCTTCTAAAAATTGAAGCGCCTTTTCACGGCTCATATCCGCATCCGTCTCTCCACTCTTCAGTTCATAGCCGAAGTGTTTCCAACCATCAATCACTTGTTCCGGTGCGCCGCGACTGATCCCCAATTGCAAGCGACCTCCGGAAATTAAATCGGCAGCGCCCGCATCTTCTACCATATACAGCGGGTTTTCGTAACGCAAGTCAATCACGCCGGTACCTATTTCAATTTTTTTTGTTTTTGCGCCAATAGCTGCCAGTAAAGGAAAAGGTGAAGCCAATTGCCGGGCAAAATGGTGCACCCTGAAATAAGCGCCATCCATTCCAATTTCTTCGGCGGCTACGGCCAGGTCAATAGATTCCAGCAAAGCATCCGAAGCGGTTTTGGTGGTATAAGCGGGGTGATTGCCCCAATGTCCAAACGATAGAAATCCTATTTTTTTCATCTTGCCATAAAATTAATTATTATTTACAATGCCTGCCGGACTCACTTAAATGCAAGGTTATGATTCCTCTTTCTTAATCCCTGCACCATCAGTCACGCGCTTCTTTGTTCGGCATCCTATCCGACACTTCGTTTACTTCTTTGGCGTTGATGATTTGGCTTTGCGGATATAATTTATTTGCCGCATTCCGCTTAATACCCCGGCTTTTTATACAGATTCTCCATATTGGGTTTTATTTCTTTGTCAAACCCGGGCTTGAAACCGGAAGCAACCAATGCTATTTCCTCATCGCTTTATGGAATAAGATTATTGAAATAGTTGATTAGCGGTTCTATTGATGACTGCGTTAATTCTTCTTTCATAGAAGTGATTTGCCGATTTAGCTTATGCCTTCCCTGTTATTTTTTTTCTGTGGGTAACACCCCATTTGTGCATTGCCAATATCACTTCTGACAATGTGTTGCTGTATTTTGTAAGCTCATACTCCACCGTAACAGGCCTGGTATTGCAAACGGTTCTGCTGACAAGACCATTTATCTCCAATTCCTGAAGCTCCTTTGACAAAATACGCGGGCTGATACCAGCATCTCTTGACAATTCATTAAATTTCCTTTTACCATTTCCCAAAACCCAAATCAACACCAATTTCCACTTGCCGCCCACCACGTCAAGCGTATCCTGTATGGCAAGCCGTGCTTGTTTGCAACTTGCTTCGCTGTGCTTTTTGAATGCTTTTTCCATATACTTACCTGTTTGTAACTACTATCCTTTATGTAACAGCTTACAAAGGTATAGCATGTTGATTTAATTTTGTGTCATAAATAAGAAAAAATGAAACTATTAGAACCGGTACAATTAGGTAACCAAACCCTGAAAAACAGAATGGTAATGGCTGCCATGACAAGAAGCCGCGCTAATCTGAATGGTGTTGTCGGGAATTTGACAGTAGAATATTACACGCAAAGAGCAAGCGCAGGTTTAATGCTCACCGAAGGCATCAACATTTCGGAAGAGGCCGTGGGCAGTCCATTGACACCGGGGCTTTACACACAAGAACAAATTGAGGCCTGGAAAAAAGTTACAAAATCCGTTCACCGCAAAGGCGGTGTAATCTTTGCCCAGCTTTGGCACACCGGGCGGGTAGGGCATTCGGCAGATAGAAACGGAAGGCTGCCCGTTGCTCCGTCAGCAATCGCTATTACGGGTATGCAACATTTTACATCGCAGGGTATGTTGGATTTTGAAACGCCACACACCCTTACGGTTGAAGAGGTAAAACAAACAATTAAAGATTATGGACAAGCTGCTAAAAACGCTATGGAAGCAGGTTTTGACGGTGTAGAGTTACATGCAGCCAATGGTTATTTACCCAACCAGTTTTTGGCAGAAAGTTCCAATCAGAGAACGGATGAATATGGCGGAAGCATTGAAAACCGAAGTCGTTTTGTGTTGGAGGTAATGCAGGAATTGATTAATGCTGTGGGTGGTGACAAAGTGGGCATCAAAATTTCGCCTTTGCATCCTTATGCCGGCATTGTGTTCGACGACCCGGTTGCCACTTTCACTTACCTGATCAAGGAACTTAACAAAATGGATTTTGCCTTCTTGGAGTGGATGAAACGCAGCCCGATGTTTCCATTGTTGCCACATTACCCCAAAGACGATGAAATTGAATTGTTCGGCAAACTTTCCACTAAAACTCTTATCGCCAACATGGCTTACAATAAAGAATCAGCGGAAGCCGAATTGCAGAAAGGTATTGCAAAACTCATTTCGTTTGGAGCAACATTCCTGGCTAATCCGGACTTGCCAAAACGTTTTGAATTGAATGCTGAATTAAACCAAGCAGACAGGGCGACAATGTTTGGTGGTGGGGAAAGAGGCTATACAGATTATGCGTTTCATGTATAGCGGATATTCATTTTACCCTCTCAATCTCATCCGCTCTTCCTGGTAGTCTATGATCATCATTTTTTTGTGGATGATGCCTTCGTCTATGGCAGGTTTGGTTTTATTGAGTTGGATAAGATGGTTTCTTTGAAGTTCTAAAAGCTTCATAAGAATATCCATGGTTTTTCCGTGAAGCTTAAAATCTTTTTCCTCTTTTAGTTGATTGTGCAGATTGGCCAACAAGCGCTGATATTGTTCACCATGTTGTTCACTTTTTGCAAATACAGTTTGCAAATAATCCAGCGAAAGCTTCATTAGTTCTTTGTCAAGATATTTTTCTACTTCATGCTCCGGCTGCGGATAATCCAGTTCCTTTAAATTGGCTCTTTTCAAAAAAAATGGCAGCGTTAATCCCTGAACAGTTAGCGTTAAAAAAATCACCACAAAAGTGATAAACAAAATTAAATTTCTTTTCGGAAAAACTGCGCCATTATCCATATAAAGAGGAATAGACAATGCGGCAGCCAGGGAAACCACGCCACGCATTCCTGTCCAGCCAATAATAAAAGGGCCTTTGGCTCCCGGGGGATTTGGGTCGGCCACTGTTATAAAATTCCGCATAATCATTGTAACAGCTACCGCACCGTAAGCACTAATGATACGTATCAAAATTACCACGGCTGTTATCAGCACCCCATAACCTATGGCTTGCATTAGGCTGGTGTCGCCCAATTGTTCTATAATTTTTGGTAAAGCTAATCCGATAAGCATAAACACAATTCCATTCAACAAAAAAATAAAACTTTCCCAAACATTTACCCCTCTTACTCGTGACGAGGAACTTAAAAATTCGTATCGCTTTTGTGAAACAAACAAACCGCCCGCTACTACTGCTAGCACCCCGGAGCCATGTACTTCTTCTGCCAGTATATACATTAAGTAAGGAGCAATGAAAGTTAATATTACATCCATATTGGCATCGGTAGGGAGTAGTTTGTGTAATTTGGTAAACACCCAACCCAGTAAAAGCCCACAACCTACACCACCTGCAATCATCCAAACAAACTGCAAAGCGGCTTTAGGCACATCAAACATTCCGGTAGTAACGGCGGTAATGGCAAATTGCATGATGATGAGCGAAGTGGCATCGTTCAATAAACTTTCACCTTCTAAAATTGTTGAAATCCGTTTAGGGACTTTTACAAATTTGGTAATGGCATTGGCGCTCACCGCGTCAGGTGGCGACACAATGCCGCCCAATAAAAAACCCAATGCCAAGGTAAATCCCGGTATAAACCAATAAGCGGCAAATGCCACGCTGACGGCGCTAATGAAAACCACAATAATTGCAAAACTGAGGATGATCCTTCGCCACTTAAACAATTCCCTGAACGAGCAGGCCCAGGCTGCTTCATATAAAAGCGGGGGTAGAAAAATTATGAAAACGACTTTGGGTTGCAGTTCGATTTTGGGCAACCCGGGAATAAGACTAATCAGCAACCCTACAATAACCAATAACACAGGATAAGCCACCCGCAGTTTCTTAGCCAGCATGATGGTGCAAACGATAACCAGTAAAAGGACGAGAAATAGTAAAACAGCATTTTCCATTGGTTTTGTTTATACAATTCAATGCTAATTTAGGGATATTACAACTTCTGCATTTTTTTTATCCCTTCACAATTGATTCAAAGTGTTCATGGTTGCTGTGAATACAATAATTTTTTCGTGTTTCAATTCTAATTTTGCTCATGAGAAACATAACCTCTGTCCACGCTATAATTGCAACAAGTATTTTGTTTTAATAGCTTGCAAATCTTTGTTTGCGATCCAATGCATTTAGTCGTTGCATTTCTGCTGCTGATAATTCGAAATCGAAAACGTCAAAATCTTCCTGAATATGTGAAGCATTGCCAGAACCGGGAATAGCGATATTTCCGGCTTGCAATTGCCAGCGAAGCAATACCTGGTAAGGTGTCTTACCGTGAGTGGTGGCAAGTGAAGTAACAACTTCATTGCGCGAAAGCGTGGATATGCCGGTGCCTCGTCCGCCAAGTGGAAACCAGGATTCCATCACCGTGCCCAGCGGGGCAATATGCGCCTTTACCGAACGGCTCTGGTTGTACAGATGTGTCTCGTTTTGTAAAACGGCGGGTTTAATGGTAACGCTCTTCATCAGGCGGTCTATATCCTTCTCGTAAAAGTTAGAGACACCGATAGAACGAAGCTTGCCAGCCGATACGCCACGCTCCATAGCCTGATAGGCATGTATGTCATTGGGGGCTGTATGATGAAGCAGAAGAAGGTCTATATAGTCCAGGCCGAGCCGTTGCAAACGTTCGTCCACTTCCTCATCGGCACGATAGAAATCCGAAGTCCAAAGTTTTGTAGTAACAAATATTTCTTCGCGTTTGATGCCAAAATCCTGCATTGCCCGCCTGATACCATTTCCCACGCCCACTTCATTGCCATAAATATCCGCAGTGTCTATGAGCCTCATACCTGTTTTCAGTGCATTGTACACCGAATTTTCCGCCTGAGCGGTACTTAACATGAACGTGCCGATTCCGATAATTGGCATTTGATATCCACTATTGAGCAGCACAGTTTTCGTTTCGAAGTTAAACGGATTCACCTTACTTTCGCCGGGTATAGCATTGCCATCTTCATCATCGCTTATTTCACCAATCGTTTCAATTTCATTCTTTCCGCATGCCATAAGTACAACGCCACCTGCCAATAATCCACCGGCCTTCAAAAAGCCGCGTCGGTCAATATTTTTTTTGTTTATCTTTTTCATACGTTTTCAAATTAAAAGTTTAAATTTTTCAGCCATTGTTCTAATTCTCTCTGTACCTGTGTTCTTCGTTCGCCCTCCATCACATAAAAAATTCCATCGCGTTCAATCCCGCCCCGTGTGGAATATGCCTGTAGTATTTTACTATTGGGACAAAGCGAACGAATTGATTCTATTGAACTGCCCAATCCATATCCGGCATTCGTATTAAATGGTACTACCGTTTTTCCGCTCAAATTATATTGAGTTAAAAAACTTTTTACCGGTGTTGGCAATTGCATTCCCCAGGTAGGGAATCCTACAAATACCACTTCATATTTATCAATGCTGTCAATTCGAGTCTTCAATGGCGGCAAAAACCCGGTTTCCTGTTCCCTTTGGGCCTGTGCAACCAAAACCTGATAGTTTTCCGGATATGGCGTAATTAGTTCTATCGGCACAAGGTCGCCTCCTACTTGCTGGTGAATCATCTCGGCAAGTGCTTTGGTATTTTGAGTGCGCGACAAATAGACGATTAATATTTTACCGTTTTTTAAAGAATCAATCTGTTGTTGGCGCTGTTCTGTAACCGGATTTTCCCTCTCCCGCGAACAGGATACTGAACCCAAAGCAAGTATCAATCCGACCAAGCTTATAAATAGATGTTTCATGTGTACATTTTTTTTAGTTGGTCACTCGGAATTTACCATAGAATAGATTTTTTATTTATAGGATTAGGTAGATTGTTCGTATATCTTGATCTGTCAATGCTTTCCTAATGGCCTCATAAAAAAAGCGT
>JAFEAJ010000057.1 GCA_018266455.1 Bacteroidota bacterium
TTATTACTGGCAGGTTGCTCTCCAGCAGGGCCCGCTTCCTCTTCAGATTAACAATCGCAATAAAAGAATTTTAGCTCAAATAACCACCAACTATTTTTCAGTACATTACCTGAAAAAGTCGCTTTTTACAAGCAGGAAATGAAAGCACATGGGATTACCTTGAAAGATGCATCCCTTCTTAAAAAAGTAGCAAAGGCATTAGGGCCATCTATTCACGACTTCGATGCTTCAAAAGTTTCCGTTTCAGACCCTGAAGAAGTGGCACGGGTCAAGAATAGCTTCCTGATTGGAAAACTGGGTTTGGCAGATAGCCCGGAGCTTGATGAGGCTATACAGGAAGTGGCTATCAAATTTGGGGCTGCTAACAATAGCAAGCACAGGGCCATTTTTTATGCCCTGCTCACGGAAAAGTTCAATAAAGAAAACGTGTATAAATAAGCCTGCCTTGGGCCGATGGGCAGCATTTTAAGTTAATGCTTAAAATGCCTTGTGCCTGTCAGCACCATCGCCAGTTTATTTTCAACACAATAGTCAATCGAATCTTTGTCTCGGATGGAGCCGCCAGGCTGGATGAATGCTGCAATGCCTTCTGCATGGGCAATCTGCACACAATCATTGAAAGGGAAAAATGCATCTGATGCGAGCACTGCCCCGCGCAAATCAAATTTGAATTGCTTCGCTTTCTCTATCGCTTGCCTTAGCGAATCAATACGGCTCGTTTGGCCGCAACCTTTTCCTACCAATTGTTTGTTTTTTATTAATGCGATGGCATTTGATTTAAGGTGCTTGCAAACAAGGTTGGCAAATTTGAGGTTCTCCTTTTCTTCAGCAGTTGTTGCCCGGCCACCTACCTCTTTCCATTCGGCATAGTTCCCTTCATCGTGTTGTTGAACAAGGGCGCCATTCAAAAGAGATTTATATTGCTGTTTGTAATCCAGTTTCTTTTTTTGCTGGAGAAGTATCCTGTTTTTCTTTGATTTCAGGATACCTAATGCGTCCTCTTTAAATGAAGGGGCAATAAGTACTTCGAAAAATATTTCATTAATAGCTTCAGCAGTTGCTTTGTCAATTGGGCCGTTACAGGCCAATACGCCACCAAATGCGCTTTCCGGATCTCCGGCAAGAGCATTATCCCATGATTCTTTCACTGTGCCGCATGATGAAATTCCGCAAACATTGGTGTGCTTGATGATCGCAAAAGTGGTTTCATTGAATTCCTGGATCAGCAACACAGCGGCATCTACATCCACAAGATTATTGTAGGACAATTCCTTGCCATTCAACTGGTCAAAATACTCATTGAGGTTGCCGTAAAAAACAGCATGCTGATGCGGATTTTCGCCATAGCGCATGTGCTTGGGCAGGGGAACAGATTCTAAAAAATATTCTCCTTCGCCAGGAGTGAAATATTTTGAGATGGCCACATCATAATGAGCACATACTTCAAACGCCTTTGCGGCAAGCAGGCGGCGTTGTTCCAAAGTTGTTTCGCCATTCTGTTCATTCAATAATCTTTCCAGGAAGGCGTATTGGTTTTTTGAGCCCACAACGGCAACATGTTTATGATTTTTGGCCGCCCCCCTGATCATTGAAGGCCCCCCAATATCAATTTTTTCAATGATTGCTGCATCATCTTTTGTTTTGGAGACTGTTTCTTCAAAGGGATATAAATCCACAATCACCAAATCAATCTCAGGTATGTTATACTGCTGCATCTCCTTCGCATCAGCTTCATTTTCCCTCCTGCCTAAAATACCGCCAAACACAGAAGGATGAAGGGTTTTAACGCGCCCGCCTAAAATAGAAGGGTAAGAAGTGAGCGATTCAACAGCTATGCAGGGCACATGAAGCGATTTGATAAATTGCTGTGTGCCGCCGGTTGAGTAAATGGTAACGCCAAGCTCATGCAATTTCTTTATAATGGTATCGAGCCCGTCTTTATAAAAAACGGAGATGAGCGCAGATTGAATTTTTTTTGTCATTGCAATTAATTTTTTCACGCAAAGAGCGCCAGGAATAGAACGCAACAAAGGCCATTAATAAAGTGCTTTGTATTCATTGCTTCGTTGTGTGAAATAAAACGAGCCGCAAAGCTATGTTAATCTGCATTCATCACAAAAGCTCCTTTCTCTGCAACGTCATGGCAGGAAAGCCCAAGCCGTGCAGCTTCATTTTTCCAGTTTTCGATTTTCCAATTGGCCGAGGAAGCATCAAAGACCCATTGCCTGCATTCAAAAATTTTGGCCAGGTCTTCAATCTTTAATAAAGGGTTTTTTGAAATAATGATAAGGTCAGCTTTGATTTTTGTTTTTGCTTCGAGCAAAGGCATACCCTGATCGATGACTACAACCCTCTTCCTGCCTAAAAGAAAAAGATTGTATCCTCTTTTAAGGTCAGGCATTGGGCCTGTTTCAGAAACCCGGTGCATTACCCTTGAAGGTTTTAAATGAAAATTGCGAAGGAACCCTTCTTCCATTAATATGGCATCTCCTTTGAATACATCATTTCTTCCGGAAATAAAATCGATTGCCTGATGTTTAGGCACATTAAAAACAATTATTTTTTTTTGTTGAGAAGCTTGCCAAAACGAAAAACTTCTTAACGATACGAATGCCAGTAATGCGCACAGCCCGATAAACGAATAATTTTTTTTCTTCTGTAAAAACCATATCGCAAAAGCGATGATGCAGGCATACAATAACATCAGCTGCCAGGTATTTATTTGAAGATTGTCCCAAAGTGATTTTGGCATTGCTTCCATGTGTTCAATAAAGCTGTTCAATAGCCAGATCAATTTTGAAATAATCCCCCCGGCAATTTTTGCAATTACCGGGATAAGTGAAGTGGCGAAAAGAAAAATTTCTCCAAACAATATGAGGCTTGATAACGGCACCGCGATAAGGTTTGTTAATAAAAAATAGTTAGGGAACTGATGGAAATAAAAAATGCTCACCGGAGTGGTAAGGACCTGCGCTGATAAAGTAACTGCGGTTAATTGCCAAATCAAATCGAGGATTTTATTCTGGATATAGAAAAGATGATAAACCGGCTTCATGAAAATGAGTATGCTTAGCACTGCAAAATAGGATAACTGAAAGCCCACATCCCATAACAAGAAAGGATCATAGCATAGCAATAAAAATGCAGAAGCAGCCAGCGTGTTGTAAATAGATTTTTTTTTGGAAAAGCTTTCTCCTATTACCACTATAGTGAGCATCACTGCCGCACGCAGCACAGAAGCAGAAGCGCCAGACATAAGGCTGAACAGCCAGAGCGTGCTGATGACAATAACCGGCTCCATGGCCCTTATTACACGAAACTTTGAAAAGGGCTTGAAGGCAATAAGAAGCGAGCCATAAATTAAGGCGAGCTGCATGCCAGAAATGGCAATGATGTGCACTACCCCGGTGTTGGTGTAGGCTTGTACCAAACCTTTATCCAGGTCATCTTTATAGCCGATCAGTAATGCTTCGGCAAACCCTTTTTCCTTATTGCCGGCCACATATTTCCTAAAAATGTTCAGGGTTTTTTCCCGTAATGCCAGCAAAAATTTTTTTACCAGGTTTTCATTTTTTTGTGGCACTACAGCAAATTCCCCGGGCTCCAAAAAAACCTGGTGATAAATTCCCTGGAATGAACAGTAGCGCACATAATCGAATGCCCCGGGGTTGCCTGAATTTTTAATCGGCTGTAATATTTTTTTGAAAACGATTTGAGCGCCATATCCAAGGCGTAACAAGCTGCTGTCTTTTTTGAAATAGAGAAGAACAGCTCCTTTAACCCGGCGCAAACTTGTATCGGCTCCAACAAAATCAACCCTGGCAAGCGCCTTGCACGATTTGTCTTTTTCTGATAATGGCTCCTGCAAAGTGGCAATAATAATATTTTCAGGCCTATAATATTTGCCTATATAGTCAGGTTGATGAGCTGTATCAGCATAATATGTTAGGCTGGCCCCAAAAAGAAGCAATAGGAGATTGATAATCGCTCCATTTAGCCAATAAAGCCTGAATTGAATAAACCTTTTGCTGAATTGAAATAAAATGTAGGTAAGCATCGCGCAGGCAGAAAAAATAGCCGTTACGATAATTGGCGGCTGCAAGTACCATTGCACAATTATTCCTGCAATAAACGGGATGACCAACCGCAGGAAAGGCATTTCTTTCCAGATAGGAACAGGTTTGAAAGGCATACCTGAAAGGTAAGTTATTTACACTGATAAAAAACAGTATAGCGCGAAGAAAGAAGCAGGTGTCGTCAGCCAGATAAGCTTTTTAAATAGGCCATCTGCCCCACATGGTAAATGTGGTGCTGGATCAGCCCGTTCACCAGGAAGCGCATGTTGTATTTCCTGAATTTAACCGGCTCATCCAGAAAATCGTCTTCTTTGGCATGAAGAAAAGAAATGATGCTTTCGTTCACAGATTCGAATTCATGACTGCTTTTTCCCAGTTGTGCGCCTTGGGGTCAATGGCCCTCCAATCGAGCTTTTCAAGATTCGTTATTTCCTGTTCCCTTCCTTGCCGCATGCTTGTCAATGCAAACTCGCTCCACGTGATCATGTGGTATAAAAGCTCGATTGGCGAATGGTATTTTCCTTCCGGGCGCCTGAACACATTTGTTTTGCCCGCTTCATCCAAAATGGCACTGACTGATGCTCCATACCACGGAGAGCCGTTAAGTACAGTTTGAAGAGCGCCGATGATGGATCGAATTTCTTTGTTCATTGCCTGAACTGGAGCATATACGATTAATATGGTTTTTTATTGGATCAAAATTATCCAATAAATCCCAAACAGCTTTTTTCCAGCCTGGGCCCAGGCAATTACTTGCTCAGGTACATGCTTCTGTCTTTATACAATTGCCTGAAATAAGGGTCGCGCAGGTCTTTGATGAAACGGATAGCCTCCCCTGTCGATTTCATTTCAGGTCCAAGCTCCTTATTTACCCCTGGAAATTTATTGAAACTGAAAACGGGTTCTTTTATAGCAAAGCCTTTCAGCTTTTTTTCGAACTTAAACTCGGAAAGCTTCTTTGCGCCAATCATTATTTTAGTGGCAATGTTCAGGTAAGGGATTTGATAAGCCTTGGCAATAAAAGGCGTTGTCCTTGATGCACGGGGGTTTGCTTCTATTACATAAACTTTCCCGTCTTTTATGGCAAACTGTATATTGATAAGCCCCTTAATCTTCAATGCCCTTGCTATTTTTTCCGCATAATGCTCCATGGTGGTCACTACCATTGGTGTTAGGTTGAATGCTGGAAGCACCGCATTGCTATCGCCGCTGTGGATGCCCGCAGGCTCGATGTGTTCCATCACGCCCATCACATGAAATTCTTCTCCATCAAATATTGCATCTACTTCTGCTTCCTGGCAACGATCAAGAAAATGGTCGATGAGAATTTTATTCCCGGGAATATGTTTTAATAAACTGATTACCGCTTTTTCCACTTCATCGTCATTGATCACAATGCGCATGCGCTGGCCACCGAGCACATAACTTGGGCGAACAAGAACAGGATAGCCCACTTTGTTGGCTACTTTAATTGCATCGTCAACATTATAAGCAGTTCCATAATCGGGATAAGGTATCCCAAGCTCTTTCAGCATATCGCTGAAGCGGCCGCGGTCCTCAGCAATGTCCATATTATCGAATGATGTGCCGATGATTTTTATCCCTTTTTCATGAATGTGCTCTGCAAGTTTCAATGCGGTCTGCCCGCCGAGCTGAACAATCACGCCTTCCGGTTTTTCATGCTCGATGATTTCCCAGAGGTGTTCCCAGTAAACAGGCTCGAAATATAATTTATCTGCAATATCAAAATCTGTTGAAACGGTTTCAGGATTGCAGTTCACCATAATGGCTTCGTACCCGCACTCTTTAATTGCAAGCAGCCCATGAACACAGCAATAATCGAATTCAATTCCCTGGCCGATCCTGTTTGGGCCTGAACCCAGCACGATGATCTTCTTCTTGTCGCTTACTTTGCTTTCATTGTAATTGCCGCTCTCAAAAGTAGAATAGAAATAGGGGGTTTGCGCTTCAAATTCTGCCGAACAGGTATCTACCATTTTGAAAATGCGCGTAATGCCCAGCGCTTTTCTTTTTTGATATAAGGTATCCTCATCACCGTCTTTCATGATGCGGCAAATCTGTTCATCGCTGAAACCAAGGTCTTTCGCATCTCTCAGCAATTCGGCAGGGACTGTTTCCATTCTATATTTGGCGAGCTCATTTTCCATACTGCAGATCTTTTGTATTTCATACAAAAACCACCTGTCAATGCCATTGGTCGCTTTCGAAATGGTGCCTACAGAAATGCCGGCCATCAGCGCATCTTTAATACGGAAGACCCTGTCCCATTTTGGCGTCTTTATATATTCCAGCAATTCTTCGGCATGCATCAGGCTTTTGCCATAGTAGCCCAATCCAACAGCATTGTTTTCTAAGCTTTGACAGGCTTTCTGGATAGCCTCAGTGAAGCTTCTCCCGATAGCCATTACTTCGCCAACACTTTTCATCTGAAGGCCCAGCGTGTCATTGGCGCCTTTGAATTTATCGAAATTCCAGCGGGGCATTTTCACTATGACATAATCCTGCACGGGCTCAAAATAGGCCGAGGTGGTTTTGGTAATTTGATTTTTTAGTTCATCGAGTGTGAAGCCGATGGCAAGTTTAGCTGCTATTTTTGCAATAGGGTAGCCTGTTGCTTTCGATGCGAGCGCTGAAGAACGGCTGACCCGTGGGTTGATTTCTATGGCAATGATCCCTTCGGTATCCGGATCCAATGCAAACTGCACATTGCATCCGCCTGCAAAATTGCCCAGGTCGCGCATCATCCTGGCAGCTGTGTTGCGCATCAGTTGGAAAGCGGTATCGCTCAAAGTCATTGCCGGTGCAACGGTGATGGAATCGCCGGTATGCACGCCCATCGGGTCAAAATTTTCGACAGTGCAAATAATGACCACGTTATTATTTGCATCGCGCAACAGTTCCAGTTCAAATTCCTTCCAGCCCAGCACAGCCTGTTCAACCAGCACTTCATGGATCGGCGAAGCCTGCAAGCCACGGTTCAATGCTTCATCCAGCTCAGAGATATCTTTCACAAAACCCCCGCCTGTCCCACCTAATGTGAATGATGGGCGAATGACTAAAGGGAAGCCTATTTGCTGAGCAAATTCTTTCCCTTCCAAAAAAGAATTGGCCGTTTTTGCAGTCGCAACGGGAATGCCAAGTTCAATCATCCACTGGCGAAATTTTTCCCTGTCTTCCGCTTTATCAATGGCTTTAATATCTACACCAATCAGCTTTACATTATACTTCTGCCAAACACCAAGGTCCTCTGCTTCTTTGGCAAGGTTCAGCGCTGTTTGGCCGCCCATGGTTGGCAGCACAGCATCAATTTTATTTTCTTCTAAAATCTGTTCGATGCTTTCCACAGTCAATGGCAACAAATAAACCTTGTCGGCCATCATGGGGTCGGTCATGATG
>JAFEAJ010000058.1:0-1289 GCA_018266455.1 Bacteroidota bacterium
ATTTAGCGATGGCAGCGGTTTGGAGTGGACAGATTATGGGGCAAGGATGTATGACCAACAAATTGGACGTTTTTATGTCAATGACCCTCACTCTGAAAAGTATGCAAATTTTACTCCTTACAATTATGTATTAGATAATCCTGTTAATGCAATTGACCCTGATGGTAAGGATGCTATTTTGATTGCTTATCCCGATTATAGAATTGAAACTCCTGTTGGTAAAGTTGGAGGATTAGGGCATGCAGGAGTTTTACTTATTGATAACAAAACAGGCGCAACAAGATATTATGAATACGGTCGGTATGATAAAGAAGGAAAAGGATTAGTCAGAACAGTAAAAGTATCAAATGTAAAGATTGGTAAAGATGGCAAGCCAACTGTTGAATCTCTTAATAAAGTGCTTGGTCAATTATCGCAAAAAGCAGGGCATGGAGGTAAAATTAGAGGGGCTTATATTATCAGTGACCAATACGATAAAATGAAGTCTTATGCAGATGGAAAATTAGCAGAGAATAGCGACCCCGATAGAAAAGAATATGGTTTGATTTCTAATAATTGTGGAACTTTTGCAAGAGACGTTATAGCTCAAGATGACGATGTAGATAATCCCAGTATATGGAATCCTACACCAAAGAATATTGTGGATGAATATATTGAAGAAGGCAATGCAGAGGTTAACTATGACCCAAAGAAAAACACAACTACCATAGGAGAAGGAGACGAAAGCGATGCTAAGAAAAGTGGCGGCAAAAAAAGTACATCTTCAACCAACTCAAATGGTATGAATTGGGGGCAGGTTGCTTCGCTTATCAATAGCTGGTTAAAAGTAAATCCTAACATTCAAGTAACCGTCCAATAACATATGAAAAAGAGAACAATTATTATACTATCTGCGGTTTTAATTATCCTTTTGCTTGCAGTTTATTTTTATATAGGTAAACCTGTTGTAAAACCACCTGAACGTTTAGCAAATGTTCCGAAACAAGCTGAATGGGTTGGAGGAGCAGATGGAGGAAGCTGGTATCAGGTAACTAAAGTCGTATCAAAAAATACATTTAGAATAAAAGTTTATAATGAAGGAAATGGTGAATTGGAAATTGATACAACATTTATTTTAAATCCTGATTGTTCCTTTAAAGAAATAGACTCTGCATTATTGGTTAAAAGCATTGATGGATATGATGGAGAAAAAGTATTATTGAGTTTGCCAGAAAAAGGGAAACGATGTTCTTTAATTATCAAATAACAGCAAAGCCGCAAGTTCCCCCTTCCTTCCCAGCAACGTCTCG
>JAFEAJ010000058.1:1407-21148 GCA_018266455.1 Bacteroidota bacterium
CCTGCGGGAGGATGGCAAAATAGGACACATTCGGACATTATCGTTATGTTTGGGCAAGCAACGAGGCGCAGGGCTGGGACGTGTTCTTTGACAATTTATCAGTTTACTTCTCAGCAACGTCTCCATGTGCGCTGGTTTGTGCCGGGCAAGGGACGTTGCGCGGATAAAGGCTTGCAGCTTCATGAAGCGCAACGTCCGCGGCAAGCGCACAAGGCCTTCGGCGAGACGTTGCTGGGAAGGAGAGGGGGGGTATGATTCTCTGCAATTGCGTATTTGGTTTGATTATTCCCTTGCAAAAAAAAGCATCTAATCATTATTACAAGAAGAAATGGCAAATGGAACTGCCTGCTTTTTCGAATGGAAGTTGCATGGAATTTAAAAGAAGACAGTCAGATTGTTATTAATAAGACTATTACAGACATAGAACCGAAAATGGGATGGGATAGCTTTGTTAAGAAATTATTTGCTTTGCATATTACATCTCTTCCAAGTGGCCCAAGTGGTGGGATGGATGGAACAAGATACAATATTGAAGTTGCGACAAAATATCAATATCGATTTTATGATTATTGGAGTCCGGAAACTACCGAAGAGAAATTTTCAGGATCGGAAAACATGGTAAAGATTATCGAATTGCTGGAAAAAGTGTGTGGCTTCAAGCGATCACAAATCTAGATGCAGATCAAAAAGTACCTTCTCAGCAACGTCTCCATGTGCGCTGGTTTGTGCCGGGCAAGGGACGTTGCGCGGATAAAGGATTGCAGCTTCATGAAGCGCAACGTCCGCGGCAAGCGCACTAGGCCTTCGGCGAGACGTTGATAGGAAAGGAAGATTAATTTTCTAACAGCACGATAAATTTTTGTTCTATCGCCAAAGAATTTTCATACAGCACATCAATAAATCCTTTTCCCCATTTAGAATAATAAGGAATAAAGTTGTCAATGCGCTCCTGTAAGTTCCCTTTTGGGAATAAAGCAGATTTCAAAGTATGGAGATGAGTTTGGCTGTCGCTGAATTTTCTTTTTTCGGCACGCAGCATTTTCTTTTCAAGCTCATTAATAAGCTTCAAAGCTTTTGTTTTGAGCGCATCGGCATGTTCAGCCAAGCTGGTATCAATTTTTTTTGATACGGATTTCAGGTTGTCATAATAAGCAGCAGCTTCGGCCAATTCTTTTGCAAGGCTTACCTGGTTCCGGGACGCTGCTTTGACCAGGTTATTAAGCAATTCTTCTTCGGGCTTGAAGATGTCCCCTGCCGTTAGTTTCAGTTTGCTTAATCTCTCCTTCCATTTTTTTTCAATAATAAGAAAAGAATTGCGCAGCACAAGAACCGGGTACGGTATCCCGTAATGATGGAACAATTCTTTCAGTTCAAGCCAGTAGGCATTTTCCCCGCCGCCACCAATAAACATAAGGTTGGGCAAAATGGTTTCCTGTTGCACACCGCGTAAAATAACATTAGGGCTGAAACGTTCCGGGTGAACGCGCAGCTCTTCTTTAATTTCATTTTCAGAAAAGCTAATGTCTGTGCCCACAACAATAAACCTTCCTGCTTTTTTTTCAATCCTGTTGCGGATATTCTCATTTAAATAAAAAAGATTGATCTCTCGTGGGTTGGCCTGCACTTTGTAGTGCCCGGATAATTGGGCAATTGTTTTTGCTACAATGGCTGATGATGTTTGGTGAAGCAAATCATCTTCCATTATCGGGGCTATTTGGGTTTTATAAGCTGTATTATCAGGGATCAGTACAATCAATCCATATTCAGCAAAAAGCGCATGAACAAGTTTGAAAGTGGCTGTTTGCACATCAGGGCTGCCTATATAGCAGTTTTTTAAAAGCTGCACCAGTTCATTACCGAAAGGCAGGACAGAAAACTCCCCTTCGATCCTTGCAATTACCTTTTCGAGCCCTTTGGTGTTCATCCGGCCGACAGCTCCGGTTTGCCTGGTTTCCCAAACAACTTTCTCTCCGTTAAAAAACAGTTTGCTTAATTCTTCGAGGTCGGCATCCTCGCTGCCCATATAATAAACCGGGACAAAATTATAGCGAGGCAATTCTTTAGAAAGAAAAGATGCAATCTTAATAACATGCAGGATTTTGTAAATAAAATATAATGTGCCGGTGAAGACTGCAGGTTGATGAGCAGTAGTGATGGTGAAGGTGTTTTCAAGCAGCAAACGGTCAATATTTGTATTCACCTCGTGTTTTGAGGCAACCTGGCTGTATTGCCTTTTCAGTTCCTCCACAAGCGTTTGCCTGTCAGTATTGAATTTTTCACGTTGATGAATAGCCGATTTTATCCCTTCAACCGAAACAGGGTGTTCATAAAACGGCCGGAGCAATTGATTATTTTCAAGATAATCAATCGTGATTTTTGTAAAATATCCTGTTTGCTTGTAAGGCAGTTGTTCAGCAGTGAAATCCATAACGAAAGTAAAAATAAGGAACAGCAGCTTATGTTTTCAGCCTTTCACATAAATTAGCTGCGGCATAGCCATGATGAAAATTTTTGAGGCGTAACAAATTCCCGGTGTTTTTGTTTAACGGATACTGCTTGATAAACTAATTATAGCGCTCTGCATTAAATGCGGCGATATCGATGCTGGTTGGTTTATTGCAGGCAATTTCTTCCACTAATTTCCCGGTAGCCGCAGCAAGCGATAACCCAAGCATGGCATGGCCTCCTGCCAGGATGAGGTTATTATATTTGCTATGCCTGCCGATGTAGGGCAGGCCATCAGGTGTTAAAGGCCGCAGGCCATTCCAGATTTTATCGGCTGAAGGAAAATCAAGCCCAAGTTTAGGGTAATAACTGTTTGCCCCATCATAGATGGCCCTTGCTCTTTTTAACAGTATGTTTTTATTTATGCCGCTTATTTCCATGGTGCCGCCCATGCGCAAATCGTTGCCCATTGGGGTCATCGCCACTCTTTTATCTACCAATATCGCAGGGTGATGAAGATTTTTTCCGACATTTTTATAAGTAATGCTATAGCCTTTGCCTGCCTGCATTAAAATATAGATGCCCAATTTTTTTGCAACCATTGGCATCCATGACCCGGCTGCGATCACCAATTCATCGCAATCAAATTTCCCTTTATCGGTAATTACCGACTTTACTTGGTCACCGTTTTTTTCAAACCCGGTTACTTCAGTATTCAATTGCAGCTTTGCGCCTTTTGCGATCAAATGCGATTTTAAAGTTTGCATCAGGTCGCCCGGGTGCAGGTGACAATCTATCGGGTATAATACCCCTCCCTTTGTGATCACTTCTACTTCGGGTTCCATATCCTGTACCTGCCGGCCATTCAAGACTTTTGTCTCAATGCCCAGACGCTTTGCCTGCTCGGCCAGCTCTATTTCATGCTTTTCTGTTTCAGGGCTTTTATATAGCATGAAACAACCGACCTCGGCCATCCTGAAATGGTTGCCAAGCTCATTTTTTATTTCACTTGTCAATTGCCTGCTCAAGTGCAGTATGTTGTTAAGCTGAGGAATATTTTGCTCTACTGTTTTTTTATTTGCTTTGCCCCAAAATGCAAGCATCCATTTTATCAAATCAATATTCAACCGCGGCTTTATATAAAAGGGGCTTGTTGAGCTGAGCATCCACCTCAGGCCCTGGGCTATTACACCCGGCGAGGCAAGGGGGGTGAAGTGGCTTGGCGACACATACCCCGCGTTGCCAAAAGAAGTCCCGTCTGTGATGTCTCCTCTTTCAATAACGGTAACGTCAAAACCTTCTTTCTGTAAATAAAATGCGCTGCACAACCCGATTGCCCCGCCCCCGATAACAGTAATATTCTTGCTCATGTTTTTTTTTGATCAGTTTGCAGCTTGCTCCCGCAGAACTGAATTTTTATTTTTTTTATAATGATAGGCCCCGGCATTGCCGACTGTTATTTATCGGCTGCCTGCTGTGCTTTGTTTTTTCCATTTCCATTCCAGCATCTTGATGAAATATCCGCCCACCACGCTTCTTGCCTGGAAGCCGACCTGCTTCCCGTCTGTTGTTTCATGCCAGTCGCTCAATGGCACACGCGTAGGTGTTTCGGTAACGTATTTATATACTGGTTGAATGAGCGCCTCAAAATCATTTTGATCATCTGCCAAAACTGAAGTCCACAAAATCCAGTCTGATTTGGTGTAGGCTTTCCTGCTGTCTAACGGTAAGCCGTATGCGTTTTGTTTAGCCAAATAATATTTGATTTCCTTTTCGTACACTTCATGGGGAAACAAATGAAGGCCAAGCAATTTGTCCCAAACCAGGTTATACTTCTGGCTCCATGAATTTTTATTATCAAACGTGAGCGCATAGTGGTCGCCGGCATTTGCCATCTGTTCCCATTTTACCGCAGCGCTTTCTGCAATTTGTTTGTATTTTGATGCAGTTGCAAAATCACCCGCAGCTTGCGCCATTTGTGCAAAAGCGCCAATGCCTGCAATTGCTTTTACAGAAAGGTTTGCATTGCGGGCAAGATGGCCGGCAAAATCATCGGTGCACAACTGGTTGGCAGGATCGATCCCGTCTTTCACTAAAAAATCAACCCATTGCGACAATGTTTTCCAATGTTTTTTGGCATAATCAGCTTTGCCTTCAGCTTTGGTGATTGCTGCGGTGAGGATGATCATGTTCCCCGCTTCTTCTACCGGCATATCTTCCGGGTAGGTCTGGCCGTTAGCAATTGGATAAGTGCCCAGGTCATGTGCAGGGAAAGGTTTCTGCCATTTACCTGTTTCTGAATAATCAAAGATGCCGTTCAACATCCCCTTTAATAAATCAGGGTTATATATTAACGTAAGGGGCGCTGACGGATAAGTTACATCAACCGTCCAGATTGAGCCATTGCTGAAATTTTCTTTTTGAGGAAAAAGGACTTCGTTGTTTGGCCCTCGCACTAATTTATGGGCAGCGAGCGATTGCCGGTATGCTGCTACACAAAGTTTGGCATACCTGTCGCCGCCTGCGCTTACCGCATCGCTGTAAAGTTGCTTGTCAAATGCCTCACATTTTGATTTGATGAGCTTATAATCTGAGGATGCTTTGCTCAGCACCTTTTCGATAGTTTCCCCATCTTTTTTCCACCATGCCTGCAGGTTGTTGTGAAAATACTGAATAGAATAAACATCATCATAAGCGAGCTCTGCCCTCTTGCCCACTTCGGCAGACGACAACTGGAAATCAAATATGGCTGCCAAAGCCATATTTGCAGCCTGCCCTGAGGCCGGCCCCTTTCCTTGTTTAATAGAAGTTCCGCTAATAAAAGATCGCACGGCAGCCTGCTCATCAACGGCTTCGACACTGGTGTTTTTTTCAGTAACAGCCGCAAGATATAAATAGCCCCAGTCAATCCGCACATCGTCTCCTTTCTTTTCTAAAATGCGCTGGCTTCTTGTTCCTGCCCTGGCAATGGTAAGGTCATTCTCGTTGATTTTTGTGCTGCAGGCAACATCCTGGCTGCTGTTATCTGTGGCAATTGCTGCTGAAGCGCTGAAAAATATTTGGATATGGTGCAATGCGCCATCAGCAGAAACTGTTTTGAAATTGATATAAGAAACTGGCCTGGATAATAAATCAAGGTCGCTCGCCAACAGCGGAGAAAAGAAATCCAGCTTGAGCATAACAGGGCCGCATTGAAATTCATATTTGGTTTGCGTGGCAGTCATTTCCAGCGAAGTTTGTTTTGCCTGGATAACAGTTTGCCCGGGATATTTGGCATCGCCTAAAAAATAATATACGGCATCATCCACCCTGATCAACCCGGTCAATGGCTGATTTTTTCCAGTCCAGTGTTTAGTGGCAGATTCATTTAATTTGTCGGAAAAGGACCATATACTGAAATAAGGATCATGCACAATTAGCGGGTACGCCGGTGCTTTGTTCAGTTGCGCACTTGATTGGATAAATGAAAAAATAAAGAAATAAAGAAATAAAAAATGGTTGATCGGATTTTTCCTCAAGCGCATCATTTTATGCATGTTTGACTGATCCATATTCTTGTTCTGTTGCCGGCAAGCCTGAACGAAACGATTACGTTTCTCCATGACAGTATTAAATTTTATTCTTTGTGAGTTCATTGTCTACCGTTCGCCAAATGCTTAATGGGTTGCTATTTTTAAGCTCATCGGGCAATAGCTCCTCAGGCCAGTTTTGAAATGCAACTGGCCTCGCAAAACGTTTAATGCCATCGGGGCCTACTGATGTGAACCTTGAATCCGTTGTTGCCGGGAACGGGCCTCCATGGTGCATGCTCAGGCAAACATCGACGCCTGTAGGCACGCCATTCAAAATAGACCTTCCACAAATATTTTTTATAGCTTCCACCAGTTCTATATTTTCATGTAGGTCCTTTACTGTTGCCATTAAGGTAGCGGTCAACTGGCCTTCCATTTGGCGGGCAACTTCAGCCATTTGCTTCCGGTCCTTACAACGGATTACTAATGAATAAGGGCCGAAAACTTCATGGTGCAATAAAGGGTTATCTAAAAAATCTGCTGCATCAACGGCCGCAATTGTCGGGGATCCCTGGTTTTCGCTGGCAGATGTTGCAGAAACAGCAACTGTTGTAACCCCTTTTTGTTTCAGTGCAGTATCCCGTTTTTCAGTAAATGCACTGGCAATGCCCTGATGAAGCATAATGCCCGGGGCAATATTTTTTATTTCTTCGCCTAACCTGTCGGTAAACACATTCAAATCATTTCCTTCCACACCAATAATCAAACCGGGGTTGGTGCAAAACTGCCCCACGCTTAATGTCACGGAGGCCGAATACATTTTAGCCATATCAATGGCCGATTCATTTAATTTCCCCGGCAATAAAAATACCGGGTTAACACTGCCCATTTCTGAAAACACAGGGATAGGCTCCTTGCGCTGATTTGCCAGGTCAAACAGCGCTTTGCCGCCTGCATAGGAGCCGGTGAAGCCAACAGCTTTTACATGCTTGTGCGTTGCCAATGCCTTGCCCGCTTCAAAACCACGGCCATGTATATGTGAAAACGTGCCCTTCGGCAAATTGCATTTCTCTACGGCTTTTAAAATTGCGCCTGCTGCCATTTCTGACGTTTCAGCATGTGCAGGGTGTGCTTTTACAATAACCGGGCAACCGGCTGCAAAGGCACAGGCAGTATCTCCACCGGCAGTAGAATAAGCAAGGGGAAAATTGCTTGCCCCGAAAACCACTACCGGGCCAAGCGGCACCAGCATCTTCCTGATATCGGGCTTGGGTGGGGTGCGCCCAGGGGCGCCTGTATCTATCCTTGCTTCCAGCCAATCGCCGCGTTCACAAGCTTCTGCATAGCTGTTCAATTGAAATATTGTTCTCGTCTTTTCACCCTGCAGCCTGGCTTCCGGCAAATTGGTTTCCTTCATTGCAGTTTTCACCAGTGCAGGACCAAGCGCTTCGATTTCAATAGCAATGTTTTTTATAAAAACGGCCCGCTGTTTCAGCGATAATTTTCTGTATGCATGAAAAGCATGCCATGCCTCTTCTGCGGCTGCATTTATTTCTTCAATGGTTGCATCTCTGAACATCATCAAAAATTTAGCGATGCAAAAATAGCTCTTATGCGCTAAATGAAACCAATCAGGTTTTTCCATTATTGATACATTGCCATCGGATTTTAACTAATATGGAGAACGGTATATCTACCTTTTGATCATTCTGTCCTGTAAAATAGCTTTAATAATATCGTTATAATAATTCTGGCTGATTTGCACCTTTAAGTTTCCAACGCTGATTTCATTGCCTTCAATTCTTTTGATCCTGTCAAAATATTTATTTACCGGGAACATGGTATGCTAGGTGAAGGCAGGAAACAATTTTATAACATATTGTGTCAATGTAACGAATAGCCAGCATTTAAGGGATATCTGGTGTCTGTAACAACTTGTACAATTCATCCAGTTTGGGCGATAATATGATATCGGTCCTCCGGTTAAGCGCCCTTCCTTCTGGTGTGCTGTTGGTTTGCACCGGGTCATATTGGCTGTGGCCGGAAGCGATCACACGTTTTGAGTCCACATTGTAATCGTTCGTCAATATGCGCACAATAGATGCAGCACGGGCAAGGCTTAAATCCCAGTTGTCCTGGTATTTGCCGTGAATGGGAATGGAATCGGTGTGGCCTTCAATGTCTACTGTTATATCAGGGTTTGCGTTCAGCACTTCTGCCAGTTTTCCCAAAGCTAATTTTCCTTTGGGGTTCACTACTGCGCTTCCCGATGGGAACAAGAGGTTTTCCTGCAGGCTCACGTACACTTTGCCATTTTTGATGTCCACTGACAGCTCGCTCGATTTAAAACCCACTAATGCATTGGTCATTTTCTTGCGGATGTCTTCGATCGCTTTTTTCTGCCTGTCCATCAGTGCCTGCAATTGCTCCAGCCGTTTTTGCTGGTTCAGGTATTCCTGCCTGCTTTTGCTGAGCTGCGATTGTTTGCTGGCAGCATCATTAGCCAGTATATTTATTTTTTGATTGAGATCGGCAATATTTTGGTTAAGGCTGTCAATTTGTTGCTGTCGCAATGCCAACAGGTTAGTTTGCGAATCGATGGTCTGCCCGCGGTTGTTCGCAAGTGTTTTCAGGTCTGCTATTTCGGCTTTCAGGTCTTTTACCTGGCCAGCCAGGGCAGCGCTGTCATTTCTTGCGGCTTGCAGTGCCATTTGTGAAGCATTGAATTTTTTGGTGGGCACACAACTGGCAAGGGTTAGTATTAGGGCCCCTGTTACTGCAAAGAAAAATGCTTGGGTCTTGTTCATGTGTATTGTATTTGTTCCATTATAGGGAAATGGTGTAAAAAGGCAAATTTAGCAACAACAATATTGACAAACTACTTTAAGAAAAAAATTAAAAGAAGATTAGAATGTTGTTAGAAAATGATATTTTCAAATAGCAACGCATGCACTTTGCAATGAGGCATATTTACTGCCTGGAAAGTTTATATGAAGCCCTGTTTTGGTTCATTTGAATTCCAATCCCATTCTTACAAATGCTTCTGCTGCGTCAGTGCCCATTTCAATTCCCCTGAACGATTCCATCATGGCATGGTTACAATCCGGCGCAGCGTAAATTCCCGGAGGGTTTTGGCTCGCATGGCAAAAAACCGCTTTTCGCTTTTGTTCCCGGGTAGAGGAAATATCTACATAATCTGTAGGCTTGAACCCCATGGTTTGAGAACCGGTGCACACTTCAAAAAAATACAAACCAAAGTTTTTACCGCTGCGGAGCCAGCTTTGAATGGTGAGCAGGCTGGCACACTGATGATCTTTGTGCGAATCAATTGGCCAGTGCGTGAAAACGATGTCAGGCTTCTCCAGTGAAATCAGTGAATGCATCCTATCTACCCATTCATTGTCCACCATGCCATTGCCGTCGACCTGGCCGGCGAATAGGGGCTTAGCTTTAAGGACCTTACATGCGGCTATGGCTTCTTTGGTGCGGATCGATGCTGCCTCATCGTGCGATTTGCCCGGGATGCCTGCTTCGCCGCTTGTTAAGTAAACAATCGTTACTTCATTTCCTGCTGCAGCTAATTTAGCCAATGTGCCGCCACACCCGGTTTCAGGATCATCGGGGTGGCCTCCCACGCAAACTATTTTCATCTTTGGGCTGTTTTGCAATGATGGATTGTTCGCAAACGAAGGAAGGCTGAATGCAGCGGCTGAAGCAATTATATCTTTAGTGAATAACCTGCGAGTGATAGGCATATAATGAAGTTTGGTGAACAGGTGCGCGATAATGATAAAGAGAATTTAAGTAACAAAATAATTTTCTGCCAATCCTTAAAAGATTTATTTTGTATTCAACCTGGCTCCAATTGGTAGCCCGGCTCGATTCGCCACTAGCATACAAAATAGCATTTGGCACCGGTCAATCTTACTGGCATTAAAGTTAAAGTTTTTAATGTTTTTCAAAGCAATCCCTTCGGTAATTTTATCTTTTGCGTAAACAAGCGAATTGTATATTAAATCTGTTGGGTGAGCATTGTGCCTCAATTTGTCTTTTAAATCTTTAAAACCCTGTCGGCCCTTCACGCTCAAGCTGCTTTCTGCTGAATAGGAAATATAAAATCGAACAATTAAAATTGAAGCTGAGAAAAATAAAACGCCTAATCGTTTTTTTGACATAATGATTGGCCCCATCTTTTTGCAAAGACAGAAAAAGGTATGCAGAAATAAGCATTTATAAAAAAGCCGAACATAAAACTCTTTTTTTTAGTTGACCAAAAAAGGAACGCTTACACAGCGCCCTTTCCGGTTTATAAAATCTTGAAAGGCTTGTAAATTTTTAGGTTAATCGCCGACTGCGGGAATGTCACAATATTCATTATGCGCAACAAGACTAGGACTGCAAAGTGGGAGCATGTCATGGCCTGCTCAAAAGATGGAGCAACAAGAAAGCGCCTTAAGTTTTCAAAATTGCATCTAAATTTGCTTATTAAACATTTATAAGTATGATAACAAACGCAGTAAAAATTTCAGTACCTCTTCTGGCAATTGCACTATTAGCGTCCTGCTCCCCGCGCATGGCAGGCACTTGGAGGGTTGAACGCTTTGAGACCACCCAGCCAGGCCAAACGGGAGTGGCATTAAGAAATATCGGCACCATACAGTTCTACAAAAATGGCAGCGGTATAAAAAACATCAGCTATGCCGCGCTCGGCGTAACCCACAACGATCAAAACGCTTTCAAATGGACCTGGAGCGATGGGAAATATGTGACCATTGAAGGCAACAACTCTGATTTTTCAAAAACCTGGATCATTATGACCAATAAAAAGAAATATCAGAAATGGAAGTCAACTGATGGTACCAACAATATTCAAATTTTAGAGCTTAAAAAATAAGCGGGGCTGGAATAAAGAATATGGCTATCCTGTCTTCCGATCAATAAATAATACACCCACGCTGCACCAACTAATTCTTATATAAAAAAAGGCTGATGAAAATAAATCCATCAGCCTTTTTTTGTGCCCAAGACTGGATTCGAACCAGCACATGGTTTCCCACGCTGCGACCTGAACACAGTGCGTCTACCAATTTCGCCACTTGGGCAACTTGTCGAACAAAGCGTAATTCAGGACGGCAAATATACTTGAGTTATGAGGTTTGAGCCAAATTTTTGCGCGATTTCCAGCCAAGTAATAATATGCCTGCGATGATAAGCACTGTGCCGATAACCTGGCCAGTATAAATTTTTTCTTCCAGCACAAAATAAGCTTGTACAATAGTAGAAACCGGGCCGATGCTTGAAATAATGGCCACATTGTTTGCCCCTATTTTTTTTATGCCTACGGACAGGAGGAAGGTAGGGGCAACAGTTGCAAAAAGGGCCAGTGAAAAGCCATACCCCCAAAACCCTGCTGCCTGTTCTATTTTATAGACATGTCCTGCCATTGCAAAATGAAAAAAAACACCGGCAGTAGAGAAAAGCATGGCATAAGCAGTAAACCGGGTAGCACCTACTTTTTCAATCAATCTCCCGCCACCGACAATATAACTGGCGTAAGTGATGGCGCAGAGAAAAATCAAAAAACTTCCGTAATAAAAATTTTTTCCGGCATCAACTATCCTTAATTCTCCAATATATGCCAACATAAGCCCTGCATAAGTCAGCAACAGCGCCAATTTTTGTGCGCCCGTGATTTTTTGATTAAAAAAAAAGAAATTGATCAGCAGCACAAAGCTCGGGTATAAAAAAAGGATCAGTCGTTCAAGGCCTGCAGAAACATATTGCAGCCCCACGAAATCGAACAGGCTGCTGAGATAATAACCAAACAAACCCAATAAAGCAATCCACAGCCATTGCTTTTTTGTGAACTTTGTTGCTTCCTTTTTATTGCTGCCGATCCATGCAGCAGCCACATAAAATGGCAATGAAAAAAGCATGCGCATGGCCAGCAGGGTCAATGCGTCGATAGAAGTTTTTGCAAAAGTAACTTTAACAATGATTGCTTTTGTAGAAAACAGCACTGCGCCCAGCAAAGTGAGGATAAATCCAGAAACAGGAAGATGATGGGGCGGAGTCTTGCTCACTGCAATAAATTAGAGGGCATAACTGTAAAACATCATACGGCAACATTGAAATCCCTAAGTGCATCGTTCAAGCTTGTTTTCAGGTCGGTGCTGGGTTTGCGCTGCCCAATAATCAGGGCACAGCTTACTCCATAATCGCCTGCAGCGAATTTTTTAGTGTAGCTGCCGGGGATCACTACGCTCCTGGCCGGGACACGGCCTTTATATTCTCTCGGCTCATTGCTGCTCACATCAATGATTTTTGTAGATTGGGTAAGCACCACGTTGGCCCCCAGCACGGCTTCTTTTTCCACAATCACACCTTCCACAACAATACAACGCGAGCCGATAAAACATCCATCTTCTATTATAACAGGCGATGCCTGCAGTGGCTCCAGCACGCCCCCAATGCCAACCCCGCCGCTGAGGTGAACGCCTTTGCCTATTTGTGCGCAGCTCCCAACTGTAGCCCAGGTATCGACCATGGTGCCCTCATCAACATACGCGCCTATATTAACATAGCTGGGCATTAGTACCACATTCTTCGCCAAGTATGCTCCATAACGCGCAACAGCGTGGGGCACAGCACGCACTCCGAGTTCTTTATATTTTTTCTTTAATAATATCTTGTCATAAAACTCAAAGGGCCCTATGTCCCAGGCCTGCATTTGTTGAATAGAAAAATACATAAGTATAGCCTGCTTCACCCATTCGTTTACGACCCATCCTGTTTCGCCTGGCGAGGCAACCCGCAGCCGGCCTTTATCCACTTCTTCTATTACAGAACGAACAGCATTTGCATAAGCCTCCTGCTTCAACAATTCCCTGGTTGCCCAGGCAGATGCTATTGATTCTTTCAAGTCCATTTTATTTTTTTTGCAAACATAATGCTTGGCATGCAGATATGCGCAAACATTTACCGGAAGAAATTTTCATTTAATTGTTGAATAACATCAAACAAGCGGATGCCAAAAAAACCTAAGCGGATGAGATATTATTTTTATCTCGCGAAGAGCAATGAATTGTGAGATGCTATAAGAAGCCATTTGCCTTTTCTTTTTTCAAAGCTGTCCATAACAGACATTTTTATGTACGAGCTTACCCCATTGAGCACCCTGGCGATAGAAATTTCCGATACGACAACGCCAATATCACCAATCATTCTTGCATCGACGATCTTATCTATCCTGATGGATTTGTAGATCCTTCGCGGATTAGCGATTATGGACATGATTTCATTTTTGCCAAGTTCCGCGCCCTGTGGGTTAATGTAAATGACATCATCTGCAATGATATTGCTTAATGCCGATGTGTCTTTTCGCATCTCTAATTTCAGCAAGGCATCATTCAGTTTCTTGATGTCCTCAATTTCTTTGCATTGCGCATTTGCGGAAAAAGAAATCAATGAGAAGAGGAAAAAGGAAAGGCTGGTGTTTCTCATAAACTAAGGCCGATTAAAGTTAGCTTCGCAAAGGTTGTTTATTTTTCGGTTCTGTTTTAAACAAATTGGCGGTTTGCCCGTCAATAACAAACATTTAACCAATGCACCTTAAAAATTGCCGGCCATGGATGTTGGCTGCCGGTATTTTTGTAGCTTTTTTAAAATAACCATTAACAACCAAAAACCAGCAATTGCTGGAATTACATAATTTACAAATAGAAATGCCGGGATAAACCGTTGATGTTGGCATTAGCAGCCATTGTTGGCTGCATAAAAAGATTTCATGAAAAAAGTATTCGCCATCCTAAGCCTTTTGGGAGGGATTTTATTATTGAGACTGCAAGCTCATTCCCAGGACACAGCAGCTTTTAAAAAAGCCGATACCGCTGCAATTCATCTACAGGATTCATTAAGGGCTTTTGAGGCCGAATTCGATAGCCTGTTCCCTTCAAAAAAATCGCACCTGGTTTTTGAGGCCGGTTACCTGAGCAATAATGTGTATTTCGGGCGTAAGGATTCTGTTGCTACCCCTTATATCACCGGGCAGCTTGGTTATTACCATAAATCTGGCTTATATGCAAATGGGCAGGCATCTTATTTAACAAAGACAGGCAATTACCGGTTTGATCTTTTCGCTATTGAAGCTGGTTACCTGCATACTTTTGGCAATTTGGAAATGCAGCTTGCCGCGAACAAGTACTTCTATAGCAACAACAGCTATAATGTTAAGTCTGAAATCGAAGGAACCGCTGTTGCAGCGTTTGCTTACGACTGGGACATCATATCACCAGTCTTAACCGGAACTGCCATTTTTGGCCACATTAATGATTATGCGGCCAGTTTTGGGCTGGATCACAGTTTTTATGCCCTGGATGATAAACTGGAAATCACATTATCAGCCATGGCCAATGCAAGCACAGAAAATTATTATAATTCCTATTACAAACGCAGGCGCTATGCCATAAAAAGGTTATTGAAGATCCAGGGGGTGAGCAGCCCCGACTCGATCAGGTACACCATTCTGGCGCATGTTCTCAATGCTTCAACTTTTAAGTTGCTGGATTATGAAATCAGCCTGCCTGTTGCTTATCAGTATAAAAAATTTACTTTCAGCGCAACTCCCGTCTTTGCCATTCCCGTGAACCCGGCCCGCGTGCATTTTGTTGTAAAAACATCTGATGGGGCCAGGGTCATCAACAGGATATATACCGAGAAGCTGGGCAACTCCTTCTTCTTCCAGGCCAATATTGCCTATAGGTTTTAGGAAATCGCTCTTTACATATAATTTTGCGCACTTAAAAGCAATGTTGGAATTTCAGAAAGACATAGAAGCGTCGCTTGCTGTATTAAGAAATGGCGGGACTATATTGTATCCCACCGATACCATTTGGGGAATTGGGTGCGATGCGACCGATGCGCATGCAGTACAAAAAATTTATGCCCTCAAAAAAAGAGAGGAATCCAAAAGCATGATCGTGCTGGTGGCCGATGAGCGTGATATCCTGAAATATACCAGCCATCCTGACCCGCGTGTTTTTGACTTCCTGAAAAACACAAAAAAACCAACCACCGTCATTTACGAAGGAGCGATTGGCCTGGCCCCCAATCTTGTTCATGCTGATGGCTCCATAGCAATCAGGTTGGTCAGGGAACCATTTTGTAAAAATCTCATAAAAAGGTTCCGGAAGCCAATCGTATCAACTTCCGCTAATGTTTCAGGAGAACAGCCGCCATTTTTTTTTAAAGAAATTGCTTCAGAAATAAAAGCCGGTGTGGGCTACATTGTAAAATACAGGCAAGAAGAAGAAGCCCGGCATGAACCTTCTTCCATTGTAAAATGGAACAAAGACGGCACACTGATTATTTTGCGGAAATAATGTTCACAGCAGTTTAAATGATTTTTCATTTGGTTTTTTTTGGTCAACCTGCGAATAGCTTAAATTGCGGCGTGCAAAAATTCCTGGTCATACAAACAGCTTTTATAGGCGATGTGGTGCTTGCTACTTGTCTGATTGAAAAATTACACCAGCATTTCCCGCAAGCTAAAATTGATTTTTTGGTAAGAAAGGGAAATGAGGCCCTGCTGTGCAATAATCCATATCTCGATAATGTGCTCGTTTGGGACAAGAAAAAAAACAAGCAAAGAAATTTATGGAAGCTTTTGTTGCAGGTCAGGAAGTCGCATTATGACAAAGTGATCAATGTGCAGCGCTTTGCAGCTACAGGGCTCCTTACTGCATTTTCCGGCGCCAAAGAAACAATCGGGTTCGACAAAAACCCATTCAGTTTCCTGTTCACAAAAAAAATCCCTCATTCTGTAAATAATGGCATGCACGAAATAGCGCGCGACCTGCACCTGATAAAAGATTTTACTGATGGCAGCGCCGCAATGCCCAGGTTATACCCCTCCCAAAAAGATTTTAGGAAAGTAGAAGAATACCAGCTCAGGCCTTACATTACGGTTTCCCCGGCTTCAGTTTGGTTCACCAAACAATACCCAGTTACTAAATGGATAAGTTTTATAAACAAAATAAAACCAGGGCTCCAAGTACATTTGTTAGGAGGGCCCGGCGACATCAACTTATGCCGGCAGATAATTGATGCCTGCAAAAACCAACCTGTGTTTGACCTTAGCGGGAAGCTCAGCTTCCTGGAATCTGCTGCGCTGATGAAAGGCGCAGTAATGAATTACACCAACGATTCAGCTCCAATGCATTTTGCTTCGGCAATGAATGCTCCTGTTGCTGCAGTATTTTGTTCCACCATACCCGCGTTTGGATTTGGGCCATTATCAGACAAAAAAACCATCATCGAAATAAAAGAAAAGCTCGATTGCCGTCCCTGCGGCCTGCATGGTTATAAAGCCTGCCCAAAAGTTCATTTTAATTGCGCACATAAAATTCAAGACGAACAACTGTTGCAAGCATTGAACTGAAAAGGCACAAACGATCAAAAGCAAGACTTCACTGCCCACTTCTTCATTACATTTGCAGCTACTATGATGATCGATTGCACAGAAAGAGAATTGTTTATTTTCAAAAAAATTTCGCGGAGCGCCAAAGAAATGGGAGTAAGCTGCTACGTGATCGGGGGATTTGTGCGGGATAAACTGATTGGGCGCAATACAAAAGATGCTGATGTTGTTTGTGTGGGCGATGGCATAGCGCTTGCCCACAAAGTGGCAGAACATTTCCAGCCTAAGCCTGTTGTTTCTTATTTTAAAAATTTTGGCACAGCACAAATCAAAATTGACGGGATGGAGATGGAGTTTGTTGGCGCCCGGAAAGAAAGCTATCGCTACCATTCCCGGAAACCAGATGTGGTGCCCGGCACTTTAGAGGATGATCAGCTTCGCCGTGACTTTACCATTAATGCCATGGCCATCAGCCTGAATGAAAAAGATTACGGGCACCTGATCGACCCTTTCAACGGCATGGAGGATCTTGAAAAAAAAATCATCAGGTCCCCGCTTGATCCATTGCAGACATTCAATGACGATCCCTTGCGGATGATGAGGGCTATCAGGTTCGCATCGCAACTGGGCTTTTCAATCGAAGAGAAAACTTTTCAGGGCATCAAAGAAGATGCGGAACGTATACAGATTATTTCACAGGAACGCATAACCGAAGAATTAAATAAGATCGTACTAAGCCAAAAGCCATCTGTAGGCCTCGACTTATTGTACCAGTCAGGATTGTTGCACATCATCTTCCCTAAAATGGTAGATCTTGCCGGGGCAGAATATATAGATGGGATGGGGCACAAAGATAATTTTTACCACACACTACAAGTGCTTGATAATATTTCAAAAAAAACAGATGACCTGTGGCTGAGGTGGGCAGCCATTCTGCATGATATTGCTAAGCCCGTGACCAAAAAATTCGAGAAAGACCATGGATGGACATTTCACGGGCACGAGGTAGTAGGAGCGAAGATGGTGCCAAAAATATTTTCTTCATTTAAATTGCCCATGAATGAAAAAATGCGCTTTGTGCAGAAAATGGTAGCGCTGCATTTAAGGCCAATCAGCCTGACGAAAGAAAACATAACCGACTCGGCCATACGGCGCTTGTTATTCGATGCAGGTGAAGACATCGATTCGCTGATGTTGCTTTGCGAAGCGGACATCACATCAAAAAACAAACAAAAGGTAAAGCGCTATCTTGACAATTTCGAAATGGTTCGCAGGCGCCTTGCAGAAGTAGAAGAAAAAGACAGGATCAGGAACTGGCAGCCCCCAATAACCGGGGAAATGATCATGGAAATTTTTGGCCTCGCCCCGGGCAGGATGGTAGGCGATTTGAAAAATGCAATCCGTGAAGCAATCTTAGATGGAGAGATCGAGAACAGCTATGACGCAGCGTTTGAATTCATGATCAACAAAGCAAAAGAATGGAATGTAAAGCCCGTAAACTGAACGTCAATCCATATAGGCTTAAAATAATACCGACCTATGCTAACCACCGTATTTAATCTATTCTAAGTTTCCCATGAAAAGGATAAATTATTATGCAAATGTTTTTGAATCGGTAAATTTGTGGTTTAATTGTATGGGGTTTCCCATGGCAAAAGCATTTCGGCACTAAAACTAAAGTTCATTTATGGCGGTACTTAAATTCAGGGTGTATTTAGAAGAAGACGACAGCGTTTATCGTGATGTGGCGACAAGGCACACCCAGTCTTTCCTTGACCTGAATAATATTATACTGAAAGCTTACGAATTTGACAATAAGCACCAGTCTACTTTTTATCGAAGCAACGACCAGTGGCAGCGTGGCAGGGAAATCACCAAAGAGAAATATGATAAAGCATACAAGGTGGAACCATTGCTGATGGCGCCCACCATGATTGGCTCCGAGATCAAAGACCCTAACCAGAAATTTATTTTTGTGTACGACTTTGCAAAAAACTGGACATTTTTGGTGGAGCTGATCAACGTAGCGCGAGAAGAAGATGTCAAGAAAAATTATCCTGCACTTATTAAGTCCGAAGGTATAGGCCCTTCTCAATATGGTACAAAAGGAATGGTTGGGGATAAACTGGCAGAAGTAGAAGAAAAATACGATCTTAAAAGCAATGCAGAGGGTTTCGGGGAAGAAGGAGAAGCCGATGAGAAGGATGAAATGGAAGAGAAGGATGAAGACCGCGCAGATGGTTCAGAATTTTAAAACGCTATCCGCAAAATGGAGGTTCTGGCGCAGGGAAAGAAAGGCGTTGGCCTGGTGGCGATATCCAATTCCGGCCCTGCATTTTAATTTATAACGATTCCAACATTTGTCAGGTTCTTTACAAACTTTGCAAATTGAGAAATAAAACGGCTATTATTATTGTTGGGCCAACAGCCGTTGGCAAAACCGCAGCCGCCATACAACTCGCGCAGCTTCTCCAAACAAAAATCATTTCTGCCGACTCAAGGCAGTGTTTCAGGGAATTAAACATTGGGGTAGCAAAGCCATCGGGGGAAGAGCTAAAATCTGCAGAACATTTTTTTATCAGTTCGCATTCTATACACGAAGAGGTTAATGCAGCACTGTTTGAGCAGCTTTCATTGCAATGGGCAAATGAGGTTTTTAAGGACAATGATACTGTCATAATGGTTGGGGGCACAGGTTTGTACATAAAGGCGTTTTGTGACGGGCTTGATGAAATGCCTGCTGTGGATGCGGCCATCAGGGAAGACATCCGCCGGCAATATGAACACAAAGGAATGGTGTGGATGCAGGAGGAAATAAAGAAAAAAGATCCTGGGTTCTACTTTTCCGGAGAGGTGCAAAACCCTCAGCGGCTGATGCGGGCCCTGGAAATAAAAATGAGCACGGGAAGATCTATTCTTCATTACCGGCAGCGCCAAAAAAAAGCAAGGAGCTTCAATATTATAAAGATTGGACTGCAATTGCCGAAAGAAGCATTGCACACAAACATTGACCAAAGGACAGATGAAATGATTGCTAATGGCCTTGTAGAAGAAGCCAGGAGTTTAATGGCCTGTAAAAACCTGAATGCACTGCGCACTGTTGGCTACCGGGAAATGTTTGAATACTTAAACCTTAAAATGAGTTTAAGCGAAGCCATTGCACGAATAAAAAGAAATACCAGGCTCTACGCCAAGCGCCAGATGACCTGGTTCAGGAAAGATGCGAATATTCAATGGGCGCAACCCGGCGACTTGAGCGCCTTAAAAAAAATAGCCGGATTTTAATATGGGCATAAAAGTTTGCTGCAAACCCTGTCAACAATAAGTTAAGCTTCGATTATTCCAGGTATAATACTGAAAAATAGTT
>JAFEAJ010000059.1 GCA_018266455.1 Bacteroidota bacterium
TTAAAGGATATACAGATAATGTTGGCACGAATGAATATAACCTGATGTTGTCAAGAAAAAGAGCTGAGATTGTATATAAATATATAAACAGCAGGGGCGTTGCTACCGAAAGGCTAACGTCAAGGTTCTATGGAAAAGAAAATCCGGTGGCTGATAACTCGAACCCGAACACAGCATGGCTTAACCGAAGAGCTGAGATATTCATCTATGAAAAAGGCACGAATATCCCAAATGTGATCATACCACAGGCACAATATTTAAGAAAATAAAAAACCATAAAACTGGTAACCCCAAGCCCCGCTTTTGCGAGGCTTTTTTGTAATATCGCTTGCTTTGATTGGCTCGTTTTGCTAAAAGGACATACTGTATTTTGATAGGGGAAAAAGGTTTTTTATCCACTAATAATAAATTAGCAGTATGGTCAGCATTTATCCAGGGTCTGTAAAACATCAGCCAGTATGTCATCTCTATGCTCAAGGCCAACAGAAATACGTATAAGCCCCGGCGTTATGTTCACAGCGAGCCTTTCTTCTTCAGTGAGCTTTGCGTGCGTAGTGCTGGCGGGGTGCGATGCAATGCTCCTAGTATCGCCCAGGTTGGCTGTGAGCGAAAACATGTTGAGGTTGTCTAAAAATTTTCTCCCGCTTTCCAAGCCGCCCTTCAGTTCAAAACAGATTATACCCCCCCCATTATTCATTTGTTTCAGCGCAACGGCATGTTGCGGGTGGCTTTTCAGGTAAGGATATTTTAACCAGGACAATTTCGGGTGATGCTCCAGTTGTTGTGCAATGTACAAAGCATTTGATGCATGCCGCTCCATGCGCACATCAAGGGTTTCGAGGCTTTTGCTGAGCACCCATGCATTGAAAGGAGAAAGCGCAGGGCCGGTGCTGCGACAAAACAAATAAATTTCATGAATCATTTTTTCCTTGCCAACCACTACGCCCCCAAGCACCCGGCCCTGGCCATCAATCCATTTTGTTGCTGAATGCAGTACAATGTCTGCACCGAATTTAATAGGCACTTGATTAACAGGTGTGGCAAAACAGTTGTCAACATTCAGTATTAAGTTATTTTCACGGGCAAGCCTACCTGCAAATTCAAGGTCAATGATGTCCAGCCCGGGGTTAGTGGGTGTTTCGATATAAATCATTTTGGTGTTTGCCCTGATGGCATCTTTCCATATTTCAGGTTTATTTGCAGGAACATAAGTATATTCTATCCCGTACTTGGGCAAATATTTTGTGATAACGGTGTGTGTGCTCCCAAAAATAGCATTGCAGGAAACAAGATGATCTCCTTTTTTCAGGAAGGTCATGAATGAAGCAAACACCGCGCTCATTCCAGATGCCGTAGCATAACCGGCTTCAGCGCCTTCAAGCGCACACATTCTGTCTACAAATTCTTTTACGCTGGGATTGCTGAAACGGCTATAGATATTATCATCGTTTTCATCTGCAAAAGCAGCCCGCATCTCTTCTGCATTGTCAAAGCAAAAGCTGCTGGTAAGGAAAAGCGGTGAAGAATGTTCCATCTCGCCAGTCCGTTCTGTCTGTGTTCTTATAGCCTGAGTAATTGGGTGCATGGTTGTTTTTCTGTTTTTATTTGCGAAATCTTGATTGATGAAGTTAAAGTATATTTAGTTGTCGCATATTGCTGAAAGTGATTGCGATAATCCCAGGGCATGATTCCACAATCCTGCGGGGCAGGCAGCAACCACGGTTCAATAGTGGTATTGCAGATGGTGGTCCGTGATAAGCTTTTAAAATTACTGCTGTGGCTGTCCTGTATTCGTTATTAGTTCCTGACCGCTACTTTCCATTTTACATCACATCCCGCAGCCTTTAGTGTTGCGGCAACTGAACAGTACTTTTCCATTGAAAGCTCGCAGGCGCGTTTTGCTTTTTCCTGGTCGATATTGCCTTTCAGTTCAAATACGATAGTAACATCCTTCCAAAGCGATGGTTCTTTGCCTGGCTCACGCTCGCCCTCAATGTTCATGCTGAGGCTTTCAATATTTTGCCGTTGTTTTTTGAGTATAGAGACAATGTCAATACCACTGCATCCCCCAAGGCTCATCAACAGCATTTGCATTGGCCGGGCACCAAAATTATTGCCCCCGGTTTCAGGACTGGTGTCCATGCGCACAACATGGCCATTGGCATCTTTTGCCTCAAACCCGAAATCCCCGTTTACGCGGTTCACTTCAATATGGATCATTAAAATATTTTTTGCAAATGTAATCCATACAAGCCCTTATTTTGCATCCTCAAAAGAGAATTTGCAGAATGGATTATTTTGAATACAGGCAGCCATTTAAGCTGGAATGTGGCGAAACCCTGCCAGGCATTGTCATTGCTTACAACACTTATGGCCAAATGAATATTGAAAAAAACAATGTGGTTTGGGTTTGTCATGCGCTTACTGCAAATTCAGATGCGGTTGACTGGTGGAAAGGGGTCGTGGGACAGCGCTCTGTTATTGACCCGGAGAAATATTTTATTGTTTGCGCAAATATCCTCGGGTCTTGTTATGGGTCAACAGGGCCTTTGACCATTAATGGACAAACAAAAAGACCTTATTACAGTAGCTTTCCCATTGTTACCATTCGCGATATGGTGAAAGCGCATATCCTCCTCCGTAAGTTCTTGGATATTGACAGCATTCATTTGCTAATGGGGGGCAGCATGGGCGGTTACCAGGCAATGGAATGGGCAATTATGGAAAAGGAGACAATCAAAAATCTTTTCCTGATAGCCACATCAGCTACCGAAAGCGCATGGGGCATTGCCATTCATACCGCACAAAGGCTGGCTATTGAAGCGGATTCAACATGGAGGGACGAGTCTGCTGAAGCGGGCAAAAAAGGCTTGAAAGCAGCAAGGGCCATTGGCATTCTTTCTTACCGGAATTACGGTGTGCTTGTGGAAAAGCAAACAGAGCCGGACACAAGAAAGATTGACGATTATAAAGCATCTTCTTATGTCAGGCACCAGGGAGATAAGCTCGCAGGAAGGTTTAATGCTTACAGTTACTGGGTACTAACCAAAGCCATGGACAGCCACCATATTGCAAGAGGCCGAAATGCAGGTGCTATTGAAATTCTTCAGCAGGTTTTTCAACGGACATTGATTATCGGCATCAGCAGCGACATACTTTGCCCTATGAAAGAACTGCGTTTCCTCGCAGACAACATCCCTCATTCCATACTGTTGGAAATGGATTCTGCCTATGGCCATGACGGTTTTTTAGTGGAAACAGAAAAAATTTCACGAGCGCTTGAGGCCTGGTTGAAGGAAATGGAGATAAAGGATGCGGGATGAACAACGCCCAATTAAAAAAGCGTCACTGAATTGATGTCATTATTTTCGCATTTCTCATTGCCATGACAGGTTGCCTTCATAATAATCAAGGATTTTTGAGCGGAAAATATAATTGTATTTCGCAATGGTAAGATTGATGTTTGCCCTGTCAATATTGCCTTTTGCGATAAGATAAACATCTGATGCAATGACGCCTTCATTGAACCTGATTTCAGTTGTGCGGAACGATTCATTATAAGCTATTGCCGCATCTGTATATGACCTGTATTGGGCCTTTGCCAGCACGATATTCTGATAAGCCTGCTCCACATTCTGCTGTAATAAAAGCTTAGTTGAGCCCGCATTGTTTTTGGCATTTTGAAGGTTTATTTTTGCGAGTTTTATATTGTTCCTTGCCCTGAAACTATTCAGTATGGGCACCGAAAGCGTAAGGTTTATTGAAGTGTACCTGTTGTTCGTGAACTGGTCCCCAAACGATATTTTTTGTGATTGGAAATTTTGCTGTGGAACAATTAATTTATAGTTGGTATTGCTGACTGTTACATAACTTGAACTGGTATCATTATAAAAACTGTTAAGTGGCGTGCTCGCTGTTGCTGCATTGGAATAGCTTGTGTTTATTCCTGCGTTCAAAGACAATGTGGGGTAATATTGCCCCCTTGCGGCCAGCAATGCTTTTTCAAACGACCTTGTTTTTAGGTCAGCAGACCTTACCGCGGGCACAACCTTTAATGCTGTTTGGTAAATGCTATCAGGGTTTGAAGGATTGTTTATGGCATCCGCGCTAAAAGAAATAGGTTCGAATTCAACAGATCGTGTATAAGGAATGTTCAGGATACTGAACAGGTTTATTTTTGCAGACTCGAGTGTGTTCTGTGCGGTAGCAATATTTACAAGGTCATTTGCATATTGTCCTTTAAAGTTCGATAAATCAGAGAGCAATGTCAAAGCGCCAGACTGATTGAGCAGTTCTAACCTCTCCACCTGCTTCTTGTCAACCTCTGCCTGTGATTTGCTGATATCGAGCAATTCTTTGCTGCTCAAAATTTGCAGATAGGCGAGGAGCACGCTTATTGAAATATTTTCCTTCTGTTGTTGATAATCCAGTTTACTGGCATCGTATGCCAATGCATATTGTTTAATAGCATTTTGAATTTGCAGCCCGCTGAATAATACCAGAGAGCCGCCGATCCCGTAACTGCCGGTGTTGATCTGCTGGTTCACATAAGAATAAGTATAAGGGTTTAGGCTACGGCCGAAAGATTCGCCCTGGCTTGCTGATGCCGAAATGTACGGCAACAGGTTATCCTTCGCTTGTTTGAAGTACACCCCGGTTGTTTGCTTCGCAACATCACTTTGCTGGACCAGCAGGTTGTTTCTTATGGCAATATCTATGCATTGTTTTATGGTAAGGGCTTTGCCGATATTTTCATCCTGGCAAAAAATATCATTCATTAATAAAGCAAGAACCAAGAAGAGTGTTATCGCTTTTGTCTTTTGCATGAAGTTGCTGTTGTTTGTTGTTTTAGATTTTCATTCCGTGGTTTGTCCAGCTCCCATTGGCCATGACCCGTTCGGTTTCGATCCTCCCATCGAGCAGGTCGATAATGCGAGAGCCATACTCCGCATTTTTTTCAGAATGGGTCACCTGTACAATGGTCACCCCATCTTTTGCGTTGAGTTCTTTAAAAATCCCCATTATTTCCTCCCCCTGTTTGGAGTTAAGGTTGCCTGTCGGCTCATCGGCCAGTAATAGCTTTGGCCTGGCCACCAGCGCACGGGCAATGCCCACTAACTGTTGCTGCCCTCCTGATAATTGCGTGGGGAAAAGGTCTTTTTTGCCTACAATGTTGAATCGGTCGAGCGCATCTGCTACAATGGACTGCCTTTCCGAAGATTTCAGGTCCTGGTAGATCAGGGGGGTCTCTATGTTTTCATATACTGTCAGTTCATCAATTAAATGATACGCCTGGAATACGAACCCAATGTGCTGCTTATACAATTTTGAGCGCTGTTTTTCTTTCAGCGAATGAACAGGTGTGCCAAGAAAATGATATTCGCCTTCTGATTGATCATCGAGCATGCCAAGAACATTCAACAATGTGGACTTGCCGGAACCGGAAGGCCCCATAATAGAAACAAACTCGCCCTGATTTATGGCAAGGTTGATGTCCTTTAAGATAAATGTGCGCAACCCGCCGATAGTTACCCATTTGGAAATGTGCTGAAGTTCGATCATGGTGATTTTGATTTACATCCCGAAATTGCTCAATTTATTTTTGACATATTTCATTATGCTAACTAAAGATTCAGGTTTGTTAAAAATGTTGCTTATTCAATAGACGAATTTGTTGCCCACTAAGTTACCTAATTACATACCGAAATTAAATGTTGATGATTTACAATAGTATACGGTCTTTCAATATACGTTCCAGTTCGTTATTGATACATGGAGTGTACGGTTTTGATACAGTTATTGAAAATAAGTAGTGTCTCGATTTTAGAGGGGGCTTTCAATGCAATTAAGAAGCCCCGGCATCGATATGCCAGGGCTATTTTCGGTTCGTTATCATTGAAAGTTCAAATCTATGGCCTTACTGTTTTTCCAAATCAGTACCCATATCTGTTCTTGTAAGTAGGTGTACTGATTTTGCAGCCGTATCGTTTCAAATGGATACCATAAAAAATTCAGGCTTCAGGCAGCCTTTCTTTTATAGACTTAAAACTATTCTGTTCTCAAACTCTTCACCGGATTGGCTATTGATGCTTTTATTGCCTGCCAGCAAATCGTAAATAATGCAATTAGCAACACAGCGGTGCCGGCTATTGCAAATATTTCCCAGCCGATTGTGATGCGGTATGCATAATTCTGCAGCCATTGATGCATTGCCCACCAGCCAACTGGTATCGCAATGATTAGTGAAATGCATACCAACTTTAAAAAGTTTTTAGTGAGCAATGCAAATAAACTGGCGACTGATGCACCGAGCACTTTTCTTATACCGATTTCTTTGGTGCGCTGCTCTGCCATAAACGCGGCGAGTGCAAACAAACCAAAGCAGGCAATAATTACGGCAAGTATGGAAAAGCCCGTGAAAATATATTGCATGCGCTGCACATCGGCGTACATGGCTGCGTAACGGTCATCCAAAAAGCTATAGCGCAGGGTTTGGCTGGGCAAAAACCGTTTCCATACTTTTTCTATGGAGACCAGCGTTGCTTTCATATTGGCGGCATTTACTTTTACTAAAATAATGCTGTTACTGTTGCCCAATATCATACACAGAGGCTGTACTTGTTGTTTGATGCTTTCAAAATAAAAATTGTCCACAACGCCGATGATGCGCAAATGCTCGCCACCGTTGGTTATTATTTTACCAACAGGATTTTTTAGGCCGAGCTTATCTGCGAGTGCTTTGTTGATAACAGTTGTGGAGGAATCTGTACGCAAATCTTTTGAAAAATTTCTTCCTGCTATCAGCTTCATGCCAAGTGTGGGAATATAGGTTTCATCTACTATCCAATGCTGCAGCACAAAGCCATCATCAATCGTTTTCCCTTCTTCCCAAAAAGTATTGCCATTACGTTTTGTGTTGGCAACAGGCAAAAAATCGCTTACGCTTAAATCTTTCACCACGGGTAAGCTCCGCAGTTCCTCTTTAAAAGACCCAGTTTGACCTCTTAGGGCATCGGCGCCTTCAATCATCAGCACTTCATCTTTATCAAAACCAATTTTTGAATTGAGTATGTACTGCATTTGTTTATAAATAACAGAAGTGCCAATGAGCAACACAATAGAAATAGTGAATTGAAAAACCACCAGTGCACTTCTTAATCTTCCGTTTTTACTTCGCAAACTTAAATTTCCTTTTAAAGTGTTGATGGGTTTGAAATAAGACAAATAAAATGCAGGATACAAACCAGCAATCAAACCTATTACGAATGCACATGCAACAAGCAAAGGCAGCAGCCACCATTCATTCCAGGGTATGCTTAACGGTGTGCCTACAATTGTATTGAACAAAGGCAATACAAGCACAACAATTACCAACCCAATAAAAAACGAAAGAAAACTATACAGCAATGATTCGGTAAGAAACTGGCGGATAAGATTGCCGCGGCTTGAACCCACCACTTTACGCAAACCCACTTCTTTTGCACGGTTGGCTGAACGTGCAGTGGAAAGATTTAAAAAATTTATGCAGGCAATAATAAGAATAAAAATTGCAATGGCAGCAAAGAGATAAATAAAACGAATGTCGCCATGCTTCGCATCGTCCTGTTCAATATTATAAGAGTGCAGGTGAATATCTACAATCGGTTGCAGGTACAGCCTTGCATTTTTAAAACGCTCTTTTGCATTTTTTTGCCCAGCTGCAATCATCGCAGGTATCATGTATTTATCAACCACATCTGCAAACATCTTTTTTTCAAAAGCGGCAACGTTGGTATTGGGTTTTAATTGCAGGTAAATATCATAGTTGCTGGCTGTCCACTGGTTTTGCTCGTCATCCCAGAAATTTACGCCGGCAAGTGAAATAAAACCGCGGTATTGCAAATGCGTATTAGAAGGAAAATCTTTCATTACACCGCCCACAACAATCGGCATCTTTGGATTATCATTAAATATCATGCGCTGCCCTACAGGATTTTGATTGGGAAAATATTTATCTGCCATGCTCTTGTTCAGTATTACAGAAAAAGGCACACGCAGCGCATCTCTCCTGTTGCCATAAATCATTTGCACATTTAAAATATCAAGCGTTGATGTATCAGCAAATGCAAAGCCCTGTTCATACGTATCGTTTTGCTGATCTGCTCTTCTTACCTGGTTGGCGGCGCCGCCAAAAAGCGGGTTACTCATAATGCGCCCTGCGTTTTCCACATCAGGGAAATCGTTGAGCAATGCTTTTGCCATAGGCGCGGGAAATGAAATGCCGGAATGCATTACTCCGTTTTGCCTGGCTTCGCCAACAAGGCGATATACATGATTGGCATTCGGATTATCACTATCATAGCTCGCTTCGTGCTGTATATACAATGCAATCAACATACAAGCCGCAATGCCAATGGCAAACCCGCCGATATTTATTGCCGCATACATTTTTTGTTTGTTCATGTTGCGGAATGCGGCTTTTAAATAATGCTTGAACATGTATTATGATTTAGAATTATGAATTTTTAATCATTTACTATTCCGTTCTCAAACTCTTCACCGGATTTGCCACTGCCGCCCTGACAGCAAGAAAACTTACCGTCATCAATGAAATAACAATGGCAATAGCTCCTGCAATCAAAAATATCCACCAGCCAATGCTGACCCGATATACAAAATCTTCTAACCACCGATTCATCACCCACCAGGCTACCGGGTAAGCAATAAGGGATGCAACAATAACAAGACTTAAAAAACCTTTTGACAAATGAGCGATAATATTTGGAACGCTGGCTCCTAAAACTTTTCGGATACCTATTTCTTTGGTGCGCTGCTGGATAGCATAAGCCGACAAACCAAACAACCCTAATGCTGCCAACAGCACTGCAATAGTTGCAAAAATGTTCAGCACTTTGCCAAGCCGTATTTCCGATTCATACAGCTTGTTATAATCATCATCAAGAAACCTGTATTCAAAGGGGCGGTAAGGAATAAGGCTTTTCCATTTAGATTCCAAAAACCCAAGCGTTTGCGGCAGGTGCCTGCCGGAAAGCTTTACCAATAAGTTGCTGCCCCAATCTTCATTGAAAAGAACAAGCGGCTTGATGGGGTTATGAAATGAAGAAAAATTAAAATCTCTTACCACAGCTTTTACAATGCCTGGACGTTGCTCTCCCAAAAACATTTTTTTGCCAATGGCTTCTTGTGCTGTCCAGCCCAGCGCTTTTGCAGCAGACTCATTTAAAATGAAGTGATAATTTATTTTGTCCTGGTCAGTAGCATGGAGCACATCTTTGCTGTCCTGTTCGGTGAAATCAGTGCCTGCGATAATCTTTGCTCCAATGGTTTTTATAAAATCTTCATCCACTACATTGGCGTTTACAGAAATCCCTTGCTTTCCTTTGAGATCACTGCTGCTCATTGCATAACCGCTTATGATATTTATAGGTTCATTGGTTGCTTTGCTAATGCTCAATACATCAGCATTCATTTTAAATTCTGCCTTGATGGTACTTAGCATTGTTCGCATTTTCTGATCTAAAGGCAAAACAATGATATGGTTTTTATCAAATCCAAGGTCTTTACTCTGAATATAATGAAGCTGGTTTTGAATGATGAATGTGGCAACGATAAGAAATGCAGAAATAGCAAATTGGAAAACAATCAAAGTTTTGCGAAGCAAAATACCCGAGCCAGTACTTTTAAATGCGCCCTTCAAAACTTTTACCGGTTGAAAGCGGGAAAGAATGACGGCAGGATAGCTGCCTGCAAAAATGCTGATGCAAATAATGATCAGCAAAGAGAAGCCGAGAATAAAAGGCGAGATCAGTGATGACAAGCCAAGTTGCCGGTCAGCCAAATGATTAAATGAAGAAAGCAATAATGCAGCCATGGCAATGCTTAGCGCTAATGAGACAAATGATATGATTATAGATTCGCCGATAAACTGCCAGAAGATTTGTTTTTTGTAAGCGCCGGAAACTTTACGGATACCCACTTCTTTAGCTCTTTCCATGGACCGGGCAGTGCTCAGGTTTACATAAGTAAAACAGGCGATGGCAAGTATCAGCAGTGCTACGATACCTATTATATATATATAGGTGATGCTGCTGTTTGGTTCAAAGCCATCATAAGGCGAATGAAGATGTATGCTTTCGAATGGCTCCAGATGAAAAGTGACGTAATCGCTACCCGACAGAACAGTTGCCATTTCTTTTTTCATAAATGCGGGAATCTTTGCCTGGAGAGAAGCAATAGACTCTTTGGTCTTTAGCAAAAGGTATGTAGTGTAATTCGCATCCCAGTATGTATCTTCCTGCGCTTCGCCAAGTGATGAGAAAGAAGCGAGGAAATCGTATTTGATCTGTGAGTTGGAAGGGCAGTCTTCAATTACGCCGGTTACCTGGTAAGGCGTTTCATCGCTTCCTACTTTAATCATTTTTCCAATCGGGTCATCATTGCCAAAATATTTTTTTGCTGTTGATTGAGTAAGCACAACTACATTTGGCCCGGACAGCGCATGTTGAGGATTTCCTTTTAGCAGTTTAAAAGAAAAAATGTCGAAGAATGTAGAGTCAGCATACATAAATGACTTTTCATTAAAGAGCTTATCCTCATAACGGATAACCCTGGTGGCATTGGTCATGCGAACACCTTGTTCCACTTCAGGAAAACTTTTTTTGAAAGCCGGGGCTACTTTGGTGCTGGTAAAATTTCCGCTCATCACGCTTCCGCCCATGCTGTATTCCATAATCACTCTTGTGATCCGGTCGCCTTTCTTTTGAAAATCATCATAGCTCAGTTCATGCCGGATGTACAGCACCATTAACAGGCAACAGGTCAGCCCAATGGTTAATCCCAGGATATTGATAAAGGAGAAAACTTTGTTCTTCCTTAAATTTCTTAGCGCGGTTTTAAAATAATGTTTGAACATGGTATAATAATTTAGAATTCTGAATTTTTAATTATCAAATGATCATTTGCGATTTACTATTCCGTTCTCAAACTTTTCACCGGGTTTGCAATGGCTGCTTTAATACTTTGAAAACTGATTGTTATTAATGCAATCATTATGGCTGCAAATCCAGCTGCAAAGAAGACCCACCAGCTAATGTCAATCCGGTATTTATAATTCTGCAACCAGTTATGAATTATCCACCAGGCAAGGGGAAAAGCAATGACGCAGGAAATGACAATCAGTTTCAAAAAATCTGCAGATAATAATGTTGTTATGCCTGCCACACTTGCGCCCAACACTTTTCTTACACCAATCTCCTTTGTGCTGCGCTCGGCAGTGTATGCTGCTAATCCAAATAAGCCAAGACAAGAAATAAAAATGGCCAATGCCGCAAACACACGCGACAGTTTACTTATCAGCGCTTCATTCAAAAACATTTTGTTGAATTGGTCATCCACAAACTGGTAAGTAACAGGGTAAGAAGGATTATATTTTTTAATTACGCTTTCTATTTTTTGCAAAGCATCTTCCACTCCATCAGTTGGTTTCAGGTGCACATACATCTGCGTAGCTGAAGGATTGTAAGCACAATAAAATGTAACGGGGTCAGGCTTTCCGTACATATTTCCATAAATAAAATCATTGACCACGCCAACAACTACCGCCTCAGTGCCGGAAGTATCGCCGCGGTAATGCATGGTTTTACCAATGGCAGTACCTGCGCCCATAAGTTTTTCGAGGGATTGCGTGATGATGACACTTGTCTTTTTGGATGTTACACTGTCTGATTCAACAAAATCTCTCCCTTCCAGAATTTTAATGCCATACGTAGAAAAAAAACCGGGAGATACACTGCGGTTTGATATAAGTACCGAACTATTTGCGGGCTTCCCGGCCCACACCAAACCATCGCCATTATTGCCTCCATATAAAGCTGCATAGTCCGACAAAGCAAGGTTTTCAATAACCCCACTGTTCAAAAGTTCTTGTTTTATTGGTTCATAATTTTTATTAAATTCATCATTGGTGGTAAATTCAAGCAGGTTATTTTTATTGAAACCAAGGTTTCTGTTTTTAACATGTTGTATCTGTTGAAAAATAATCACAGTACTGATGATAAGTATGATGGAAACAGAAAATTGCAGAATCACCAAGCCCTTACGGATAATTTCAACGCTACCCGTTTTTAATTTCAATCCTTTTAATACAAACACCGGGTTGAACGAAGAAAGATATAAAGAAGGATAGCTCCCCGCGATTAATCCGCTTAATAATGTTATAACAAGTAGCGCGATAATGTGAATTGGTTTGGTTAACTCCAGTGAAAGATTTTTTTGAACCAATGAGTTAAATGAGGGCAAAGCCAGCGCTATAATAATGACGGCAAGAACAGCAGCCATGAATGACATCAACAATGCTTCACTGATAAATTGAAAAATTAGATTTTGTTTGACAGCTCCCAGCACTTTACGAACGCCTACTTCTTTTGCGCGTTTTTCACTTCGTGCGGTTGCCAGGTTCATAAAATTGATGCAGGCGATTAATAATATAATCCATGCAATAATGGAAAATAAATGCACGTACTCTATCGCTCCGCCTCCTGTTTGCTTTCCATTATCAAACTGGTTTCGCAAATGCCAGTCGTTCATACTGAATAAAAAAGGTTCTGCATTTGACATCCGTTCTCTTTTTTGAATAAAACCAGTCAATAATTTAGTAATTGAAGCAGGCGAAACATTTGGCTTTAACTCAACAAATGTGGATAAACAATTATTTCCCCAGTACTGGGCAAAAGAATTCTGGTTATACCAGATTTTAAAAGGAGCTACCCATTCGAAACGCAGGCTTGAATTTCGCGGAATATCTTTTATAACGCCGCTAATAACATAATCCTGCTTATTATTCATCCGCACTGATTTTCCGATTACATTCTCCTCATTCCCGAAAAATTTTTTTGCGGCTGTTTCGGTGATCACCAGCGAATACAATTGCGAAAAAGAAGTTGCAGCCTTGCCTTGCACAAAAGGAAAGCTAAACATATCAAACAAAGAAGCATCAACATAACTTCCGCTTGCATATATTGACTTGTTACCGATAGAAATGAGTTGTGCTGAATTACCGCCAATCCTGCACGTATTGGCGATGCCGGGAATTTCCGATAACATCGCCGGGGCTAATGGCGCCGGCGTTGCATCGAATGTGGCAATGTAAGAATCATACTTCTGATTTTCCCTAATATTATATATCCATTTGTTTTTTGTGTTGAATTGATCAAAGCTTATTTCATCTTCCACCCATAAAAAAATTAACCCTGCGCAGGCGATACCTATTGCTAATCCGGTAATATTAAGAAAGCTGTTCCCTTTTCTCTTCCAGAGGTTTCGGAAAGCATTTTTAAAATAATTTTTGATCATTGTCTGAACTGGGATTTATGTGATTAAATGATTTATCTGATTTTATATTTTCTGAATCATGTTAATCCTATAAATCAGATCAATCATGGTTCAGGCATTTTCATTCCGTTCGCAGACTCTTCACCGGATTTGTAATGGCTGCTTTGGCAGCCTGGATACTTATTGTCAAAATTGTAATCAATAAAATACTTAAACTACAAAAAACAAAAACCCTCCAACTCAATTGAATCCGATATGCAAAATTCTCCAGCCATTTATTTGTATAATACCAGGCCACCGGAGAAATAATAATAGCACCCAAAATAATCAGCCCTGCAAAATCTTTTGCAGTGAGTTTTATAATATCAATAATCTTTGCACCTAATATTTTTCTTACTCCAAATTCTTTCGTTCTTTGTTTGAGGGCAAGTATCACCAGCCCAAAGACTCCGGCTAATGAAAGAATAATGGATAATACTGAAAAATAAATAAAGACTTGTTGAAATTTCTCGTCACTCTTATAAATCTTGTTATATGCCTCGTCCAAAAACCAATAATCAATTGGGGCACCAGCAAAAGTTTTCTTCCAGGTTTGTTTTATATCATCAATAAAGGCCGGTGTATTGGCAGTTTGATATTTTATTGCAAGAAAAGAAAATTGCCCTTCCCAGGGCTTATTGGTAATAATAAGAGGTTCTATTTTATCATGCAAAGAAGCGAAATGAAAATCTTTGATAACTCCGATTACTTTATGTGCTCCGTTCCTGTTGATGATTTTTCCAACCGGATTTTCCCATCCCAAAACATTTGCAAGCGTTTCATTGATTACATACCCGTCACTGAGAGTAGGCCGCTCTTTTGCAAAAAAATCTCCTGAAACCATTTTGATGCTAAATGTTTTTAAAAAATTATCATCAGCATCCAGTTGATGAATAAATATGGCTTTTGTATCACCCTCGGGAATAAATCCATTAGTGGTAATACCATCATAAGGAATTTCTGATAACCCTGACACTTGCTGAACAGAAGCGATCTGCGATAATTCCTGCTGCAATACCGGGTAACTTGCCTGTGTTTGTTTACCAACCAACGGGAGCACTATAATATGATCTTTATCAAATCCCAAATTGACTTTCTTGCTGTATTGTAATTGTTGTGTTACAATTACGGTACAAACCATTAACCCGATAGTAATTGCAAACTGTCCCATGATCAAACCTTTTCTGAACAAATTCCGGGAGCTTCCGGGCAGGGAAGACTTAAATATCTTTGTTGCATTAACAGAGGACAAATAAAAAGCAACGTAGCTTCCTGCAATTACTCCTGTAATTAATATAACTATAAACAAAAATAGTATTGCAGGGATTGTGCTTATTTCTAAAGCAGGCAAACTCTTGCCGGTGATCTTTTGATAAGAAGGAATTAAAATTGCAACAAAGAGAATCGAGATAAAAAAAGCGATTATTGTCATGAAAATTGTCTCGGTGAGAAATTGTTTTATCAATTGTGAACGACCGGCACCTAATACTTTCCGGACACCAATTTCTTTAAACCTTGTCATCCCTTTTGCTGTAGTGAGATTAATATAATTGACACAGGAAATAATGAGAATGAGCAGGGCAACGATGCTGAATATATAGATGTTGGTTCTTAATGAAGCAGAATTGTCGCTGTAATAGAGATGAATATCTCTGATCGGTTGCAGGGATGCTTCAATCTTGAAACCTGCCTTAGAATAACTCTCATTTATATGCTTCCATAAAAAGGAAGGGAATTTAGTTTCTAAAGAATGAGCACTTGACCTATTGTGCAATTGTAAATAGGTGCTGTACTGTTCTCCACCATTCCAACCCATATAATTATCGGGTTCCTTATAAAGCGTGGTAAAAGAAATTAAAGCATTATAACTGAGATGAGAATTAGAAGGAGCTTCCTGTGCAATTCCGGTAATAGTATAATTTGTTTGATTGTCTAATTGAATAGTTTTTCCTATCACATCCTGGTAGTTATTGGAATCATCTCCGAATAATTTCCTGGCTGTTTCGATTGTCAAAACAATTGAATAAGGTTCATTTAAAACAGTAAGGGGATTACCTTGTAACAGTTTGTAAGATAGTAATTGAAAAAATGTCGAATCGGTATAGTGAATATTGTCAATCTTAAATACCTTGTCCTTGTACTTAATGTAAGCTATGCGTTCACTTGAATACCGGGTGAATGACTTGATCTCCGGGAATTCATTTTTTGCATCAGGAGCAAATTGTGCAGTAAAGTCAGCGCCATTACCAAGCAATTTCCCGTCTTTCCAAGATTGGAATCCTACCCGGTACAAAGAGGTACTATTCTTTTGAAAATTATCATAATTGGCTTCGCCATAAATATACAGGCCGATAAACAATACTGCAGCAATACTGATGGATAGCCCGCTAAGATTTATAAATGATAGGATCTTATTTCTTGCAAAATTCCTCCAGGCAGTTTTGAAATAATTTTTAAACATAGTTTTAAATTTTTCTATTCACAAAGTGTGTATTCTTTCTCTTTGATAGATGTCAATTTTTTCTCACTCTGACCGCAAACTCTTTACCGGGTTTGCCACTGCCGCTTTGATGGACTGAAAGCTTATGGTGATTAATGCAATCGCAATAGCTAACGATCCTGCAATAATGAACACCCACCAGCCAATAGAAATCCTGTATGCAAAACTTTGCAGCCATTTATTCATAAAATACCAGGCTAACGGAGAAGCAATCAGTAATGCGATCAATAACAACCTCAAAAATCCTTTTGATAACAACCCTACTATCCTGATTGAAGATGCGCCTAGTACTTTTCTTATTCCAATTTCTTTTGTTTTATTTACTACTGCTAAAGCCGTCAGGCCAAACAATCCCAGGCAAGCCAGAAAGATGGAAATACCACCTGCCCACCCGATAACATTACTCCATCTTGCTTCAGATTTATAAAACCGATTCAAACTTTCATCGAGGAAATCATATTTAAGCGGTAGCCCGGAAGCAATACCGGCCCAGGCTTTCCTGATGACGCCTAATGCAACAGAAGGATTACCGGGTTTTAGTTTTACAAAATATTTGTATGGAGCGTAATCATGAAACTGCTGAAACATTTGCGGTTCTATTTTTTCACTTAGTGATAAAAAGTTGAAATTTTTTACCACTCCAATCACTTCTGGCGTAAGGTCATCGGCATATCCGGTTAATTTTTGACCGATGGCTGATTGAGGCGTCCATCCAAAATCATTCATCATGGATTCGTTGATAATAACAGAAGTCACAGAGTCTGCAACAATAGTAGGATCGAAATTTCTTCCCGCAATCAATTTTATTCCCATCAGGTTTATATAATCAGGATCAATATAATATTCATATACTGCTTTGTGCGTCCCTCTATAATCAAAATCTGACCTGCTCCATCCCATTCCATCGCCTAATCCTAATTCAGCGCTGGCTACTGCAGCAATACGGGGCTGATTTAATAAAGCTTGCCTGAAAAGTGGATACGCTTTTTTGGTTTCTACTCCTTCTGCATCTACCATCACTATATTCTCTTTGTCAAAACCGGGGTTTTTATTTTGCATGTATTTCAATTGCTGTAAAATAATTATTGTAGATATGATCAACCCGATAGAAAGGATGAACTGAACTGTTACCAGTGATTTGGTAAAAAAATTGGAGCCACCTACACGAACTTTGCTTTTCAATACTTCAATTGGCCTGAATCCTGAAAGTATAAGGGCTGGATATATGCCTGCGAACAATCCCACCAGGAATACGAGACCAGCCAACATCCATGTCATTTCCGGGTACTGAGATAAAGAAAATTGTAACTCTCTTCCAGAAAGATTATTAAAGTAAGGCAATAATAATTTTCCCAATAGCAAACCTATGGCTGCTGATAAAATACTTAATAGCAATGCTTCAGTCAAAAATTGTAATACCAACTGCCTTTTTTTACCGCCAATAACTTTTCGAACCCCTATTTCTTTTGCCCTGCTTGCTGAACGACCAATCGCCAATGTAGTGAAGTTGATACAGGCAATTAATAATATCCCCGTGGCAATGGCAAGTAATATCCATATATTTTTTGGGTTGACGGCATCCACTACGCCTCCGCCTATTTTCATATTAGTGTGCATGCTCCTGAGTGATTGAAGCCCGAATGTAACAGGAGATCCATTTGATGTCCAAAGCCCCTTTTTTTTAAACTTATCTTCTTCATCAGGATAATATTTACTCCTAAATGCCCTTAATTGTCCTGATGCATTCTGAAGCTTGCTTCCTTCTCTTAGTTCTACATAGGTTTGAAAACCTGAGCGATGCCAGTTATTGACTGACGATTTTCCACCGGGAGTATTTATGAAGTAATTAAAATTCCCAAGAATGTCAAATTGAATCGTGGAGTTTGCAGGGATATTTTCTGTAACAGCCGTTATTACAAATGGATCAAAATCTTTACTCTCTTTTATTTTAATTGTTTTTCCTACCGCATTCGCTTCACCAAATAACTGGATCGCTTTTTCTTTTGTCAATACCACACTATTTATTTCTTTCAATGGATTGACGGTATTACCATATAATATTTTAAAGGTGAATACAGAAAAGAATTCCGGATCGGCAAAAGAAATCTTGATGCGGCTTACATTATTTCCTGCTCTTACAAAGTCTTCGCTGAATGCATCTTTAATGCGTACAAAATTCTTTACTTCAGGAAAATCCTGTTTTAATGCAGGCCCTAATGGAATGGGCATATACGAACTGCCTCTTGCATCTTCACCCTCCATGGCTTCTGTCCAGCGATAAACACGATAAATATTGCTGGCTTTTTTATGAAAACGATCAAAGCTAAATTCGTTGATTGCATATAATAAAAACAAACTGAAACAGGCAAGCCCGATGGAAAGCCCGGCAATATTAATCAGTGTCAGGCTTTTTTGCTTTGCAAGATTGCGAAGCGCCGTTTTAAAAAAATGTTTTATCATGGCTTTAGTTTTAAATCTTAAATAAGTTTCTTTTAAATTTATCTGCAGATGTCAGGCACATTAAAAGTGTCAGACAACTATTCTGATCTCAAAGATTTTACCGGGTTTGTAATGGCCGCTTTAATGGTTTGAAAGCTAATAGCAATTAAGGCAATCATTACAGCAATAATACCAGCAACAATAAAAACCCAGGCGTTGATAGGTATTCTGTAAGCAAAACTCTGTAACCATTTATGCATGGCCCACCAGGCAACAGGAAATGCAATTACAGATGCAACAAGTACCAGCTTCAAAAAATCAATGGACAACAGCTTTGTAATATTGCCTGCCGAAGCGCCTAACACTTTACGGATTCCAATTTCTCTTGTTCGTTGCTGTGTAGTATATGCGGCTAACCCCAGCAAACCAATGCAAGCAATAAAAATTGCCAGCAAGGAAAAGAAAGTAAATATTTTTTGTGTTGTTTGCTCGGCATTATATTGCTCCGCAACAGTTTTATCTAAAAAGGTATAATGAAAAGGCCTGTCTTTCACAAACTCTTTCCATTTTCCTTCGATGGCTTCAACAGAGGATTTAAAATTTGCAGCTTTTATTTTTACTGCTGCAAATCCAAGCCGGTCCTTAAAACGGGATGAATTGGTAAATATGAGAGGAGTAATTACATCGTGTAAAGATTGATAGTGAAAATCCCTTAATACCCCAATGACAGTATAAACATATTGCTCCCCATTATTTCCATTATTAAAACCATCCGGGCTTGTTAATTGTATTCCAATAGGATTTTTTAATCCTAATTCTGAAACTGCTTTTTCATTTAAAACAACAGCGAGTGAATCGGTAGGAAAATCTTTTGAAAAAAAACGACCTTCTTTCATTTGCAATCCGAGCAGTTGCTGGTATTGGTCATCGGTAATAATTCCTCTGCCGGTCATGGGTTCCTTATTTCCAGCAACCGCCCAGCTTACACCAAAATAATTTTGCTGACCGGGTAAGGCGCTTGCACTTGTAATGCTTTCTACATTGGGTATGCGCTCTATTTCAGTTTTGAATGATTTTGTTTTATCATTCAGCAGATCTGTTCTTTCAATAATAATGGTATTCGATTTATTAAAACCCAGCTCACTGCCATTTGTCATATAATTCATTTGCGAGTTCACAATGATTGTACAGATGATGAGTATTACCGAGATGGCAAACTGAAAAACAACTAATCCATTTCTTAAAGCCAAACCATAAGAACCTGATTTGAATTTTCCCTTCAATACCTGAATAGGTCTAAATGATGAAAGTATAAAAGCCGGATATAAACCTGCCGCCAAACCGGTAACGGTAGTTAACAAAATCATGATCAGTATATTTCCGAACGTAAAGAATGTAAAGAGTTCAATGTGTTTTCCGGAAACCTGGTTGAAGAAAGGAAGCATCAGGAATACCAATACCAGGGCTAATATCATACTGATGATACTCAATAGGATTGATTCAATAAGAAATTGATAAATCAGTGATTTTTTTTCTGATCCGAATGTTTTACGGATTCCCACTTCTTTTGCTCTTTCTGTAGATCGGGCGGTGGATAGATTAATAAAATTGATACAGGCAATCAACAGAATAAAAACTGCTACAATTCCAAAAATATATATGGCTCTCATGCTGCCGTTTGGCCTGTATTCTGCTTCAAGATGTGATATAAGATGGATTTCCTTTAACGGTTGTAAATAATACGTGTAACCATTTCCATTAGCCTGAAACTGCTGGTAGGTTTGTGAGAAATTCTTTTCAATATTTCCTGCTGCATACTTTTCAATAATATGCGGAAACTTTGCTTCAACTGATTTTGGAGAAACGTTTTTGTTCAGCAGCAAATAAGTCCATGCTGCAAATCCTATATAATCTTCCTGCTGGGCAAAGCGGTTTCCCGCAGTGGTTATCAAAAGGTCAAAAAGTAAATGTGAATTTTCCGGCCAATCAGCTACCACGCCGGTTACTTTTAACGGTTGATTATTATTTCCCTCAGGCGTTAGTATTTTTCCAACGGCCTGATCTACCGATCCAAAATATTTTTTTGCTG
>JAFEAJ010000005.1 GCA_018266455.1 Bacteroidota bacterium
ATCACATCTGCATAGCGCAAAATCCGGTGGTCAATCCAGTCTGCCCCGCCATTGTTGCCAATTTGACCGGTATATTGCCTCATTTGCGGATCGGAATATACTTTCTTGTTCCAGTACGGCTGGTCGAGCAAAACGCCGGGGTTATATGCAGGAAGCGTATTTCCGTAACCGCCAGTGGTAGGGCCTCCGTCATAGCGGCCTGAGAAGAGAATGGTTGCATTGCGCCTTGGATCAGTAGAATCCCAGGCGTTCACTAAATTTTGTGTGGGCGTATTCCAGCCCCAGCCTAAGTTCCAATCGTTGCTTGCGCCCCCCTGGCGAACATTTTGCGAAGTGCCCCATTGTGTGCCAATCCAGGGTGACTGGTTTGGACCAACATAACACTGCAGTTCCCAGATCGATTCTGGCCCATTTTTGCCCGCTCCATTCAACCCGTCTTTCCAGATATCTACAAAGCTTGGGTCAAGCTGGTATTGGCCTGAGCCGATTACCATGTTGCACAGGCTTATAACTTTTGCCCAATTGCCGCGGAACAAATAGGTTTGGGCCCATAACGTGTTTGCTGCGCCCTGAGTTAACCTGCCCGGATAGGTATTGCCTGTTGCCGTTGCCCATGTTAAAGGCAAATGAGTTGATGCTACATTCAAGTCAGAGTCAATCAGCGCATAAATCTGCCCAGGGGCAGCATTTGGCCTGATTTGCTGATTGGGAGACGTATAGTAAAAGTTTTCCAGTGGCAGGTAAGTTTCGCCATAAGCTTTAACCAGCTCAAAATAGGCATAGGCCCTGAAGAAACAAGCTTCGCCAATATTCCTTAATGAGCCTTCATCTGTTGGTTTAAGCGAATCGGCATCATGAATGATTTCATTTGCCAATTGGATCATATTGAAGTGGTCGCTCCAGTAGGTGTTGGTGGCCCAGTCATTCTTGGTATATTGAAAATGCTCAAACTCGGCATTAATTTCAGCGCCATCCGAAACGCTGCTCCCTTTCTGCGCATCGTCATCTCGTATGGAGTGAAAGTCTAACCACGGCAATGTGCTAAAGCCCGCATCGCTGCGCAATGCCGAATATAACCCCAGCGCCTGCTTTTCTAAGCCACCGCTCGAAATATCATCTTTCGTCGTGAACAAAGGCTTCCTGTCTAAAAACTTATTGCAGCTATTGAGCATTATCGCAATTGTGACAATTGCCAGGGGAACTATTAATGATTTTATTTTGATTTTCATATTATAAAACTTTTTTTAGAATGTTAGAATGTAACAGTCAGGCCACCGGAAATAATTCTTGGAATAGCTCCGCCGCCCTGGTCAATACCGAATTGCAATGGATTAGGAGGGAAGGTAACTGCCGCGCCCCCAATACCCGTGTTTTGTACAGAATTGCCTTGCTGAAAGCCGCCAAATTCCGGCGTGTAGCCCGAATTGTTTTTCCAGGTATACAGGTTCTGTGCATTGACGTAAACCCGCAAAGCCTTAACAACGGATGACTTTGAAAATACATGTTGAGGGATGGTGTACCCTAACTGAAGGTTCCTGATGCGGACATAAGATCCGTTTTCAATACTGTAAGTGGAGCCAACGTAGTTCACACGGTCGCCCTGGCTGAGGAGAGGAGTCCAGTTTGAAGTTCCCGGGCCATGCCAGGCATCCACTTGGAATGCGGCATAATTAACCCGTTGATAAGGAGATTCCAAAGAGCCCCAGGCGCGGAAAATTTTATTTCCCCAAACGCCGCCAATATCAACGCCCAAACTAAAATTCTTATATATCAAATTAACTGAACCACCATAGGTAAATTTTGGAGAAGGGTTACCGATATATGTCCTGTCGTGCGCATCAATAACGCCATCCGGTTTCCCGTTGGTGCCGCTGATATCAGCATACATCAAATCGCCTGGGCGAACTTGTCCCAATGATGATTGCACCGGAGATCCCAGGATTTGTGCATAGCTCTGGAAAACCCCTTTTACAATATACCCATAAAACTCGCCCACCGGTTGCCCTGCAATGGTGCGGCTGTCCTGCTCTCCATTGTTCTGGCTGGTGTAATCAATATAGGTAAATGAGGGGTCGTTAAAGCTCAATACTTTATTTTGAATAAAGGTGATATTGCCAGAAAGGTTTATACTAAAGTCCCTGCTGACAGGCTGGTTCCATGATGCTGAAAACTCCTGCCCGGTATTTTGAATATTTACGAGATTTTCTAATTGTTGTAACCCGCCAACTGAATACAATCCCATTGCCCCATCCGTTTTGCGATTAAAATATGTGGCTTCAAAATGTAAGCGGCGCTGGAATGCTTCCAGTTCAACGCCAAATTCATATTGGTGAACTGTTTCCCAATGCAGGTTTGGGGAATACACATAATTTTTTGCATAAATTGTAGAAATGTTACTGCCAAAAACTGTTTGACCATTTGAAACCAACCCAGGATAAACGGGATAATAAATCCCGGTAGGCACAGCCTGGTCGCCCAAAGTACCCGCCGAACCTTTCAGTTTCAATAAATCAAAAAACTTCTGGTTCTGCATAAATTTCTCTCTCGTCAATTCCCAGGCGGCACCGAGGGTCCAATAGGTTCCCCAGCGGTTTGCCGGCAAAAAGTCTGAAGAACCATCGCGCCTGATAGAGGCATTCAAAAAATACTTTTGATCATAATTGTACAATGCCCTCCCAAAAAACCCGGCAGTCCAGTTAGGCTGCGCATAGTATGAAAAAGTCTGGCCAGGGTCGCTGCTTACTTGCGAAAATGACCATGCGCTGGGATACCAAAACCTTGGGTCGTTCGGGATTGGCTGCGAAGGATCTGATGGCAAAACAGTAGTTTGATTGTACGATATTTCATGCGCATAAGTGGTAGCCCCTGCCATTACCGTTAGGTTGTGGGAGCCGAAGCTGTTCTTATAGGTTAAGATATTATCGGTTTGCGAATTTTTGGTATCTGTTAAGCCTTGCACCACTCTTGTTATGGCATTTTGCACTACCGGAGCGTTAGCATTCGGGTCATAACCATAATACAGTGGCGAGTACTGCCGATGGTTTTCGTTAGAAAAATCTGCATATACTGCTGAGCGGAAATTAAAATGCCTGAGGAAATTGATCTCAGCATAAAAACTTCCTACATAACGATACAAAATATCAATGTTGGTGTTGTACCGGCTGTAAATATCCAAGAGCGGGTTTTGCACCCCTGAATTTTGCAAAGCCGAATAGGTGGTAGAATATAAATTTTGAGTTATGGTATCGCTGCCATACAGATTGGGAACTTTAAATGCTTTGGGCAGTGCAGAAACCTGGGGCATCATTTTGCGTGCCGCATCCAATTCACCTGTTGCATCATAAGGCAGGTCTTCGCGCAGCACTGAAAAGTTCACCCCAACCTTTAACCACTTATTTATTTTAGCTTCATCGTTAATGGTTGCCGTAATCTTTTTTAATTGTTCTTTTAAAACGATCCCCTGGTCTAAAGTATAGCCTACCCCGAAATTGAACTTATTATTGTCCGTTGAACTGGCAATGGAAAGGTTGTTCGCACTGATGATGCCATTTTGGGTTACGGCTTTGATCCAATCGGTATTGTTTTGTAGCCCTGGTATGGAAAGATATCCGGTATTGGTTACTCCGTTGTTTGCATTTTCTTCCGCAAACAGGGTATTGAACTGACTGGCGTTTGCTAATTTGATTTTATCAACCAATTGCTTTACGCCTGTGCTTGTTGAAAAAGTAAAAGTGGATTGCCCTGCTTTTGCTCTTTTGGTAGTAATGATGATAACGCCGTTTGCACCCTGGTTGCCAAAAATGGCTAAGGATGAGGGGTCTTTCAATATCTCCATCGATTCAATATCATCGGGGTTCACGTAGCTGATGTCATAAGTAAATACCCCATCCACCACATAAAGCGGCGCAATACTGGCAATGCTTCCTGTGCCACGGATGCGGATATCAGGAGCCTGTCCCGGCGTACCATTATTAACCACGTAAAGGCCGGCAACCTTGCTCTGCAAACTGGCCACCGGGTTGGTATTGGGTTTATCTGCTATTTCTTTGCCTGCAATTTTCACAATTGACCCGGTCAGGTCTCTTTTGCTGGCTTGCCCATAACCGATCACCACCACTTCATCCATCGCCTTTTTAGAAGCGGCCAGTGAAACGTTTATAACTGACTGGCTGTTCACCTTCACTTCCTGGGTTTGATAGCCAATATAAGAAATAACAAGTGTGCCTTTTTCCGGAACAGTGAGCGTAAAATTCCCGTTATTGTCAGTTGTTGTTCCTATCGAAGTTCCTTTCAGGCCTATCGAAACGCCTGACAATGGTTCGCCATTTTCGCCGCTGATTTTTCCGGTAACTTTTATATCCTGCAGGGCCAGTGCACCTGACAACACCACAATCAGGTTGTTGTCTAGGATTTTATAGGCCAGGTCTGTGCCCTTGAACATTTCATTGAGCACCTCTTTTATCCCTGCGCTGTTTACGTCAACATTTACTTTTTGCTTTAAGCTCTTAAGATTATTATTGTAAAGGAACCTGTAATCGCCCAGGTTTTCTATTGAGCGCAATGCTTTTGCAATCTCCACCTGGTTAAGTTTCAAAGATACCTTTGCCTGTCCATGCACTTTAGCAGATACCTGCAGCATGCCAGCCATTAACATTACAAAGGTGAGTTTCATGACTAAAAGAGCTTTTTTTAAGGTATGAAAGCAATCGCCTCCAATCGCCAGATTTTTCTTCATATATTTACAACATTATGGGTTATAAAAAGTAAAACCGAATGCGTGCCAGCATTTTTTTATTTGTTTAACCTGTCCGGGAAATGTTGGCGCATTTCCCGTTTTTTTACGTGCTTTTATTTTTTATCATTTTGGTTAGTTTGGTTTTGGCCTTAGTAAATAATGATGTTATTGTTGCTGTCAATTGAGTAGTTGAATGGAGCGGTAAACTTTAAAGCATCGAGCGCCTGCCTGATGGTTTCATTTTTAAAACTCCCCGTCAAATGATTTTCTTTTAGCTGCTTGTTTTGAAATGTAATCGTTACGCCGTACCATCTTTCAAGCTGCCTCGCAATGTCTTCAAAAGATTCGTCCTGAAAAACCAGTTTATTTTCTACCCATGATGTTTCGATAATATCCCCGGTCTTTTGTTCATGAGTAAGTGCTTTTATCGCCACTTCATCAGCGATGTCTTTCATTTTGGCAGGCCGGTTGTTACCAGCATCTCCTGTTTCTTTTCCCTGTATGACATTTTCCACAATAATTTTTTCGTTCGGCTTCAGGATAATTTTTTTTGCCGGTTTATTTTTAAAAGTTACCTCAATGCTTCCACGGATCAGTGCAGCTTCTGTTGTTTTTTCATTAGGATAAGAGCGCACATTGAACTCGGTGCCGAGCACTTTAATATTTATATTGGAAGCGTGAATAATAAAGGGCCGTTCTTTGTTTTTGACTACATCAAAAAAACCTTCCCCGGATAAAGAAACTTCACGGATATTTTTATTGTAGGAAGAATCGTATGTGAGCCTGCTGCCAGCGTTGAGCCAGACCTTTGTGCCATCTGGCAGAATAAGGTTGGTTTTTGAGCCATTTTTTGTAGCTATTTCATTAAAAGGTTTAGCAGCTTGTTGCTCCATCTGAACCATCATTGGCTCGTTACTTTTTTTAGGTGGCAGGAAATAAATCGCAAAAAGAACCACTGCAATTATTGTTGTCAGGCCAAGTCCTGACCATAAAAAAAATTCTTTGCCTTTTCTATTGTTATAAGGGGTTGCAGGCGCTTCGGTCTTTATTTCATTGGTTGAGCTATAGGCAATACCAAGCTGGCCCATTCTTTCAAGATGATCGTGGAATTTGTCATGTGCGCTTGCAATCGTAGCGCTTGGCCTCGCATTCCATAGGTCCATTATTGTTTGGATAGGATAGTGGAGCTCGGGGGCTTTTCGAAGAAGTTCTTCAAGCTCACGCAGTTCTTCCGGCGACGATTCCCCAGAAAGCTTTTTTGCAATCAAATTCCAAATATGCTCCTGATGCATGTCTTAGTGTTGGCTGTACATTACAGGACAGGAGAAAAAAGGAAAACCCCTAAAAGTAAGTTAAAAAGCTGGTTATTTAGCATGGTTGGCCGTAGAAGAAACTGCCCTGTTGATATCAAAACTTATAGATGACCCGATTTTACGCACGGCAATAGCGACCTGGTTCTCAACTGTTCTTTCTGAAATGTGCAACACCTCGGCAACTTCTTTGTATTTCATCCTGTCTTCCTTTACAAGCTTGAAAATGAGCCTGCACTTTGGTGGCAATTGACGAATGGCCTTATTGATGATCAGCATCATATCAGATGTGATCAGCAATTGTTCAGGATCTGGATAGGAGCTTTTTAATTCGTTAGCATGGTCCTCAATACTTGAAAATGGCCTGTATGCTTTTTTATCCAGGTAATTTATCGCAATATTTTTGGCGGAAACATAAAGATAAATTTTCAAATTATCGATTTTGCCTAAAGACTTCCTTTTCTCCCAAACTTTAATAAAAACATCCGAAACCACTTCTTCAGACAACTGCTTAGATTTTACAAAATTCCAGGCAAAGTTGTAAAGATATCCATATAAAGAAACAAATAGCTCTTTATAAGCCTGTTGGTCATCGAACCTGGCTATCTGGTCCTGTAAGTATGAAATTCTCTCAGCAGCAATCATTCTTAAAAGCAATAAGCTGTACAATATTACAATAAAAAATGTTCTTTTTGTTTTGACAATTTTCTTTTTGGGATAGCTGCTTTTATTTCTTCTCTTAACATGAATGCACTATTTTCGCTGCGCAAAAAAACAGGGCCCTTAGCTCAGTTGGTTAGCGCATCCCGACTGGTAAGCCGGGAGGGCCCCTTGGTCCGCATTACCAGGCAGGCATAGCTATCACAGTTTTTTGAAATTTTGGACCCTTAGCTCAGTTGGTTAGAGCATCTGACTCATAATCAGAGGGCCGTTGGTTCAAATCCAACAGGGTCCACAACAAAATTCAGTTTGTATTGCGTTTGCATCACCTACTCTCTAAAAGCCGGACAAATAATTGTATCGGCTTATCGGTAGATACTGATGAAAGGCTCAAGAAACATTTTGCTGCCCACAATAAAATTGGTTTTTATTTTTTGCCCATGGTCACAGCTATGGGTTTTTATTTGGCGGGTTCTTTAACCTTTTATTAACCCTAAGCAAAATACATTTGCTGACAATAAAAAATATGAGAAAAATTTTATTTTTAATAGCTGCGCTAACCATTTTTACAAGTGCTTTTTCACAAGAAAAAGATTCTGTGATATCTAAGCCCAAAAAGAAGGATTGGAGCAAGATCGATTTATCACACAGGGCTAATGATCATTTTATGGCCCAGATCGGATATGCCGGTTGGTCAGGGGTTCCGGATACTTTAAGCACAGGAGGTTTATCAAGAAGTTTTAATTTTTATTTCCTGTACGATTTCCCTTTCAAGTCTGACCCTCGCTTTAGTGTAGGCGCAGGGGTTGGCATAGGTAGTGCAAATATTTTCTTTAAGAACCAGGCTGCGCCCATTGAATCAACACCCAGGCAGGACGCAAGCGGCGGTAACCATTTCAAAAAATATAAGATTGTAAACACTTATCTCGAAATACCGCTGGAACTGAGGTACGCAATGGACCCTGAAAACACAAACAAAAGTTGGAAATTTGCTGTTGGCGCTAAGGTTGGGGTAATGCTGAGCGCTTATGCCAAAGGAAAAAATGTTCTTAATGGCTCCGGCCAGTCAGTTGATGGCTCGGTCTATAAAATCAGCAGCAAAGCATACTATAACGGCATCCGGTTTGCAGGTACTGCCAGAATAAGCAAAGGGCCTGTGGGCATATATGCACAATACCAGCCCACCATCCTGATGAAAACATCTATTGCCGGCATTCCGCCCGTTTATCCCTTTGAGATTGGTATTTGCTTCAGCGGCTTATAATATTTTATCTTTAAACATATTTTTTTGCGGATATCTTCATGATATTCGCTTTTTGTTTTTTTGAATAAACCTAAAATTTAAGAAAGCCATTGATAGAAAAGAAAAACAATGCTTATAAAGAAGAGCGTGCGATTTTAGTAGGGCTTGTTCTGCCATTGCAAAATGAACATGCTGCTAACGAATATTTAGATGAGCTTGCTTTCCTTGCTGAAACCGCAGGCGCAAAAACAATAAAAAGATTTATCCAAAAACTCCCACACCCAGACAGCAAAACTTTTATCGGCAAGGGCAAATTAGAAGAAATCAAAAATTACATTGCGGGCAAAGACGTTCAAATTGCCATATTTGACGATGAGCTTTCAGGCTCCCAAATAAACAATATCGAAAAGATCATTAATGTAAAAGCAATCGACCGTTCGGACCTTATTCTTGACATTTTTGCCAGCCGGGCTAAAACAGCACAGTCAAAGCTTCAGGTTGAACTTGCCCAATATCAATATCTGTTGCCCCGGTTGCGCGGCATGTGGAAGCATCTTGAGCGCCTTGGTGGCGGAATTGGCACAAGGGGCCCTGGAGAAACAGAAATTGAAACCGACCGCCGCATTGTGAAAGATAAAATTTCGCTTTTAAGAAAACGGCTGTCCGCAATCGATAAGCAGGCTTTTACACAAAGAAAAGACCGAGGTGAATTTGTTCGCATAGCACTGGTCGGTTATACCAATGTTGGCAAATCCACTATCATGAACCTGTTGGGGAAAAGCGATGTGCTTGCCGAGAACAAATTGTTCGCTACCTTGGACACCACCACCAGGAAAATTGTTTTTGATAACACCCCGTTCCTTTTAAGCGATACCGTAGGGTTCATCAGGAAGCTTCCGCACCATTTGGTAGAAAGCTTCAAAAGTACGCTGGATGAAGTTCGCGAAGCAGATATTTTATTGCACGTCGTCGACATTTCGCATCCTCAATATGAAGAGCAGATCGGGGTAGTAAACAGGACATTACAGGAAATAAAAGTTTTCGGAAAGCCCGTTATCCTCATCTTCAATAAAATTGACCGCTATGAAAAATCAACCTTTGATGAATGGCTGGAAGAATCAGTAAAAAGGGAAATGATGGATGAATTAAAAGAAAGATGGGAACTGGAAACCCAGGGCAATTGCGCATTTATTTCCGCTTCTGAAAAAAGAAATATCGAAGAGCTGAGGTCAACCATACTTAATAAAGTAAGGAGCATTTATAAAATCCGCTATCCTTATAAAACGGAATATATTTTTTGATGTTCTGGAAAAAATACAAATGGCACAGAGCCGCAAGCAAGGAAGAAGAACTCATTTTGAATAAGCACGGCATTTGCGTGGTTGAAATCGAGCAAAAAAAAATCTGCGTTGCGAAATCAGGAAGCCAATGGTTTGCTTTCGCCTATCACTGCCCACATGCAGGCGGACTTATGAACGAAGGTTATCTTGATGGCGCGGGCAACATATCCTGCCCTGTGCATGGCTATAAGTTCAGTTTGAAAACCGGGGCCAGCAAATTTCCCGAAGGCTACTGCATCAAAACCTTCAAAATAGAGTTAAAGCCTGATGGGGTTTATATAGGCTTATGAGAAATGATTGTCTTTTAAAATAAATGCTTTCTTTTGCTATCTGTGTTTTGTGAAAATAGGAAAATCCTTATTTTTGCAGCCCTTTAAGGAATTCCTCCTTAGCTCAGTTGGTCAGAGCATCCCGATTGTTATCGGGAGGGGCGCTGGTTCAGGCAGCGAAAAAAAGTTGAAACATATTATTCCTCCTTAGCTCAGTTGGTTAGAGCATCTGACTGTTAATCAGAGGGTCGCTGGTTCAAGTCCAGCAGGGGGAGCAAAGAGTTTGTCATTCGTGGCAGGTTCTTTTTGTTTAAATCCTTACCCGGACTGCGTTTTAAGCAAGTGGTTCACGGCGCCGATTGTTCATTCTTGTCCTTCATTTACGCAAAAACCCGCCCTTTGTTTGCGTAATATTTGACGATAACTTAAACACTCAAAACATCCCCCATGCATTTTGGTACAGCCAAAACAAAGACACAAAATAGTTCTCTAAACTTTTTTGTCTTTTCAGTATTTCCGGAAGCAAGCTGTCAACATTGTATAGGACATGCAGGGTTTATTTTTTAACCTGTCCAGCTATTTCAGGACGATACAATTCCGTAATAAAAGCGAACATTCTTGTACCGAAAACGCACAACACGTACTAGTGATAGAATTTTTATTTGATTGATTATCAAAAGAAAGAAATAATGGCATTGGCTTAGTGTGTATTTAAACAAACATCCAAATCATGTTTAAAAATTATTTCATCGTTGCATGGCGAAACCTGGCGCGAAACCCCAGGATTTCGTTCATCAATGTTGGAGGTCTTGCTATTGGTGTTGCATGCGCCATCATGCTATATCCGTACGCACAAAGTGAGTTTGGGTATGACAGCTTCTATACAAACGCTAACCGCATCTACAGGATATATACACGCATCAATCTCAACGGCACAGCATCGAACAGTGCTAAAAGCAGCCCACCTGCGGCACAAGTGCTTAGGACACAAATTCCGGAGGTAGAAGCTAACACATTAATAGGGTATGAAGCATCATACAATATGCGGTATAAGGAAAAGTTTTTTCGTGAACATAGCGTATATACTGCAGACTCCAATTACTTCAAAGTATTTGATCATCAACTGCTGAAAGGTGATGCTAATACAGCGTTATCAATGCCATACCAGTTGGTGATTACCGAAACTACCGCAAAAAGATATTTTGGCGACGAAGACCCGATTGGTAAACAACTAATGGTAAATGATACAGTATCATTTACTATATCGGCAATCATGAAGGACTTTCCGGAAAATTCTCACTTTAATGCTGATATGTTCATTTCTATGAGCACACTCCACGGAAAAAATGATGACAACTGGGTTGCATTGTATTACTCCAATTTCATGCTACTGAAAAAAGGTGCTGACGCGAATGCCGTTGAGCAAAAGCTAAAAACTATTGTTGATAAAGGCGCAGGACCACAGATAGAAAAAATGCTTAATGTGCATTACAGCAACGCTAAAGAAACTGGTAATGCTTTTGAAATGAAACTGCAGCCGCTTACCAGCATTCACCTATATTCTAAAGAAAGTTATGGTATTGATCCTAATACTGAATGGGGCGATACCAACTTGGGCAACATTCTGTACCTGCGCATTTTTATTGCCACCGCTTTATTTGTACTACTGATCGCCGTTTTTAATTTCATGAACATTGCAACAGCAAAAAGCGAAAAAAGAGCAAAAGAAACGGGCATCCGCAAAACACTGGGCTCGAGCAGATGGCAGTTGATGATGCAGTATTATACAGAAGCTGTATTGACTACAGCCATTGCTGTACTTGCAGCAATCATCATTGTAAAAGCAACATTGCCTTGGTTCAATCAGCTCACAGGCAAAGCAATAGAACTTAATTTTTTTGATACTGCCTTTACGCTGCCGCTGCTGTTGGCATTCACCATTTTTGTTGGCCTGTTTGCAGGCAGCTATCCCGCTATTTTTCTCTCTGCCTTTCAGCCCGTTGAAACATTAAAGGGGCTGCATCAAAAAAACAAAACCTCGCTGCGAAGCGTGCTTGTAGTAGGCCAGTTTGCAATAAGCATCGCACTTATCATAGGCATGATGACTGTAAGAAGCCAGCTCAATTTCATGCAGAAAAAAGACCTTGGCATTCAATCGCAGCAGCTGATCACTATCATTAACGGATCATCGCTTGGCAACAAGCTGCAGGTATTCAGGCAGGAGTTGCTAAAAAATCCGGCTGTTGCATCTGTTACCAACTCATCGGTCATGTTTTCACAAGGTGTGCCCGAATCTGTGTATACCTACGAGAATCAAACAAGCACTGACCCGTTGCATGCGGCTTTCCTCGACGTGGATGAATATTTCGTTCCAACCTTTGGTATAAAAATGAAAGAAGGCCGCTTTTTTGATGCCTCCATGCCTACGGACAGCAGTGCTGTGGTGATCAATGAAACTGCAGCAAGAGATTTTGCGCCCAATGTAAAGTCTGTCATTGGGCATCGCATTACGATGCTTTCCAGAGATTCTGTTCCGAGAGTTTACCGGATTGTTGGTATAACAAAAGACTTCAACTTTGAATCGATGCACCAGCTTGTAAAGCCGTTGGTATTGCACCTTTCAGGGATTCAGCAGGCATCTACTTATATCACCATTAAATACAATGGAGCCGATGCTGCAAATGCGCGCAATGATATTGAAGGCACATGGAACCGCATGCAGTCGTTTGAAAAATGCAACTTCAGTTTCCTCAATAATAGGATTGCTAATTTATACAGCAGTGAAAAAAAAGTGAGCGAACTCTCCACGTTGTTATCAGTCCTCGGTGTATCGGTAGCCTGTCTCGGCCTTCTTGGTCTTGCCATGTTCGTTACAGAGCAACGTAAAAAAGAAATAGGCATACGCAAAGTGCTGGGAGCAAGTGTTGCTGAGGTATTTGTAACTATTTCGAAACAATTTGTTGTGTGGATACTAATAGCCAATCTGTTTGCATGGCCTGCTGCATACATCGTATTGCATAACTGGCTTAACAACTTTGCTTATCATATTCATCCTGCATGGTGGATGTTCGGGGCTGCCGGTATTGTAACTCTTCTGGTTGCGCTGATAACTGTAAGCTCACAATCCGTGAAAGCAGCCATCGCAAACCCAATAAAAAGTCTGAGAACGGAATAATTATCTAACCAGATTTGATTTTGAATGTTCAAAAGAGTAATTCTGCATCTGGATGATGAAAGTTGCTTATGCCTTGGAAGCAGTCATAAAAACTAATACCATTTAGACATTAAAAACATCTCTAAAAGTCTGTTTATAAAATTGGTGCCACAAATTGATTTTTGTTGTACCAAAGAAAAAGGCGATTATGAAGATAAACTCATAATCGCCTCGCTTTCGTGGTGGTGTGGGGCGGGATCGAACCGCCGACACAAGGATTTTCAGTCCTTTGCTCTACCGACTGAGCTACCGCACCGCAACTTTTGTTAGGGTTGCAAAAATATAGTGAAATCAATTATTTGCCAAGTTTAATTAAATACGGAAACGCTATTCGCAGGCCTGGGCGGCAAGCCATTAATTCCCATATTCGCTCAAAAATTTAATGCGCATTATTTTAAGCTGCTCCCATGTAAAATTGCTGTCCGCCAGTTCATGTTTGGCTACCTCAAGACTGCTCGTTTCGCAGCTTTTAAAATAATCGATGATCTCTACCTGCTCGTAGTCGTCCAGCATCTCATCCACTGCATAATCGAGGTTCAGCCTGGTACCGCTGGCTGCAATGGTTTCCATTTCTTCCAGCAATGCTTCAATACCCATGTCCTTATTCTTTGCGATGGTTTCCAGGGGTATCTTTTTGTCGGCCTGCTGGATGATATAAACTTTGTTCATGCTCCTGTTCACCACGCTTTTCATCACAAAATCATCAGGTTTTTCAATATCGTTTTCCTCAACATATTTTGCAATAAGGTCAACAAAAGGTTTACCAAATTTAAGCGCTTTGCCCTTGCTTACGCCCTGGCACTTTTCAAGTTCCAGTAATGTAGTCGGGTAAATTGTAGCCATATCCTGCAATGAATTTTCGAGGAAAATGACAAATGGAGGAAGTTTTTTTCTTTTGGCTTCTTTCAGGCGCAAGTCTTTCAGTAATTCAAACAGTTTATCATCAGCAGCACTGGCTTCGCCAGTACCTTCGGCGCCTTCATCATCATCGGCATTCGCTTCTTCGAATAAATTGTTTAGTATTATTTTCAGCGATCTGGGTTTCTTTAAAAACTCTTCGCCTTTTTTGGTAAACTTCAGCACGCCGTATTCTTCAATGTCTTTTTTCAGCAAGCCTTCCAAGAGCAATTGGCGGATCAGCGAATTCCAGTAATGCTCAGGTTCTTTTTTCCCCACACCAAACTCAGCAATGCCTTCATGCCTGAACATTTGAATTTGCGGGGTCAATTTGCCAACAATAATATTAATTGTATAATCAGCAGCAAACCTTTCATCAAGTGCCTTTACAGTTTTGAGCACTTTTACTGCACTGTCTTTTGCTTCTACTTTTTCTTTAGGGTGCAGGCAGTTGTCGCAGTTGCCGCAATTTTCTTCAGTGTACTCTTCACCAAAATAGCTCATCAGCACTTTGCGCCTGCATACCCCGCTCTCTGCAAAAGCAACGGTTTCATTGATCAGTTGTGCAACCACTTCCCTTTCGCTGAGCGGTTTGTCTTTCATCAAGTGCTCCAGTTTATTTACATCTTTGTGGGAATAATACAAAATGCATTTGCCTTCCAGCCCATCGCGCCCTGCCCGGCCGGTCTCCTGATAATAATTTTCAATAGACTTGGGGATATTATAATGAATCACAAAACGGATGTCAGGTTTATCGATGCCCATACCGAATGCAATGGTGGCAACAATAACCTGTACTTCTTCATTTAAAAAAAGATCCTGTCTTTCTGCTCGCAATTTACCATCGAGCCCGGCATGGTAAGCAACCGCTTTGATGCCATTGGCAACCAGCATTTCGGCCAGCTCTTCTGTTGTTTTCCTGTTCAGGGTGTAGATGATGCCGCTTTTGCTTTTATTCTGCACAATAAATTTCACCATGCTTTTTACCGCTTCCTCTTTTTTTATTTTAGGCAGAATTTCATAATATAAATTCGGCCTGTTGAACGAGGAGAGGAATATTTTTGGGTCGCGAAGGCCGAGATTCTTGATGATATCGCTTTGCACCTTTGGTGTAGCCGTAGCCGTTAGCGCGATTACAGGTACTTTCGGGCTGATCATGTCCATAATTTCGCGAAGCCTCCTGTATTCAGGCCTGAAATCATGCCCCCATTCAGAAATACAATGCGCTTCATCGACTGCAAAAAAAGAAATTTTAAGGTCGCTGAAAAATTCAAGGTTTTCTTGTTTGGTAAGTGTTTCAGGAGCCACATAAAGCATTTTAGTGTGCCCGTCCAGCAGATCATCGTGCACTTCTTTGATCTGCTTTTTGTTCAATGTTGAATTTAAAAAATGGGCAACATTGTCTTTGCTGCTGTAACTGCGTACCAGATCAACCTGGTTTTTCATAAGGGCAATAAGGGGGCTTACTATAATAGCAACCCCTTCGCTAATAATAGCAGGAAGCTGGTAACATAAGCTTTTTCCGCCGCCTGTGGGCATAATCACAAAGGTGTCGTTGCCTGCTAACAAGTTCTGGATGACGGCGTCCTGGTCTCCTTTGAAAGCATCAAAGCCAAAATTTTCCTGCAAGTGCATTAACAGGTCTGCAGATATTTTTACTTTAGGCGATTGTGTGGCTGCTGTTTTTGCTTTTTTGCCGTTAGCTTTTTTAGATGTGGTTGTTGCCATGCTCAAAATTTTTCCTTCTCACGATTTAAATCGGGGAGAGATTTAAATTAACTAAAATAACGGGATTTACAAGTAGTAGTTATGCACTTCTTATATTTAAATATTCCGTCACCGGAAAGTGCTGCCCGCTTTTTTAAAGTTGGCGAAGTTACACAAAAATAATGCTCGAAAAAGGGCGTGTTTTGTTAAAAAACAATTTTTTTGACCGATTGGACAATAGGAAAAACATAAATTTGCGCCCAACTGATGACAAATCAATCTATAACGGAAACCGCATTGCGCACAATCAGGCTTGAAGCAGGCTCTATTATAGGACTTGAGCAATACATCAATGATGATTTTGTGAAAGCAGTGAACACCATCGCTGCCTGTAAGGGGCGCATTGTTGTGAGCGGGATTGGGAAAAGCGGGATCATTGCCCAAAAAATTGTGGCCACTTTAAATTCAACAGGAACACCTGCCGTTTTTATGCATGCAGCAGATGCCATACATGGCGACCTGGGGATGATACAGCCCGATGATATTGTGATACTGATCAGCAAAAGTGGCGTTAGCCCGGAAATCAAAGTGTTATTGCCCTTTATTAAAAATTTCAACAACACTTTGGTTGCAATAGTTGGAAGCATGGGATCGTTGCTTGCCCAGCAAGCAGACATCGTTTTGAACACAGCGGTGACCCAAGAAGCATGCCCGAACAATTTGGCCCCCACCAGCAGCACAACAGCCCAACTGGTGATGGGCGACGCGCTCGCAGTTGCTTTAATGGAACTTCGTGGTTTCAACAGCAATGATTTTGCAAAATTTCATCCTGGCGGCACATTGGGCAAAAGGCTTTATTTGCGCGTTCAGGATTTTTATTTACATAACGAAAAGCCAAAAGTAGAAGAAGGCGCTACCTTAAAAAGGGTGATTATGGAAATGACATCCAAAAGATTGGGCGCTACTGCTGTGGTTGACAAACAAAATAATTTACTAGGTATTATAACAGACGGCGATTTGCGCCGCATGCTGGAGAAAAATATTGCTTCTGAAAAAACAACAGCAAAGGACATTATGACAAAAACTCCGGTTACCGTTGACCTGGAAGCCCTGGCTGTTGAAGCCCTTGATATCTTGAGGAGCCATGATATTACACAGTTGATTGTAACTGACAAATCCCAATATTTAGGTTTCATACATTTGCATGACCTTATCAGGGAAGGGATCATTTAAGGCACTGGACCCCGGTAATCGTATGCTCAATAACTATGCACATGAACAAGCACAATTATGTAGCGATAATGGCTGGCGGAATAGGAAGCAGGTTTTGGCCCAAGAGCAGGCAGAATTTCCCAAAGCAATTTCTTGATATTTTAAATACCGGCAAAACCCTTATCCAGTGGACATACGAGCGGTTTGCGGGCTTTATCCCTAATGAAAATATTTATGTAGTCACTTCACGTGAATACATGCCTATTGTAAAAGATCAGTTGCCCGCACTGCCTGAAAAAAATATCCTGGGGGAGCCATCGCGCAAGAATACTGCGCCATGCATTGCATATATTTCTTTCAAGCTTCAGCAAAAGGATCCCGATGCATCTCTTATTATCGCACCATCCGACCACATTATTTCTGATAATACCGCGTTCACTAAAGTCTGTTTGGAAGCATTGAGCTTTGTGAACAAACACAATGCGCTCATCACGCTCGGCATAAAACCGACTCATCCAAATACAGGATATGGCTATATTCAGTACGAACAGCATGCTGTTACTGACAACGTATATAAAGTAAAAACATTTACTGAAAAACCGAACCTTGAGCTGGCAAAAACTTTTTTAGCGAGCGGAGATTTTTTATGGAATGCCGGCATTTTTGTCTGGCAGGTAAAAAACATTATTCATGCATTTGAGAAATATTTGCCAGAGATGTATGATGTTTTTGCGGCAGATAAAAAGAAATTCAATACGCCGGAAGAGAAAAAAGCGCTTGAACATGTCTACCCTTTATGCACAAATATTTCCATTGATTTCGGCATCATGGAAAAAGCGCACAACGTATACGTGATCCCCTCGGCATTCGGCTGGAGCGATCTTGGCACCTGGAACAGCGCTTACGACAATATGGAAAAAGATTACCTCGGCAATGCTTCTGCAAGCAGCAATGCCGTGATTATTGATGCCAGGAATAACATGATACATTCTTCCGAGAAAAAAATATTGGTGCTGCAGGGGCTTGAAGATTTTATAATTGTGGATACTAATGATGTATTATTGATTTGCAAAAAGGAAAAAGAACAGGAAATAAAAGAGTACCTGGCAGAAGTGAAAAAAAGCAAAGGAGAGCAGTATCTGTAATGTGCAGATTTTTTAGTGGCTTTAAAATGACATACTTATCCTAAAACGAAATGCATGCTAAACAATATTCTTTTTCTTGACATTGAAACGGTTCCCCAATATTCTTCTTTTGGCGAATTGCCTGATGAATGGAAGCAGCTATGGTCGAACAAAGCAGCTTACCTGATTAAAAACCCAGGGCCGGATTCGCCGGAAACTATTTATAACCGCGCAGGCATTTATGCAGAATTTGGAAAGATTATCTGTATCAGTTGCGGCATCATATCGGGAAGCGGTTTGCAGAAAAAAATATTGCTCAAATCTTTTTATGGCGATACTGAAAAAGAAATACTGCAATCATTTTGCAACATGCTGAACAAGTGGGCTACAGGAAGCAATAAATACTTATGTGCGCATAATGGAAAAGAGTTTGATTTTCCATACCTCTGCAGAAGGCTGATAATAAACGAAATGGCCCTCCCACAAATATTACAGGTGTCAGGTAAAAAACCGTGGGAAATTTTGCACCTGGACACAATGGAACTTTGGAAGTTTGGCGATTATAAAAACTATACCTCATTGAACCTGCTCGCAAGAACGCTGAATATAGCAACACCGAAAGATGATATTGATGGAAGCATGGTTGCCGAAGTGTATTGGAAAGAGCATAACCTGCCGCGCATAGCCAATTATTGTCAGAAAGATGTAGTCACAGTTGCTCAGGTATATATAAAGCTGAACGGAGAAAATTTAATTGCTCCTGAAAATATTGAAATAAAATAATTTTTATGGGCCGCATGAATTATTCAAGTGGAGCAAAATGGGAAGAAATAGTAGGATATAGCCGTGCTGTTAAAATAGGCAACATTATTGAAGTGACCGGGACTGTTGCCGTTGATGATAATAATAAAGTTGTAGGGAACAATAACGCTTATGTGCAAACGAAGTTCATTATCGAAAAAATAGAAAGAGTGTTGCGCAGTGCGGGAGCTTCACTCAAAGACATCGTGCGAACAAGAATGTTCGTAACTGATATTTCCAGATGGGAAGAATTCGGCAAAGCGCATGGCGAGTTTTTTAAAGATATCAAACCCTGCACTTCCATGATAGAAGTAAAGGGCCTGATTGCCCCCGAATATTTGATCGAAATTGAAGCAACAGCAATCATCAGCTAAATAAAACGGTTCCCGCCCTTCAAAACTTCAAACCTGGCGTCATCTTTAATCTCATTCCAATCCCTTAATTTTGGCAACAACTCACAACTGAAATTCCTTCAATGGCGCTAATTGATATCCAATTGCCCAGTTCGCTCGCAAAAGCTTTGCGGCTGCCGCTAAAGTCTCCGCGCAGGCAACAGTTAAAGGTTTTAAAAAAACTTCTCAAAAAGGCACGGTTCACTGAGTTCGGGCAGCAATACCGATTTGATGAAATCCTATTGAGCAGGCATGCCGGGAAGAAATTCCAGGAACTGGTGACCGTGTTTGATTATAATAAAATTTATAATGAATGGTGGAACAAAACGCTGAAAGGACAAATCAATGTTTGCTGGCCGGGCAAAATAAAATATTATGCGCTCAGTTCCGGCACTTCTGAAGCGGGCAGCAAATTCATCCCTATAACCAACGACCTGTTAAGGGGCAACCGTGTCACCATGATAAGGCAGTTGCTAACGTTGCGGACATACCATGACATTCCGGTGAAGAGTATTGGCAAAGGCTGGTTGATGATTGGAGGCAGCACCGACCTGCAAAAAGGGCCTGGCTATTACTCGGGCGATCTGAGCGGCATCACTGCCAGGAAAGTTCCTTTCTGGTTCCAGCCATTTTATAAGCCCGGTAAAAAAATTGCCCGTACTAAAGACTGGGACAAAAAAATGGAACAGGTTGTAAGAGAAGCCCCGGGTTGGGATATAGGTTTTGTTGTTGGTGTGCCTGCATGGATACAGATATGTATGGAAAAAATTATTGAAAAACATAACCTTAACAATATTCATGAGCTTTGGCCGAACCTTGCTTTTTTTGTGCATGGAGGCGTTTCATTCGAGCCTTACAAAAAAGGATTTGAAAAACTATTGGGGAAACCGCTCACTTATATCGAAACCTATCTAGCCTCCGAAGGATTCCTGGCTTACCAGGACAGGCAATATGCAAATGGGATGAAGCTGGCCACTCATCAACAGATATTTTTTGAGTTCGTCCCGTTCGATAATAAAAATTTTGATGGCGATGGCAATATTGTTGCAAAACCTGAAGCGCTGATGATACATGAAGTGGAAGAAGGAAGAGATTATGCATTATTAATAAGCACAAGCGCCGGTGCTTGGAGGTACCTGATAGGCGATGTGATAAGGTTTACGGATAAAGACCGATGCGAAATTATAATAACCGGGAGGACTAAACATTTCCTCAGCCTTGTTGGAGAGCACCTGAGCGTTGACAATATGACCAAGGCCATTCAGCTCACCAGTGAAGAACTGAATGTATCTATTCCTGAATTTACTGTAGCCGGTGTGCCTTTGGGTTTGTTTTTTGCCCACCAGTGGTACGTTGCCACAGATGATCGTGTCGATGCCAACCTGGTAAGGGAAAAAATTGATGAAAAACTCAGAGCCCTGAATGATGACTATGCTGTGGAAAGGGATAATGCCCTGAAAGATGTGTATGTTAAAATTTTACCCGAAGAAAAATTCATGCAGTTCATGCAATTGAAAGGAAAGATTGGCGGGCAACATAAATTTCCAAGAGTGTTGAAAGGCAAAATGCTTAGGGACTGGCAGCAATTTTTGGAAACAGGTGCAATAGCGCCTGTTTAGCTCAAAATTGACAGGAAAATATGCATTAATAACACATTTCAGCTCAGCGCAATCAGCATAAGCTGTCGTTTTTTTGTTCGTCATCAATAACATATTAAAGCTAACTTTACGTAGCTGTTTCTTTTTGCGAGGTATACCAATAATCCTTTAAATTGAAACCCGGCAATCGCATCCGTTTTTTTCTTTTCATTACACAAATGTTATGGTTGAAGCCATTTTGAAAGGTTTTGCATTAGGGTTGCTGCTGGTAATATCTGTTGGCCCTGTTGTATTCACAATTATCAAGCAAAGCCTGAACAATGGCCATAAAGGAGGGTTCAGTTTTGTTGCGGGTGTGTGGATAAGCGATTTTATTTTGGTCATCCTCAGCAACGGTTTTTCAGAACTGGTAAAACAGTTGCTCGAATATAAAAAAGCAATCGGTTATGTGGGCAGCATTTTTTTGATCGCCATGGGAATTTATTTTCTTTTTTTTAAAAAAATACATGTAGCAACAGAAATGAATGGAGGCAAGTTCCGTTTCGGCAAGCGCGAGTTTGCAAAACTTTTTGCATCCGGCTTTATCATCAACACATTTAATCCCAGTGTCATCTTTTTCTGGCTCGTGAATGCTACTGCATTTTCAATAACCCACACCTGGCAGCAGCGTATAGTTATTTTCAGCGTCTGCCTGTTGCTGAACATGGCTGCTGATGTTGGTAAAGTAATGCTGGCGGGCAAGCTCAGAAGCAGGCTTACTGTCCATAATCTTTCTATCATCAACAAAATTTCGGGAACAATTTTAATCGGTTTCGGTATTGCGCTTGTGTACAGCATCATTTTCCTTCCCGGCAAGTTCAAGTAGCATTAACAAAACAATTGCAATATCTGTTAATAAGTTTGGATATCTTTTTTGTATGAAAACCATTCTTTCTTTTTTTCTGTTGCTGACGGCAATGAACACGCGCGCCCAGGCAAGCCTCCTGGTGCTTGAAAAAAAAGGCGACAATATAAAAACCTATTCCGAAGGAATGGAAATCTCCATTCGCACCATTTATCATCAATGGTTTGAAGGAACGATAACTGCTATGCGCAACGACAGTGTTTATATTAACGGTTTCCCTTTTCATTACAAAGAAATAGAGGCGTTAAAAAAAACACGCAACGCCCTTAACTATGAAACCGACGGGCTCCTGCTCATGATAGCAGGGGGAGGGGTGTTGCTATTGGGCGCAGTGAACGGACTATACCGGCACGATAATGCCGGCACATGGTACACCCCAACAAGCTATATCACGGCAGGCGCATTACTATCGGGCGGCTATTTACTGACAAGGGGGAGATACAGGTATTACACATTAGGAAAAAAATATAAACTACAGTTTTTGGCATTCGACCCGAACAAGAAAGAATGATTTGATTACTGGCTGCTCTGTATATTGCAAGCCCAATTTTTTTTGATGGCTCTCAAAACCAAAGGCATTGTTCCGCGAACATGGAAATGGGTGAAACGGGTTTTCATTTTCCTTTTCATCTTTCAGTTTTTTTATGTTCTTATATTGAAATGGGTAAACCCGCCTGTTACACTTACCCAACTTAGCAGCCTGTTGTCCGGTCATGGACTGAAAAGGGACTATGTGAACATGAAAGAAATTTCACCTTATGCCAAACTTGCAGTGATATGTTCAGAAGATCAATTATTTCCCGATCATGATGGCTTCGATTTCAAGTCTATTGAAAAAGCAATGAAGCATAACCAGAAAAGCAAATCGCTGCACGGGGCCAGCACGATCAGCCAACAGGTTGCCAAAAATGTTTTTTTATGGCAGGGGAGGTCCTGGTTCCGAAAAGCGCTTGAAGTTTATTTTACTTTTATGATCGAACTGGTTTGGGGCAAGAAAAGAATTTTGGAAGTTTACCTGAATGTAAGCGAAATGGGGAATGGCATATTTGGTATTGAATGTGCAGCCCGTAAAAATTTTGGCAAGCCGGCAAAAAACCTTACGCGTAAGGAGGCAGCAATGATTGCGGCTTGTATGCCTAACCCTAAAGAATATACGCTGAAGCCTTTATCGAAACGTGTTGCCGAACGCTCACAATGGATCATCGGCCAAATGGCACACCTGCAGGATGATGATGAAATTCAAGCTTTGACCCAATAATTTGCAAACCCGACCTATACCCAATCGTACCATAAAACACAAACTTCTTTTCATTCAGCATCCTATTCCTTTATAATTTGCCTATTTCATGTTAGGAATATTCTTTGCGAAATTCCTGTCCACTGTATCAATCGCTATTCGCAATCTTTCTTCGTAACCGCCCTTGATTTCAGCCCATGGAGTGGATTGGTTAATGAGGAGGTCTTTATAAATATGAAATAACTTTTCTCTTGTTCCAGGGTCAGGGTATTCGCGCAGTTCATCTTGCACCCAGGGAAGGTCTGTGCAACAAAGCAGGTATAGGTCATATTTTCGCTCGGCAATCTGATCGATGATGAACTGGTGGCACTTTCCAAAAACAAATTCACACCACACTTTCATTACATACATATCCGTATCGATTAAAAGAAGCGATGAGCAGTAAGCGGTGAGCGAAGCAACGGTTGATTTGTCCAATGGGTTTGAAGACTGTTGGCCACATGCTTCCAACTGCCTGCTTGCCTTATCTTCCAGGGCAATCTGGCCTTTTGCAATGGTCAGCAGGTCATCATACGTATATTCTTTACCGCGAGCAAGCAGGTATTCTCTGGCATACTCCGGCACCCATTTGGTTTGGTAATGCCTGGCAAGCAGTTCGCACAAACTGCTTTTGCCTGTTGATTCCGGTCCTATTATGGCTATTTTTTTAAGAGGTTGCATTTTTTATCTTCTTTTTCCAACTGGAGTAGCCCATTATCGCAAGAATCAAGAACACAAAATATTGAAAACTGGTAAATGCAAGATGTTTGTAAAAATTCAATGGAACGGAGACAAGGTCAGTAATAATCCACCAAATCCAGTTTTCCAGTTTCTTTTTATTCATCAGCCACATTCCTGTGAAAGCTGCAGCAGAAGTAAAAGCATCAGCAAATGGAACTGTGCTGTCAGTGAATTTCTTCAATATAAAAAATAGTATTGCCCAGCATGAGGAAAAAAAAAGCGCCCCTTTCCCCCAATCTTTACCATTTGACCTGGTGATGACCAGAGCTGTGCTCCCATCTTTCTTTTTTGCCCACATTATCCAGCCAATAATGCTCATTACTGTATAATAAAAATTTACTGAAGCATCAGCATATAGTCCATGAATAAGATATAAATAAATGAAGATGGCTGTATTAACCATACCTACCGGGTATACCAATATGTTTTCCTTTCTTGAAAAAACAACACTTGCAATGCCGCAAACAACAGCACTAAGCTCAAGCCAGGTAGTATTTTTTATTTCCAGTATAAATTGCTGAAAAAAATCATGCATGCTCAAAAATAGTTTTGTTTTGCCAGTGAAAATAAAAAAGCCCCGCTATTAAACGGAGCTTTCGTTGTTATTCTTTAAAAAATTATTCCGCTTCTGCAACTACTTCCTTTACTTCAGGGACCATCCTTTTCATCATCCCTTCTATCCCTGCTTTCAATGTGATCATGGAGGATGGGCAACCAGAACAAGAGCCTTGTAGCATCAGGTTCACAATGCCGTCATTATAGCTCCTGAACTGGATAGCGCCGCCGTCCATTTCTACTGCGGGCTTAACATAATTTTCAAGCAGCTCCTTAATGCGCTTAACTACATCGTCATCATCTGCTGCAATACTGTTCCCGCTTTCTTTTTTTGTAACAACAATTTCTTCTTCGTTGATGATTGTTTTTCCTTCTTCAAGATATTCTCTCAGGAATTGGCGCAAAGTGGGGATCACATCATTCCAATCTGTTTCTGCCAACCTGGTTAGCGTTACAAAGTTGCTGGCAATAAAAACACTTTTAACAAATGGAAAACCAAACAGCTCAATAGCTAATGGAGAAGGTTTTGCGCTTTCCACATCAGGAAAATCAATGCTTTTGCCGGGGTATAATAATTTGTTTGCCACAAACTTCATGGTTTCCGGGTTGGGCGTCATTTCCGTGTAAATACTGATAACCGGGTTGCCTGTTTTGATCATTGCTCTTTCTTTTAATTGCAAAAGTAACAATTCCTGCGCCCGAATGTTTGTGAAATCGGGAAAAGGTGGGGTTGAAACCCAAGTTCAAAAAACAGTATTTATTCCTCTGCCAATTTCCTGTTTATGGAATACCTGTGTTTCGCAGGGTGATACTTAGGGCTTTGGGCATGGTGGCCACTTAAACGGCATGACCTGAAATTGGTAATATGAGCAGAGACAATAAAAATCACAGCAAAAGGCAAAATCAACAGCTCATGTTGGTGCCAATGCTGTTTGGCGAGCAAGCATAATATCCCGACTATGAATAATACAAAAGGAAGAAAGCTACGATGGTGCTGACGATAACCATGCCATAAAGCATAACTGCCGATCGAAAAAGCAAGCCCGATCATGAAATATTCAAAAGCATAATTATGAATGATGTTGATACCGAACAAAGGCAGGCTTGTAAGGGTTAAAGGCAGTACGGCGCAATGAATTGCGCAGGCTATTGAAGCACCGATTCCCAAAGCGTCCCAGTTGATTTTTATACCCATCGCAGGAAAAGAGGGCAAATATAACAAATTGCAACAATGTTGCAATTTAAAAAACTATTTCGCTGCTGTCGATGTTATGGATAATTGATCGCTACCTTTGCAAAAAACAAGGAAGTTATATGAACAGAAGGGCTATATATTATATTGCTTTTTTCCTGGTCGTGATCATTGGTTTTTACTTTGCCCTTACTAAATTGATACCTGGCTATGGAGAAGTAAAGCTACCGGTGCTTAGTTATGTACAGCCTTTTTCTTTTATTGACCAGGATGGTAAAACCATTACCCAAAAAGACGTGGATGGAAAAGTATATGTGGCTGAATACTTTTTTACTACCTGTAAGGGGATCTGCCCTAAAATGAACACGAACATGAAAGAAATTTATCAAACCTTTAAAAATGAACCAGGCTTTCTCATTTTATCTCATACAGTAGATCCGTTAACAGACAGTGTTGGCAAAATGAAACATTATGCCGATTCGCTGGGCGCTGATCCCAAAACTTGGCTATTTCTTACTGGCAGTAAACAAAGCCTTTATAAGGCGGCCAGGGTCAGCTATTTGCTTGATGACCCTAACAATAACAATAGCGACATCAACAATCAATTCATTCATACACAATTTTTTTCACTGGTAGATAAAAGCGGGCGAGTACGGAAAATTTATGATGGGCTAAAAAAAAACGAGGTTGTTGAACTAAAAAAAGACATCGGTTATTTGCTGAAAGAAAAAGTAAGCGATTCACATTTTGCGAAAACCTTGTATGAAAGCAATCCCAATTGACTGTAAAAATAGTTTTATAGTTTCTCATAATGGATGAAGCAGTGGAACATATACTGAAACGTAACCTGCTGAGCGTAACAGACAGCCGAAGAAAAATACTTGAATTGTTTTTCAATAGCCAGGGGGCGCTATCCCATGGTGATATTGAAAAAAAAGCAGGTGAGAAATTTGACCGTGTTACTATTTATCGCACATTACAGGCCTTTTTAGAAAAAGGTATTATCCACAATATCCCTACTGCCGAAAATTCCGTTTTATACGCGCTTTGCAAAGACGATTGTACAGAAGGCCATCACCATGATAACCACGTGCATTTTATATGTAATGAATGCGGCAATACCATTTGCCTTGAAAACGTGAGCATCCCATCTGTTAAGCTTCCTAAAGGCTTTATATCTTCCCAGGTAGATGTAGTAGTAAGCGGGGTCTGCAAAGATTGCAAATAAACACTGGTGTCTGCTAATTTTTAAAAATGCCAATTGATAAAATCAGTATCATCGCGCTCTGTTCATTTCATTATGCTGTTCCAAAAATATCTCTTTCGCTATCGGGAACAAAAATTCCGCTTCTTGACCCTGGCGCTATCTTTTTAAATTCGCCAATATCTTTTCCTGTACTGCTTTCAGCAATTCAGGTGTAACTTTTACTTTTTGGCTGGTAAAGTTGAGGTCATTAGCGCCGTTAATGGGAATGAGGTGCAGGTGCACATGCGGCACATCCAGTCCAATAACAGATATGCCGCAACGATTGCATTTGAATGACTTTTCAATAGCAAGCGCAATGGGTTTTGCGAACACCAGTATTTGGGAAAGATAATCATCAGGCAAATCAAAAAGTTTATCTTCTTCTATTTTCGGTATTACCAGCACATGGCCCTCACGCAGGGGAAAAATATCAAGGAAGGCAAAAAAATTCGCATCTTCTGCAATTTTGTAAGACGGAATTTCCCCTTTTATTATTTTGGAAAAGATGGTCATAATGAGATGAGGTTTGAAGATGGGGAATGAGCAACTGATCTTGTACCCCCAAATATCCTATCTGCCGCCTATATCCTAATACCTTCAATTTTGAATTTCAAAATTCCTGCCGGCACCTGCACTTCAGTAATATCGCCCACCTGCCTGCCCAACAAACCTTTTCCGATTGGAGAGGTCACGGAAATTTTGCTCTGTTTCAAATCAGCTTCCTTTTCTGAAACAAGATGATAAGTTGCCTGTTTTTTTGTGTTCAGGTTGGTTACCGTTACCTTGGTCAATATAGAAACCTTGCTGGTATCAATGGCATTTTCATCAATTACACGGGCATTCGCAAGATCGCCTTCCAGTTTCTGGATCTTTGCTTCCAGCAAACCCTGCGCTTCTTTAGCTGCATCATATTCCGCATTCTCGCGCAGGTCGCCCTTTTCACGGGCTTCTGCAATGGCTTTTGAAGCTGCAGGGCGGTCTACCGCTTTCATTTTTTGCAATTCGGCTTTCAGTTGTTCAAGCGCATCTTTTGTCAAATATGTAATTCCACTCATAACATTCCTTTTACATCATCACTAAATGAGAAAAAAAATACAACGCCTCATTTTATAATGAAGCGTTGCACTATTTGTACAAAGGTATAAATATTAACGGAAATAATAAAGCTAAGGCATTGCCGGTAATAAAACAAAAAATTAAACAGTTGCGCACAAGGAATACCAAAAGCTGTCGAGAGATCGGTTGATGGCAAAGCAACATGCATGCAAAACCTTTTCCTACACATGCTTTAATTGCTTAGAAGCAGTCTAAAAATGGTTTTGGGAACAACCAGCAGGCTTAACCTTTTCGAAAGCGCATACAGGGTTGCCCGATTTATCATCAATGACGGACTTTGAAAAAGTTGAGTTGCTGTGACATAAAATTTTTGAAATCATTTTTAGGCAGCTTCTTAAGTAAAAAAAGTTTAAATGCCAAGCTTGTCCAGTATCACCTTTGCCATTTTATAAAAGGCTTCATGGCTATAGCCTGCAATATGAGGGGTGATAATAACATTAGGCTGCAATAAAAGCCAATCCAGGTCGTGTTTTTCTTTTGCGGAATAGGTCTCCAGCTTTTCATTTTCCAGCACATCGAGTGCCGCACCGGCAATTTTTTGATTTTTTAATGCACGGATAACAGCAGCAGTATCATGAACTTTTCCACGGCTTGCATTAATAAAATAAGGTTTTCTTGCTAAAGAGCTAAAAAAAAGGTCATTTGCCATATTCATGGTCTCGTCAGTAAGCGGCACATGCAGGCTGATGATATCGGCATATCGGGCTATCTGCTCCATGTTGGCCTCATGCACCTCTTTTTTTGCAAAACCGAATTTGTATTTATCATAGGCTAGAATGGTAACCTCAAATGATGAAAGCAGTGTGGCAAACGCACCTCCTGTATTACCAAAACCTATAATGCCGACAGTTTTCCCTGCCAGTTCTGTTCCCCGGTTTGCATCGCGAAGCCATTTGCCTTTTTTTATTTCCAGGTTGCTGGACGAGATCTTGTTCGTCAGGTTAAGTAACATGCCGAGCACATGCTCTGCTACGGCATTGCGGTTTCCTTCAGGACTGCTTGCGCAAAGAATATTTTTGCTTTCTGCATAAGCCACATCAATCAATTCCATGCCGCTACCCAGGCGGCCAATCCATTTGAGCTCCCCTGCCTTATCGAGTATGTTCTTATCAACCTTTAACCTTGTGGTAACAATCAGCCCTTCCGCATCAGCAATTTCTGTTTCCAATTCTTCATAAGTTACCTGAGGCAGGTTTTTCACTTCATACCCCTGAGCAGTTAACCTTTCTGTTAAATATTCATGAGCTTTTGCAGTAATGATGGCCTTTTTCATCTTTAAAATACGTTTTAGGTGACAGGCAACATTAATTGATACTGAAAATCCTTTTCCTGTTAAAGCCGCTTGCTTTCAAGGGCGTTTCATGTCAAATGTCAATTGCGCAAAATCTTTTATAGATAATTGCTCTGCGCGCCTACTGAAAATTTCTTTTTTTAATATTTCTTCGACAAACATTTTTTTTACTGCATTGCGCAAGGTTTTTCTTCGTTGGTTGAATGCTGTTTTCACCAAATCAAAAAAATCTTTTTCACTGCTGAGTTTCAAGCGATCGGGTTTTGACATTAAGCGTATCACCGCGCTTTTTACTTTTGGAGGTGGCATAAAAGAATTTTCATTCACTTCGAACAAATACTCTACATCAAAAAAGGCCTGTACTAAAATGCTGAGGACTCCGTAAATTTTATTCCCTTCTTTTGCCACTATACGCTGTGCCACCTCTTTCTGGAACATGCCAATAACAGATTGCACATCATCTTTCCACTCTAAAATTTTAAAAAGAATTTGTGAAGATATGTTATAAGGAAAATTGCCGGCGACTGTAAAGCCTCCTTCAAATGGCTTTTCAATATCCAGAAAACTTTGATGAATGATTTTGCTTTGCAAGCTTGGGTATTTCTTAATAAGATAAACTACTTTTTCACCATCCAGTTCAACTGCTTTAAAGTTAATTTCCGGTATCTCCAAAAAATATTTCGTAAGCGCGCCGGCGCCAGGGCCTACTTCCAACAATTGCTGAAATGGGTTTTGTTTAACTGCCTCGACAATTTTACGGCAAATATTCTCATCATGCAGAAAATGCTGCCCGAGCGATTTTTTTAGCCTGTACATAAGAGGGGCAAAAATAATCCATCTCATTTAATGAATATCCTAAATACATGGCTGCTATTACAAAAGAAATTTTTATCTTTTGCCCTCAAACTTCGGTTGCATGCAAAAAAAATATATTCTTGCCCTCGACCAGGGCACTACCAGTTCAAGGGCCATCATCTTCGACCATTCAGGCAATATCATTAATACTGCCCAAAAAGAATTCAGGCAAATTTACCCTCAGCCGGCATGGGTGGAACATGATGCGGAAGAGATATGGTCTTCACAATATGGTGTGTTGGCTGAAGCCATGGCAAAACAAAATATCCATACTGAACAGATTGCCGCCATTGGCATCACCAACCAGCGCGAAACCACCATTGTGTGGGAAAGAAAAACAGGCAAGCCTATTCATAATGCCATTGTGTGGCAGGACAGGAGAACTGCAGATTATTGCAACCAGCTAAAAGCCCAGGGATTATCAAAAACCATCCAGGAAAAAACAGGACTTGTTGTAGATGCCTATTTTTCAGCTACCAAATTAAAATGGGTGCTTGACAATGTGAGCGGCGCAAGGGCAAAAGCGGAAAAGGGGGAGCTCGCATTTGGAACTGTTGATAGCTGGCTGGCATGGAAGCTATCATCAGGCCAATTGCATATTACCGATATTTCCAATGCTTCGCGTACCATGCTTTTCAATATTCATACCTGTAACTGGGACGATGATTTGTTAAAGCTGTTCAATATCCCAAAAAATATTTTGCCTGAAGTGAAAGCCTCCAGTGAAATATACGGAAATAGCGGAAGCATCATAGCCCCGTCTTCAGGAATCCCGATTGCTGGCATTGCCGGCGATCAGCAGGCAGCTTTATTTGGGCAATTGTGCACACAGCCGGGAATGGTAAAGAACACATATGGCACAGGTTGTTTTATGTTGATGAACACAGGCACAAATGCAGTGGCTTCAAGAAACAATCTGCTTACCACCATTGCCTGGAAAATCAATAATAAAGTGGAGTATGCATTAGAAGGGAGCATTTTTATAGGTGGCGCTGTAGTGCAATGGCTGCGCGATGGATTACGGATGATACACTCTTCTTCGGAAGTGGAAGCGCTTGCCACATCAGTAAATGAAACAGATGGGGTTTATGTCGTTCCTGCCTTCGCAGGACTTGGCGCACCGCACTGGAACCAATATGCCCGTGGCAGCATTTTCGGTATGACCCGCGGCACCACCAATGCGCACATTGCGCGTGCTGCACTGGAGGGTATCGCTTATCAAACTTATGATGTGCTGCATGCCATGGAAGCGGATTCAAATATCAGCATTAAAGAGCTGCGCGTTGATGGCGGCGCCACCGCCAATAATTTGCTCATGCAATTCCAGTCAGATATTTTGCAGTGCCCTGTCGTGAGGCCAAAAGTATATGAAACCACTGCGCTGGGCGCAGCCTATCTTGCAGGCCTTGCCGTTGGCTATTGGAACAGCATCGGTGATTTACAAAAGCAATGGCAGGTAGATAAAAAATTTGCCCCCGTTGTTGATAAAGAGAAAATAAACTCATTACTGAAAGGATGGCAGCGTGCAGTCAAAGCAAGCATTGCATGGGCAGAGCTACAATAACAGTTGATGAATTAATAGGTATTTCATGATATAAAAATCATTTTGTGTTTTTGTTTTTTAAATATGAAACATCGCTGCCCTCCCGTTCCGGAACAGGCGCATTGTGCGGTTCGCCTACATCAATCCTATTGGATAAAGGGCTGCTTTCATCATTAATAATAAATTATACATTCACATTTCACCATACACTTTTTTACAAAACATGACAAGGCAGGAAATGATCGCACAATTGGAATCGCATTCAGGGAAATGGGACATTTGTATTATTGGTGGGGGCGCAACCGGGTTAGGAGCTGCTGTGGATGCGGCTTCACGCGGTTTCAAGACTATTTTACTGGAGCAATATGATTTTGCTAAAGCTACTTCTTCGCGCTCCACAAAATTGGTTCATGGTGGCGTGCGCTATTTACAGCAGGGGAATATCAAGCTCGTTCTTGAAGCATTAAAAGAAAGGGGAATATTAAAAAATAATGCGCCCCACCTTGTAAAAAACCAATCTTTTATTGTTCCGAATTACAAATGGTGGGAGGGCCCTTTTTATGGGATAGGGCTAAAAGTTTACGACTGGATGAGCGGCAGGCTCGGCCTCGGCCCCTCTCAATTCCTGACAAAGGAAGAAACACTGGAAAAAGCGCCCACCCTCGATGCGGACGGATTGCGCGGCAGCGTGCTATATCACGATGGACAATTCGATGATGCCAGGCTTGCTATTAATCTTGCTGCAACTGCTGCAGAAAACGGATGCACGCTCATCAATTATTGCAAGGCAACCAATCTTATAAAACAGGACAACCTGGTTACTGGGGTGCATGCGCGTGATATTTTGAATGAAATAGACTATACGATAAAAGCCAAAGCTGTTATTAACGCCTCCGGGGTTTTTACAGATTTCGTCCTGAAAATGGATGATGAACAAAACGAAGATATTATTGCCCCGAGCCAGGGGGTGCATATTGTTCTTGACAAAGAATTTCTTCCTGGCGATGCCGCCATCATGGTACCGCATACTGATGATGGCCGTGTGCTGTTCGCCGTGCCCTGGCATAATAAGATTATTATCGGTACTACCGATACGCCGATTGATGAACACCAAGAAAAATTACTGGCCGAGCCAATTGCATTGGATGAAGAAATTGATTTCATCCTGCACCAGATCAGTAAATACCTAACGCACACGCCTACCAGAAAAAACATAAAAAGTGTCTTTGCCGGACTGAGGCCCCTGGTAAAAGGAAGCAGTAAAAAAACGGCTGAGCTTTCGAGAGACCACCTGATAACAGTATCTGGCTCAGGATTAATTACTATTACCGGGGGCAAATGGACAACCTACCGGAGAATGGCTGAAGATGTGGTGAATACAGCTATCAAAAAAGCCAATCTCGAAAACAAAGCATGTATTACCGAATCATTAAAAATTCACGGCGCAAAACAAATAACAGATTTCAACAAAGCATTGTATTATTACGGATCCGACAAAGAAAAAATAAAGTCTCTTATTGAAAAAAACAATTCGCTTAGTGAGCTTATTCATCCTAATTTAGCTTATGTGAAAGCTGAAGTAGTATGGGCTGTACAAAATGAAATGTGCATGACTGTTGAAGATTTTTTAGCAAGAAGGACAAGGGCCTTGTTGCTCGATGCAAATGCAGCAATAGAATGCGCCCCTGCCGTAGCTTCCTTAATGTCCAAAGAAATGAATAAAGAAGAAACCTGGGCGGCAAAGCAGGTAGCAGCATTTAAAGAAGTAGCCGGCAACTACTTACCAAAACATGTATCATAAAATTTAAATCATAAGTCAAATGACTCCTTTTCTCGGCGAGCTGATAGGAACGACACTATTGATTATATTAGGATGCGGCGTTGTTGCCAATGTGTTGCTGAACAAAACCAAAGGAAATAATAGTGGCTGGATTGTCATTGCTTTCGGTTGGGCAATGGCAGTTTATGTAGGTGTTTTTGTAGCCACCCCTTACAGCGGCGCACATTTAAATCCGGCTGTTACTATTGGCCTGGCCGTTGCAGGAAAATTTGAATGGGCTTTAGTTGGGCCATATATTGTCGCACAAATACTTGGGGCAATGATTGGTGCATTCATCATTTGGGTCACTTATCGCCAGCATTTCAACGAAACTGATAATGCAGATGCGAAGCTGGCTGTGTTCAGCACCGGGCCTGCCATCAGGAACCCAATAGATAACCTGTTTTCAGAAATCATCGGCACCTTCGTACTGGTATTTGCAGTGCTTTATATTGCCGGCCCCAGCATTAACCTCAATAACAACGATGGTAAAATAGGTTTGGGTGCTATAGGAGCGCTGCCTGTTGCCTTCCTTGTACTTGCAATCGGTCTTTCGCTCGGCGGCACAACAGGTTACGCCATTAATCCGGCTCGCGACATTGGGCCGCGCATTATGCATTTTATTTTACCCATTAGCAAAAAAAAGGACAGCGACTGGAACTATTCCTGGGTACCCATTATCGGCCCGATTATTGGCGGAGTAATCGCAGCTGTGTTGTTCAAAGTGGTTTGATACAAGTTGCAAAGAGGCAAATCAGATCAATGCTTTCAGAATGATTTCACAGGCTATGTTGATTTCCCCTTCACTAATAATCAGTGGTGGGGCAATGCGCATACAATTCGGCGCAAATAAAAACCAATCTGTTAATACGCCATTTGCAATGCATGTATCAATTACCTTTTTATTGACTTCAAAACTTTCAAATTCAACTGCAATTAACAATCCAGATGAACGGACTGCTTTTATCTTAGGGTGAACTAATAATTGCCTGAATAATTTTTCTTTTGATTTGACCAGGGCAATCCAATTTTCTTCCAATAATACTTTCATTGAAGCCATGCCTGAAGAACAACATACGGGATGGCCCCCGAAAGTAGTGATATGGCCGAGAATCGGGTTTTCAGTTAATTGGCCCATTCGTATTCTATCCGCTATAAAGGCCCCCAGTGGCATTCCGCCCCCAAGCGCCTTGCCCAGCAACAAAATATCAGGAACAACCTCATAAGGCTCAAAGCCCCAAAGCACACCTGTTCTTCCAAAACCTGTTTGTATTTCGTCGAGCACCAGCAATGTTCCCATTGCCCTGCATTTTTTGCTTAACGCTTTCATCCACTCCCCGGTTGGGGCAAACACCCCCCTCTCCGCCTGGACTGTTTCCGCAACAACACATGCAGTCTTCCCTGTTATATATTTCAATGATTCAAAGGAGTCATAATCGAGATGCAAAATATCCGGAAGCAATGGCCGAAATGCATTGCGCCAGTATTCATCTCCAATAATGCTCAGTGCGCCCTGAGTGGAGCCATGATAAGATTGTTTGAATGCTATAACCTGTGTTCTATTGGTAACCCGTTTTGCCAATTTCATAGCCCCTTCCACAGCTTCTGCTCCTGAATTGGTAAAATAAACTGAATTTAATGAAGAAGGCAAGTTATCGGTGAGCAGTTTTGCATACTGCACCTGTGGTGACTGAATAAGTTCTCCATATACTAAGACATGCAGGTATTTATCAGCTTGTTCTTTGATGGCTTCCAGCACCTTTGGGTGCCGGTGACCAGTATTGCAAACGCTAATTCCCCCAACCAGGTCAATATATCTTTTCCCACCGATATCAAAAAGATGAATACCTTCAGCTTTTACGATTTCAAGTGCCAGCGGCGATGGGGAAGTTTGTGCAACATGCTTAAAAAACAATTCCCTGTTGTTCATTGTAACAAATGTCGGCAAGAATTTGGGATATTTTGCGTGAACATAAGTTTATGTGACTTTTGTAATTGACCCGATAATTTTTCAGGACACTCTTTTAAAGAAAACCAACACATCTAAAACCATAAATACTCATGCCTGTTATTCTCCCTGTTGAAGGCGTTTCTCCTAAATTTGGCAACAATTGTTTTATAGCGCCCAATGCCACTATCGTTGGCGATGTGTACATGGGCAATGATTGCAGTGTTTGGTTCAATGCAGTCGTAAGGGGCGATGTAAATATCATCCGCATTGGCAATAAAGTGAATATCCAGGACGGGGCGGTGATCCATTGCACTTATAAAAAAACACAAACAGTTATCGGACATAATGTGTCTATCGGCCATAATGCCATTGTTCATGGATGCACGGTTCACGATAATGTGCTGATCGGGATGGGTGCCATTGTGATGGATGGGGCCGAAATAGGCAGCCATTCTATTATTGCGGCTGGGGCGGTGGTGCTGGAAGGAACGATAATAGAGCATGGCTCTATTTATGCAGGCGTGCCGGCAAAAAAAGTAAAAGATATTTCAGAAGATCTTATAAGCGGTCAGATTCAACGGATTGCAGATAATTATATTCACTACGCCAACTGGTTTAGGTAGGTTCAAAGGCAAATGTGTTGACTTGGTTATTAGCTAATCAACACTTCGGTATGGTTCATTTGCTTGCAAATACCATAAAATATTTGTAAGTTTAATTCGTTTAACAGCTATACCCATGAAAACCGGCAAAAAAATATTGCCTCTATTGTTAGTTTCTGCTATTCTCTTCTGCAACAGTTCCTGCAGGTTAATCAATAATATTTTTGGACCTAAATATGGATGCCCCAGCGATGGAAGAAATGTCGGTGCTGAAAGGATTTTGAGTGGAGAGAAAGTGCCAAAGGCTCCTAAGTTTAAATCGTAAAATCCCAATTTCTATTATAAACATCCTAAATCCACCCTCTATGAGCCTAACATTACGCACCGATTTCGGTTGCACCGAAGCAGTTATTGATGACGATTGCGGCCTTAAACGTTTTTACGAAGTGGCCAACATCCTTTCCGATGACCTTGATATAAAATTTACACAAAAGACGGATGACTTTGATTCGCTGATGTGGGACTTTATGTTCAAGGGCCATACGCTTACTTTGCATTACAACATCTATACGGGCATATCCATCTACCCGCGCAAATTTCGGGAAGCCCCGAGAAAGGATAACGATGCCGTAGTTGAAGTAGCGAAATTTTTAGAAACAAAGCTAATGATCAATACAGCGAGAAAATTCATGTCGTAAGCTTACCGTAAAAGCCGGGGCTGGCACAAATCATTGTGAGGCTTATGGCATCAATATTTTTTCTCGGCAATTGAATCAAGAATGTTACAGTAGCTCACGTAACGATCAACATATACCAAGCCCTCATCGAGGGCTTTTTTGATGGCACAACCGGGCTCGTTAACATGAAGACAATTGTTGAACCGGCACTCATTTATGCGAACCCGCATTTCGGGGAAATAATGCGAAAGCTCTTGTTTGCCAATGTCCACCAATCCAAATTCACGCATGCCTGGCGTATCAATAACCTGTCCCCCAAACGGAAGGTCGAACATCTCAGCAAAAGTGGTAGTATGTATGCCCTTACTGCTCCACCCGCTTACGTCTTGTGTTTTAAGGCTAAGTGAAGGAAAAACATGATTGATCAAAGAAGATTTCCCCACTCCTGAATGGCCGCTGAGCAGCGTAATTTTGCCTTTCAATAACGACAACAATTCTTCTGCGACTATATTTGATTTAATACTTGTCAGCAAAATTTTATATCCGACAGATTCATACATTTCTTTCCATTGTTCAAATTTGTCAAGCTCCTTTGTTTTATATAAATCTGACTTGTTGAGAATGATAATAGCCGGAATATGATATGCCTCACAGGCAGCCAGGAACCTGTCAATAAACCCCTGAGAAGTTTTTGGCTCTTTCAGGCTGGCCATTAATATGGATTGATCAATATTTGCTGCAATGATGTGATGCTGCCATCTGTGCGTTGGCGATTGGCGGTTAATGTAGTTTTTCCTCTTATATATTTCTGTTATAATAGCAGAACGTTCTGCTTCGTTTTCAGGCTCAATTTCAATATCGTCACCTACGGCTAAAGGGTTAGTAGAACTAATGCCTTCCTTTTTGAAGACCCCTTTCAGCCTGGCATTCCAAAACGTTCCCGCATCAGGCTTTACATAATACCAACTGCCGGTTGACTTATATACCTTGGCTTTCATTAGTTGGCGAATTTACAAGAACAATGCTAAATTGGAACATACAGCATAAGGGCAGATGGCTTTGTGTTCCCAGGTTTGCCAAACTACAGCACTTCCAGGTGGACAAAGAATTAGGGAAATTTCCTGAACAAAGTGAACTTCAAAACAAGCTCAAAAAGAAGAAATGTGGCAGCAGCCAATGCAAATGGCAAAAATTGTTCACTGTATCGCCGATAAATCGCAACCTCGACTTTTGATTTTTCAAGTTTATCAATTTCGGAATAAATACTTTTCAGGCTATGATCATCAGTTGCCCGATAATATTTGCCTCCCGTTTCGTTTGCAATTTGGGTAAGCAGTTTTTCATCAATATTGATCTTCTCTCGCTGCATGATCACTCCGCCGGAAGTTTGTACGGGCACCGGGGCATATCCTTCTGTGCCAACTCCAATAGTATAAACGCGAACGCCCACCGATTTGGCAATTTCTTTCGCGGTGTTCGGGTCTATCAATCCGCCATTGTTTTCGCCATCAGTCAGCAAAATAATTACTTTGCTTTTTGAAGGAGACTGACGGAGCCTGTCAACACTGGTAGCCAGCCCGGAACCAATAGCAGTACCATCTTCCAACAAACCGCTTTGCACGTTATACAATTGAGTTTGCAGCACATTATGGTCTGCCGTAAGTGGGCACATCGTAAAGCTTTCACCTGAAAATATGACAAGGCCTATCCGGTCTGTAGGGCGGTTATCTATAAAAGTTGAAGCTACGTTTTTTGCAGCTTCAATCCTGTTTGGGGTAAAGTCCTGCGCCAGCATGCTTCCGCTAATATCAATGCATAGTATGATATCAATGCCCTCACCATTAATTAAACGTTCTTCATTTTTTATTTGAGGCCTTGCCAGTGCAATAACCAAACTAATGGCAGCGAGCATGCGCAAAATAAACGGAATATGCCTGAACGTGCTTTTCCAGGAAGCAGCTCCCCTGAAATTCTGAGTAGTAGAAATAATTACTGAACTTTGGCCTTTATTGTATTTATTCCGATACCAAAAAATCATGAAAGGCACAATAAGCAGCAATCCCAAAAAAGCAGGATAGGCAAGGCTGATATGTTGAAACCACTTGTATAGCACTATTCACCAATTTCATTTAAAATTTCGACTGAAGATTTAATTACATTATAATTTTCCTCATTGTCATTTTCACTGGGGAGATATTTGGCAAACTTCACAAAATCGATGACCCGCAATGCCTTAGACAATTGGGAATTTTGTTCGTTTGAAAGCTGTTGGCTTTTTAATTGCACAATAATTTCTTCATTTGTTTTAGCCATACTGGCAATCTGTAATTTTCTTAAAACAAATAACCGGAGAATATCGTTCAACCGGCTATAATACAATTTTACCTGCCCTTGTTCTGGAAGCTGCTGCTGCTTTAACTCTTCTAAAGATTGAATAGCTTCTTCATAAGGAGTCAATTTTGATATATGCATCTCTTCTTTTGGGGCAACACTTTGTTTGCTTGTAATAAAATAGATTACCAGCCCAATAGAAATAACCGTAACAAAAATAATTGACCATACAATATATCTCGTGTAAGGATATGGAACATCCAAAATATCCTTGATATCATGATATTCCTGTTTAGGGCCAAGTGTGGTAAATTTTACAGTAACTGGAATGGAATCTGTGAAAAAACTTTTCCCTCCTATTACTATTGGCAACTTTGGAATGGCATGCATGCCCGAATCGAAACTGGTAATAATAATATTCTGATGATAGGATTTGCCGTCTTCAGTAATCAAAGAATCAATTCTGCCTTTGCTGACAATATCAAAATGAGGTATCGTATCAAGCAGGAACCAGGATGGGTTGAACCCCAAGGAAACTTTCACATCAAGGGACAAACGAATCTGCTCCCCAACCAGTATTTCGTTTTTATCGATGGTGGAGTTCACGGTTACAGAAGATTGGGCAAATGACAACCTTGCACAAACCAATAAACCCGATATCAATAATATTTGGAACCTCATCTACATCTAAAAGTTTAAGGCCTAAAGATCTTATGATCACAACAGATCGACAGCTTATGCCTACAAAAAAATAGCCTAAGGGCAAAGCTCATAACCTCTGTATTCACGCCGGTTTGCTTCGGCCGATAAAGAATTTTTTCAACACTTTCACATAATCTTCATCAGTGCGGATATGGAGAAGGTCACATCCGGCTTTCAAAAAAACAGTTTTACAGTTTTCCGTAGACGAAAAAAAATTATCATGATAATTTTTACGTACCAGGTAATCGTCAGTATCAGCCCATATCGTTTCCCCCGTTTCCGCATCCTGCACTTCTATCAGCCCTGCTTCAGGCAGTTGCATATCCATCTTATCGTACACTTTGATTCCTGTTATGTCATGCTTTTTGGCAGCCACCTTTAATGCGTCATCAAATTTTTCGTCTAAAAAATCACTTAATATAAATGCGATGCTTTTCTGCCTGATGGAGCTGTTGAAAAATCGAATGGCTTCACCAAGCTTAGTTCCTTTTCGTTTAGGTGTTGCCGTTAACATTTCTCGTACTATATAAAGAGCTTGTTCTCTTCCTTTTTTGGGGGGAATATATTTTTCCACCTTATCTGTAAAAAGAATAGCGCCAACCTTATCGTTATTATTAATTGCCGAAAATGCCAGCACAGCGCATATTTCAGTAATAATATCTTTTTTGCTGGCATGCACCGTTCCAAATAAAGAGCTGGCGCTAATATCAATTAATAATATCACAGTCAGCTCGCGCTCCTCTTCAAACAATTTGCTGAACAGATGATTGAAACGCGCAGAAACATTCCAGTCTATAAACCGGACATCATCGCCCGGGGCGTACTCGCGCACTTCCCGAAAGCTCATTCCACGGCCTTTAAAAGCACTGTGGTACTCGCCGGTAAAAATATGCCTGGTGAGCCTTTTGCTTTTGATTTCCAGCTCACGGACCTTTTTTAATATTTCGGAAGGCGTAAACATGCTTAATATTTATAGATAGCGATCTGTAGCCCTCATGCCCCCGGTTCCTGGATTCTTTTTTTGCGGCCTTATAGTGGATAATTTTTAATATTCAAGAAGAAAAATTGAATTAGCGAAACTATAGACCGCTGATTATAAGATACAAATTTTTATGGGACCTGGATCGCTCTTAGCACCTCATCAATCACTTGTTCTGTATTCACATTTTCAGCTTCGGCTTCATACGTTAAGCCAATGCGATGGCGGAGCACATCTTTTGAAATAGCACGGACATCTTCAGGGATAACATATCCCCTTTTATTTAAAAATGCATTTGCTTTAGCTGCCAGTGCAAGATTAATGCTTGCGCGTGGCGACCCGCCATAAGCAATCAATGGCTGTAATTTTTCAATCCTGTATTTTTCAGGAGTGCGCGTTGCAAAAACAATATCAAGAATATAATGTTCCACCTTTTCATCCATATATACTTGCTTTGTTAAGTCCCTTGCCTGCAATATCTCCTGTATAGATACTACCTGGTTTACCTGGGGAAAACCAGCACCATGCGCATTCTGGCGAATGATCATCTGTTCTTCCTGCTTCGATGGGTAGCCAACAATCACTTTCATGATAAAGCGGTCCTGCTGCGCTTCGGGCAAAGGATAAGTTCCTTCCTGCTCCAATGGATTTTGTGTAGCGAGCACCAGGAATGGCTCATCCAGCTTATAGCTGGAATCTCCAATGGTCACCTGCCGCTCCTGCATTGCTTCGAGCAAAGCGCTTTGTACTTTTGCAGGTGCTCGGTTGATTTCATCGGCTAAAACAAAGTTCGCGAAGATGGGGCCCTTGCGAACCACAAATTCATTCCGTTGCTGGTTATAGATCATGGTGCCGATAACATCGGCAGGCAATAAATCAGGAGTAAACTGGATCCGGCTGAAGTTCGCTTTGATGGCCTGGGCAAGCGATTTGATAGAAAGCGTTTTGGCCAAACCGGGAACGCCTTCTAAAAGCACATGCCCATTGCTCAATAAGCCAATCAACAACCTGTCGAGCATATGTTGCTGGCCTACGATCACACGGCTTATCTCATCACGAAGCCTGTCAATAAAAACACCCTGGTACTGGATCTTATCATTTAATTGCCGAATGTCTTCTGCAGTATAAATCATTTACAATTGTTATTAGGGGTGCAAAAATACGAATTCATAGCAAGTAGCTTGCCAACTTGAACAAGCCAGGACAAATTTCAACGGTCAGAACAATTGTTTAAACAATTTAAATATTTATTAGCGATTAACAAAAGCTGCTAAAGCCTTGTTGTAGCCAAACGGGTCATCGGAGAAGCAAGACTGAGTTGGGGAACTCCTGCAAGAAAGAAAAGCTCCAAAAATCAGGAAAGGTATTTCCCAACTATCGGCATCCTTCTGCCTACTCCAAATGCTTTGCAGCTTACGCGTATGATGGGGCAGAACTGGTTTCTTTTATATTCATTGGTGTTCACCAGCTTCAGGATCCTTTTCACCAGTTGCTCGTCAATGCCCATTGATATAATCTCTTTCGGGCCCTGATGCTTTTCGATATACTGGTACAAGATTTTATCTAACACGTCATATTCAGGAAGGCTGTCGCTGTCCTTTTGGTTAGGCCTCAGTTCAGCCGAAGGCGCTTTGTTGATAATATTTTGGGGGATGATCTCTCCATTCCGGTTGATATACTTTGCCAGGGCATATACCTGCATTTTGTACACATCGCCAAGAACACTAAGCCCGCCGGCCATATCGCCATATAGAGTTCCATAGCCTGTTGCGAGCTCGCTTTTATTAGATGTGTTAAGCAGGATATAGCCAAATTTATTTGCAATGGCCATCAGTAGGTTCCCTCTCGCCCTGCTTTGGATATTTTCTTCAGCAAGACTAAACGGAAGCTTTTTAAAAACAGGTTCCAATGCAGCAAGAAATGAGTCGTAGATGTTTTTTATTGCTATGACATCATAAGGATTGCCCAGGTTTTTTGAGAGCTGCTCCGCATCGCTCACTGAATGTGAAGAAGAATACTGCGAAGGCATTAAGATTGCCCTTACGCTTTCTTTCCCCAAAGCCTCACATGCCAAAGCCAGCGCAACTGCACTATCAATGCCCCCGCTGCTGCCAAGGATCGCTTTTGTAAAATTCATTTTGCTGAAATAATCTCGGATGCCGAGCATCAGCGCACCATGAATTTGCCTGATATTATTTTCAGTGGTGAGGTAGCTAATGATTTTTGAAGCATCATTTTGTTTAGAAACACGTATTTCTTTGCTGAAAAGTCGTTGGTCATCGGCTGCCTGTAGCCGGTTCTCTTCTGCCGACCGCTGACCGAAGACTAAGGGCTCAATGACACAAAAATCTTCTTCAAAATATTTCATCTCTTTTATAAGGTTCCCATTGGCATCATATACTAAACTGCCCCCATCAAAAACCACTTCCGTTTGTGAGCCTATGGCATTGCAATAAAACATCGGGAGCTTATACTTCAGCACATTGGCTTTTACTATTTCTTTCCTGTCTTTATCATGGTCATAGTCGAATGGCGATGCAGAAATGTTGATCATCAGGTCAGGGGCTTGCTTGCTCAATTCTTCCATCGGCCAATGACGGTATAATGGATTGTCTCCAAAAGTCCAGATGTCTTCGCAAATAGTAAGCGCAATTTTTTTGCCTTTAAAAGCAATCACATTCCATTCAAAGCCCGGTTCAAAATACCGGTATTCATCAAACACATCATAAGTAGGCAGGCAGGTTTTATAAGCAGCTCCTTTTATTTGTTTTTCATACAACAGCAGAGCAGCATTGAATAAGCCCTTCCCTTCCTGAGACGAGTTCCTTTGAGGGCAGCCTACAATCACTCCAATGCTATCGGCATATTGTTTAATTGTGTCAATAGCTTCATAGCATTTGTTAATGAAATCCTCAAACTCTAAAAAATCCCTCGGCGGATAGCCGCAAACAGACAGCTCGGAAAACACCACCAGATCGGCATTTTCCTTTTTTGCTTTTTGTATGCCCTCAATAATTTTTGCTGTGTTGCCCCCGAAATTCCCTATATGATAATTTTGTTGTGCTAAAGCGATTTTCATGTTGCAAATTTACGGCAAACACAAATTGTGCAAATTAGCATCAATTTTTGCTGGTGCGCATAATTGGCCCGGATTTTCGTTACTTAAATCATGAAAAGATTAACCGCCATACTGCTTATTGTTCTATTTGCTGAAGCTTGCCATAATAAAAATAATGCTCCTGATGTTTCTGGGATACCTCTTACCGTTAAAATTGAACGTTTCGATAAAGCTTTTTTCTCGTTAGACACCAATAATATTGTCCCAGGGCTACAGAAAATAACCCGGCAATACCCTTATTTCATTGACGACTTTACCACCGAGATCCTGGGAGCCGAGCCACTGAGCGATACCAGCAGGTTAGCATTTGCGGCATGCAGGCAATTTCTTTCCAGTTATTGGCCTGTTAAAGATGCCATTGAAATGAAGTTTGAAAACCTTGGTTGGCTGGAAAAAGAACTGCAACAAAGTTTCAAATATGTAAAATATTATTTCCCACAATACCAACTCCCGTCAAAAGTGGTTGCTTACATAGGCCCTTTTGATGCCCCCGGTGTGGCTATTACTCAATATAGCCTGGCAATAGGCCTTCAATTGTACGCCGGAAAAAATTTTTCGTTCTATACCAGCATGGAGGGCCAGGAAATGTACCCCGCCTATATTTCCCGGCGTTTTGAGCCTTCGTTTATAACTGTCAATTGCATGAAAGCAATAGCCGAAGACCTGTTTGCAGATAAAAGCCAGAGCAAACCATTGATTGAACAAATGATCGATAAAGGGAAATATTGGTGGCTGGTCAATCAGTTCATGCCGGGTGTGCAGGATAGCCTCATCACAGGCTACACACAAAAACAATGCGACTGGTGCAGGAAGAATGAAGGCCTGATATGGAATTTCTTTTTGCAATCCAATAACCAGCTTTATACTATCGATCCGGATATTATTAAAAATTATATAGGTGATGCGCCCAATACTTTGGGTATGCCCGATGTTTCCCCAGGCAATATTGGCCAATGGGTGGGCTGGCAAATCGTAAAAAGCTATTTCGAAAAGAACCCATCAATAAGCCCTTTAAAACTGATGGCAACAGATCCAAAAAAAATATTTGAGGAAACAAAGTACAAGCCCCGGTGAGCATGGCCGATTATTTTTTGCCTATTTTTTCTCTCAGCAGTTGCCGCACTGCCTGCAATTCCAATATGCCTTCAAATGCATCTTTTGGCACCAAAAAAAAAGCCCGGCTGTTAAAATACAAATGAAAGAAATAAGGGCTTTCCGTAAAAGTGCTGAAGTCTTTCCATTGCCAGGCATGCGTCCCGCGGTTAGTGTTTAGGACCACTTCAGTATGGTTAATGTCCATAGAAAAACTGTCCCTGAAAGTTTCATTCTTTTTATAAATGCTGTTCGGCAAAAATTTCCAAACTGTGATGATCAGCAGGAACCAAAGCAGCGAAAACACGAGAAATGAAAGCGGTTGTATTTTGTGCATATAAAGAAGCACTGCTGAGATGATAGTAAAAATATTGACTACTATCAGCAAGGTTTTTATCTCTGGCCGGGTAATAAAATGATAGCGCAAAGCCTGGAGCACCTGTTTTTTGTCGTAGCCGAAATGAATGACCATGTAAGCAGATTAGTGGCATAAAAATAAGGATTAAACAAAAAAGGCTGTCCAAAAAGACAGCCCGGCTTGTTTAAATAATTATTTTATGAGAGCCTATCGCACTGCCCTGCAATGATTGTAATGATTCGATGCGGCTTCGTAGGGCGTTACCGACCTGCTGCACGAGGCAAAAAAAGCGATAACGGCTATGGAGGCAATGATCTTTTTCATGGGTTTCATTTTTGGATTTTGAGAGTTGCTTTTATCATTAACGAAGATACTACCCTAAAATTGTGGTGCAAGCTTATCGTATAAAATCATTCGCCGAACGAAAATTTCCATGTTTTGCTGGTAGAATTACCCGGTTTTAAGAAAATAAAGCTCCTTAAGCCCATAACAATCACCTTTCCGTAATAGGTTTTTTACTATTTTTAAGACCTCATTAACCTTTTAAAAAACATACAAATGAAACTTGTAAAAATCTCCGCATTGTTTCTTCTGTTTGCCGCTACCTGCATTACGCTCAGCGCACAGTCAATTAAAATACAGGAAGGAAGCCTCGCTCCGCTTAAAGACGAAAAATCGATCAGCGTAGAGTTTACTTACGACAATATGGGCGTTGGCAAATTCGACAAAGAAGAAGACTATGTCAACAAGAAGAAAGAGGAATACAATAAAAAAGAAGCCGGCCGTGGGGACAACTGGGCAGAAGCCTGGGTAAGCGATAGAAAACACGATTATGAGCCCAGCTTTATTGAGCTTTTTGAGAAGAACAGCGACATGACTGTTTCTATGAAGCCCACAAAATATACCATGATTTTTCATACCACTTATACCGAGCCGGGTTACAATATTTATGTTTCCCGGAAAAATGCATCAATAGATGCTGAAGTAAAGATTGTAGAAACTGCCAACAGGAGCAATGTGGTTGCGGTGATATCCATAAGAAGAGCACCCGGCAGGACTTTTGGTGGCAATGATTACGATACCGGAATAAGGATCAAAGAATGTTATGCCGATGCCGGAAAATACCTTGGTAAATTTTTTGAGAAGAACAGGAAGTAAAAAATATATAAAACAATCAACATTACTGAGGCTGTCTCAAAAACCCGGGCAGCCTCTTTTTATTCGGTAAGGGGGATGGAGAATGTTTTGTCTGCACAATTCTCAGGGCGTTCATTTTACTTTTGATACATCCTATTTTATTTAGCCAGCGCTTTGCCTCAAAATAGCCCAACCAGGCTTGCCCATCAAAAAAAACCCGCTCATAGACATGAGCGGGAGTAGAAGTATATAATAACCGTCCTTATTTATTTGATAGGGTTAACAGGCCCTAACTGCAACCCATACTGTTCCCGCAATTGAGGCACTTATAGCAAGTGCCGCTTCTTATGGTAATGTGACCACAGGTATTACAAGCAGGGGCATCGCTTTGCATGCTTTTGGCTGCGGCATTCACTGCATCTAATGCTGCTTCTGTTTTCACAGCAGTTGTTTTTTGCAGTTTTGCAGGTTGTTGCAATGCCGGTTTATTCACAGCTTTAGCAACAACTCTTACATCACTTAATTCGGGCGTTTTTTTTTCGTATTCGAGCGATGTTGGGATTTCATCCCAATCATCAGTGCCGGTGTTTGCCACTTCCGCTTTGTCCAGCACATGTACTAAATCTGTTCTTCCCAGGTATTCATAAGCCAAGGCGCGGAAGATGAAATCAACTATTGATGTTGTGCTCTTGATGTTCGGGTGGTCTACCATTCCCGATGGCTCAAAGCGGGTGAACACAAATTTTTCTACAAATTCTTCTAATGGAACGCCATATTGCAGCCCGATGGAGATGGCAATGGCAAAGCAGTTCAACATGCTGCGCATGGTGGCGCCTTCTTTTGCCATGTCAATAAAGATTTCACCAACAGTCCCGTCATCATATTCGCCGGTACGCAGGAAAAGGGCCTGCCCGTTAATTTTCGCTTTTTGGGTAAAGCCACGGCGCTTTGCAGGAAGCGTTCTTCTTTCTACAATCGTAGCTAATGCCCGTTTCAGTTTGGTATCGGGTGAAGATTGAACACGTTTTGTTACTTCTTCTAACAATTCCTGGACAGTAAGTTTGCTGAGATCAACAATATTTGACTCATTGCCTAACTGTTGCGCCGATGATGCCTCTTCCGGTTTCTGGCTTCCTGCTTCCGTCTTCCTTTTTTTATCAGATTTATTGCTGAGCGGTTGCGATAATTTAGAGCCATCACGGTAAAGCGCACAGGCCTTCAGCCCCAATTGCCAGCTTAACATATATGCATCTGCTATTTCAGTAATCTCTGCTTCGTTCGGAAGGTTGATTGTTTTGGAAATAGCGCCACTGATGAATGGCTGTACGGCCCCCATCATCCTGATGTGGCCATGTGCATGAATATATCTTTCGCCTTTTTTACCGCATTTATTGGCACAATCAAAAATGGCGAGGTGCTCCTCTTGTAAAGCTGGCGCGCCTTCCACGGTCATTGTCCCGCATACATAATCGTTTGCGGCTTCAATTTGTTCTTCGGAGAAACCAAGCGCTTCCAACAAGCTCCAATCAAAGCTGAAGTACTCTTCGGGTTTGAAACCGAGGCGCTGCAAACATTCTTCACCTAAGGTGTATACATTGAAAACAAAACCAACTTCAAATGCCGAGCCAACTGCTGTATCCAATTTTTTAATCTCTTCGGCTATAAATCCTTTTTCGCTGAGCGTTTGGTGATTGATGTACGGCGCTCCTGCAAATGTGCCGGCACCTACTGCGTATTTTACAACCGCATCAATGTCTTTTTCAGAATAACCAAGATTTCTTAATGCAGCAGGAACGGACTGGTTGATGATCTTAAAGTATCCGCCACCACTGAGCTTTTTAAATTTTACGAGGGCAAAATCAGGTTCAACACCGGTCGTATCGCAATCCATTACCAAACCAATCGTGCCAGTTGGGGCGATGACTGTTGTCTGTGCATTGCGGTACCCAAACTTTTCTCCAAGCTGCACTGCATCATCCCATACTTTGGTAGCAGCTTTCAACAAATAATCAGGGCAATATTTTGCTTTGATGCCTTGTGGTTTGATCTGCAATCCTTCATATTCATCGGCATCGTAAGCAGCGAGGCGATGATTGCGCATTACACGGAGCATTTGCGCTTTGTTCTCTTCATACTTTGGAAATGCACCAAGCACTTCAGCCATCTCAGCAGACGTCTTATAAGAAATGCCGGTCATGATAGCGGTGATAGCTCCGGCAATGCCCCTTGCTTCCTCGCTGTCGTAAGGAATGCCCATTACCATCAGCATGGAGCCGAGGTTGGCGTAGCCCAGGCCAAGCGTTCTGTAATCATAAGAAAGTTGCGCTACTTCCCTGCTTGGGAACTGTGCCATGAGCACTGATATCTCAAGCACAGCTGTCCATAGCCTGCATGTGTACTCGAAACCTTCTACATCAAAAATGTTGGTGGTTTCATCATAAAACCTGCGCAGGTTCACGGATGCCAGGTTGCATGCCGTGTTGTCGAGGAACATGTACTCGGAGCAAGGGTTGGAAGCCCGGATGCGGCCACCATTGGGGCACGTGTGCCACTCGTTAATGGTGGTATCGTATTGGGTACCCGGGTCAGCGCAACGCCATGCTGCATACGCAATCTGGTTCCAGATTTCTTTGGCAGGAAAACGCTTCATCACCCTGCCATCGCTCCTGGCTTTTAGTTCCCAGTCTTCGCCTTTTTCGAGCTTTTCAAAAAAATCGTTTGGTATGCGGATCGAATTATTAGAATTCTGTCCTGACACAGTCCTGTAAGCTTCGCCTTCATAATCGCTGGGGTAACCTGCGGCAATCAATGCCCCCACTTTCTTTTCTTCTTCCACTTTCCAGTTGATGAAATCCATCACTTCCGGATGGTCCAGATCGAGACAAACCATTTTAGCAGCGCGGCGCGTCGTTCCGCCGGATTTGATAGCTCCGGCGGCACGGTCGCCGATTTTCAAAAAGCTCATCAGCCCGCTGGATGTTCCGCCGCCGCTGAGTTTTTCCCCTTCGCCGCGAATGCTCGAGAAGTTTGTTCCAACGCCAGACCCGTATTTAAAAATCCTGGCTTCGCGGATCCACAAATCCATAATGCCGCCATCGTTCACCAAATCATCTTCTACGCTTAATATAAAGCATGCATGAGGCTGGGGCCTTTCATAAGCCGAAGTAGATTTTTTCAATTGGCCGTCAACCGCATCTACATAATAATGCCCCTGAGGCTTCCCTTTGATGCCATAACTTTCGAATAAACCAGTGTTGAACCATTGCGGGCTATTGGGGACACAAGCCTGGTTCAAAATGCAATACACCAGTTCTTCATAAAAAATTTGTGCGTCTTTTTCAGATGCAAAATAATGGTAACGCTCCCCCCAAACGCGCCAGCAATTGGCCATGCGGTGAGCGACCTGCTTCACTGAGGTCTCTCTTCCGAGCGAGCCATCGGGTTGTGGCACACCGGCTTTGCGGAAGTATTTTTGGGCAAGAATATCAGTGGCAATCTGGCTCCACTGTTTCGGCACTTCCACATTGTTCATTTCAAACACAACCTCGCCTGTTGGGTTGCGTATTACAGATGTGCGGTAGTCGTATTCAAACTGGCTGAACACGTCCACTCCTTCCCGGGTAAAGCGGCGGGCAAAGCACAAGCCTTTCATCGGATTTATATCGTTAGCCATTGGGTTAGTAAATATTTTCAGTTATTAATAAATTGTTAAGGGGAAAGCGAAAATATTTTTTGATTTTGATATTTCCCGTTCCGAAATATTAACAAACTGTGGAAAAAACAGTTGATAATTTTTGTATTGCAGACGGGTATTGAGATACCTGATTTTTGCACATTTTTTAGAAAGATTAAGACTAAATATTTTTGGTTACAACTGAAAAAAAGTTTAACCGTTACATAACAGGAGCTTGTGCAAGAATGAAATGGATGTTTTTTCGCTAAGCAGCGTGGCACTCTAAATTTATTCTTGGTATTTTTTTGCGCGGGTTGTGAAGCAAGTTCACCTGTTTTATCTTTTTGCCGGTCTCTTTACCTAAACCCGAAAAGTTTTTGCATTTTTGCAGGAAGCCAATAGCAGGACACCCATGAAGCAAAACATTTACAAATCATTGCTGGCAAGAAAGAAAGAGGGCGCAAAGTCATTTGCTGTGCTCATTGACCCCGACAAGGTTGATGCCGCGAAAATTGGCGAGCTGACCGAGCTCGCTGTTGATGCCAGGGTAGATTATCTGCTCGTTGGCGGAAGCCTGGTCATTTCCAACCATCTCGATGAGGTGGTACTTAACATTAAAAGAAATTGCGGCATCCCAATTGTGCTTTTCCCGGGCACGCCCTCACAGGTTTCAAAATATGCAGATGGCCTGCTGTACCTTTCTCTTATTTCCGGCCGTAACCCGGAATTATTAATCGGGCAGCATGTGATCTCAGCGCCATTCGTAAAACAAAGTGGGCTTGAAATCATCTCTACCGGCTATATGGTGATTGATGGCGGTGCGCCCACAACGGTTTCCTACATCAGCAACGCCGCCCCTATACCTTCAGATAAAAACGAAATTGCATTATGCACTGCCATGGCTGCCGAAATGTTGGGGATGAAACTGATTTACATGGATGCCGGCAGCGGCGCAAAACGCGCCATTAATGAGGACATGATAGCGGCTGTCGCCAGGCAAATTGAGGTCCCTATGGTTGTCGGAGGCGGCATCAAAGACCCTGAAAAAGCATACCGCAACTGCAAAGCAGGGGCAGACCTGATTGTGGTAGGCAATGCCATTGAAAAAGACCCCTCGCTCATCAAAGAAATGAGCGATGCGGTACACTCCGCTCAATGGTCCGAACTTGGGTTTGGACAGGCTTGAATGGTTTTTGAAAGAACAGCAGTTCTAAAAATTCGGTTTCCTCAAAATCACGAGCACCTGTCATTAATGTAATGTCACCAAATTCTTAAAATCGTCTAAAATCTCAATTTAGAAAATAAAATATTGCCTTTCATTAAAAAAATTGTTTTTCTTTGCACCGTTAAACTTATTCAGCCCATTTTCATCTATTAATGAAATGAAAAAAAACTCACCCATATCACACTACCCAAAAGTGATATTGCACGCCTTCAATGAGCGTGGGTTTTTTGTAGCGCCCGTCGGCGTTATTTTTTCTGTTCGCCCCATCACCCCCTTCCGGGTACGACGTTGATACCCCATTCTCATAGTGTCCCTTGTTATAGTGGAACTATAAATCCCGCAATAGGGAATAAAAAACATCAATGGCGCATTCATTGATTTCCTCAAATTTTAACCCAAAGAAATGGAACAAGAGTTCAAGATATTAATAGCTGATGATGCCCATGAGAATTTTGCACAAATCATCTGCGATGAGATGGAGTCATCAGCAAAAGCCCGCGGAACTGGCATTGCCAAGCGAAGCCCCGATTATATCAAACAAAAAATGCACGAAGGAAAAGCAGTGATCGCCTTCACAAAGGATAATATCTGGGCAGGGTTTTGCTATATCGAAACCTGGAGCCATGGAGAGTACGTAGCCAATTCAGGCCTGATAGTTGCCCCGCCCTACCGAAAAAGCGGGCTGGCAAAACAAATCAAAAAGAAAATCTTCAACCTGAGCAGGCAGAAATATCCTGAAGCAAAAATCTTCGGGTTGACAACTGGCCTGGCCGTGATGAAAATAAATTCCGATTTGGGTTACGAACCCGTTACCTATTCTGAATTAACACAAGACGAAGCTTTCTGGGCAGGATGCAAAAGCTGCGTGAATTATGAGATACTGATGAGCAAGGAGCGCAAAAATTGCATGTGCACGGCAATGCTATATGACCCGAAAGATCATTTTGAACCGGAAGAGACAACCAAAGACTTTAAGGAGCACAGCAAACTGTATGAGCGCTTTATGAAAATAAAACAATGGAAATTGCTGAAACCATTCCTGAAAAAAGAAACTAACGGTGCTGCCAAACCAAAATCTTTTTTGCATTTCTTTCTTAATACCTAAGCCGCGATTTAAAGAGGTCCTTAGGGCTAACAGGACATGAAACTTGTAATTAAGAATAAAACAATTGATGTTTGGCATTTTTAGAGCATGAACCTTTTTTACTTTTTAATTTTTACTTTATCATGAACAACAAAGTAGTACTTGCATACAGTGGCGGGTTAGACACAACTTACTGCGCTATTTATTTGAGTAAAATAAAAAATTTAGAAATCCATGCGATTACCGTGAACACCGGCGGCTTCAGCACTGATGAAATAAAAAATATTGAAGCAAGAGCAAAAAGATTGGGCGCAACCTCTTTTACATGCGTTGATGTTACGAAAGAATATTATGAAAGCTGCATTAAGTATTTAATTTTCGGGAACGTGCTGAAGAATGCAACTTATCCCTTAAGCGTGAGCGCTGAAAGAATGGTACAGGCTATTGCCGTTGCAAAGCATGTGCTGGAAATCGGCGCATCGTATGTGGCGCATGGCAGCACCGGCGCAGGAAATGACCAGGTGCGTTTTGATATGGTTTTTCAAAACATGTTGCCCGGCGTTGAAATATTAACCCCTATTCGTGATATGAAACTGAGCCGCGAAGAAGAAATTGAGTTTTTGAAAGAACATGGCGTAGAAATGAATTTCGAAAAAGCAAAATACAGCATTAATAAAGGTTTGTGGGGCACTTCAGTCGGTGGCAAAGAAACGTTAACGTCGAAAGATTATTTGCCGGAGGATGCCTGGCCTACCCCATGCACAAAGCAGAACGCTGAAAGCATAACACTTGAGTTTGAGAAAGGTGAATTAAAATCCGTTGACGGAAAAAAATTCCCTCACCCGGTAGAAGCCATTCAATATTTACAATCGGTTGCGCAACCTTATGGAATCGGAAGAGACATTCATGTGGGCGACACCATCATTGGCATTAAGGGCCGCGTTGGTTTTGAAGCAGCAGCGCCAATCATCATTATTAAAGCACATCACCTGTTGGAAAAACATACATTAACCAAGTGGCAGTTGTATTGGAAAGATCAGCTCAGCAACTGGTACGGCAACTGGCTGCACGAAGGGCAAATGCTCGACCCTACCATGCGCAACATCGAAAAATTTTTAGAAGACACACAAACAACCGTAAGCGGCAAAGTTTTTATAACACTGCAGCCTTATCGTTACACAATTACGGGGATTGAAAGTAAGCACGACCTGATGAGCAGCAAATTCGGTTCCTACGGCGAAATGAACAAAGGCTGGAACGGCGATGATGTGAAAGGCTTTGCAAAGATTTTCGGGAACCAAACGGTCATCTTTAATAAGATTAATGATGAAAAAAATTAAAACAGGCATTGTTGGCGGAGCGGGTTACACTGGTGGCGAATTAATACGCTTATTATTAAACCACCCGCTTACGGAAATTGTTTTCGTGAACAGCAAAAGCAATGCAGGCAAGTATTTACACGAAGTGCACAAAGACATGGTTGGTGAAACTGACCTGACATTCACTTCAGAGTTAAAGAATGGAATTGATGTTTTGTTTCTGTGCGTTGGGCATGGCGATGCAAAAAAGTTTTTGCAGGAAAATAAAATTGCCAATGAAATAAAGATTATAGACTTATCACAGGACTTTCGCCTGCATCAAACATCCCAGATTGGGCAACGTGCTTTTATTTACGGATTGCCGGAAATAAATAAAGAACAAATACTATCTGCACACAACATTGCAAACCCCGGATGCTTTGCAACGGCCATTCAACTGGGGTTATTGCCATTGGCCCAAGCCGGATTATTAAATGAAGTCTATTCTACCGGCATCACTGGTTCTACGGGCGCCGGGCAAGGGCTATCTGATACTTCTCATTTTTCGTGGCGCGCAAATAACATCCAGGCATATAAAACATTATCGCATCAGCATTTGAAAGAGATAACACAATCGCTAAATCAACTTTCAAATAACCAATCAACCAATCAGCTTATTAACTTCGTTCCCTGGCGTGGCGATTTTACACGCGGCATTTTTATCAGTTCAACCATTCATTGCGACAAACCGTTGGATGAACTGGTCGCTTTATATAAAGAATTTTATAATGGTCATCCGTTTACCATCATTAATCAGGAATCAATATTTTTAAAACAGGTGGTAAATACAAATAATTGTATCATTCAATTAGAAAAAGCAGGAAGCAAATTAGTTGTTCACTCAGCTCTCGACAACCTGTTAAAAGGAGCATCCGGGCAGGCTTTACAAAATATGAACCTGATTTTTGGCATAGATGAAACAATGGGCTTGAAATTGAAAGCAAATTACTTTTGAGGCTGAGTGCCGAGCGCATCATGCTAAAGTAAAAAACTTATAATATGCGAGACTTTAAAAAATATGATGTTTGGATTAAACCACACGATTTAGCCCTTATGGGTTATAAAGAAATCGCTCCGCTTTTTCCAAAGACAGAGCAGTTTACATTGATTAATCAAATGAAAAGAGCAGCTTATTGTGTTCCTTTCAATAATGCCGAAGAATGTGGAAGAAATACAGATAAGGATTTTGTTCATTTTCTTAACCAGCCTATAGAGCCGGTACAGGAGTTTGCATATTGTTTTCTTCCATCAAAAAATCTCGATTCCATTAATAATGAAAAATATAGCATAGCGAATGAGAGGCTCAATGAGATAAAAGCAAAACTTATTCATTTAATCAAATCAATCAGGGGCAATTCGAACTAAGGAGCGCTATGCATTCAGTGTTCTGCAATTAAGCTTAAAATCATGCATTTATTCAACGTTTATCCAATCAATAACATCACTATCACAAAAGCCAAAGGCTCTTATGTGTGGGATGATAAAGGACAGCAATATTTAGACATGTACGGCGGCCATGCTGTAATTTCAATCGGGCACACGCACCCTCATTATGTGGGTCGCGTAACTGGCCAATTGAACAAAATTGGCTTCTATTCCAATTCCCTAAAAATCCCTTTGCAAGAAGAACTTGCTGAGAAATTGGGGAAAATATCAGGCAAAGAAGGCTACCAGTTGTTCCTTTGCAATTCCGGTGCCGAGGCAAATGAGAATGCATTAAAACTGGCATCCTTTTACAACAACAGGAAAAAAATTATTGCATTTACAAAATCATTTCACGGAAGGACATCGCTTGCAGTTGCCGCAACGGATAACCCAACTATTGTTGCACCGGTGAACCAAACCGATAATGTTGTTTTTCTCCCTTTCGATGATGAAGCTGTTTTAGAAGGATACTTCAAAAAAAACGGCAATGAAATCTCCTCTGTAATTATTGAGGGGGTTCAGGGAGTTGGGGGCATCAACCTGGCATCAGTTCATTTTTTGCAAACAATAAGAAAGCTTTGTACTGAATACAATGCAGTGTTTATAGCCGACAGTGTTCAATGTGGTTATGGACGCACCGGCAAATTTTTCAGTCATGATTATGCCAACGTGAATGCTGATATTTACACGATGGCAAAGGGCATGGGAAATGGTTTTCCTGTTGCAGGAATCATCATTGCTCCGCATATCCGGGCAAAACATTTTATGCTGGGCACTACTTTCGGGGGAAACCATCTTGCCTGTGCTGCAGCGCTTGCCGTGCTGGAAGTGATAGAGAAAGAATGCTTAATGCAGAACGCGGAAGGCCTGGGGAACTATCTGATGGATGAATTGAAAAAAATCCCTTATTTGATGAATGTCCGGGGCAGAGGGCTAATGATCGGTTTTGATGTTCCCGAAGAATTAAAAGAGTTGAAAAAAAACCTGTTGTTCAACCAGCATATTTTTACGGGAGAAGCAAAACCCAATGTAATCAGGTTGCTGCCATCGCTGGCATTAAGAAAAAAAGACGCAGACGAATTTTTGGATGCAGTGAAAGAAGAAATTGAAGCGATGGTGCCAGAGCCACGATTATCCTGATTTGAGTGATTCGCCTGCAAATGGAGAAAAGAAAAGTAAAAAGTGTATCTCTAAATTTTTGGCTTCGGCTTTTGAATTTTTACTTATCAAACATCGTACATGAGAAATTTTATTTCCGTTCATGACGTAAACAACATTGATGCGATGGTAAAAAAAGCATTGATGTACAAAGCAAGTCCTTTCGCTGATAAAACACTTGGCGCCAATAAACGGATAGGCCTGGTTTTTTTGAACCCGAGCATGCGCACAAGGATCAGCACGCAAATAGCTGCCCAGAACCTTGGCATGGAGCCAATCGTGTTTAATGTTGACAAAGAGGGCTGGGCGATAGAGTTTGAAGAAGAAGCCATTATGAGCGGGAATACTGTGGAGCATGTAAAAGATGCAGCGCCAATAATGGGAAAATATTTTGACATTCTTTGCATCCGCACTTTCCCTTCGCTTAAAAATAAAGAAGACGATTACAGCGAATTGTACATCAACCAATTTATAAAATATGCGGGCATTCCTGTGGTAAGCCTGGAAAGCGCGACGCTGCACCCGCTGCAATCGTTAACAGATATTATTACTATCCAGGAAATTTTAAACCTGAGCCATCAAACTTCAAATCCCAAAATTGTTATCACCTGGGCGCCTCACATAAAACCACTGCCACAGTGCGTGGCAAACAGTTTTGCCCAATGGGTCAACAAATGGGGTAAAGCAGATTTTGTGATCTGCCATCCCCAGGAATACGAACTGGATGATCAGTTTACGAATGGGGCAACCATCACGCACCAACAGGACGAAGCATTGATGAATGCAGATTTTGTGTATGTAAAAAACTGGAGCACCTATACTGATTATGGCAAAATCTACTGCAACGATCCTGAATGGATGCTCACGAATGAAAAAATGAGGCTGACCAATAACGCAAAACTGATGCATTGTTTACCAGTCCGAAGAAATGTGGAATTGAGCGATGAAGTATTAGATAGCCCAAACTGCATCGTTACACAACAGGCAGGAAACAGGGTGTGGGCAGCCCAGGCAGTTTTGAGTGAAATATTGCAAAACCATAAGCAGTAATCAATAAGTATGGAAGATTTATATGTAATAAAGATTGGCGGAAATATTATTGATGATGAAAAAAAATTAAAATCATTTCTTCACGCATTTTCATCGCTCGGGTCACATAAAATATTGGTGCATGGCGGAGGAAAGCTGGCTACAAAACTGGCAGCCGTTTTAGGTATCCCTCAGCAATTGGTCGATGGCCGAAGGATCACAGATGCTGAAACACTGAAAGTGGTAACGATGGTCTATGCAGGCTATATCAATAAAAATATTGTTGCGCAATTGCAATCGCACAGCTGTAACGCAATTGGGTTGAGTGGCGCTGATGCAAATATTATTCAGGCACATAAAAGATTGCATCCGGCTATTGATTATGGGTTTGTTGGAGATGTTGATGCACTGAACGCTGAACGCTTAACCCAGTTTCTTAAATCAGGGTTAACCCCGGTAATAGCTCCAATAACGAATGACAACCAGGGGCAATTGTTGAATACCAATGCAGATACCATTGCGCAGGAAACAGCTAAAGCGATGAGCCGGCATTACACCGTCCAACTGATTTATTCATTCGAAAAAAGCGGCGTGCTGCTTGATATTAATGATGAAAGCAGCGTGATACGGAACCTGACAAAGCCTTATTTTGAAGAGTTGAAATCTACCAATGCCCGAGAAGCTAAGATTTTTGCAGGGATGATACCCAAGATCGACAATGCATTTTTAGCACTGAACAGCGGGGTAAAAAAAGTGATAATAGGGAAGGCCGAAGATCTTTTTAGTTTGCTTGAAGGGAAATCCGGAACGGCAATTATTGATCAGTAGGGATAAAGGACTTTTATGAATGATGAAAAAATAAAAATATTAGAGCAGGATTCGATTGCATTGTTGAAACAATTAATCTCCATACCTTCTTTCTCAAAAGAAGAAAAAGAGACTGCTGACCTGATTTGCAATTTCTTTGAGAAGCATCAGGTGCCGTTTTCAAGAATAGGCAACAATGTATACGCCAAAAACAGCCATTATGATGCTTCAAAACAAAATGTTTTATTAAACTCTCACCACGATACTGTCAAGCCCAACAAAGGATATACGCATGACCCTTTCGAGCCTTTGGAAAAAGACGGAAAAATTTTCGGTCTTGGGAGCAACGACGCAGGCGGCTGCCTTGTTTGCCTGATAGCGGCTTTCTTATACTTCTACAATCGGGAAGGCATGAGCTATAATATTCTTTTTGTGGCAAGCGCTGAGGAAGAAATAAGTGGCACAAATGGCATTGAATTGGTATTGCCTCATTTAGGAAAAATTGATTTTGGCATTGTTGGCGAACCGACAAATTTAGAAATGGCTGTTGCTGAAAAAGGGCTGATGGTAATTGATGGCTTGGCTCAGGGCCGCTTAGGCCATGCAGCCCGCAATGAAGGAGAAAATGCTTTATATAATGCAGTAGACGACATCAACTGGATAAGGAATTACAGGTTTGAGAAAGTGAGCCCGCTGCTGGGCGAATCCCGTATGGCAGTTACCATTATTGGAACAGAAAACACACAGCATAATGTAGTGCCCTCACAATGTAAATTTGTGATTGATGTGCGGGTGAACGAACTGTACACGTTTGATGAAGTTTTGGAAATACTAAGAAAGAACCTGAAAAGCCGGCTTGTACCAAGAACAACAAGAATGAAACCCAGTTCTATTTCACTAAACCACCCAATGGTAAAAGCAGGTTTGGCTTTGGGCAAAGGATATTTTGGTTCGCCCACCACATCAGATAAAGCATTAATGCCTTTCCCAACGCTGAAAATGGGGCCGGGCAATTCCGCAAGAAGCCATACTGCAGATGAGTATATTTATATCGCCGAAATCAGGGATGGGATCAGGACCTATATCCAGTTGTTGAATGAATTTATTTGATCACGCAAAACACATAATGCTTGATGCTAAACGCAGTGTTAAGCATTTGCGTCAAGCATTAAGCACCGATTATGAAACTCTGGAACAAAGACAACACCAACACTTCGCAACTTGTCGAAACCTTTACCGTGGGCAGGGACAAAGAGTTTGATATTTTATTAGCAGAACATGACGTGCTCGGATCACTGGCACATACGCAAATGCTGGAAAGCATTGGGTTATTGACAAAAGAAGAGCTGGCGTCCATTCAGGAAGCGCTTAATAACATCCTTCAGGACATTCACGATGGCAAATTTACCATAGACAAAAATGCGGAAGACATTCACTCGCAAATTGAATTGATGCTCACGCAACGCATTGGCGAGGCCGGCAAAAAAGTCCATAGCGGAAGAAGCCGTAACGACCAGGTCGCGGTTGATATCAAGCTGTACCTGCGTTCAGAAATATTAAAAATAAAAGAAGAAGCCAAAGGCCTCTTCGATTTATTAATAGCACAAAGTGAAAAATTTAAGGATAAACTATTGCCGGGATACACGCACCTGCAAATCGCTATGCCATCTTCATTCGGGTTATGGTTTGGGGCTTATGCAGAAAGTTTGACAGAAGACTTTGAACTGCTGGCAGCAGCATACCATGTCGCCAATAAAAACCCGCTTGGAAGCGGGGCCGGATATGGTTCATCGTTCCCGTTGAACAGGGCCATGACTACTAAATTGTTGCATTTTGGATCGCTTAATTACAATTCGGTTTATGCCCAAATGAGCCGAGGCAAAACAGAAAGGATTGTAGCAATGGCGCTAAGCAGCCTTGCTGCAACATTGAGCAAACTTTCAATGGACGCCTGCTTGTACCTCAATCAAAATTTTGGTTTCATTTCTTTTCCTAATGAGCTCACTACTGGCAGCAGCATTATGCCACATAAAAAAAACCCTGATGTATTTGAACTGGCCCGTGCCAAATGCAACCGCATTCAATCTGTACCAAATGAGCTGACGCTGCTGATCAACAACCTGCCTTCGGGATACCATCGCGACCTTCAGCTCACCAAAGAAATCCTTTTCCCTGCCATTGAAGAACTAAAAGCCTGCCTGCAAATAATTCGGTTAATGTTATCAAATATTGAAATCAGGGACAATATCCTCAGCGAGGATAAATACAAATATATCTTCAGCGTGGAAGCTGTTAATGAAATGGTGAACAAAGGCATCCCTTTCCGTGAAGCCTATAAGCAAATTGGCAACCAGATTGAAAAAGGGGAGTTCTTTTTTGATTATCAAAAGAAACTGAACCACACTCATGAAGGCAGCATTGGGAATTTGTGCATTAAAGAAATCAAGGAGGCGATGGGAATGGCGCTAAAAAAATTCAAATAGCTGGGACTAATTTAGAATACTTAACTTCGGTTACAAAACTCCTTACGATGAATAAAATACTATTAACATTTTCGATTTTGTCAATTGCCATTTTCAGCTCAGGCCCTCTTCTTGCCCAAGGTGCAGACAATATGCAACAGGCGGAAACCATTAAAGCGCTAGTCAATGCGCAGCAATATACTTTTGTTGCACAGATAGCAGTCCCATCTAATATGCCCGCCCAACAACTTTCTTCGGTTTTCCAGGTAAAGATTAGCAAAGACTCTGTGCAGGCCTCGTTACCGTATTATGGGAAAACCAATACTATGCCATCTAGCTTATTGGATAACGGTATCAATTTCAAAGTTTCAAATTTCAAATACTCCCTAAATGAGAAGAAAAAAGGTGGTTGGAATATTAAAATCAATATAAAAGACGGTGGTGATGTAAAGCAATTAACCTTGGCGATTACCGCTTTGGGTTACACAACACTGGGAGTAACCAGCGAAAACAGGGAATTTATTTCATTTAGAGGTTATATCCAGTAGAACCAGTTTTTTATTGTTCCATCTATTATGAAAAAGCCAGCATTTTTTGCCGTTATATTATCAGCAATACTACTATTCGCCACAGGGTTTCTTTTGGCGCAAGCCCCAAAAAATGAGAAAGAAAATAAAAAAGAAGCCCATATTGAGTCATTGATTTATGCGCAACATTTTTCTTTTGAAGCGCAAACAGCATTGCCCTTTAGCATGAAAAGCCGGCAACTCACCTACGGCTACGAGCTAAAAGTCACAAAAGATACTTTAGATTGCCATCTTCCTTATTTTGGCAGAGCCTATGTGGCCCCAATAACTCCCTCTGATGGGGGCATACAATTTAAAACAACCGATTTTAAATACAGCGCTGTTGCAAGAAAAAAAGGCGGGTGGGATATAACCATAAGCCCTCAAAATGCAGGGGATACCAGGCAAATGACGCTTTATGTTTCTTCGGCCGGATATGCCAGTTTGCAAGTAATTAGCAATAACAGGCAGCCAATCTCCTTCAATGGTTATATAAAATAAATTGTCCCATAGCGCATTTACAAGCTCATCATCTCTTTGAACCGAACAGTTTGCCTTCTGCTAACTTCAATTTTTTCGCCGCCTTTTAATTCGAGCAAAAGACCGCCATTAAAATAAGGTTCAATCTTTTCAATCATGCGCAAATTGGCAATATGCTTCCTGTTGGCCCTGAAAAAAACTTTTTCATCCAATCTTTCTTCAAGGGCATTTAAAGATTTTAAGATTAGGGGCTTATTAGGGCCAAAATAAACTTTTGCATAATTGCCTACACTTTCAAATAAACGGATATCTGAAAGTTTCACGAACCAGCAGCGTTCCCCATCTTTCACAAAAACCTGGTCATGCTCACTAAGAATACTTTTATTGGTAGAAACCTCATGTTCATGATAAGTTTCTTTATCATCATCAAAATGCAGCTTTTGTAAGGCATCCGCCAGTCGTTTTGGCTCAACAGGCTTAAGCAGATAGTCAAGCGCATTCACCTCGAATGCCTTTAATGCATATTCATCATAAGCAGTGGTAAAAATAACATCAGGAGTCTTATTTAGCTCTGAAAGCATATCAAACCCTGTTTTCCCGGGCATCTGGATGTCGAGGAAGATAAGATCGGGATTAAGGTTTTCTATTTTTTCAATCCCTTCATTAGCGTTTGCGGCCTCAGCAATTACTTCAACATCAGGGAACTCCTGCAACATTTTTTTTAATTCATTCCTTGCCAGGCGCTCGTCATCGATAATTATAGTCCTTATCATACTGATAAATTTTATGGCACAATAAACAATGTTTGTGCTAAAGTAGCAAAATTGACAAAAACTGGTATTGGAAAATGATTATCGGTAAATACCAACTATCGCCTACGAAAAAGTGTGATGAGAAGTTTTGTTGCCAAAGTAAAAGGCCAGGCTTAGACAAGCCCGGCCGTTGTTGATCGTACCCTTTAAAACTAAAACCTTTAATTAATTCAATTTGACTATTCTTTTAGTAGAAAATTCATTGCCATTCGCTGCTTTTACAACATAAATGCCTGTGGGTAGATCTGCTATGTTTAACAATTCGGTTTGGCCTGCATTGCTGCTGATCTTTTGTTGCACCACCATTCCATTCGCATTATAAACCAGGAACCATATCGATTTGCCCTGCCAGCTACCAGGAACAGTTATGCGCAATTCGCTATGAGCAGGGTTGGGATAAACAAGTATGTTCAATGATTGATTTTCGTTTCCTAATTTTACCAGTTTCACATCAGAAAGTTTAGAGTTCCCATCAATATCAACCATTGCTAATCGGTAAAAAACCAATGCGCTTTTAACTGAGCTGATATTGTCTGAGTAATTGTATTGTCTTAAAGAGCTGCTATTGCCTTCCTGAGTAAATATCATCGCCACATCTTCATAATTTGTTCCATCGGTACTGCGCTGGATAATAAAATGGCTTGCATTTATTTCTGCCGAGGTTGACCAGTTAAGGTTAACCTTAGTTTCATCGGTGGTCAATTGAGCAAGAAACGATGTCAGTTCAATTGGAAGCGTGCCTGTTTTAGCCCCGGTATACTGAAATGTTTTGAACCAAATAGAATTGTACCTGTTTGCTGCATTGCTTGAGCCACTGTTTTGTATTGTGCCTCCATACCTGAATTTTATTGATCCCACATTATTATAAGTCAGCGTCACCATTACTTTTGTGTTACTTGTATCAATGCCGACGGAATTGGTTATTGGCCCGGTAAACATTTTGCCCCCTGTAATGCTGCTTGCTGTTAAACCACATGGGGTATTCACCGTATACGATGCACTGCCATAAGCATAAAACTGTTCCTGTAAGCAAACCCCGTCACCATCAATATCAATTGCAGTCGCATTCAACGTATCCTGAACAACCGGAGTAGAAGTGCCGCTTTGCACAAATGTTACCACGAATTCCATCCACCAGCTTACAGGGCCTTTTGCATTCTTGCTGTTGTATGTTACTACCGGTTGGAATGCTTTGTCCCATCCCGTGCTGGTTACATCTACCGTGTCAAGCGTCACTAAGGATGATGACCTTCCGTTAATGGTCAACAGTGCATCTACATTAGTAGTAACATTGGAAAACCTGTACACTGCGCCATCACTTTTGTCAACGCCGGACTCAAGTACCGGGTCCCTGAACACAAGACCTTGAGAAAATGACAAGATGGTCACCATTGAAAGAGCTACGGTCAAAATTACCTGCCTGTATGTTGCAGGGAATTTCTTTTTGAAAATTGGGTACAACGATTTCATAACTGTTTTTTTGGGTACTGAGAATACTTTATTGGCAGCCCACAGTTATTGGAGTAAGCATTTGTTTTTAAGAGGAAATGGAGACGTTATGTATTAGAAATCAATCCTGGACTAAGCATTTAAGAAATTGGACAGAAGTTAATTTTGCAAGGAATTGGGAAAAGAAAAAGCTACATCAGAAAATTGGACGGGATTGTTTGTCGAGGAGATTGGGTACGTTTTTGAAGAATGACAAGACAAAGATTAAATGAAATTTTGAATAATGCAAGTGCAGGTCAAAAAAATATTTTCTTTCGTATAAAAATTCAAACAGCCTTTTTAAAAAAAAGGCTGTTTGGTAATCAATTGAAAAATGATTATTTGTAATGAGCTATAAGGCTGTTTGCCAATTCAACCATTTTTTTTATTCCTTCTTCGGGTAAGTTGCCTTTTTTAAATTCAGCCATTACTTCAGGCAATTTGTTTTCCATTTCGAGCAAAAAATGTTCTTCAAACTCTTTTACGCGCTTAACTGCTACCGCCCTCAGCAGGCCTTGAGTGCCGAGGTAGATAATAGCAACTTGTTTTTCAACCGGGAATGGAGAATATTGTGGCTGTTTAAGTATCTCAACATTTCGTGAGCCTTTATCAAGCACCAGTTTTGTTGCCGCATCCAAATCGCCGCCAAATTTTGAAAATGCTTCCATTTCACGATAAAGAGCCTGGTCCAACTTAAGAGTGCCGGCCACTTTTTTCATTGACTTGATTTGCGCATTACCGCCGACGCGGCTAACTGAGATGCCAACGTTAATTGCAGGCCTGATGCCTGAATTGAAAAGGTTGCCCTCCAGGAATATCTGCCCATCAGTAATTGAAATTACATTTGTAGGGATATATGCAGAAACATCACCAGCCTGGGTTTCGATAACAGGCAATGCAGTCAGTGAGCCGCCTCCTTTTACAAGATGTTTCATTGAATCGGGCAGGTCATTCATGTTCTTTGCCACATTATCATCACTGATGATTTTGGCTGCGCGTTCCAGCAAACGGCTGTGCAGGTAAAACACGTCTCCGGGATAAGCTTCACGGCCTGGCGGACGGCGAAGCAACAATGAAACTTCGCGGTAAGCCACTGCCTGTTTGGAGAGGTCATCATAAATAATCAGTGCGGGACGGCCTGTATCTCTGAAATATTCGCCAATGGCAGCACCGGCAAAGGGGGCATAGAACTGCAAAGGGGCGGGATCGGATGCAGAAGCGGCCACAATAACCGTATATTCCATAGCGCCATTGTCAGCAAGCGTTTTCATTACGCCCGCTATGGTCGAAGCTTTCTGCCCGATGGCTACATAAATACAATAAACCGGCTTGCCTGCTTTATGGAATTCCTTCTGGTTAATAATTGTGTCAATGGCAATGGCGGTTTTACCAGTTTGCCTGTCACCGATAATCAGCTCGCGTTGGCCGCGGCCTATCGGGATCATTGCATCTATAGCCTTGATGCCCGTTTGCAAAGGCTCTTTTACCGGCTCGCGAAAAATTACACCAGGCGCCTTTCTCTCTAAAGGCATTTCATATTTTTCGCCTGCAATTGGCCCTTTGCCATCAATAGGCTCACCAAGTGTGTTCACCACCCGGCCAAGCATACCTTCGCCAACATTAATAGAGGCAATTTTACCAGTCCGGCGCACTTTTGCGCCTTCCTTAATATCTCCGCTCTCTCCCATAAGCACAACACCCACATTATCTTCTTCAAGGTTCAATGCAATGGCACGGACCCCATTTTCGAATTCAACCAATTCGCCACTGCGCACATTATTTAATCCGTACACACGTGCAATACCATCACCTACTTGCAGCACAGTGCCTATTTCTTCCATTTCAGCAGAAACATTAAAGTTGCTCAGTTGCTGCCTGAGTATTGCTGAAATTTCATCTGGTTTAATTTCTGGCATATTTATTATCTGTTTAGTATTTTCTTTTGGATTGCAGAACAATGCTACCTGATCTTATAGATAAAATCATTGTTCTGGAACTGCTTTTTAATGGTGTTCAAATCATACAGGATGCTGGCATCTACAAGCTGCCCTGCAACTTCCAGCACAAAACCGCCAATAAGTTTTTCGTTTACCTCAGTATTCAATTCTATATGTTTCATAGGCGTGCTGCTTTTGAGCCTTTCGATAATACTGCTTTTCGCTTCATCGCTGACAGGCACTGCTGTTGAAAGTTTCACGGTATATATCCCTTTGTATTCCTTGTATTGCTGAATGAAAGCAGGAATGATTTCTGGCAGCACGTTTTCCCTGCCTTTTGCAATAAGCAGTTTATTGAATGAAGCTGTGATCAAACTGATCTTCCCATTGGTCAATGCATCGAGCACTTTGTCTTTCTTATCGGCTTTGATAACAGGGCTTTTCAGCAGGCCCACAAATTCCCGGCTGTTCTTACAAACCGATTGAAGGAACAACATATCATTATATATCGTTTCCAGCTCGCCTTTTTCGATGGCGAGGTCAACCAGGCTTTTTGCATAACGCGCCGCTAAACGTGGATTAGGCATTTTTAACTTTACAATTAAAGGGGGCGCAATTTCTCTATTGAGTTATTGTGCCATTTCCGCATTATTAATTTAATTTCACTTCATTCGCCAATTGCGTAATGTATTTTTCCTGATCGTTTTTATTAGCTAATTCCTTGCGCAAAATCTTTTCGCTTACTTCTATTACCAAACTCCCTACCTGATTTTTAACATCGGTCAATGCTGCCATTTTTTGTTGTTCAATAGCAACTTGGGCATCAGCAATAATCTTGCTGGCTTCAATTTTTGCCTGTGCCTTAGCTTCATTAATGATCTTATCTTTAGTTTCCCGTGCTTCTTTCAACAGTTGTGCACGTTCTTCTCTCGCCTGGGCTAACAGCACTTCATTATCGCTTTTCAACTGGGCCATTTCAGCTTTTACTTTCTCCGCAGTGGCCAATGAGTCGGCCACGGTTGTTTCTCTATCCTTAAGCGATTTCAAGATTGGCTTCCAAGCAAATTTCCTCAAAATAAAAAACAGGATAAAAAATGCCAGGACGTTCCAGACAAAAAGGCCAATTTGAGGAGTTAGCAAATCCATATCAAAAACATTTAACAGTACAATAGATGATTAAAATTACTGCATCCGCAGCCCTGTGCGTTGGATGCAGCAAGTTTTTCTGTGCGCCGCAGCTTATTTGAAAACAGCAAGCAGGCCTGCCACTGCAGCAAGAAGGGCAACCCCTTCAACTAATGCAGCAGTAAGGATCATGTTCGCACGAATGTCATTAGATGCTTCCGGCTGGCGGGCGATTGCCTCTACAGCGCCTTTGCCTATTTGACCAATGCCGATACCGGCACCAATGGCAGCAAGGCCTGCACCAATCGCACCATAACCAGGTTGAACTTCTAACAGAATAGTCATTAAAGTCATGATTCTTGGTTTTATAATTAAAAAATCAGATCAGCACTTTGTCATCATGCGCATGTTCATTATGGTCATGCCCTCCTTCCATTGACATGCCAATAAACACAGCAGTAAGGCTGGCGAAGATATATGCCTGGATAAATGCAACCAATATTTCAATCAAATATATAAACACCGCCAGCAGTATAAAAAAAGGAGAAGTCCCCCAGCCCAAGGCCGTATTCATAGCGCCAAATATGAAAATGAGGCATATAAAGCTCAGGATGATAATGTGCCCCGAAATCATGTTCGCAAAAAGACGGATGATCAATGCGAAGGGCTTGGTGAAAATTCCCAGGATTTCAACAGGGATCATGATCGGCTTAACCCCCAAGGGAACAGGCGGGTTAAAGATATGTGACCAAAAGTGTTTGTTTGTGCTGAAAAGAATAACAAAAAAAGCGATTATACCTAAAAACCCGGTGAAGGCAATGTTGCCGGAAACATTTGCCGCTCCCGGAACAAGGCCAATCAGGTTATTGATAAGGATGAAAAAAAACACGGTCAATAAAAATGGCATATAGCGCTCATACTTTGAACCCAGATTGGGTTTTCCTACATCATCACGAATAAAAATAATAACCGGCTCAATAGCATTTTGAAAACCGGTTGGGGCTGAGGTTGTGCCCTGGCCTTGTTTGTACAATTTCGCAATGACCATCATTATCCAAATCAGCAGCAGCACAGAAATAAATGTTTGTACCACATTGCGGCCCATCGAAAAATCGTATACTTTTACTGTTGCATCGGGCATGCCATTGTTATCAGTGGCATAAATACGGCCCAATTTAAAAATCGGCTTGCCGCCCGCATCTTTTACCTCTTCTAATTTATGTTCCTCAATAAATTTTTCTTCGAGCAGAATGTACCCATCATAAATTTTTGCGCCATGCGCAAAATTCGATGACATAAAAGCAGACCATCCTTTGGCCGGTGAGTATAAGATTACAGGCAAGGGAATAGAAACAGGGTGGTCCCCAAGTGTAAAAAAGTGAAACTCATGTGCATCTGAAATATGCTCAATAATGATTTTTGCAGGATTTAGCTTTGGAGGCTGTTTTTTGCTATTGTTTTCCTGCGCCTTAAGTGATGAAGCAAAAGAAATAAAAAATAAGCTAAAAGCCGCTACCAGCAAAGATTTTAAGCATTTTGGCACCATAAACCCACCCTGAAATTTGCGCAAAGATAAGGGGGCAGCATCGAAATATAAAATCGGGTTTTAACTGAGCAAAAATACCTTGTGCGAATACGTTGCCCGCCTTATTTTGAAGAGCCATACCGAGCGAATACGATTGTTTAACATATCTCTTGCACTAATTCTGCAGTTTTTGCGTTATTCACACTTCGCAGGTTAAATAATAAAAAAAACAACATTTATGACCATGAAAACAATCTTAAAAGTTTTTTCCGGAGCTGTATTGCTATCTTCGGCAATTCTATTAGTAAATGCTTGCAAAAAGAGCAACACTTCTTCACCTTCTTCCTCTGACAATGGCAATGCAGCAAATATGTCTGCAAATGGTGCTACTGCCGATAACGCTTACGATGATGCATTTAATATCGCTGTCCAAACAGGATACGACAAAGGCGTCACCAGCATGCTCGAGCAAAAGCAAAGCGGCAAAACCACATTAGGCTTTAATACTACAGGATATGGTTATTGTGCAACGGTTACAGTAAAACCCTCTTCGGGGACAACAGCGCCGTTCCCTGATACCCTGATTGTTGATTTTGGCAACGGTTGCACAAGCGCTGACAACATTGCCCGTTCGGGATCGATTACATATATTTTCTCTGGCCATTTAATTGTGCCCCAAACAACCATTTCCGCAACATTTAATAACTATACCGTTAATGGCTATAAGCTCAACGGCACATACGCCATTAAAAATACAAGCACAAGCCTTACTTCACCATCATTTACCACAACCGTTACTGGTGGCAATATTGTTTTCCCTAACGACACCAGCTATTCATTTTCTGGCACAAAAACAGTATCAGTAACCAGCAGTGATAATAACCTGCTCGATGCTTCCAGCCTTGTGTTCAGCATCACCGGAAATTATTCCATCAGCAGTTCTTACGGCGCAAACCTTGCTGCAACTGTTACCAGCCCGCTTGAAAGAAAAGCTACCTGCCATTATGTTGATAAAGGCGTAGTTGCTTTTAAATACACCAGCCCAAGTATCAGCGTGAACGGAACACTTGATTATGGAAATGGCACTTGCGATAATTCAGCCCTTGTCACTATCGGTTCGTTTACAGCAACAATAACAATTCCGTAATATATTAACTGTTTGCTTTTATATAAAAGGAGCGCTTTCTGGTGCTCCTTTTGTTTTGCAGCCAGGTCTTGGCGCAACTATTTCCTTATCCGAGCAGAATTCATTTTCTCTTCATCTTTCCATTTAAGGCTTATTCAAAAAACATCATCCATTCCATAATCATTTAACAATCGTGGCTTTGCCATATTTGTGTTTTTATTATTGCACTCTCAAACTTTGAGCAGGATGCGCATGTTTGTTGAACTGCATTTCATGTAATTTGCTATAAAACCCGCCCATCGCCAGCAGTTCTTCATGAGTCCCCGATTCTTTAATTTCTCCTTTATCAAGCACAATAATTTTACTTGCTTTTCTTATGGTTGACAGGCGATGAGCGATAACAACAGCAGTTCTTCCCGCAATCAACTTGTCAATGGCGTGCTGGATCAGCAACTCTGACTCGGTATCGACTGATGAAGTTGCTTCATCCAAAATAAGAATGGAAGGATTATATAATAAGGCCCTGATAAAAGACAATAGCTGCCGCTGGCCTAGAGATAAAGTGCTTCCTCTTTCCATCACGTTATAATTATACCCTCCCGGAAGTTCCATAATGAAGTCGTGTATGCCCATCAGTTTTGCCGCTTCAATTATTTTTTCATTCGGAATGTTTTCGTTCCTTAGTGTAACGTTTTCAAGAACCGAACCGGAAAAAAGAAAAACATCCTGCAGCACCACGCCTATGCTTCTCCTGAGCACATCCAGCTTATAATCTTCGATGTTTTCATCATCAATTTTTATTGTTCCTTTCTGAATATGGTACAATCGGTTGAGCAAACTGATGATAGAAGTTTTGCCGCTTCCTGTATGTCCGACAATAGCAACTGTTTCGCCAGGCTGTACAGTAAAAGAAATGTTTTTCAACACATAACGGTCAGCCGTATAGGCAAAATAAACATGGTCAAATTCAATTTTGCCCCTAACGTGCGGAGGAGCATGATTGCCTTCGGTTGTAATAAAATCGTCATTATCGAGCACTTTAAAAACGCGCTCGCTGGCTACCATGCCCATTTGGAGCACATTGAATTTGTCAGCAATGACCCGCAATGGGCGGAATAATAAATTCAGGTATAAAAAAAAGGCAATGATTTTGCCAGATAATTCCTTCGCTTCCTGTTCGGGCATTTGCAACACCTGCCTTGCCCCCCACCAAACCAGCAAGCCGGTTGAAACGGCTAATATGATTTCAACAAAAGGGAAAAAAACCGAATAAGCAAAAATGGCATTGATGTTTGCATTGCGATGCTCTTTGTTTATTTGTTTAAATTTTGCAAACTCCCTCTTTTCCCCGGCAAACGCTTGTACTACCTGCATACCGGTAATGTGTTCCTGCACAAATGCATTTAAGCTTGCTACAGCATTCCTCACGCGGATAAAAGATTTGTTCACGCTTTCTTTAAAGAAATAAGTGGCAATTATCAACAGAGGGAATGGCGCAAGGCAGATCAATGTCAATCTCCAGTCAGCAAAAAACATGAAAGCCAGCACCGAAATAATCGAAAGCAGGTCAGCAATAATTGGTATCAGCCCGTCAGAAAAAATATCATTGATGGCCTCAATATCATTAATTGTTCTTGTTGTTAATGTGCCTATCGGTGTTTTATCGAATTGAGAAAGGTTCAGGCCCACCACTTTTTTAAATACCGTAACCCGCAAATCTTTTACTACTGTTTGCCCAAGCCATGCCGTGATATAAGAAAAATAAAAACGGCAAAGGGTCTCCAGCAGCAATAACCCAATCTGGAAAATCGTGATCCAGATCACCATCTTCGTCATTTGCCCGCGAAAAGAAATATTATCAGTTATTCCATTCCGTATGTAATCATTAACAGTTACCTGGATCAAAAATGGGCGGAGCGGAGAAACGATGGCCAGGAGAACAGCCAGGAAAACAGATATGTACACCCTGTTTTTGTAGGGCATGGCATATTGAAAAACCCTTTTTAAGGAGCTTAAATCAAAAATCCCTTTCCTTTTTTTATTCCCCGGCATAGAACTGGTAAAGATACATCAGTTTCGAGTTGCCTGTTTATAGCTTGCAATTGCCCAAACGATGTTTTTTATGGCCCCACTGGTTTTTCTGATGCAGAATGTTATAATCGGGCCGGCAATCAAATCAACCCGGGCCTGGGCGCCGGGAAACTATTCCATTGCCTTTCGGTATGCTTTTATAAAAATTGCGCCCAGGTTTTTATAAGGAGGTATATAATCATCAAACCGGTCTTTGGCAACAGCATCATTTCGGAATTTATAACCAAGCTCTTTCCACATGTTGAGCCACTCAATATTTTTTCCCGAAGCCAGGGTGTTGTTTATGGCCTGCAGGATCGGCTCATTCACTGTTCTTGTGCCCACTTGTTTTGAGGAAATGATGTGCGCATCATGGCTGATCCTGAGCACTTCGCTCAGGTTGTTATAGCCCCCGCACGAGCCCAGCACCACAATTTTTGCAGAGGGCCGGAGACGCTTTAAAGTAGAGGAGACGTGATAGCTGTGGCCGCGGTGTATATAAATTGTTGGCGCCATGTGTTTCGACTCGAGGTATTCAGTGAGCGCATCGGCGGCTTTTTCATCGGGATCATCATCACCATCCAGGGGCTTATTGGCAAAAATATAAACCGGTTTCCCGCTGGTGGATGTAATGCTGGCCCATTGCGGGTTCTCCGTTATTTTCCATTGGGGCTTACCGCGGAAAAGGCTCATAAAATCCCCGAAAGACAATTGGCCATCTTTGTCCTCATCGCCTCCATAAAAAAATGCCTGTTCTACAACACGGCCTAAAGAATCTTTTAATTCATTATAGTTCACAGAATAAATTGGCGGTATGCCGAGCCTTTCTGAAAGGTTGATCTTATTGGCGGTATCTGCCGATTCAAAAAGTGTTTGCAGCAGGTTGTAAATAATAATGCCCTTTTTATTGTTACCAGCAAGGTTTCTGCGATAATTCCATTTTACTTCGTTCAGCACAAACCTGGCAAGTGGTTTATTTTTTTCAAAAATGCTGCTGTAAGAATCTGCCACATCAACCGCATCTTCTTCTGTAGCTTTTTCAAGGCCGATAGCGAATGCCTTCATTACCGTGTTGGCATTCTCTTTATCCATTGTCCCTAAAAAATTATCGAGCGTATTATACCCGGCAGCCATTTTAATGAACTTGCGGAAATAATCTCCATGCACTTGCATAATAAGGCTGTCGCCACGAGGCGCTTTCATGCGCTCAAAAATCATAGGGTAAACACCGCGCACATAGCTTGAGGTGTAAATCACATCTTCGCTCAGCACGATCAGGTAGTATAGTTCTTCAGCAGTCAATGGCTCCAGCACTTTAAAGCGGATGGCATCCGGTTTGTCGTGAAGCCCGTTGATCTCATTCACAAACACTTCCCTCGCTTTATTGGTGAGCATTTGGGTGAGGGCCGCCATTTCCAGCGCAGTGTCCCTTGCCGGTGGCAATACCCGATTAGCATAATCCAACCTGGTTTTCACCAGCAGCTTATAATAATTTATACCGTCCTCTTTCACTTTGTCAATCTCTTCAATCGTAATTTTCCCCTTCAACAAATTATCTAAAAAAGGAAAATACAATTGGCCGCTTTTGCTCAGCGCCATTTGGCCGATCACGTGTACCAGGGTGTCGCGGCTTTCGCGTATGCGCTGCCCAAGGGCATTGCGTGCTGCTGCAAAATCATAAAGCTGCCGCATGTTTCTATGCCCCGCCGCAATGATCAGGCTATCGGCAAAAGGAACATCAAGATTGTACTGAAGTTTGGTGAAAATTTCCGAAGGGTGAAGCCCGCAGTATTTCCTGAATAAATCATAACGGGAAGCTTTGATGCCCTTATTCTCATAAGGCAGAAGAAAACAGTCAACCAAAATTTCTCCTATGCCATAATTGTTTTCTCCGATTACCGGTTCGATGCTTTCGTCCCTGCGGTCCAGCATCATGGCTTTTTCGAAAGCAGCTACAAGGCCCGGGGCGATGGTCGGGGGGAAGTCTGTTTTATTCACATTATTATTGAACCCCCGCACCAAAAATTCCAGCCCGCGCAGGTATCGCTTTTTGTTATTGGAATTAAGAATGGTATCTTCTTCTATCCGCTCCTGTAGCTCATCAATTTTCCTTATCAAAGCATTGTTCATCTCCAGCCTCACATTTTCGTCTTTTATCAAGATGCTCTTCGATGCCATTTTAAGGAACCGTGCCTGTTCCTTATCAACATCATCATGAAAAAGCATGCGGTCACGCGCTACTTTAAAGGGGTAAGAAGTTTGGGCAATAGAAAGCTGAGGGCTGGATATAAAAAATATTCCTGCCAATAAAAGGCAAGTGGCCTTATTCCGCGATAAATGATCGGGCACAGGCATGCTGGCAACAAATGTTGAAATAAGATTTGATGCCCCGGCTAAATACCGTTTTTTATTTTTTAAATAAATGCGGCCCATGCAGCTTACGGTTTCGAAAATTAATTTTCCCTGTTAAATGTGCAAAAATACTATTAAGCATAACGCAAAAGTTGTTTGGGGCTTATTTAGCATGTCATCCCTTTCATTTTACGGGTTTTTTAAGGCTATTTGCATATTAACAAATTGTAAACTCACCCTGCGCGGGCTCGCTATAATTGCTATTTCAAGTAGGTTTGCATAAATTTTTTTAAGAAAATGGGCCTCAAAGGAAAGAAAGTGTTAATCGCTGATGATGAACCCGACATCCTGGAGATTATTCAATACAACCTGGAGAGAGAAGGCTATGAAACTTCAACCGCTAAAGACGGCGATGAGGCCTTAGCCAAAGCGAAAAGCGAAAAGCCAGACCTGATTATACTGGACATCATGATGCCTAAAAAAAACGGGATCGAAGTGTGCCAGATATTAAGGTCGCAGCCGGCTTTTAAAGATGTGCTGATTATTTTTTTGACTGCATTAAGCGACGAAACTTCGCATATTAAAGGCCTTGAAACAGGAGCTGATGATTATGTGAGCAAGCCCATTAGCCCAAAAGTATTGCTGAGCAGGGTGAGCGCATTGTTCAGAAGAGCAAACAAAGGGCCCGGGGACAGGGTAATACAACTGGAAACACTGACTATTGACCCCGACAGGTACGAAGTGCTGGCCAACACAAATAATGTTACGCTCGCAAAAAAAGAATTTGAATTGCTTTACCTGCTGGCTTCAAAGCCAGGGCGGGTTTTTTTGCGCAACGAAATCCTGAACCAGGTTTGGGGCAACGACGTTATTGTTGGTGGCCGCACCATTGATGTGCACATCAGGAAGCTAAGGCAAAAGCTTGGGATGGATTGTATCACCACCATCAAGGGTGTCGGTTATAAATTCGATTTATAAACACCGTACCTTTCTTACAAAAAAATATTGAACTTGCATGTAACCGTCAAAGGGCTGTCGCCCCGAGACGATAATCGAAAATGTTCCCAGGAAAAAATCTATCGCCCAAACAATTATCAGCTTTTACCGGGTCCCTGGTGGCAGCCCCTGTTGCGCTGAGCTTTTATGCGCTAAGCCATAATTGGAAAATAAGCCTGGCCTCTTTTATTGTTGTTTTCGGAATGGCCTATGCGCTTGTGCTGTTTTCAATTGAAGTTTTTATTTCGAGAAAGATCAAGCTGATCTATAAGCTCATCTATCAAACAAAAGCCACAAAAAAAGAAGAAGTATATTTTAAATATATTCTTCCCAAAAAAAGTATTGAAGAAGTTCGGGAGGACGTGGAAAAATGGGGCAAAAAAAGGAATGAAGAAATTGAAGCGCTGAGAAAAAATGAAGCCTACCGGAAAGAGTTTTTGCAGAACCTGGCGCATGAATTTAAAACACCTGTGTTTTCAATCCAGGGATATGTTGACACGCTGCTGAACGGCGCAATGGAAGATCCTGAAGTTGCCAGGAAATTTTTGGGCAATGCGGCAAAAAATGTTGACAGGCTGGTTAACCTGATGAACGACCTGGATGAAATTTCGAAATTAGAAAGGGGCGAACAGCTTTTATACAAACAAAATTTTGTCATCCAGGACCTCGTCAAAGAAATTTTTGAATCCATTTCCATAAAATTCAGCGATAAAAAAATTACTGCCTTTATTAAAAAGGGCTGCGAATTTCCCATCACTGTTTTTGCAGATAAAGAAAAAATAAGAATGGCCCTGATCAATATTATCGAAAATGCCAGCAAATATGGAAGGCAGAATGGCTCCATTATGGCCAGTATTTATAAAACAGACGAAGATCATGTGCTGATCGAAATCAGCGATGACGGGATTGGCATTGAAGAGGAGCATTTGCCCAGGATTTTTGAAAGATTTTACCGTACCGATGCAGGCCGCAGCCGGGACCGTGGCGGCACCGGGCTTGGGCTTGCCATCTGCAAACACATTATTGAAGCCCATGACCAGGGCATTCATGTGCGCAGCACGCCAAATGTTGGCACCACTGTTGGGTTTACGCTGGAAGGGAAAAGAGAGTAGCCTTTTATTTCACACAACAGGCCAAAAGGTCTTATTTCTAATATAAATAAGATACCTAAACAAATTATCAGTAAAAATCGCGTTGTTCCACTGTATTCTTTGCGCCAGTTGTGCGAAACCTCCTTTGCAAGAAACGCTTTATCTTTGTTTTTAAATTTAAAAATAGTGGAAACGGCAACTCAAATTTTCGATTATGCCAAGTGGGCAGGTGAGCTGCCTGAGCTTAGCAAAAGGTACCAGTCTGCAAGCCCTTACCCGCACATAGTTTTGGAAAATTTTTTGAACCCTGCAACACTGGATGAATGCATTGATGAGTTCAATAAGCTGAACGCATCTGATGGTTGGATCAACTATGCGCATTATAACGAAAAAAAGAGGGGCCTTAATAAATTAGATGCATTGCCTGAAACCATCAAAAGCACCATCAATGAATTGAATTCTCCCGAGTTTTTGAAATTCCTCAGCATGCTTACGGGAATCGTTAATTTGCAAAAAGATGATTCGCTCGAAGGCGGCGGCATACATCAATCAACAAAAGGCGGGTTCTTGAATATCCACGCAGATTTCACTGTTCACCCGCACAACAAAAACTGGCAGCGCAGGGTGAATGTGCTGGTTTACCTGAACAAAGACTGGAAAGAAGAATGGGGCGGCAAGCTGGAATTGTGGGACAAGAAAATGAAAGGCTGTGAAGAAGAAGTGCTTCCCGTGTATAACCGCTGCGTAATTTTCAATACCGATGCAGATTCTTATCACGGCCATCCTTTGCCGATGACCTGCCCCGAAGGAACTTTCAGAAGGTCGATTGCATTATATTATTATTCAATTGAAGCCAGCCCATTCCGCCGCGCCACTTATTACCAGGCACGCCCTGGTGATGGCAGCAACAAATTAATGGTGAAGATCGATAATGCCATGGTGGCAACCTACACAGCCATCAAAGGAAAACTTGGCGCGAATGATAAATTCATCAGCAAAGTGCTGAGGATGTTTTCGGGGAAGAAGAAATAACAGGTAGTGTAGCGCTTATTCCAGTTTGGGAACCCTCAACTACTTACCCTGAGTTTCTTCTATCTCGGCACCTCCCTTTTTAAAAACACAAACCCGTTCTTCCTGTACAATTCTTTCAGCTCAGTGTATTTTTTATAATTTTCAATCCTGTCAACTTTTGAAACAAAATAGGCTGGCTTGTCAATGTTCCCAGTGAGCAGCCATTGTTCGTTATAAGAATTTGGGTTTGTCGGCACTTCTTTTTTGGTATAAAAAAGCTGCGCATAACTAAAATAGCCCAGTGTGTTCACATAACAGTCTTCGCCCTGGCGTTGTATAAAAAAATCAATAGCTGCGCCCTGCGAATAACGCTCCACCTTAGGAACGATTACCGCAGATGCCATAAAAACAGTAATCGCTGTGCCTCCGAATAAGACCCATGCGGCTTTTTTAAAATTGCTTTTCCGAAAATGAATGATCCCAACAACAATTGACATCACCAATATGGTTCCTACAATTCCTTCCATTCCGCTCCAATGTACATTGGCCTCCATATTTCCCTGTGCAAATTTGTCTTCCACATAAGGAGCTAATTTTTTCACATTCATGCCAATATAGGGAACAGCAAGCAACAGCAATGAAATAATGCCGCCGAGGATAGCGATAAAAACGCCTACATATTTTTTATAGTCCAACTGTTTCAGGTCCCATTTGTAAATAGAATAAGCTGCTAAGAAAGTAAGCGGGAACCATGCCATGGATGAATAATGAATTATGCGCGACTGCACGATGGTAAAAAGTATTGTTACTACCCAGAACAATATCTGCATCCATTTTTTAAAATCTTTGTCGTAACGGCTGCTGTAATTTGTTTTAAAAAAAGAAGGGATGGCAATCAAAGAAGCAGGGAAGCACCCAATCAGCAGCACCACGTAATGATAGCCCCAAAAACCCTTTTGGTCCGCATCATGTGTAGTGAATAAGCGATATTGATATTTCAAAAATTCCAGGATGAACGATGGGCCGTTCTTCGCTGTTTCATAGCCATACCATATTGAAGTAACAGCCGCTGCAATGATCAAAAATAAAATGGCATGCCACCAGTTGAAATAAATTTTAAAACGATTATAAATTAAATATGCCCCGAGGCACAGCAAAAACACCATCAGCGAAACCTGTCCCTTGGCAAGCACCGCGAGCCCCATAAAAACCCCGGACCAAATCACATACCTTATTGGGGTTTTTCGCAAGCCTTCTTTATCAAAACCGTTCCGGCTCCAGTGATACAAAATAAAATTGAACAGGGAAAGGAATGTGAACAGGTTAAACCATGGATCGATGATGCCTGATTTGAAATACATGTTCGGGAATAGCGATCCGCCAAACGCAAGTGCCCAAAGAATGCCAAATTTCTTGTCATAAATTTTCGATCCGCACAAAAAAACAACGATGAGCGTAACAATGCCGCAGATTGCATTAGGGAACCTTGCAGCAAACTCGTTCACCCCAAAAGTTTTCATGGCCATGATCTGCATCCATAAAAACATGGGGGGTTTTTCCCAAAAGGGTTTGAAGTTGATGTACACACGGCTGTATTCATCCAGTTTCATCATCTCCCTTGCACATTCAGCAAAATTGATCTCGTCCCAATCGAACAAATGCACATGCCCTAGAAATGGAATAAAAAAAATGGCCGCCAGCACTGCGATGAGCAGAACAATTCTTGGCTTCGATAAATTCATTCTGTGTATAATTTTCGATGGCTGCAAACGGAATATGCCACAATTATTAATTACCAATTATCAATTATTCACCCCCTCCCGGTCCATACATCTTTCTTTTCATCAGCCCCCATTTGCACAAACGATGAACTACTGAAACGCGCAATACGCCGAGCCCATAAGTAATGCTCCTGCGCAGGTTGATGCTTGACGCTTCTTCAAAATATTTTGTGGGGCAGGTGATTTCTGCTATTTCATAGCCGGCATAAACAATTTGAGACAGCATTTCGTTGTCAAAAACAAAATCATCTGAATTTGCTTCATAGTTGATGCGCTGCAGCACTTCCCTCGAAAAGGCCCTGTAACCGGTATGGTATTCGGCAATCTTCTGGTTCAGCATCACATTCTCAAAAAAAGTAAGCAAGCGGTTAGAAATATATTTATACAAAGGCATGCCTCCTTTCAAAGCGCCTTTGCCAAGGGTCCTTGCCCCAAGCACCACCTGGTACACATTATTGGCAATGAGGTAAGCCATAGAAGGGATAAGCTTGGGCGTGTATTGATAATCGGGGTGCAGCATGATCACCATGTCCCCGCCAATCTCCAGCGCTTTATTATAACAGGTTTTTTGGTTGCCCCCATAGCCCCGGTTAATGTCATGCTGAATAATATGGTGAATGCCGAGCTCATGCGCCACCTCAATGGTCTTGTCGCTGCTGTTGTCATCTACCAGGATCACTTCATCCACAATATCAAAAGGAATTTCCTGGTAAGTCCTTTGCAGCGTCAGCGCTGCATTGTATGCAGGCAAAACAATCACTAATTTTTTTCCGTTAATCATTCTGATGCATTTACAAAGCCCGGACAGTTTTTCAAAGTTTTGAATTTTTGAATAGCGAACTTAAAGGCTGTTTAAAAATGATTTTCAAGAATTTCATATAACACCAGTTCAACTTTTCCAAAGCTTGCAGTTGATGATAAATTGGGTGATCCTGTATAAGCTTTGGAAAAGATTAAGCTTGCCGGTTGTCCCAATAATCATTTTTAGACAGCTTCTCAGGCTTTATTCTTCTTTTTTATAAATTTCAGTTTCTCGATCCACCCGGGATTGTTATCAAAAACAAAATATACAATCAATGCGCATGCGCTGCCAATTATTGAACCAGCCAGCACATCCTGCAAAAAATGCTGGCCCAGGTAAATCCTGGAATAAGCAACCAGCAAAGCTGCGAATAAATACAATAAGCTGGTTTTTTTATTATTGCTAAATACAGAAAGCAGCGTAGCCATTGCAAACGCTGTGGTGGTGTGCCCGGAGGGGAAACTTGCATTGCCAACATGCGTGAAGCCATCAAAGAAATAAGGATAGCTGGTATTGCCCAACATCGTTTTTGGTCTTGGCATCGGGAAAATATTTTTTAATACCTGTACCATCAGCCCGGCCAATAAAAAAGCAAACACAATTTCCCATCCGGGCAAAGGCCTTCGCAAGAACAGCAGCGCTAAAAAAACGCCTATTGCAAAAAGCCCGTCGCCGAAATTCGTGTAGATCATGAAAAATAAATCAAGCGGCCGGCTGTGATAGGCGTTTAAAAATATGAATCCACCTATTTTGGAATGCAGTGCTAAAAACCAAATAGACACTATCAGAAACAAAAAGTACCCGATAAAGAAAATAATGTTTTTTGAAATTGTGTTAATAAGCCTTTGCATCCTGCTTTACAAGTTTGCTGTTCACACAACAAAACAAAGGATACAAAATGAACAACGTTGTGCTTGCTGTATTTGTAGCGCTCTTTGTGTGAAACTTATGTAAAACTGCAAAAGTAAATATAAACTGTGATGTAAGGCGAAAAGAGCATCAGGTGCCTATTGGGCAGGGGCCTGGAATCAACCGCTTTTTTTCTGCGATCTTGCCAATGCGCACCGGTTGAGCCATTCCTGGCTGAACGGATCGATGTTGCCGAAACGGTTGATGTCAAAACAACTAAAATCAAAGGGGTTGGGCCGGCCTGCCATCATTTCAGCAAATGCAAGCCCAACGCCACCTGCAACGGATATGCCCGCCCCGACATCTCCTGTAGCAAAAAATAAATTTTTCGCTCCGGGAGCAATCCCCAGGGACAGGTTGTTGTCTGGGGTATATCCTGAAAATCCGGCTATATAATATTTTAAACCGATGTTGTGCACCATCGGAAAGAAACAAGCAAGCGGATCGATCACTTCTGAAAGGTCATGCATGCCTTTGTCTTCGCTGAAAACAAAATGGCTGATATCAGAAGGGATTTTTTTGGGCGAAACAGCCAAAGAATTTTTTTCACGTATACCAAATAACAAAGACCCGCCTTCGGGCCTCGCATAAGCTTGTGCATCCGGCATAATAACGATGCATGAGTTTGCGAACAGGTCATTTCGTTCTGTGATCCAATACTGGCTCCTCACCGGGGCCATGGGCAAGCCAATGCCAGCTTGTGCCGCAAATATCGGCGACCATACCCCTGCAGCGATCACCACGGCATCAGCAAAAATTTTTCCTGAATTGGTTGAAACGCCAACAGCGGTATTCCCATCCATTAATAGTTCATTCACTTCAACCGCTTGCCGAATATCTGCACCTTGCATTTTTGCGCAGCGGGCAAAAAAAGTTCCCAACAAGTAAGGGTCGCAATAGGCCTCATTGGGCATAAAGCCAAATTTTAATGCCGCATCTGTTTTCAGCCAGGGCGCTTTTTGCCTTGCTGCTCCAGGCGTTAAATATTCAGCAGGGTCATTATATTCTTCTGCTGTTTTCATTAACTCATCCAAAGCAACCACGCTGTTTTCACTTGCCGCAACATGCAGCACCCCTGTTTTTTTCATGCCCATGCTTTCGCCCAATTGCTTTTCCATTTCATCGATTGCCAGGTAAGTTTCCATGGAAAGCGGGATAAAATGTTTTTTTGAACGGATGCGGGTAACCAGTGCAGCGGCGCGGCTTGTTGCTGCGTTGCAAACTTCATTTCGCTCAAGCACAACAACTTTTTTCCCGGGATTGTTTTTAGTGTAGTAATAAGCAATAGCACATCCGAATATGCCGCCGCCGATAATCACTGCGCCTGCTCTTTCTGCTGATGAAATATGCACGATGGGTGATTTTTATTGCAGGTATTCTTTAATCGCAGCAATCAACGCTTTCACATCATCAGGAAAAATTTGACCGATATTGCCAATGCGGAATGCATCGGCCTTGCTTAGCTTGCCGGGATAAATGACAAACCCTTTTTCGTTAAGCGCATTATAAAAATCGCTGAAATTAAAATTTCTTTTATCGGGATACAAAAAAGAGGTGATGATGTGCCCTTGTATTTCGGAGCGCAGGTATTGTTTGAAGCCAAGCGCGGCCATCCCTTCGTCCAAAATTTTTTTGTTCGACTGATAGCGTTGCCTCCTCGCTTTTATGCCTCCTTCTTCTTCCAGTTCTTTCATGGCCTGCTGAAATGCCATAATGCTCAATGTTGGCGGAGTGAACCGGAACTGGCCGTTTGTTTCCAGGCCATTCCATTGGTCGTAAAGATCCAGGCTAAGGCTCCTTGCCTGCCCTTTTGCTTTTGCCAGCTCAGCTTTTTTGCAAAGCGCAAATGAAAATCCAGGCACCCCTTCAATACATTTATTGGATGATGAAACAAGAAAGTCAATGTTCATTTCTTTCATATCCATTTCCACACCGCCAAAACTGCTCATGGCATCTACAATAAACACTTTGCTGAACTTTTTGCATATAGCACCGATTTCCTTGACCGGGTTGAACAAGCCTGTAGTGGTTTCGCTGTGAATACAGGCTACATGTGTTGTTTTCGGGTTTGACTGCAGGAACTTTTCAGCAGCTTCCGGTGAAACAATTTCGTCTTCTTCAAAACGAACAACTGAATGATTCAACTGGTGGATATTCGCCATCTTCACTATACGTTCACCATAGGCCCCATTTGCAAGGATCAGCAGGTGATCATTTTTTCCGACAACGCTGCTCACCACGCTTTCCACACCAAATGTGCCTGAGCCCTGGATAATAACGCATTCATATCCTTCTTCTTTGGGCACATGGGCAAGGCGCAACAACCCGTTACGGACATTTTTCACCGCTTCCACAAATGAATGGTCCCGAGAGCCAACATCTTCCAGCATGGCTTCTTTCACTGTCCTGGAAGTAGTTAATGGGCCGGGCGTAAAAAGTAATTTTTTCATATACAATTTTCAATTTCAGTATTTATCTTTTCTAAAGATTTCTATCCTCCCGCAGCAAGCGCAAAGACAAGGGCTGCTTCATTAAGGATGATATAGCCTTTTTAAACAGATGCTTAAAAGCTACCAGGGCATTGAAAACGTTTTCACGAATGTGAAGCACTTCATTGATTCGATCACGCCTTCTTTGATGCCAAGGCCAGAGTCTTTAATGCCCCCGAAAGGCGAGCTTTCAATTCGGTAGCCAGGCACTTCATTGATGTTCACAGTGCCAACTTTCAGTTCTTTCACAAAGCGCAAAGCATATTGCATGTTGTTGGTAACAATGCCGCTCGACAGGCCATAAGCTGTTGAATTGCTCAATGCGATGGCGTCATCAATATTTTTAAAAGTAAGAATTGGCGCCAGCGGCCCGAAAGATTCATGCACTACCATGTCTGCATTGCGTGGCACGTCCACAATTACTGTGGGCTCCATCAATGCGCCTTTTCTTTTGCCGCCTAACAATACCTTTGCGCCCTGCTCAACTGCTTTTTTCACCACGCCCTCTAAATAAATAGCGGCCGCCTCATCAATCACAGTGCCCACTACCGTTTTCGGGTCAGCGGGATCGCCGCATGTATAGGTTTTCGATTTTTCTACAAATTTTTCAACAAAAGCATCTTTTATCTTTTCATGCACAAGAATTCTTTTCACAGCAGTGCAGCGCTGCCCGCTGTTGCGGTAGGAGCCTTCAGCAGCCAGATAAACAGCAACGTCAAGATCCGCATCTTCCATAATAATGACCGGGTCGTTGCCCCCGAGCTCTAAAATCACTTTTTTATACCCTGCAGTTGCGGCAATTCTTTTTCCAACAGCCACGCTTCCCGTGAAAGAAACAATATCTACTTTAGGGTCTTTTACCAGTGGCTCGGCAATTTCATTTGTAGGGCCTAATAAAACACTGAGCATGTAATGGGGCAGCCCTGCTTCGTACAACAGCTCCACTAATTTTATTGCAGTAAGCGGAGTTTTTTCAGATGGCTTTAGTATAACAGGAACGCCTACTGCAATGGCAGGCGCAATTTTATGCGCCACCTGGTTAAGGGGGTGGTTAAAAGGCGTAATGCACAATGCCAGCGACAAGGGCTCGCGAAGGGTGAATATTTTTCTTGCTTTGCCTGTGGGAGAGATATCACATGAAAAAATCTGGCCATCATCTTTCAGGCTTTCCATGGCAGCAAACATCAGCACGTCGTGCGCACGGCCCGTTTCATAAACCGCTTCACGAATGGCAAGGCCCGATTCTGCGCTGATGCAGTTCGCGAATTCTTCTTTCCGCTCTGTTAACAAGCGCCTTGCTTTATCAAGAACAGCATAGCGCTCATAACGTGTTAACTTTTTCCCGCCAGCCAATGCTGCATCAACTGCCTGTTGCGCATGCGATGCATTTGCCAGTGCCACTGTTCCAACAACGCGCTTATCGTAAGGGCTTTTTACTTCAAATATATTGATGGGATCAATTTTCTTTCCTGCCACATAACAATGCATGTGCAATACCGCATCCTTTTTTGAGGCGGTTTTTTTTTCTGCTGCTTCTGCTGCGCTCATAAAAAAATTTTTAAGTTATTAAATCGATCAGGCCCATGGTATTTTAACATCTAACCGGCAAATCAACACATCGCACAATTAAAACAGTGAAGCGCTTTGTATTGTTCTCTAAATTGTCCCGTTCACCGTGAAATCAAAAATGTCGAAATTGCGGGGATCGCCTGCTGCTTTCATTTTATATTTTGCATTCAATGGGTGCGAAATGATCATGGGCACCATTTCTTCATACCTCCCGCCATGCGAACGCAATGTCCCGTCCAATGCAGAAAGGTCATGGTACTGCGGCCTTCTTCCTAAAACCACATCTCGCCCAGACATGACTACCAGGTCGCCAGTCCTGTCTTCTGGTTGCTCAAGCAGGCGGACAGCAGCAGCGCGGCCATGCACTTCAGTGATGCCGGGTTGGGCAGTGAGCCATTTTTTTATTTCTTCGATTTTAGCAGTATCAGGAACATGCACTACCACATAGGAGCCTAATGCGCCATGATGTTTCACATAAGGATCGGTAATGGGGCAGATGACCCGAAAGCCAGGCCCGAATTTTTCTTCCAGCATGTCTTCTACATACAACACATTCGGTGTGCCATCCGCTTTTATTTTCGCGTTCATGCCATGGTCGGCCGTTGCGCCTACAATTGCACCGGCCTTTACCAGTTCACCGATTTCCTTGTCCATTGCCTCATAAAATGCCAGCGATTCCTCCGTATCGGGCGCATAGGTATGTTGCATGTAATCGGTAAGCGAGAGGTATAAAAAATCCGCAAGCCCTTTCTTAATAAATGCTACGCCTGCCCGAAGCACAAATAAACTGGCATCGGCGCTGTAAATAGCAGGCGTTTTATATCCTACTATTTCTTCCACGTTTTCCACTCCATGCGTGGCTGCCTTTGCCTGGTTTGCTTTTTCAGCAGAAATGGCAATGCCTTTCATGTTAAAAGAAAGGATGTCGCGCAGCTTTTCTTTTGCGGTGACCACGGCCACTTTTCTGCCCGCATTAGCGGCTGCTGACAGCAATGTGCCTGCCCGTAAATATTCGGATGAATTCATCATCACTTCTTTGTCAACCGATGCATCGTAAAAAAAATTGCCGCAAATGCCATGCACCGCTGGTGACACCCCGGTTACTATGGAAGAGTTGTTTACATTAGTGAACGAAGGCAAAGCGCCTCGCACCATTCCCCGGTAGCCTTTTACCGACATGCTTTTCAGGTTGGGCATTCGGTCGCGAGCCATTGTCGCGTCGATGTACTCATCAGCAGAACCATCAATACAGATCACTGCAACAGGTTTGGCAGCCGGGGCATATTTGATGCCATTTACAGAAAAAGAATTTGTTGAAAAAGCCATTGTGGTTATAGTTTAAAGAATTTTGCATACCGCAAAAGCAGCATGCGCTATTAAGTTTAAAACACTTTATGTTGATTGTTCTCTGCCAACAGGAAATGTTTTTCTATACTTTCCTGAAAAATAGAATAAGGAAATAAGCGCCCCGATGATGCCTAAAACCGACAATACAATGACGCCATGCGAATAAAACTCGACCCAGCGCAGCTTTATCTTAAAAACCTCTTTTGAAACCAATATACCGATGCTCCCAAGGTACCCGAATGAGTCGGCGACATAAATCAAAAAGCCAACATTCCCTGCATATTTAAAAGTAGCGATCAGCCTGTCGAAAAAAACGCAGTTGAAAGGGATATAGGTCATATAAAGGCCAAGGCCCACCAGTGTCATCCACCACAACGGGGAAAGCTGCTGACGGGAAAACAAGAAAGTGCTGATGCCTGTGATGACAAAACCCAGGATGATAAAATAATGTGTATAAATAAAAGCCCTGAAATTATTTTTTATAATGATCATGCTGCCGATCAGCACCAGGATGATGATGGTTGTCGGCGTTTCGGTTTTTGTGAACAATGCAGGCTGGTTGCCATACCCCATTTCCTGCCACATATCGGCAATAAAGTTGTCCCTGATGTCCCTGAACAAAGTGGAAAAAACATAAATGGCAATAGCAGCTACAAGCCCGGGCAGGAAAAAGCGCACAAATTCTTTTCGCTTTTCTTTTGACATGGGCACACGGGTGCTGCGCATCGCAATATCCTCTTCGGAAGGCTGCGGCACTTTTTCCAGCAGGTAAACGAACAATAACAGCGGCACTGCAAATGCAAGGCCGGCCACAAAAGGCACCCACACTTCGCTGACATGGAAATTGATCCGTATAGATTCAGCAACTGTTTTTACAAAGCCTGATGAGAAAATAAAGCTCACTGCCAGGGCAGCCCCGATAAAATCGGTGGCCTTCCTTCCTTCAACATAAGAGAACACAACCCCCCAGATCATGCCCAGCGGAAAACCGTTGATGAACATGAATGGAATATTATAAGGCATTGGGACAACAGCAAACAACAGCAATGCCATCCATGAAACAAAGGTTAACAACAAAATAAGCTTTCCCCTTTTCAGCCGTTTCAGTTCTGCAATAAATTTGATGCCATAAATTTTGCTGGAAACATAGCCAAGCACCTGGCTGATCACCAGCCAGATTTTATAATCGATGCCTGCATAACTGATGCCATCAAAAGTGCAAACCGTGAACCCTTTCCTGAAACCATATACCGTTGCATAAGTAAGAAAAGTAATTGCAGCAGCGTACAATGCAACCAGCGCCTGGCTTTTTTTTGGTGTTGTGGTGATGGATGTGCTCACAAAAAATGATTAATAGCTATCCCAACGCATGCCTATTTCACAAAGGATGCAAAGCGCCCAGGCCCCTGGAAAAACAATCCTTGTTCCTTTGCCTTTGCAGTGGCTTTATGCGGGGTTTTGCTTTTGAGATATGCCATGGTAAAAAATAGGCTAATGGATGATAGATAAAATCGGTTCTGCATTTCCGTGGTCAGGCACAAACTTAAAGCCAAGCAATGCAGCAATGGTTGGCGCAATTTGTTTTTGATACAAGGCAACGGGCGTTTTCACTTCGCCTAATGGTTTGGTATCGGGCCCGATCACAGCGATCCATATCTGCCCGGCATCCTCCACGTTTTGGCCATGGTCCCGCCACTGGTCTTTGATCTTGTCCCCACGGCCATGGTCACACGTAACCATCAATGTGGTTTTGTTTTTATAACCTGGTAGCGATTGCACAGTATTCCAGATGTCAGCGATCATCCCATCTTCTGCATGAGCTGCAGCAAGAAAATGGTCGTAGTTGCCCTGGTGCGCATATTCATCGGTTTCATCAAAAGAAATGTAGAGCACTTTAGGCTGGTGCGTTTTCAGGTATTCCCTTGCGGCGACATAAGTAATAATATCGAGCCTTTCGCCATTGGGCTTCATGGAAAGCTTCTGCATGTCGTCCAAAAGTTTTGCCGTTGGCGAGCTGTAAGCAATGGGGTCCTGGTCGGAATTCACATACAAGCCATTTCTCCATTTATTCAAAAAATAAGGCGGCACATCCCAGGTGCTGAAAGCGGCGACTTTGTTTTGATAGCCTTTTTGTTTGTTGATGAATTCAAGCACATTGGTGTTCTTGTTCTTTATTTTGTCGTTCGAGTTCACCGCAGTATCGGGGTAGCCGGTAAAAATCTCATTATAGCCCGGGTAAGAGAATTTATAAGGATTGGCCACGTTCACGTAGCTGCCCGTGTTCCTGTCGCCATAAAGCTGGCCCTGCGAAAAAACAGTGTTCCATAAAAAGGGAAAAAGTTTTTTTCTTCTTTCTTCCCGGTCATCGCTCCACAACAATTTTTTGATGTCGTCTTTTTCGCGGGTGTATTTCGGGTTATCCAGGATGGCCTGGTCAACGCCGCCGAACACTTCCTGCCAGCGCATGCCATCCAGCGTAACGATGATGAGGTTCTCCGTTTTGCGGGATTGAGGGAATGCGAAGGTGCTTTGAAGCAAGAATATTGCAATAAGGAATTTTTTCATAATTAGAATTTAAGCGAAGCTGTGTTTATGCATTAACTTGAAATGAGCAAATAATATGGTTCGTTAATATCTTTTACAAAACTGAAACAAGTCCTTGACTTCTTTCAGCTTTTTAAAATCAGTTTTGTTATCGTTCAAATATTGCAGGATGGTTTCTTTCTTTTGAGGGAAAAAATGCAACACATTGCTTCTGGTAACTGGAAAAGTTGTACCAAATTTATCTACCAGAAAAAGCTTTGCTTCTCTTGTAATAATCCTGTTTTGATTTGCTTTTAAATCGTAAACAGTACTGCCTGATGGAGCATTGTAATTCTTATAGCTTTTTACATCGTTGCCCCCTGCTGGCCTGTCATAAGCGCCCAGTTCTTCAAATTCTATTTTTATTTGCTGCCAATAGCCAAGTTTGATATCATCTTCTTTGCCTGCAAGGATCTCAGTATATTTCTTGTCATAATAATAATAAAACACTGAATCGATTTTTACATATCTTAGTTCTTCCGGGTTTGCAATTGAAAGCGTATCCCCCTTGCCATTGATGAATTGTATCTCTCCAACTACAAGGTTATAATTCAATCTCCCATTTGATTCCTTGCCATTTCGAAAAAAAATATCAGACTGTTCAAATTGTGGGAACCGATAAATGCCAAACGACGAAAGTGCTTCTGAGAAATCATCGCCCGCTTTTACTCTTATTTTTTCCTGGGCTGATAAATTGGAAAAAACAAAAATAAAAATCAGCATCAACCAAACTCCCTTCATGGTAAATCCTCCCAATTCTAATAATTTAAAAGAAAACTAAAATTTCAAAGGTGAAACTGGAATTAGTTTCACCTTTGAGGGCTAATGAATTTCTGTTTTACTTGACCAGCCACACATCCTGGTTAATATCATCGCTCCCCCCATACTGGCTTTGTAAGGCCGCCTGCAAATTGGTGCCATTTGCTGTAATTTCATTGGTGGGGTATTGCCATCTTCTCGGGATCACACCCCCATTGCCTGTGCCTGCCCCTGCGCTAAACACAGGAACACCTGTCCTTCTCCATTGGTAATAGGCCTGGTAGCCAGAATTGCGTGCATAAGCCAGGTATTTTTGCAATAAGATTTGAGCCAGGCCGGTTGCATTGTCCCCTGCATATTTAACAGCAGGCTGATTGAAATATGTGCTAAAAGGGAAATGTACAGTATAGGTAATCTCATTACCGGCAGGGCCTTGCAACGTAACAGTATTAGCTCCATCAACAATGCCGTAGAAAGCAAACTGTGCAGTAACCCCTTTTTGGTACCAGTCTGCCGAGTATCCTGTCGCTACGCTACCTGTTATCCAGCCCCTGTTCATGGCTTCTGCTATACAGAAGCAAACTTCCGGATAGCTCAGGATATATGTTGGTTCACCGGCAAGGTTGCTTGGGTTATAAAAATGGTTCCTGTTGAATAAAGAAACTTTGGCATCTACTATTCCATGGTTGATCAGGGTGGCCATTGTGCTTAAGTCCATGCCCGATGGAGCGCCGACATAAGATTGATAAGCAGTATCTGCAAAGCCAAGGCCGCGGGCCGGTTCGCCGAGCACCATACAACGCAGGTCATTGAGCTGGCCAAGAGTAGTTTCTAAAGTTTGAGCGAGATTTATTCGCAATTGATTATTGCCAAGATTGGTGAAATTGTCAGGGTAATAATTGAAGTTGTTGTTGTAAACATATTGCAAATTGTCGTCATTGCTTGTAAAGATTGGGTACTGTGCCGGGTTGTTGAAAATATTTGCAAAACGCCCGGGAATATTTAAATCGGCATCGGTTGTGGCCCTTTTGCTTAGTTCTATCAATATCCTTAGCTGATAACTGTTCACCACCTTCTGCCACTCTATCAAAGCATCTCTTGGTGTTAAAGGATTTGATAGCCTTTCCTTGTAATAAAAATCTCCTGAAAATTCAAGGAACCCGTTCTGGATAAATCCTGACAACAAAGTATTAGCGCTATCTAACCAAAGCAGGCACTGCTTGAAAATATCATGCTGGGTATCATATTTAGGGGTCGTATTTGCTAAACCCTGCAAGGCTTCAGTCATTGGTAAATCCCCTACTTTTTCTGACATATCCACAAAAAAGAATGCCCGGAAAAATAGACCCAGTGCATGATAAGGGTTATTATCTGACCCAGCTAACCTTCTCGCTTCAGCTTCCATTGCAAGAACATTGTACAAATTGCCATAATCAAGGGAAGCGCTCCCAGTCCAGTATTGGTTACTCCCATAATAGGTGTAATTAGAGCAATAGAACTGGCATTGTTTATCTGCATCACCTCCCGGATAAGTATGAATATTATCCAAAATAGATTTAAGGACGATGCCCGGAGGGACCTTACCAAGGTTCGGCTGATTTGAATTTTGTGAATACTGATCAAACTTTTTCGAACAGCCAGTTATAATCAAAATGGCTGCCAGGGCAAGTGTGATGGAAAATTTTATTGATTTCATATAAATAAATTCTTTTGGTTTTGAAATACTTTGCAAGTCCGTAATTAGAAAACAATGTTAACATTCAGCCCATAGCTCCTGGTGGTTGGTGTTTGCAGGTTGTACTCCAGGCTTCTTCCGCCAAATTGGTCACGACCAGGATACTGGTCAACATCAATATCATGGAAATCTTTATGGAAGAAATACAATAAATTCCTGCCAACCAGTGAAACATCAATTTTGCTGATAAAAGTCTTTTGTAGCATTTTGCCAGGCAAAGTATAAGTAAGCACCACTTCACGCAATTTTGCATAGGTTTTTGTTGTAGATACATGTTCGGCATCGTTATAATAGCTGCTAACAAAATCCTGTATCCATTGGGTTGCTGTTAGATTTGGCATGTAGCTAAGCGATTTGCCGTTTGTAATGACCCCAGTGGTAGGATCGTACGCAATTTGATCCGAGCCTCCTTGCACCTGAACCATATTGCCGCTTAACATGGGTTTTCCATTGGCAACTGCACCTGCATATCCCGGGTCTCCCCAATGCTGAGACTCATATAAACGCGCCTGGCCAATTATCCCTTCATTTGTTTCTGCGCCACGGCCTCCTTCATATAATTTTCTCTTTACCCTGTCCTGAATACGCCCTCCTACCATTCCGTCAAACTGGAACGAAAGGCTAAATGACTTATAGCTAAACCTGTTGTTGATTGCCCAGGCCCAGTCAGGATCAGCATGGCCGATATACTGGGCTTTTGGCAGGTAAATTGGGAAGCCAGACTCGTCCACAATAACTTTTCCATCGGGTGTTTTAGCCTCGAACCCTGTAAATAACCTATCTACTCTATCCCCTATTTTATCAGGATAACCAGTACCGTTAGACTGCTCCCTCACCCCCCCGGCAAAAGCTGCAAAAACTTCTTTATATGTTGACCAATTCAACAGCACGTCCCAGCGGAAGCCTGTTGCCGTTTGAATAGGATTCCCGGTAACAGAAATTTCCCCACCCGTTCTTTTGGTTGTTAAGCCATTTGTGGTATAATATGACAGGCCGCTGGTTTCGGATACATATTGATTAGAAATTTGAGGGCCATCTTTATATTGAAAATAAGTGAGGCTTAGGCCAAGCCTGTTTGCCAAGAACCTGACGTCCATCCCTACTTCGGAATTGCTTCTTGAAGTTGGTTTTATTTTTCCATCTATTACATAAGTAGGAGCGATTACCCCAATCTGATTATTGTAAGTATAAGATGAAGTGTAGAATGGCGTTGCTAACCCATAAGACGGGCCATCATAAGGCGTATAATAGGAATTGCCATAGCCCACAGGTGAACTTGCTCCCAATTGCTGGAATGATGTGCCAATGAACGGCGAAGTGCCACCGTCCTTAACATTGGTATAGCCGCCCCTTACCTTTAAGAAGGTAATTGCAGCAGGCAAATTAATATAATCAGACAGTGCAGAGCTGATTGTTACAGATGGGAAGAAGTACCCATTATGCCCTGACGGCAATGCTGAGGTTTTATCATATCTCCCGGTTGTGGAAACCGTAAAATATTTTTTATAGGTCAGGTCAACTGAATAGTATGCACTCATACTTAACAGGTTTGATGCATAAGAAAATGAGCGGACAGGCAGCACTGAGTTGGTAAAAGTGTAAAGCTCAGGAACAATCAGTTGGTTTGTGCTGTTGTAGCTCGAAGTAAATTTCATGTTGCGGGCAGATGCACCTGCATTCACTGTTAAAGAAATGCCAGAGTTGCTGATGTCTTCTTTATTGTACGTAAGCAAAAGCTCAGTATTGTTTTCCCACAGGTCGCGACGGTCTTCACGATAATTGCCGCGGTTATGCTCATCACCATAAGGGTGTGCGGACCAGGGTTCTTTTTCGGTTCTTAGCACATTATAAGTAGTAATATTAGATCTCAGCATCACATTCAAATCAGGAGTAATTTTATAATTCGCTGCGGCCCAGCCATACAGGTCATTTTTATAATGTCCCCTCAACCATGCATAGCTCATGAAATAAGGGTTCTGGTATCTTTTGTATTCGACGAACATAGATTGAATGCCTTCTTTACCAGGTTGCCAGATCGCTTTGATTTTTGGGTCCAACACATTCCAGTCAGCGCCAGTCCACAGGTCAATGTCATAGATGATGCTGTTTGGGCCATAAGCCACATCGGGAATATTTGGCGTGAACTGGCGATTGTAATTGATGTTCCCTTCAAGCCTGAACTTATTGTTGACATTAAAGCTCTCTACCAAATTGAAGTTGACAGTATTCAATCCTGTATTAGGCGTGATGCCTGTTTGCCGGGTGCTTGTAACGGAAATTCTCACATTATTCTTATCAGTGGCAGAAGAGAAGTTGATATTATTTGTTGTTAATAATCCGGTATGCAAAAAATTCTGCAAATTGTCTTTGCCTCTTGAAACCCATGGAGTAGGTTGGATGTGCGTGTTGTGTACAGAACCATCGCCAAATGTGTAGGTATAGGTTTGGGTCGGATCATATTTCCCATCAAACTGGGGAAGCATATATCCTGCATCCAGCCTTGGGCCCCAAACATCGTAGTCTTCATCGTTCACCCCGTCAACAGAGTTGCCATTGCTGTTATAATCACCAAAAGCATATTTTTGGTTATCGCCGCCTCCATACTGGTTCTGAACCCGTGGGATAGCAATAAATCCTTTATTAAATTGGGTGCTGCTATTTATTTCAACAGTAAAACCTTTAGCATTTTTCTTAGCTCTTTTGGTCGTAATCAAAATAGCCCCATTAATACCACGGCTTCCGTATAGCGCCGCCGCAGTAGGGCCTTTTAACACCGTGTAGGTTTCAATATCATCTGGGCTGATGTTCCAAGTGTCTGAATTAATGGGAATACCATCTACAACATAAAAATTAAGCGGAGACCCCCTCAACAAAACGGTAGGCGATGCCAATAATTCCTGGTTGATCCCGATATTCAAACCTGCAACCTTACCCACTAAGCCGTCTACAGGGTTAGGTTCGCGTGCTTTTAATAGATCTTCGCCTTTTACTTCCTGTACCGCATAACCAATTCTTTTTACCTCTTTCTTAATACCCAAAGCTGTAACCACAACTTCGTTCAAATTCTTAGCATCTGTAGTAACAGAAACATTAAGGCTATTTCCTGAAACAGTGACTTCCTGTGTGGTGATGCCCACACCGGTTATCACCAGCACATCCCCCTCTTTTGCCTTGATGGAAAATCTTCCATCAATGTTGGTAGCTGTCCCAAGCTTTGTGCCTTTCACTAAAATTGTCGCGCCTGCAACCGGCGACTGGTCAGCTTTTGAGAGGATTTGCCCCGTAATGTTTTTTTGCGCAAAGGAAAGAATCGGCAACGACAAGGCAAACAATATTGCCATCACCCCTTTGATAAAAGGTTGTTTTTTCAACATAACAGTTAGTTTTTTAATGAATACTTTTAAACCATTTGGCGAAACTACGCCACTAATGTGAACGGAAAGTTAAGGGAATTTTATTTAAACATCATCAATTGTTAACAAATACTATACAAAAGTTCAGTATTTATTAAACCCTCTCTGGCAGGGTTATGCGTGCCTTAGCGCACCGTATGGGTTGTCAAAAAAGATAAACTACCAAAATCACTGCTTCCCCCGGGCCAATGTTTTTGAGCCTGTGCGGCGCCCTGCCGTCAAAAAACAACGCATCTCCCTGTTCCAGCACAAATTTTTCGTTTTTTACCTGGTATTCTATCTTTCCTTTTAAAATGTATTTGCACTCAAAAGCATCTGTCCGGATCATCAGTTTCCTGGAGGCATTTTTTTCAAGTTCCAGCAACACCACATCCACCGTTTGCGAATTAACATTCCCCACGAGCATCCTTTTATACGAAAACCCTTTTACCGGTTCTTTTTTAAACGCCTTTGCTTCTCCTTTCCTCACAATCAAAACCCCGCGTTTATTAAAATGGTCGTGCATGTCCTCAAAAAATGTTTTCAGGTCTTCTTCCAGTGAATGGATAATGTTGAACAGCACGGGCAGGGAGGGGACAGTGCGGTTGTTCTCGATCTGCGAGATCAGGCCCTTGCTTACACCTGCTTTGGAAGCAAGTTCTTCCAGCGTGGTTTTTTTTTGCAACCGCTTTTCTTTTATTTTATCCCCTATCAACAAAATCAGTTCCTGGTTCATGATGTTCAGTTTTTATTTTTAAAAGGCCCTGAAGGCATTTCCAGCATCAGTCCCTCTCTTTATCTTTATCGGCAACCAAAACAAATGCGCTTCTTTTTGGAGAGGGCATTTTGCTTTGTTGCCCTTTTACAGATTTCCATACTATTTCGTTCAGCAATAGATCCGGTATCCTGTCGGCTCTTGAAAAATCAAATTTTTCTGACTGCCGGGCATCTTCATCCCATGCCGTATTTCTCGCGCCCAGGTCCACTTCGGCAGGAAGCGCAATGAACGGTTTATAATCGGGCTCATGCTGAAAACAGTTCCACATTGGTACGGCTGCGGCATCATACTGGCTCATGGGCGGGAGGCCGAGCACCAGCTCGATGGTGCGCAACATGGAAGACGTGGAATATGCTGTATGGACCACTGTGTGCCTTTTAATATAAGGGCTGGCAATGTAGGCTGTCGACCGGTGCGCATCAACATGGTCAGGGCCATCCTGGGCATCGTCTTCCAAAACAAAGATGGCTGTCTCGTTCCAAATAGGGCTGTGTGAAATATGGCTTACCAGCCTTCCTAAGGCCAGGTCATTATCGGCTACATAGGCAATAGGCGTCCAGTCGCCCCTGCTGGCGCCTGAAGTGTGGTCATTGGGAAGATAAACCGTATTGAAATGAGGGACCGCGTTAATGGCGATGAGGGAATCGAAATCGTGTTCGAATATTTTTTCCCGATAAACATCGGTAATGTCTAAATTCCACCCGGGATATTGTGCACAATAATTGGTTTTTTCTTTTAGCACCGGCAATGTGGGAAAGCCATTGTCCATAAATTCCCCATAATTACGGAAAGAAATGCCAGCGCGGTTACAATAATCCCAAATAAACCCTTTCGTGGGGTTTGCCACGGGCGCCCCTCCGTCAAAATCATAGGTGCCGCCACGCCCGCTATAGTTGGAAGGCCAGTTTTTTTCTACATAATCTGTGGCATAGGCTGCCATTGACCAGTTGTGGCCATCTGCGCTCACTTCAGCATCAACATAAAAATTATCCAACAGCACAAATTCCCCTGCCAATGCATGCTCATTGGGCGTAACTTTTTTTCCGAAAATGCAAAGGCTGGTGTCCCCATTCCCCTGTGGCATATCGCCAAGCACCTGGTCGTAGGTCCTGTTTTCTTTGAGCACATAAAACACATATTTGATCGGGGATGCCCTGCCCATTTTCATTGGAATAGGATTGTTTGTTTCTCCTGCAGCCATTGTTTCTTTTTGTTTGGTGAATGGCGTGTTTTGATAAACCTGCTTTGTATATGCCTGCAAAGCTTTCGCCCCAGGCACATGGATAAGCGATAAAGTTCCATGGAACATGTTGCTGATGTATTGTGCCGATATTCCTGTGTTGCTTTTTTTATAAGCCGAGGCCGATATTTTTTTCCCGGGTTGGGGGCCATTGCTGTTTGGCATGGATGACATGCCCTTTCCGTTCAGCACCAAAATAAGGTTGCCCAGCGCCTTCACGCCTGTGGGGTACCAGCCTGTGGGGATAAATCCTTTTGGCTTGCTGTGGCCGGGATCTGAAACATCAAAAACAGCGAGGCAATTGTTGTCTGCATTGGCAATGTATAGTGTCTTGTTGTCTGCAGAAAGCGCCACACTATTTGTTGTTGAACCAATGAGCGATGTAGGGTACAATGCTGCATTTAAGGTTTCCACAACTTCTCTTTTCCGGGTATTTATTACAGAAACCGCATTTGCATTAGCATCTGCCACGTACAGCCATTTTCCATTGCTGCTTACGGCCATATCCGTTGGGTGGCTTTCTGTGGAAATGGAATCAATCAGCACCTTTTTTTGTGTGTCAAAAACCCATGCTTTCGATCCCCCCCATGAGCTTATATAAAGCTCCGGCCATTTCGGGTTCAGGATGCAAGTGTACGCTTTGCCCGAAAGGCCTACGTGAAGAATGGGTTTCATTGTTTTAATATCGCATACATACAAAGCGTTATTTTCTTTAGTTACCGCATAAAGCAAATGTTTCTTTTCATCAACAGCGAGGCCTGTCGCTCCAATATTTTCCTTTGGCCATGGCTTGCCAAGAAGTATGCTGTCTTTGTTAATGAGCCTGTTGCCTTTTAATATGTAACGGATGACCATGTTGTCATTTCCCCCTGAAGCATAGAGATAGCGGGAATTTTTTCCAAAAGCGAGCCCAAGCCAGGCCCTGGCTACTGCCGACTGTTGCAATAATTTTTTTTCTTTGAGGCTGACCAGGTCGATGCATTGTTTGCCATTGCCATTATCAGTAACAGCCAGGTAATTGCCACCTGGTGAAACGGCCATGTTCAGCGGAAGGTCTGAGCTCAGCATAATTGAACTGCCGGCAGGGGTGAGCGACCAGCCATTGGGCAGTTTGATCTGTTCTGCCGGCAACTGTGCCACTGCATTATTTCCTATTAATAAAAAAAAAGCACAGGCAATCGTGAAAAAATATTGCATAATCAATTTTGTACGCCTTAAATAGTACTAAATGAAGCAAATCAAAATCATGCTGGTATAACAAAGTAATAAAAAAAGCCGTTTCCAAAAAATTTCCATAAACAGTGGAAACCTTTTCATCAATAATATCAACGCCATTTCCTCATCGTGTTCCACGGAGAATGAACAACCATACCTCCCTTTGAAAAAAAATTCATCTATCGGTGATAATTTCTTAACCGCGCCGTAATGTTCGCGTCATATACAGTAAAGAACTTTGATAAATGATTTGATATGAGCAAACGTTATGTTGAAGTTGCAGTGATTTCGAATGCACATCCCGGGATTTTCAGTTGCCGGGCAGAAGAATTAACAAACTATGTCAAAAGCATTTCCCCGCGTATTCTCATTCTTAACGTCGACATTATTAACAGCCGGCAGAATAGTAAGCGTTTCTTTCCTTTCTCACATATTTCAGTATTGAAAGAAATTTTACAGATGATGCACCAATACAGTAATAATCAAGATCGGGAAACTCAGTTTTTTTCTAATCCTTGTAATTATTAAATATGAAAATTTTTTATGCAATTCAGGCAACAGGCAACGGGCATATCAGTCGTGCGATGGAAATATTGCCACACCTGAAACAATACGGGCAAGTAGATTTATTTTTAAGCGGGGCCAATAGCACATTACAGCTTGACGAGCCGATAAAATACAGAAGTAAGGGAGTTTGTTTTTTTTATAACAGCGGCGGCGGTTTGCATTATTTACAAACCATTGCAAAGTTTTCGCCGCTACGAGTTTTGCGCGAAATAATTGAGTTGCCTGTGCAAAAGTACGACCTGGTAATAAACGATTTTGAGAGCATCACGGCGCTGGCTTGCGCATACAAAAAAATTCCTTCTGTGAATTTTGGTCACCAGGCAAGTTTTCAATCAACAAAAACCCCTCGCCCGGAAAATAAAAGTATGATTGGAGAATTTGTTTTACACAATTATGCAAAAGCTACACAGTATGTTGGGTTGCACTTCAAACCATACGACGATTTTATTTTATCTCCGGTAATTAAGAAAAATATTTTATCTGCAGAACCAAAAGACAACGGGCATATTACCATTTATCTTCCTTCATACAGTAACAATGCTATCCGCAGATATTTATCATCAATCAAAGATTTTCAGTTTGAAATTTTTTCAAAAGAAGTTGATCAACCTGTAAAACAAGGCAACCTGTTGTTTATTCCTGTTAGCAAAAATTTGTTTAATAGAAGTCTGATAAACTGTCATGGCATTATCACCAGCGCTGGCTTTGAAACGCCCGCCGAAGCGCTGTTTCTCCAGAAAAAGCTGATGGTAATTCCTATCAAAGGCCAATATGAACAGCTTTGCAATGCTGTGGCGTTGGAAGAAATGGGAGTAAAAAAAATAAACGCCTTAAATGCAAATCTTAATTCAGTATTTGCCGATTGGATTAATGCAGAAAATAAAATCAATTATGAGCCGGAACATTCCACTGAACAAATCATCCGTTTTTTAATGCAACGAGCCATGCAGAAAAATAATTTTCCTATTCAACCATGGCATTCCAATTTTGCGTTGAATTGATTTTCGTTACTCAAAAATTTATTCAACTTTTTCCAGGAATAAAAAAACGCCATCATGGAAATGAAGCGGCTTAGTTAAGGAAAATCTACTCTTCGCTTAACAACCAAAACTCTACTCAAATGCACGCAAAATAAAGCTGGTGTATTATGGAAGGATTAAAAAGAAGTGAAGAAAAATTATCAATGATGGCTCTTATGCTTGAGCACTTTTGCTTCGATATAAAAAATAATTTCTTCCGCTATGTTTTTTGACTGGTCGCCTACGCGTTCCAGCTTGCGGATGATGGACAATGCGTACAATGCATGGTCCAAATCTTCCGGGTGGTTTTTTAAATACGCTTCAATGAGTTTGTGAGAACGCAGGTTTATTTCATCCAAAAATTCATCTTTCTTAAAAATGCTTCTTGCAAGGATGGTGTCTTCATTTTCAAATGCGCTTAATGTATCTTCCAAAATATTAACAGACGCCTCATACATTTCAACAATATGGGTTGTGCTGAGCAACTCCTGTTGAAAAGGTTCATCAATGCTCAAAATATATTTTGCAATGCCTTCGGCAATATCCCCGATTCTTTCAAGGTTGGTATTGATTTTTAAAACAGCCAGCACAAAGCGCAGGTCAACTGCCACGGGAGAAAGCAAAGCAAAAATATCTTCACAATCGCAGTCAATTTTTAGTTCGTAGCCATTCACTCGCCGCTCCTTCAGCACTACTTCGCGTGCAAGGTCTTTGTCGAAATTGAGCATAGCGGTTTTTGCTTTCACCAACTGCGAGTGCACAAGCGCCCACATATTGATTACCTCTTTTTTTAACCGCTGCAGTTCCGTTTCAATTTGTGTCATGCCATTTTGTATTTACGATTATTGTTGTCCGACTACATTTCATCATATTGGGCTAAAGCCCTTGTAGAATGCGGCTTTTATTGCCCTGCCCTTAAGAGCAGGGCAATAAATTCAAAACCAATCCCAGTGGGCTTTAGCCCAGCTTATCCGGACAATATTGATTTACAATTTAAGAATTACGATATATGATTGCTTAAATTCAGTTCTTCATTATCATCCTTCAATCTTATTAATCCCAAAAATCCCGGTTCAGCCAATTAGCTGAACCTTCCTGTTATATAATTCTGCGTCCTGTTGTCTTTCGGATTGGTAAACATTTTTTTGATGTCGTCATATTCTACCAATTCGCCCATATAAAAAAATGCGGTGCGATCGCTCACCCTCGCTGCCTGCTGCATATTATGCGTTACGATAATAAGCGTGTAATTTTTTTTCAGCTCATGAAATAATTCTTCAACCGTTGAGGTTGAAATCGGGTCGAGTGCGCTGGTGGGTTCATCAAACAAAAGCACTTCCGGCAACATGGCTACTGCACGGGCAATGCATAATCTTTGCTGCTGGCCGCCCGATAAAAATGTCCCTTTCTTCCGCAGCGAATCCTTCACTTCGTTCCATAGCGCCACTTTGGTTAATGCTTCTTCCACAATTTTGTCTTTATCTGCACGCTGCAATTTTATGCCATTCAGTTTGTAGCCAGCAATCACATTATCATAAATACTGAGATTGGGAAAAGGGTTAGGTCTTTGAAAAACCATCCCGATTTTTAAACGGACGAATATGGGATGCATCTGCATCACGTCTTCATTATGCAAAAATATTTTTCCATCTGCTTTTGCATGCGGTATTAATTCGTGCATGCGGTTAATGCCGCGCAAAAATGTTGTCTTGCCACAGCCCGAAGGGCCCATCACTGCAATCACATGATTTTTGGGGATTGAAATATTTACATCTTTCACCACCCGGTTATCGCCGAAATAGGCATTATAGTCAACCGTTTTTATAACTGTACTTTCCATTTTTTTGTCATCAGCTTTGTTGAAATATTGAGCAACAGTACAAATACAAGCAATATGAAAGAAGCGCCCCAGGCAAGATCGTGCCAATCGTTATACGGACTGGTTGCATAGTTGAAAATCAATAAGGGCAGGCTTTGCATGGGTTTGGTAATGTTTGCAGAAAGATATGGATTGCCAAATGCAGTAAACAAAAGCGGCGCAGTTTCTCCGGCTACTCTCGCCACTGAAAGCATTACTCCGGAAAGTATGCCGCTGATGCCGCAGGGAATTATCACTTTTAATATAACCCGGTGAAAAGGCGTGCCAAGTGCAAAGGCGGCTTCTTTCAATGAATCGGGCAATAGTTTTAAGGTTTCTTCTGTTGAACGAATTACAATGGGCAACATCATCATCGCCAAAGCCACACTCCCCGAAAATGCAGAAAACCCGCCGAGCGGTTTCACCAGCCAGAAATAAGCTACGATGCCTATTACGATGGAAGGCACGCCCTGCAAAATATCAACACATAACCTGCTCCAGTTTGCCAGCCGGCTGTTTTTATTTTCACTCAAATACACACCGCATAAAATACCAACAGGAATTGCAATAGCGGCTGCTACTGCAATTATTATTAATGTGCCAAGCAGCGCATTGGCAATGCCACCACCGGCTTCACCAACCGGCTTTGGAATGTTCACCAAAAAATGCCAGTTGATTTTTGTGATACCTGCTTTAATAATAAAAGATAAAATTGCCATTAAGGGTAAAACGCAGGCAAATGCCAGTACTGAGGTTAGTACGTGAAGTGTTTTACTTTTTGCGATCCGATATTTTAATAATGCGTTCATTCAGATTTCAACAATTGATTTGTGTGTTATTAGAAATAGTTGAGTAAAATAATTTTATAGGATTAGGTAAAATGTCCGCAAAACCTCTGCTACAAAATCCCTTTACTTATCCTGCTCTCTGCTTACTTTTTGCCTTGATGCAAAAAGGTAATTCGAAGGAATTACGTAAAAAAATCAAGGCTGCAGAAAAATTGTCATAATTGGATATCTTCTTTGTTGTTCTATCTGTTCCTATAATTTTAATCGTTCGTGAATTTTTTGATGATTCGCCTGCCAATCATATTAATAACAACGGTTAACAGAAAAAGCACAAGTCCCAGCTCAATCAATGCAGATAAATAAACCGGCTTATCAGCTTCTGTAAATTCATTGGCAATGACGCTTGCCATGGTATTGCCCGGTGCAAAAATATTTTTCGGGATGATGCTCGTATTCCCGATTACCATGGTAACCGCCATTGTTTCTCCCAAAGCGCGGCCAAGTGATAATAATATTCCGGCAAACAAGCCTGATTTTGTGTAAGGAAGAATAATATGCCTGATCACTTCCCATCTTGTTGCACCAAGCGAGTACGCACCCTCTTTTAATGAAGAGGGAACCATTTGTATCACCGACCTTCCCAACGAAGCAGCATATGGAATGATCATGATTGCCAGTATGAGCGCCGAACTGAAAATACCTACGCCCACAGCGTCCACACCAATTTTTATTTCAAAAGAGCGAACAAGCGGAACGAGGACTGCAAGTCCCCAAAAACCATAAATAACAGATGGCACAGCGGCAATAAGTTCAACCGTATTTTTTAAAAATTCCGTGAGCCAGCCTTTGGGGTAATATTCTCCCAAAAAAACTGCAATCGCAATTGAAAACGGGACTGAGATTAAGATTGCAAGAAATGAAGTGAGCAGCGTTCCTAAAAGAAACGGATAAGCGCCATAAATATCCTGCACCGGGTCCCAGGTTTTTCCCCATAAATATTTTATGCCAAGCGCTTTGATGGAAGGAATTGATTCAACAATCAGCGTGAAAAGAATACCGGCAACAAGAATTACCATTGCCACAGCTACAATCACGAGTAATTTTTTGAAAATGCTTTCCGATCGTATCTGCTTATATAATCGTTTTAGTTTGCTCCCCGTAATAACCGGGGTTTTTACGATACCAATTACTTCCCGTGAAATATCGCTAAGATTAAGCGTGTCGTTTATGATTGTTGTTGAATCCATTGTTGAGAGTTTAAAGAAGAAGCCTGAATTAGCAACCATCTCCCAACTCAAATATCAGACATCGTACTTCATACCTCGATCTCCTCTACTGCAAAATCGTCTTACCATCATAAGTGGCAGATTTCAAAATGGCATCGGCGGTGCTGACAGCTTCGGCGGAAAGTGGCGCATAGTTTAATGCCCCGCTGAATTGCTGTCCGTCGTGAACCATCCACGATAAAAGTTTCAGCAAATTTTCAGCTCTCGCAGATGACCTGTTATTATATTTCTGCTCTTTATAAATTAATACCCACGAAAATCCTGCAATCGGATAACCATTAGCAGCATCGGTATTCGTCAATGAAATTTTTGAATCGGCAGGAATGGAAACATCGGCGGCTGCAGTAACGCTCGCAATATTCGGAGTAATAAAATTGCCTGCTTTATTTTGCACTTTAGAATATGGCATGTTGTTCTGCACAGCATACGCCAATTCAATATAACCAATGGCGCCGGGAGTTTGCTTAATCAACCCGGCAACGCCTTCATTTCCTTTTCCGCCCAGACCCACAGGCCAGTTCACTGATGATCCTTTTCCCACTTTCGTGTTCCATTCTTCACTGACTTTTGAAAGATACGTGGTGAAAATATTTGAGGTGCCGCTTCCGTCTGAACGATGCGCAATTAAAATAGCAGTGGAAGGAAATTTCACTCCTTTATTAATATTTGCAATTTTGGGATCATTCCAGTTTTTTATTTTACCAAGAAAGATATCCGCAAGAACAGACGACGTTAATAATATCGTGTCTTTCACTTCAGGCAGGTTATAGCTTATTACCACTGCGCCCGCCGTAACCGGGATATGCAGCACAGGAGAAGAAACAGCTGAATCCTGCTTTGCGTTCATAGGCGCATCAGACGCGCCAAAATCAATGGTTTTATTGGTGAGCTGAGAAATGCCCGCGCCTGAGCCAACAGACTGGTAATTCACTTTTAACCCGGTTGCTTTATTATATTCCGCAAACATTTTTGAAAAAAGCGGGTTATCGAAAGAACTGCCGGCGCCGATTAATGTGTTATTGCTACTACTGCCAGTGGCAGTGCTGTCGTTCTTATTTTCAGAAGAACCTCCGCCACTGCAGGAAGCAAGGCTTATAAGCGCAAATACTGCAATAACTGATTTGCCCATGAAATTCATTTTCATTTTTTTTATTTGAAAGAGTGATGAATTTATTTTGTTGGAAATATTATATTAATGAAGGAATGGGTAGTAAGAATAGTTGGGGTTCTGGAAAAGTTTACCGAAAGTAAAATAGAAAGTAAGCCTCCACACCAGGTCGTGATCTTTTGCTGCGGCACCAACAAGATTAGCCTGCTGCCCGATATATTTATTGTACCATAAATTGGGCATAACATGCACATTGTTCACGGGCATATAATCAATGCCTATTGATAAGAACCTTTCTTTATTGTTTGGTTCATAGCTTGTGCTTACGCCATATAATGTTGCATACTTAGTATAAGCAGAATGATCATAGTTTGTATTTGGATTGTACAGATCATACCTGGCCCAGGCCCTAAGCTTTGTTTTTACAATATTTACGTGCGCATAGAATGTGATGCCGGAAGATTTTCCGTCAAGGGTATCTTTCGTTGCGCCATTGATACCAGTTTCACACTGCTTTAAATTATTAATAAACCCTTCCGTGCCAATAGTGAAATTTTTGTCAACCCAGGCTACAGCAAGTTTGTTCATTTGGCGTGCTGCATGCCCATGATTGCCAGGAGCCCAGTTTTGCCTTTGGTAATCGGCATAATAATCAATAATCAGTTTGCGATTGAGCAAACCAACAAACACATCGCCATAAAACCATTTATACAGGTTGCCGGCCAGGTTTTGTGGCTTCGCACCGCTTCCGTTTGCTACTAAAAAATGATATCCATAAACAACAGCCCGGTCTTTTGAGTTGAACCTGCCTTGCAAGCCCAAACCAAAATCAAAGGACGGGGTCCTGCGTATGTCAGTGATCGTTCTTTCAATTGGCCGTGAATAGGTGAACAAATTTTCAGTTAAATAGGGGAATGCCGGAGTAGGCTGCAGCCCAAATACCAGGTCATTGCCCCTGAACAAAAAATTTTTCCAGCGCAGGTTTGCTAATTTTATATAAGGAGTGAATTTATTATTCTGCAAAAGATCGCCGCCATTGAAATCATCTTCAGCAGCCAAAAGAAACTCTGTTGAAAATGTTTTGCTGATGTTATAATCATAGCCGAGATATATCCTGCGGAACTGGAACTGTGTAGCGCTCTGCTTAACATTCGTGTATTGGTTATTGCCCCCCCTGTTTAAGGAATCAGCATGCGATTTATAAAACACATCGCCAAAAACATAACCCCACAATCTGCCTGAATTTGGGGCACCTGCCCTGAAAGCTGAATCAGAATTCCAGAAATACTGTGCCTGTATTGAAGTAAAACTGGTCAATAAAACAACCAGGGTTGATAATAGCAATTTGCTTAAACGGGTCCTCGTCATAAATTTTTTTTCTTTGGAGCACAAAAAAAAACACTGAGAATGACTGTAATGTTAAGCCAATATTACTTTAATGTTAAGAAAACCGCGCCCTTAAGGGAAACCCTGACACAATTATGAAGAGTGTTTGTTCCTGGAAAAGTAGTCTTTTGAATTGGTATTTTGCTGGTCCCGGAAATTCAGCGGTTCCAATACTCCCCGGTTTTGTTCTTTTTTTTGACGGGGCTAAAATTTATCGCTTGATAAATTTGGCGGTATACATTTTTTGTTGCTGGAATGCTTTGATTACATAAAGGCCCTTATTTAAAAAACCAAGGTCAATTGCAGTTACAGCATTATGCAGCTCGTATTTTTTCACCAATTGTCCGGATAAATTATAAACGAATGCAACAGCCGGCCCATTATCGGGCAGGGAAACAGACAGCGAACTGCTCACCAGGGTAGGCGCTACAAAAAAACCTGTTCCGGGACCATTGATTTTTACAGTCACAATGTCACTATAAGAATAAGTTCCGTTGAGATCGACCATTTGCAGCCTGTAAAGCGCTGCCCCGTTTATGGGATCATAATCTGCTGCGGAATAATACCTGGAATTGCCCGAGGCTCCTTCTCCTTCTATTTTAGCTATTTCCGACCAGTTGGTGCCATCGGCCGACCGCTGAACCGCAAAGTAACTAAAGTTGATTTCAGAACTGGTTTGCCAATTTAGGTTTACTGCTCCGCTATTTACCGTTGCACCAAAGCTCAGCAAGGTTACCGGCAATGGGATATTAGAGGTTAGGGAAAGGTTGTCAAAATAAGCGTCGACAGATGGCCCTGTTTGTTCTTTCGCAACAAGGCGTATCCGTATGTATCTTGTCCCAACCGGTGCAGTTGTAACATTTGTGTACTTGACCCAACTGCCCTGGTTTGTCGTAAACCCGGTATTGTATGAACCTAAAACGGCTGTGTTGGCGGCATTCCTGTACTCAACAATAATCTGGGCCTGGTCTGGTGGGGCCTGAGTGTACGATTGGGTATATCCGCTAAAAGTAAAAATGTCCCCGCCGGCATCTATCAGGCTGTGGTTTGCCGACACATTAATATCCTGTCTTAATTCATAAGTATTTCCAGCAGTACTAGTACCGTCGCAACCAGGATAAAAAAAGTAGGAACCGTTTTGCGCTACCGGGAACCCGTTTTGGTTGCCTTTAATGCCCCAGCCACTGGCAGTATAACAGGTTGGGTTATTGGGCGCACTAACAACAGTCCACCCATTTGTGCCTGGTGTTAACTCTGCGCTTGGGTTGACAATGATGTTTTGAGATTTTGAAGAAAACGCAGCAGGAACCAAAAAATAAACCAGATAATAAATGACTTTGGAAGGCTTAACAGGAACTGATTTCAATTTATGATGTATTGAGTTAAACATGGCGCTCATTTAAGGCCTGATGCTATTATATAATTTCTTACCAACAGGCAATTGATGCTTTCTTTTATTCAGAACGCAATCCCAAGTAAAATATTGTTTAACAAGCATATTAAACATTATTCATTTGTGCTATGCAAATGCTCCGCCCGGGGTGCTCCATTTGTAACATAAGTAGCCAAGTTTCCTGTTTTTGTACCGGAAATTTGTGCTCATCAATTTCAATTGAGGTTAAACTTTAAACAATAGTTGCCATGGGCAGGACAATTATAGACGTGAGGACACCCCAGGAATTTTTAGCGGGGCATGTGAAAGGGTCGGTCAATATTCCTTTACAGGAACTTGAATCAAGGCTTGACGAAGTAAAGCAAATGCAAGGGGAAATTGTTTTGTGCTGTGCTTCAGGTGCACGGAGCGCTAGAGCGTATGGCTTTTTAAGGCAACAGGGGCTGAATACCGTATCGAACGGAGGCTCATGGGTGGATATCGATTAAATTTTTGTTTACCAGTTAAATATCTCAACAAATGATCGGATTGATAAAAAAAATTTTCAGCAAGGCGCCAAAGACAGATTTTGCAAAACTGATCTCAGAAGGCGCAGTGGTTTTAGATGTGCGCACAAAAGGTGAATATGCGGGCGGTCACGTAAAAAATTCTGTGAACATCCCTCTGAACGAATTGCAGGGCAAGCTTGGCAAATTAAAAAAAGACAAAGCAATCATTACCTGTTGTGCATCCGGGATGAGGAGCGCTTCCGCGAAAAACATACTGAAATCGAATGGCTTTACCGATGTGCACAATGGCGGCAGTTGGATGAGCGTAAACAGGCATGCAAAATGAACAGCATTAAACAAATGATATTTTCCGGCTGGCACCTGGCACGCATTATCCGCCTGGCATTTGGGATGATCATGTCCATAAACGCCATAGCCACGCACGATCCCTTATCGGGAATCATTGGCGCTCTTTTTCTTTTCCAGGCAGTAACAAACACCGGTTGCTGCGGAACAAGTTGCGCAGCGCCACTGCGCAGCCAGAAAGAGGCTGATGAAAAAGAAATCGTTTTTGAAGAAGTAAAAAGCGAATAATACAATATGGGAACAACAACAAAACAGCTCACTTTTTCGGAAATTATCCGGTCGCCTAAACCAGTGCTGGTAGATTTTTCTGCTGAATGGTGCGGCCCTTGTAAAATGATGAAGCCCATCCTGGATGAACTAAAATCCAAAATAGGGGATAAAGCTACCATCCTGAAAGTGGATGTTGACAAAAACTCGCTGGCTGCAAGTGCTTACAATATTCAAGGCGTGCCAACCCTTATACTGTTTAAAAATGGCGAAGCGTTATGGAGAAAATCGGGCGTAACAAGCGCTGACAGCCTGCAACAGCTCATAGAAAATAATTTATAGTAAAAAGGGCAGCACATTTTTATAATGTTGGCGTTAAACCAGGAGCAAAGGCTTTGCCTCATGGTATTGCAGCCTTGTGCTAAAAACCTCAATGCCTCCGGAAATAAGAATATGCTAAAATTAATATAACATGGCGCTTAAAAAGGTAGACTGGACAGTATGGTTAAGCAGGTTGCTTCGCTGGGGATTTGGTGGGCTAACCATTTGGGCAGGAATTCGCTACGATTACCAATGGCCGGTGATTATTTTTGGCGCCCTATTTTTTGTTACAGGGTTTTTCAGGCCAAGAAGGTGTGTTGATGGGGGGTGCAACATGCAAAAAAATAATTAAGTGAAGGCAAATAAGCCATCTCTTCCTTTTACCAGGGTTTTAAGTTTTGGCCAAGGTGATCACCTCTTTATTATATCTCTTAATTGCCCTAAAAAACGGTCGAATGATTTAGGGCTATCTGTCATCACTTATGCACCTGCCATCAATTAGGCCTTGCAATCATCCACAGGATAAGAAATCATTAAACTGCTTTGCATTGTAAAAAACATAAGCCAGAAAGAAGTTGCTGAAAAATGATCTATTTCACAACCGGCGCTATAAAAATTTGAAAAAGCGATTACACCAATGCTGATTTGTTTGAAAGGATCGGGGGCAGTTCCGGAATGTTCTGAAAAAGATTGGGAAATGATAAAATCCATTAACCCAAAAAAAACGGGATAGAGGTTGTTTTTTGAGACAGCCCTTTCATTCTCCCTTTATTTCTAAATTTATTCCATCACTTTTCCTTCTTTAATTTCATCGTTGGCATTGATGATCACTTTTTCGCCGGGCTGCAGTTTGCCGTATACTTCCACCGATGCAGCATTCTCGTTGCCGGTGGCAACATCCACTTTCCTGATTATATTATCGTTCAGTATCAGCACGTATTTCCTTTCGGTAGAAGTGATCACTGCGGTTTTCGGAACACTGAGCGCATTGGGGTTTCCTTTAGCATCAAAGACCACGTCTGCATACATGCCCGGCGCCAGCAGGCCTTCGCTGTTTTTTACGTCGGCCTCGATCCTTTCCGTGCGGTATTGCTGGTTTATGTTATGGGAGGTGCGCACAATAATGCCAGTCATTTTTTTGCCCTTTAAAGCATTCACATAAAAAGCTACTGTATCTTTTTTGCTCAGGAAATCTGATAGTGCTTCGGGAATATCGACCTGCAGGCGCAAATGAGCGGTTTGCTTGAGCTCGAGCATGGGCATATTGTCTTTGGCATTGGCGCTTACCAGCGCACCCGGATGAACGTTGCGCTGGGTGATGACCCCTTCAAAAGGCGCAACGACCCGAAGGTAGCCCATCATGGTTTGCTGCATTTCCCAATTTGCTTTTTCGGCATTGCTCTGTGCGCTGTCGGCCTGCATATTTTCTTTAGCAGTGGAAAGGTCGAGCGGGGAAATTGCACCGGGGGTTTTTGCTGCTTCGAGCAGGCGCAGGTAATGTTCTTTGCTGATTGCAAAATTAGCTTTGCTCCTCGCATATTTTTCCTTAGCCTGTACCGTTGCCTGCAGCAGCTCAGGGGCTTCTAAAGTCATAAGCAATTGGCCCGGGGCCACGCGGCTGCCAATGTCAACCAGTACCTCCTTAACATACCCGTTCACCTTAGGGAAAATGCTTACCTCTTCATAAGCTGCCAATTGGGCCGGCAGCTTCATTACACTTGAAACACCAGCTTTTTCAATAACAGCCGTCTGGTAAACCGGGGCTATTGTTTTTTTTGCCGCGGTATCGGTTTCATTTCCTTCAGAAGAAGTGCAGGCTGCAAAGCCAAGCGCAATGATTATAAAAAAAAGATTCTTATTCATATTTTTTTTGTTAGTTGTTGATCCCGTCTGGTAAAAGAGACGGTGAAGTGAATGGTTTTTTTTGTTGTACCCAGCCATATACCAGTGGCACGATCAGCAATGCAGCAAAGGTTGAAAATATCAGCCCGCCAATCACTGCTCTGCCAAGGGGCGCAGACTGGTCGCCGGCTTCGCCAAGCCCGCTTGCCATTGGTATCATGCCTGCAATCATGGCCAAGCTGGTCATCAGAATTGGCCGCAAGCGGATGCTGGCTGCAACCGAAGCCGCTTTGAAAGGATCTTTATATTCAATCCTTAATGCTTCTGCATTGGTTACAATCAATATGGCATTGGCAACAGAAACGCCCACAGACATGATAATGCCCATATACGATTGCAGGTTGAGCGTTGCGCCGGTAGCAAGCAATAACAGCATAGACCCCAGCAGTACCGCAGGAACCGTGGATAGCACAGAAAGCGATAACCCGAAGGACTGGTAATTGGCTGCCAAAAGCAAAAGTATTACTACAATTGCCGCAAGCAGGCCTGATTGCAGGCTGCCTAAAGTTTGTGTGAGCAATGACGACATGCCGCGCATCTGCACAATGGTCCCCACAGGTGGGGTTCCTATTTCGTCAATTGCTTTTTGTACTGCTGATGTTGCAGCCCCAAGATCTTTTTTATAGATGTTGGCGCTCACCGTGACAAACCTTCTTGGGCCGCTTCTGTCGTATTCGCCGGGAAGCGTATCATAAGTAAGAGAGGCCACATCTGACAGCACAGGGCGGGGCTGCCCTTTCACCAGGGGAATAGCCTGCAATTGTTCGACCGAATTCATGATATACTCCGGCACCTGCACCTGCACCTGGTAAGTGTAAGCAACTCTTTTATCGAGCCATTGGTTTTTGTCAGTGAACCGGCTGGAAGAGGTGGCATCAGTTATGCTTCGCGACACGGTATTGATATCAAGCCCGAGTTGTGCAAGCTTAAACCTGTCAACAGAAATATTGATAACGGGAAAAGACAGCGGTTGCGCAATCATCACATCGCGGAGGTATTTTATATTTTCTAATTTTGCCGTAAGTTGTTCGGCATAACCTTTTATATCTGCAAGATTTTTGCCCGCTACACGAACTTCGATCGGAGTGGATGCGCCTTGTGCCATTATTTTTTCAGTCAATTCTATAGGCTCAAAAGAAAGTTTAACATCGGGATATTGCGCATAAATATTTTTGCGCAACTTGTCTTTCAGGTCATCCATATTCGTTTTGTAACCCTCTTTCATCTTTGCCTGAAGCACTGCCTCGTTCGTTCCGCTGTTGAACACATATAAGTTGCTTGTTCCATAACTGCTTGGCACCAGCCCAATATAACAGGAGCTTACTTCAAGATTATTATCAACAGTAGAATTAATAATGTTAAGGATGTCTTTAACTGCACGTTCGGTAACTTCCAGCCTTGTGCCTTCCGGCTCCCTGATCCTTATCTGCAATTGCCCGTTATTGCTTTTGGGAAGCAGGTCTTCACCAATAATTTTAAAGCAAAAGCCCGCTGCGCCAAATGCAAGGACCAAATAGGCAGCAACAATCCATTTTCTTTTGGGCATCCATTGATCAAGTCGGTTAGCCAAACCCATCTTAATCTTTTGAAAAAAACTGTCCCCCCCTGCATTTTCCTTGTCATGCCTGTTATGCTCGTCAACTTCGCTTACTTCATTATGGTCAAGCGCGAGGCCGGCGTGGGCATGGAACTGTTTGTGATGGAGCTGAAATTTTTCTTCCTTCAATAACCAGTTTGATATTACAGGCACCAATGTTTGCGCTGCAATAAATGAAACAATCATGGCAAAAGCAATAGACAACGAAAGTGGGAGGAACATGGCTTTGGGTACCCCGGTCATTACAAAAGAAGGAGCGAACACAGCCAGGATACACAGCAGGATAAGCAATAAAGGGAAAGATATTTCATTGCATGCGTCAAAAATCGCCAGCCGCTTATTTTTACCCATTTCAAGGTGCTGGTGTATGTTTTCAATGGTAACTGTTGCCTGGTCAACCAATATGCCAATGGCAAGTGCAAGGCCGCTCAGCGTCATGATATTGATGGTTTGGCCAAACAGGTTCAAAAAAAGAACAGCGCTTAATATGGCTACCGGTATGGTGATGATCACCACCAGGCTGCTCCTGAGGTCACGAAGAAAAAGCAGCACCATCAACCCGGTGAGTATTGCTCCTAATATGCCTTCGGTCATCAAACTTTTCGCTGCATTGATCACAAAAACGGATTGATCGAATTCATAGCTCAAATCCACATCGGCCGGAAGCAGGCTTTTCATTTCGGGTATTTTTGCTTTCAGCCCCTGCACTACTTCCCAGGTGGAAGCATCCGCTGTTTTTACCACGGGCATATACACGGAGCGCTTCCCATTCACCAGCGCATAATCTACTGTTACGTCCGATGCGTCCTGCACCTTCGCAACATCATGAATGAACACGGTGTTGTTGCCTTGCGTTTTAACGGAGATGTTGCCAAAATCTTTTACTGCATCTTCAAGTGAATTAACGTTGGTAACATACATGATGCTGTCCACACGAAGATTGCCGGAAGGCGTCATCACATTATTTTTTGCAACTGCATCTACTATCTGATCCGGCGAAACATTATAGCTCCTTAATTTTTCGGGATCCACGTTAATGATCACCGATCTTGAATTGGCGCCGAATGCCGGAGGCGCAGACAGCCCCCGCACAGTAGCAAACAATGGCCTTACCCTTGTTGCCACCAGGTCATATATTTCCTTCAGCGATTTTGTTTTGCTCCGGAACACCAGCTCGCCTACCGGTAAAGAAGAAGCGTCGAACCGGATTACCTGGGGCGGCAATGCGCCGGGCGGAAAAAATTTCATTACCCTATTCACCTGGAGGGCTACCTGCGCTGATGCTTCTGCCATATCTGTGCCTTCATAAAAAGAAAGCTTGATCAGCGTTAGCCCCTGGATATTTTTACTTTCAATGCTCCTTACCCCATTTATATAAAGAAACTGATCCTGCATGCGCGTTGAAAAAAAACCTTCCATCTGTTCCGGCGACATGCCGCCATAAGATTCAATAACATAAATAGTAGGAAGGTTCAGAGACGGGAAAATGTCAATAGGAATTTTTTTTACCGCAAGCACGGAAAATATTAAAAGCCCCATAAAGATGACCAGCACGGTGATGGGCCTTTTTAATGCTGCTTTTACCATGCAAATTATTTTTTAATAGATTGAATGAATACATCAAGATTGCCTGTGGCTGCCGCTTTGTCCAGGTTGGCCAGCAGCCAGTCGCTTAAAGTCTGCACATAGTCGGACTGAGCACGATAAAGCACAAACGAAGCGTTAGTCAAATCAATCAGGTTAATAATGCCTGCCTTGTATTGAGCTGTTTTTTGATCATAGGTATCTTGAGATGATTTTATCTGGACAGGGATCTCCATTAAATTCTTCATTGAAGTTTTAATGGATTCATCAGCCAGGTTGCTCACGTTCTGCAAAGAAAGTTCCTGTTGCTGCATGCCATAATCACTGGCAATGGTGTTGAAGTGGCTTATTGCCAGCTTGTCTTTTCGGTGAACCACATTGAAAAGGTCATACACCAAACTAGCCCCAATCATATAATTGAAGCGCTGGTAACCGAGGCCCTGATCGAGTGATTTGTAATTGCCCGCATAGTCAATACTCGATCCCCTTGCCCACCCGCTCGCATTCAGGAAAACCCTTGGCAAATAACTTTTCTTTACCAGGGTTTCCGTTTGTTTGTACAGCAGCTCTTCCTTATTATAGTAATCGATAATTGGGTTGGCAAAGCCACCAGGTGCTTTTGCGGCTGATAAACCAGAAAGCGCCGACAAAGAATTCCTGGTTGATGTAGTATCAATTAAAAATTTATCGGGCGAAATGCCCGTTAAATAATACAGTTGCTGTTGCAACGACCTGATATTGCCATCAGTTTGATTAAAAGTAACCCTGCTTTTTGATAGCTCGGCCATGGCTAAAGATGAATCGGCACCTGCTTTAATACCGCTCATCGTTACCGCTTCGATTATTTTATAAATTGCTTCATAACGAGCAACATTTTGCTGTTCGATAGCAAGCTGGAACTGGTTCTTAAGGACATTAAAATACAATTTGCCAACCTGCCATTTGAGCAAATATTTTTCCCGGTCCAAATCAGCCTGGGTTAGCGCCGAATAAGCTTTGGCATTATCCTGCTTTGCTTTTTTAAGCCCGAAATCAAGCAGTTCATACTGGCTTTGGAAAATGGCGATGTTGCCCACGGCAGATTGATAATCGTTCGATGCCCGCACACCGCTTGAGGTGGAAGGTATAATGCCATAAGAAAGATAAGAACCCGGAATAGAGTTGTCTGTGCCCAAGGCCAGTTCATCAGCCACAAAGGCGCTCGGCAAAAAAGAATGCCTGGCATCAACAACAGTGGCTTTAGCTGCATCGACTAAAGCCTGCTTTTGCAAAAGAACAGGCAAATGGTGTTCGGCAGAATCAATAAAATCAGATAATGAATAGTTGCGTTTTTGTTGTGCCTGCAGAATATTCGTAAACAATAATGCTGTGAATAATAAAACCCAAGTTGTTTTTTTTAAAATAACAACCATGTAACCAATTTTAGTTGAAATGAATAAATCCTAAAAGAAGATATGATGTTAAGATAGGGGATTGGGAGGGCCTCTCAGGCTTGTGGCATTTAATTTTCTCACGGCCAGATAACTACTTTGCTCACGGCTTTTATTAGAAACAAGGCGATAAAAAGCCCGAAAGCCATAATCAAATACAGGTAACATTACAGCATCCTGAGGCTGGAACCTTTTGTTAAGGTAACAAAGCAGTTTCCCGGGATTATGAGTGTTTTTGTATGCCAGTTTTTCAGATGCGGCCTGAGCAGGGAAATGTGCGCGAAAGCCCAAAGATTGCTGTGAGTTTGCAGAAGTATATCGCAAAAAAAACTGCACACTAAAAAAGCTAAAATAAACCACCAGCAAAAGCAGTTTAAAAAAAAGCTTCGTGCAATTCTTTCTTCCAAAAAACATAAGGCTGCAAAGATATATAAAGCTTATGCCTTTTTGTCCGCGTTTGTAAAAAAACTTGCAATCGTTTAACAAAACTATCTGTAATCAGCTACTTTTACGGCAAATTTCTATTCATGGCATTCAATTCAATTATGAAAATCTTTATGCCAAAGGACAGGGTCTTTTATTCTTTATTTGAAGAAGTAGCAGATAATGTTTCGATGATGGGCAGGCTAATGAAAGAAATTGTAAAAGAACCTGATTTTGATAAAAGAGCGGCCATCATCTCAAAAGTTGAGGACCAGGAGCATGTCAATGATGATTTAACGCATCAGATATTTACAGAACTGGGAAGGAATTTTATAACGCCGTTTGACAGGGAAGACATCCACTATCTTGCCATTGCACTGGATGACATTTGCGATTACATCTATTCTGCTGCCAAAAAAATCAATTTTTATAAAGTCAACCCGAATGATGCGGGGATCCAAAAAATGGCCGACCTGATCGATCAGGGGGCAGAACAAATAAAAATCGCAGTTAAGGAATTGCGCAACATGCGCAACATGCGCAACATCACTGACGCGCTGGTCAAGGTGAACAGTATAGAAAACCAGGCTGATGACATTTTTGATTTGAGCATTGACCGGCTTTTCGAAACTGAGCCCGATGCAAAAGAGGTTATCAAAAAAAGAGAAATTTACCAGGTAATGGAAATTGTTACCGATAAATGCGAGGATGCTGCGAACGTGATAGAATCCATCATAATTAAGTACGCTTAAAAAGCGTAGGTACTACAAAATTGCGCAATCAGCATGGCTGCAATACAATAAATCAACAAACAACTGCTTATGGCTTTCCTGGTCGTCATTGTTGTTCTTGCTTTAATTTTCGACTATATCAACGGCTTCCACGATGCAGCAAATTCAATTGCAACCATTGTTTCCACCAAAGTGCTCACCCCCTTTCAGGCAGTGCTATGGGCAGCCATTTTTAATTTTGCCGCTTTTTTTATTTCAAAATACTATTACGGAGAGTTCAAAATCGGCAACACCATTGCCAAATCGGTGCATGAGCAGTTCATCACACTGGGGGTTATTTTTTCAGGGTTGCTTGCTGCCATTACATGGAACCTGCTTACCTGGTGGTTTGGCATTCCTTCAAGTTCTTCGCATGCCTTACTGGGCGGGTTTATAGGCGCAGCTTTGACACATGCCGGAGGCCACCTTTCGGTCAGTGGCAGCGCAGTAATCAATTTCTCTAAAGTCTGGCCTACTTTCCTTTTTATTTTTCTCGCTCCATTCATCGGAATGATCATTGGGTTCATTATTTCCGTTATCATCATCAATATATGCCGCAGGGCAAGCCCTTATAAAGCAGACAACTGGTTCCGGAGGCTGCAACTGGTTTCTTCTGCCCTGCTTAGCCTTGGGCATGGTGGCAATGACGCACAAAAAGTGCTGGGCATTATTGCTGCGGCGATGGTTGCTAACGGCAATTTGCAAAATATTAAAGACGTTCCCAATTGGGTGCCGCTGGCATGCTTTACTGCAATTGCATTGGGGACCATGAGCGGCGGCTGGAAGATCGTGAAGACCATGGGAACGCGCATTACCAAAGTTACACCACTGGAGGGCGTGAGCGCAGAAACAGCCGGAGCGATCACTTTGTTCCTGACAGAAAAACTAGGCATACCTGTTAGCACCACACATACCATCAGTGGCTCTATTATTGGCGTAGGCGCAACAAAAAGGCTCTCGGCAGTGCGCTGGGGGGTAACCATTAACCTGCTTTGGGCATGGGTACTTACGATCCCGGTAAGCGCCATTCTGGCTGCAATATTTTATTTCATATCCCATTTCGTGAACAACCATTTTATCCATTGATGGCTTTTCAACAAATCAAAGAAATTTAGTGTCCCTTAAAAGGGGATATTTTGAACCGGCTTTTGCTTTTTTATTATTCCTTAATCTTTACTACTTTGCCTGCGATTAACAGACTATGAAAGGAATTATCCTCGCAGGCGGTTCTGGCACCAGGCTTCACCCGATTACTTATGCAATCAGCAAACAGATCATGCCCGTCTATGACAAGCCCATGATCTATTACCCGCTATCTACCTTAATGATGGCAGGCATCAGCGAAATACTGATCATCTCCACCCCTCATGACCTCCCTCTTTTTAAAAAACTATTTGGAAGCGGCTCACAGTTCGGGCTTAAAATTTCTTATGCCGAGCAGCCAAAGCCGAATGGGCTGGCACAAGCCTTTGTAATAGGCGAAGAATTTATTGGAAAAGATAAGGTGGCGCTCGTACTGGGCGATAATATTTTTTACGGTTCGGGGCTGGGCAAACAGCTTGAAAAAAACACCAATCCTGGCGGGGGCATCGTTTACGCCTATCATGTAAGCGATCCCGAAAGGTACGGCGTGGTTGAGTTTGATAAAGACATGAACGCCATTTCCATTGAAGAAAAACCTGCAAACCCCAAAAGCAATTTTGCTGTTCCTGGATTATATTTTTATGATAATGAAGTAGTGGGAATTGCAAAAAGTTTAAAGCCCTCTGCCCGTGGCGAATATGAAATTACTGATGTGAACAAAGAGTATTTAAAAAAAGGAAAGCTGAAAGTGTCTATCATGGACAGGGGCACCGCCTGGCTCGATACCGGCACATTCGATTCATTGATGCAGGCTTCGCAGTTTGTCCAGGTAATCGAGCAAAGGCAAGGGATCAAAATTGCCTGCATTGAAGAAATTGCTTACCGAAAAGGTTTTATCAGTAAACAACAGGTAGAAGCGATGGCCAGGCCCCTGTTGAAAAGCGGATATGGAGAATATTTATTACAAGTGATCAATAATTAATTATCAATAATGGAAAAAAAAATTCTTGTTACCGGAGGTTGCGGCTATATAGGATCGCATACTATTGTTGATCTTGTCGAAAACGACTTTGAGGTGATTTCCGTAGATAACAACTCCCGCTCAAGTCCGCGGATCCTGGAAGGCGTTGAAAAAATAACCGGCAAAAAAATAAAAAATTATAAAGTTGACCTGTGCAATTTTGACGATACCTGTGCTATTTTCCAGGAGAACGAAGACATAGGCGGAATCATTCATTTTGCGGCATACAAAGCGGTTGGGGAATCGGTTGAACAGCCGTTGATGTATTTTGAAAATAACCTGGTTTCCTTGATCAACCTGTTAAAGTGCGTGCAGGAATTTGATATCCCCAGTTTTGTTTTTTCTTCTTCTTGTACCGTGTATGGCAATCCTGACGAGATCCCGGTCACTGAAAAAACACCACCCAAACCTGCTGAATCTCCTTATGGATATACCAAGCAAATGGGGGAACAGATCATCAACGAATTTTCCAAAGCCTCTTCGGCAAAATATATTCTGCTGAGGTACTTTAACCCAGTGGGCGCTCACCCCAGCATCCTTATTGGTGAATTGCCAATCGGCAAGCCCGCCAACCTCGTGCCAGCCATTACACAAACAGCTATTGGAAAGATTTCGCAAATGCATGTTCACGGCAACGATTATCCTACAAGGGATGGCTCGTGCATCCGCGATTTTATTCATGTATGCGACATTGCGCATGCGCATACCCTGGGTTTGCAATATTTAATAAACAATGAAAACAGCCTTCATTGCGAAGTTTTCAATCTCGGCACTGGTAACGGCGTTACTGTTCTGGAAGCAATAAAAGCCTTTGAAAAAGTAAGCGGCGTTAAATTGAACTATACCATCGGCCCTCGCAGGCCTGGAGATGTGATAGCCATTTATGCGAATAATAGCTTGGTAAAATCAAAGCTTGAGTGGAAAATAAAATTTTCTCTTGAAGATATGATGTCAACAGCCTGGAAATGGGAACAGAAATTAAAAGTAGATGAGAAATTTTATAACGGGAAACATTCACAATTGAATTAGTACCTTTCGCGCAACGAATACGATATCATAATATATGCACATTGCTTTGTTCATTTTGTGTGAAACGTTTTATTTTTGTCGCTCAAAACAATAATCAGAGAAATATTTCAATCATAAGCACATGTTAGCAGATATACAGGTTACAGGAAAAAAAGATACGCGCAGCGGCTTTGGCGACGGCATTGTTGAAATAGCAAGAAAAAATGCAGAAGTGGTTGCCCTAACCGCCGACCTGGCGGGTTCCCTGAAACTTCAACAGTTCATCAAAGAATTCCCAGACCGTTTTTTTCAATGTGGCATTGGCGAAGCAAATATGATGGGCATTGCAGCAGGCCTTACTATCGGCGGGAAAATACCTTATACTACTACTTTCGCGAATTTTTCAACAGGTCGCGTGTACGACCAGATCCGCCAGTCCATAGCTTATTCGGGGAAAAATGTAAAAATATGCGCATCGCATGCGGGATTGACGCTGGGCGAAGATGGCGCCACACATCAAATTCTTGAGGACATTGGCTTAATGAAAATGCTGCCGGGCATGACCGTTATAGTTCCCTGTGATTATGCACAAACAAAAGCAGCCACTATGGCTATCGCCGATTTCGAAGGGCCGGTTTACCTGCGTTTCGGCAGGCCCGTATGGCCCATTTTTACTTCCGGTCTCCCGTTTGAAATTGGCAAAGCACAACTATTTTCTGAAGGGAAAGATGTTTCCATTTTTGCATGTGGGCATTTGGTTTGGAAAGCCATTGAAGCCGGAAAAATATTGCAGGAGAAAGGCGTGTCGGTAGAAATAATAAATATCCATACCATAAAACCAATTGATGCAGAAGCCGTCAGCAAATCCATCAGCAAAACAAAATGCGCTGTTGCTGCTGAAGAGCATAACATCATTGGAGGCCTTGGCGACAGTATAGCGCAAATAGCAGCCAAAAATTTCCCCGTTCCGATCGAATATGTTGGCACCAACGATACTTTTGGCGAAAGTGGGACACCCGACCAGTTGCTCGAAAAATATGGGCTTACAGCTGACCATATTATTGCTGCAGCAGAGAAGGTAATGAAGAGGAAGTGAAGAAGTAGATTTGCAAATAACAAAGCCTTTCATTTATCTTATCAAAAAAACCTTCTTCCCTGAAAAACCTAAAAAAGGTTCCTGGCTATATGGTTTTAACGGCTAATATGTTATGGGAAAAGATTATTCCGGGACCAAAGCTCAATACCACTCCCAATGACCGGATTGCATAAAAATGCTCAAAGCAGCACAAGTGCCACTATCATAATTTTAACATCTCTTCGTTTTAAACCTGATTATTTATTTTATGCCTAATTTCAACTATTTATTAAATGGCTAACCTTATGGCGGTACCAGCTACAGATACCGAATTGCTTCTCCAATTCCGAGAGCCTGCTACCAAGGAAAAAGCGTTCACGGCTATAATTAAAAAATATCAGGAAAAACTGTACTGGCATGTGCGGCGCATGGTGGTGGAACATGAAGATGCAAATGATGTGCTGCAAAACGTGTTCATCAGGGTTTGGAATGGGTTGGAGAATTTCAGAGAAGACTCGCAGCTTTATACCTGGCTGTATAGGATCGCGACAAATGAAAGCCTGACCTTTCTGGAACAGCAAAAAAGAAAAAGCGCTGTTTCGCTGAGCGAAGTAGAAACCGGTTTAAGCAACAAAATAAAAGCTGATAGTAATTTTGACGCCAACAAACTGGAATGGAAGTTACAATTGGCAATTCAGCTTTTGCCTGAAAAACAGCGTGTTGTATTTAACCTGCGATATTATGACGAAATGCCATACGAAGAGATGAGCCGTGTGCTGGAAACATCTGAAGGAGCCTTAAAAGCTTCGTACCACCATGCAGTGAAGAAAATAGAAGATTATATGTTAAATCATTAAACTTTTATTAACAAAATCAGTCTCAGGAACGTGTCAAATCGAATAGAAATATGGAATGAACTGGAAGGGCTGAGCCCCTTTGTAGCCGGCATCAGCAGCGGAAGCCTGTATAAAGTACCTGATGGGTATTTTGAAAAATGTCCTGCTGATATAATGAGCCGTATAAAAGCTGGTATGGCCAGCACTGTTAAAACTGAACTTGAAATTCTTTCGCCAGTCATGAGCAATATTGAAAAGCACTTATTGTTCAATGTTCCCGCAGGTTATTTTGAAAACTTCGCATCTGGCATAATCAATAAAATTAAAGAAGAAGAAAGAAACTCCTTTGCTAATGAAGCAGGTGAAATAACTCCATTCTTAGCTAAGGCTCAAAAGCATAATGTTTTTAATGTTCCGGACGGTTATTTCGAAGGTTTCTCTTCAAGGGTAATGAGCCGCATCAAGGCAGGGGCATCAAAATCGGTTGATGAAGAATTAGAAAATCTGTCGCCTTTTTTAAGCAAGCTGAATAGGCAAACACCTTTCAGCTTGCCTGATAATTATTTTAAAGAGCTTGCAGATAATGCCATGGCTGGCACCAAGGCTGTTGAGTTTGTTAATGATGAACTGGAGAACCTGTCGCATATACTAAGTAGGCTAAAGAACGCTAATGTGTATGATGTACCGCAAGGTTATTTTGAAAGTTTTCCTGCAACAGCTCTTCAAAAAGCAAAAACGCACCAGCCTGCAAAAGTTGTTTCAATCAGAAAAAAAACAAATTGGCTTAAATATGCATCGGCAGCAGCGGTGATTGGCTTTACCGCAATTGCAGCAGTATTAATTTTCAATAACAAAAAACCTACCGAAGTTTATAATAAGATTGCAAAAATTGATGATACGCAATTGACCGACAGCCTTCGTGGCGCCAATGATGCCGACATTTTGAAATTCATGCAGAGCCAGAATATTTCTATCGCCGATATGAACAATGCAGTCGCTTCAAATGATATGAGCGATTCTGATGCTGATGATATGCTGGCAGATGTTTCTGACAGCGAACTGCAGCAGTATGTACAGAATTATGGAGGACCTCAAGTCCCCACAACGAATTAAAATGAAAAAGTTTTTAGTAATATTTGGAATGATTGGCTGGCTGTCGATGCCAGCTATGGCACAGGACAACGAAAACCAGAAACCTGATGGAGGAAGGCTGGAAGCACTAAAAATTGCATGGCTCACTAAAAAACTCAATCTTACCCCTGAAGAAGCACAACGGTTTTGGCCGGTATACAACCAGTATTCCGGTGAAATAAAAAATACCCGTGAAAATGGGGTAAGACAAAATGTTCCAGAAATTGTTATCGAGCAACAGGTGCTTGATATCCGCAAAAGATACAACGGGGAATTTACAAAAGCTGTGGGCCCTCAAAGAGCCGATCAGTTCTTCAAGCTCGAAAAAAAATTCGGCGCTTACGTTACTGAAGAGCTGATGCAAAGAAGGCAATTGCGTTTACAACAACGGCGCAATCTAAGGCCTTAGACTAAGCCCTGATTTTTTACCTGTTTACCGATTAATTTTACTAAACAGCCCATTATGGGCGATATTTGAACTAGGTGTTTTTCATAGGTTAGCAACGGCCAGCTCTTTCAAGAGCAGGCCTTTTTTTTAAACAGAAATTAAGGAACAAGAGACTTAATTTTTTCTCTAATTCTGATAAACTGGTATCCGGATATCATGATAAAAAAGAAATCGCCACTTTTCATCATGTCCCTGCTTCCACCATTGTTGTCGAAGCTCCATGCTTTTTTTCCCGTCATAATCATATTTAGCAACAAAACGGCTTTTCATTTGCTGCAGTTGCGGCGCTACATCGCCGCCAAAAAAAATCTTTTCTCCGCCATCCACAATCAAAAAAACCTGGTGATAGGGGCAATGCGCTCCTGTTACCTCACATTTAATATAGCCGTCAATGACCGTATCTCCATCCAGCAAAACTACTTTGTTGCTTTCTTTTAAACACTCCAAATCTTCTATGATGTAAGAGGGGTAGCTTTTTTCAAAAGCAAATTCGAGTTCCCTTTTTTGTACATAGTAAACAGCATCCGGGAAAGCTAATTCCCGCTTGCCTGAGTTTATGTTCAGCTTGCTTAAGCCACCAGAATGGTCTTTATGCAAATGGCTCATCAGCACTTTAGAAATTTTTGACGGCTCGATACCTGCATCAACCAGGTTCTGATGGATCTGCATTATGCCGTTGTGCTCAAATCCAAGACCTGTATCAAACAGCAAAATGTCTTCAGTTGTAACAACAACAAATGGCTGGACTTCCACCAGCAGGCTTCCGGTTTCTCTTTGTTGCAAATCATCTTTTCCCTTATCAAAATGGAGAAATTTTTTTGTCTTGTCAACAGTAAATGCTCCTTCGCTGAGCGGAATGATTTTCATATTAAATGATGCGAAGTTACAGAAGATAAGCGCTAAAAGGCAGCATGTGCCCCTGCGCAAACAGCATCAATATTTGGTGTTTTATATTCTAAAAAAACTACCTCAGCACCATCTGCCTGTCTGCATCCAATCTTATCAAAACAAAAAGCATAATGGTAAACGTAATCAGTGATGTTCCTCCATAGCTCATAAAAGGCAAAGGAATACCAACAACAGGAGCCAGACCAATTGTCATGCACACATTTACTGCGATATGGAAGAAATAAACGGATGCGACCCCATAAGCATAACACCGGCTAAAGGTGCTTCGCTGCCTTTCTGCAATGGTAACTATGCGCATAAGCAGCAACAGGTAAATCCCAAGGAATACCAGGCTCCCAACAAAACCAAAGCCTTCTCCTATTGTGCAAAAAATAAAATCGGTGCTCTGCTCTGGAACAAAATCATACCGTGTCTGTGTTCCTTTCAACAAGCCTTTACCGAATATGCTTCCGCTGCCAATGGCAATTTTACTTTGCTTAACATTATAATTATTATCTTTTTTTCTTCCCCCGCTTTTTTGTTCAATCTCAAGTTCTGCTTCTGCATTTTTAGGGACATAATCTTTTCCGATAGCATCATAAATTCTTTTTACCTGGTAGGCTTTAAACACATGATCAAAGATAAATGGCACTACAAACCGCTGCACACCTACACTAACAAACCAAATGCCTACAATCAAAAAAAACACGCTTTGTTTTTTTTTGATCTGTTTTCTTAAAAAATAAATGGCAACAATGGCAATGCCGGTTAATATCAGTGCAAGGAGGTTAGGGTTGACAAGTAAGGTAGCCACAACAAGTACGGCAAAGGAAAAACCGATGATGAGAACAGAGGAGGGCAAACCTTCACGGAACATGACCAGGAAAAAAGAAAAATATACAAGTGCCAGCCCGGTTTCTTTTTGCAATATAGAAAGCATAGCTGGAACAAGTGTTATTGCTGCAGCGATCAACTGTGACCGTGTTTTGTAAAAGTCAGTTTCGATCCTCGATAAGTATTTAGCCAGTGCCAGGTTAACAAAAATGGTGCAAAGCTCTGCAGGCTGCAATTGGAACAAGTTGCCCACCCTGATAATGGATTCTGTTCCTTTTACCCTTGAATGAAAAGGAAACACAAGCAACATTAAGAAAATACCCAGGGCATAACCAAGGTTTGCCGTGGCAGTAAAAAATTTACTGTCTGTCAGCAAAATAAAAATTCCTATAATGCCTCCCATCACCACATAAAGCAATTGGCGGCTATAATCAGTTTTTAAAGAAATAAATGCCTGGATCACATTATCGGCGTCGCGATAAGTAGCGGCAAAAATACAGGACACGCCAATACAACAAAGTATTGCCCATATCCACACTAATGGCCAATCTATCCCTTTTGATATGCCTGCATTTCTCTGGCTCATATAAAAATTTATCTTGCCGAATCTGCCTTTTTTGTTTTAAAGTTGCTTTTTGGCTTCCTCATTGGGCTTCTTACACCGCTTGATATTATAGGGTTAGGCCTGAAAGTATCCAATAATGCTGCCCTTGAAGATGGAATAATATATTTCATCAGGTTAGTGCTGTCATGTGTGCGCAAAGCGTGCCTGGCCGCATTTGTCGAATCTTCTATAAACTGCAGGCGAACAAGGTATTTTGGCATCAGGTCAGTACGCTCGATGTCTTCTGCTTTTTTAAGGCTCGCAGCCCTCAACGTGTCATTAAGATATTTTTCGACAAGAAGCGACCCGATAGGAGCTGCCCAGGCAGCTCCATAACCGGCATTCTGTACCACAACAGCAATGGCAATTTTTGGATTTTCTCTCGGGGCAAAACAAACGAACATGGCATTATTCTTTAGCTTTGTCCTTTTGCGCTCCACTATAAGATAATTTTCTGCCGTTCCTGTTTTGGCGCACATATTAATTCCGGGGATCCTGACAGCCCTGGCTGTTCCTATTTCAGTTACATCCTGCATGCCGCTGATTACCGTTTCATACACATCATCAGAAATATGAGTGAGCACTTCGTGTTTCGTTTTGTATTTATTGAGCACGGTATCATCTGGCGTTTCCCCATCAATACTTTTTACAAAATGAGGCACATAAAAATATCCCTTGTTGGCAACAATGCACATGGCATTGGCCATTTGAACAGGGGTGACCAGCATTTTATCCTGCCCAATTCCCATGGTTACCATTGTGCAAGAGTTCCATGAATGATTATAATCTTTATCGTAAGCTGTTGTATCGGGAATATTGCCTCCGTCCTCACTGGGAAGGTCAATGCCAATGCGGTGCCCGAGGCCAAATGCGTTTACATATTGCTTCCATTGCATCAGCCCTCTTCTGGCGCTATGAAACTCAGGATTATCTACTGTCAGCCTGAAAGTGTTACAAAAAAATGAATTGCAAGAATGAGCGATGGCAAGGCGCAGGTTTGCTGCATGACCTGGGAATTTTTCATCGCACTTGACCGGGCGGCTGCAACCTAGATACACCCCATGGCAATCGTACCCGCTTGCAGGAGTGATCACTCCTTCATCTAATGCAATTAAAGCTCCCAGCGGTTTATAAGTTGAGCCCGCAGGGTATTGCCCTTTAATTGCACGGTTCAACAAAGGAGCGGAAACATTTAACTGAAGCTTTGCATAATTTTTTTGCTTATCGGGGCCTGTCAATTCGTTAGGGTCAAAATCAGGGCTTGAAGTCATGGCAATAATGCCTCCTGTTTTAGGTTCAATAGCCACTACAGACCCAACTTTGTTTGACATTAACTTTTCAGCAAACTGCTGCAGGCCAATGTCAATGTAAGTCCGCAGGTTTTTACCTGCTATGGCAGCAGTATCATACATTTTATTTTCATAATGGCCTACCAACCTGTTCTTATTGTCTTTCAACCAAAATTCAATACCTCTTTGCCCCATCAGCGCTTTTTCATAATACTGTTCAAGACCAGTCCTTCCAACATAGTCGCCCAACTGGTATCCCGATGAGCGCCTTAAAACAGAAGAGTCGACTTCGCCCACATAGCCCAGTATATGCGCCGCAGCGTCAAAAGGATAAGTCCTGATGGGCCTCTCCTGTAAGTTGAACCCCGAGAACCTCCAGATATTCTCTTCCAGTTTGGCATAAAGATCCGGAGGCAACAAGTCTTCAAAAATAGATGGGCGGAAAGGGCCGTTCTTGAATTTTGCATCTATAATGCGGCTACGGAATTCTGCAGTATCAATGTCCATTAACTGACAGAAATAAGCTGTATCGATATTTTTTACCTGGGAGGGGGTTACCATCAGGTCGTACAAAATCGCATTGTTCAGGATGGCCTTATTGTTCCTGTCATAAATAATTCCCCGGTTAGGGTAAACCCTCTTGGGAAAAAGTGCATTTTCCTGTGCAAGTTTGGTGTACTTGACAGAATAAATCTGGAGGTTGAACAATTGCGCCGCTATGATCAGGAACATCGCTGCAAAAATGAGGCGGATAACATTGCTGCGCGATTGATTGAAAACAGGCATCTAAAGAATACGATTTACAACAATTTCGCAAAAACAAGTAAAGATATAACGGCAGAATTATGCGGCATATTAAAAATGAAAAAGATTTTTAAAAATTTAAGGAATATTGCCCGTAATAAACAGGCTGTTAAATGTCAAATTACGAACCTGGCATAAGGCCCATTTTATGCGGTATTGGTCCTGAATCTTTCTTTTCTGAAGAACAAAAGCTCAGTGAGCAGGATCAGCAGCAGGCTAATCGCTGTTGTTCCGATAACCTTACCTGCAAAGAACAGAAAGCTGCCAAAGCTCATCCATTCTAAAAAAACCAAAAAAATATGATGGAGAAGTGTCAATATCAGCACGTAGGTAGCATAAGGCGCCCAGCCCATACTGACTGCCGAGGGAGAAGCATAGTTCTTATCAGTCCCCTCCTGTGAAATAAGAACATTAATAATAAAAGGGCGGACATAGGCAATAAGCGTGCATGCTGCTGCGTGCAAGCCGGGAGTGTGAGTGAAATAATCCAATGCCCATCCATATATAAACCCAATAAACGTCAGCCACGGCCGCGGCAAACTGAACGGCAGCCAAAGTATAAATAAAAAATATAAATAAGGAACAATAAACCGGTGAAGAGGCGGTACCTTGAAAAGCACAAATACCTGTACAAAGAGGAACAACACAAAACGGATAATATTTTTCAGCAGTTCGCTCATTGGAATTTTTTACGTGTAGAGTCTTCTAATTTCTTTTGCTCCTCGTATTGAGCATTATCGATCACATACACATATTGTACATTATAAAAATTTGTTGCTGTTTTTAGCCTGGCCACATAAAAGCTGGTACTTTTATCGTCAATCATTTCGCTGACAGTACCTACTAAAATACCAGTTGGGAACAAAGAAGATGTTTCACTTGTCACAATAGTGTCTCCTATATTCAATTTAGCACTTTGGGGTATGTCCTTTAAAGTAACATACGAAGGGCTGACCCCATCCCACTCTACTTTACCTCGCTCGCCGGAATTTTTCAGTTTAACTACAACCGTATATTGCCGGTGCAGCATGCTCATTACTACCGCAAAATTAGGGCTGACACTGATGACCGTGCCAACAATGCCTGATGGACTGATGACCCCCATATTAGGCCTGATGTTCTGTGAAGAGCCGCGATGGATGGTAAGATAATTGGTTTGCGATGAAACCGAACTGGCAACCACTTTTGCTTCGCGATAAATATATTTCTGAATTTTTTTCAGCGAATCGATCATCACTGTATCGGTCATTAATTTGTTCAGCAGGCCTGGCGCTTCATAACTGCTTTTCAGCAATTGGTTCAGCCTTTCATTTTCTTTCACAAGTGCGTCATTCGTGCTTTTAAGGTCAAAATAATATTCAATGCCATTGTACTTTGCATTGATCCGGCCCGTGATTTCAGTTGCTACATTGGAGAATGCCGCCTGGTGGAATTTGTTATAGCGGAACAGGAGAGACAGCGCAATAATTAGCAGCACCAAGAAGAACAGGAAATTAAAATACCTTCCGATGAAGAGAAAAACATTACGCACAAAAAGAAATTTAGGTTGAAGGTTGAAGGCTTAAGGTTCGGGTTTCCTTCATCCCTAAGCCTTTTGCCTCAGGCCTTGCTATTTTTAACGCATCACAAAAGGATACCTGTCATAATTTTTTAATGAAATGCCTGTTCCGCGGACTACGCTTTTTAAAGGATCGTCAGCAATATGCACCGGGAGCTTTATTTTCTGGCTCAATCTTTTGTCAAGTCCCCTTAGCAAAGCGCCCCCGCCGGTAAGGTATAGGCCGCGGCGATAGATATCGCCCGCCAGTTCCGGAGGGGTTGTTTCCAGAGCCTTTAATATGGCCTCTTCAATTTTAAAAATACTTTTATCCAGTGCCTCAGCAATTTCCTGGCAGCTCACCATAATCTGTTTGGGGATGCCAGTAACAAGATCCCGGCCGTTTACCGGGAAGTCGTCAGGCGGGTTTTCTAAGTCCTTCATTGCTGCACCAACCTGGATTTTTATTTGTTCGGCTGTGCGCTCGCCAATCAGCAAACTGTGGTAACGGCGCAAAGCCTCCATAATATCAGCCGTAAATTCATCGCCTGCAATACGGATGGACTGATCACAAACAATGCCTGCCAGCGCAATAACGGTAATGCCCGTTGTCCCACCGCCAATGTCAATAATCATATTGCCAACCGGTTCTTCTACATCAATCCCTATACCTAAGGCTGCAGCCATTGGTTCATGAATAAGATAAACCTCTTTTGCGCCGGCCTGTTCAGCGCTGTCGCGAACTGCACGTTTTTCTACTTCAGTTATGCTTGATGGGATGCAGATCATCATTCGCCAGCTTGGTGGAAAAAGCGGTTTTTTGGGATAAATCATTTTGATCATTTCCCGGATCATCAGCTCTGCTGCATTAAAATCAGCTATCACGCCATCCTTCAGCGGCCTCACCGTGCGTATGCTTTCATGCGTTTTTTCGTGCATCATTAAAGCGCGTTTGCCCACGGCCAGTACATTTTTTGGATTGTTTCGGTCAAGGGCAACAATGCTCGGTTCGTTCACAACAATTTCATCATCATGTATAATAAGGGTGTTCGCAGTACCCAGGTCCATTGCGATTTCTTGCGTCAGGAAGTTGAATAAGCCCATTTCGTGGAAAATCAGATTTTAAGTAATGCCTGCAAAATTGAAGCAAATAATCGGAATTAACAAAGCGACATTTTTTGCCAGGATGCTTTTGGCAATATGTTAACTCTCAGAGTTTTTTCAAAAACAGGCGAATGCCTTAACAACGGCAATCTCTTGTTAGTATTGCTTATTGTTATATATTTAAACAATTTTATAAAAACATTCGGTAAAACGATTGCCTCTCTTATTTTGTCCATATTCATAAACCTAAAAAACACTAAAAAACAATTTATGAAAAAGCTTTTGACCATCCTGGCCTTTCTTTTTTCACTGAGTTACTTTGCAGGAGCTCAAAACATAGCCGAAATTAGAAAAGATTTTGAAGAACAGGTCGCGAATGGAAAAATACCTTATGGCAATAATCCGGCTGCAGGGAAATATTATGATATCCGTGGCTTCAAAATGTACTGCGAAACTTATGGTGAAGGACAGCCTGTTTTAATCATTCATGGCAACGGAGGTTCCATTAATAACTTCATTTACCAGATACCTTATTTTTCCAAAAATTACAAAGTGATCATTGCCGATAGCCGCGCACAGGGGAAATCAAAAGATGATGGTGATTCTCTTTCCTATGAAATGATGGCCGACGATTATGCTGCTTTATTAACAGCCATGAAAGTGGATTCGGCTTATGTTATCGGTTGGAGCGATGGTGGCATTAATGGTTTGCTGCTGGCCATCCGCCATCCTGAGAAAGTAAAGAAACTTGCTGTTACAGGAGCTAACCTTGCTCCCGATACTTCTGCTGTTAACCAGGACGTGATTGACATGATAATGCCTTCGTACATCGCTTTGAAAAATAAACCCAACAAGAACGGTGCAGAAAAACATAACGTAAAACTGACACGACTGCTAATGGAAGAGCCGCATATCCCGCTTTCGGACCTGCATACCATTAAATGCCCCAGCCTGATCATCGGTGGAGATCACGATATTCTAAAGCCGGCACACACTTTACTGATTTTCCAGAATATCCCGAAGGCTTATTTATGGATATTGCCGAATTCAGGCCATAGCACTCCTATTGTTTATAAAGATGAATTCAACAAAACAGTCAACGAGTTCTTTTCACAACCTTACCGGAAAATTACAGGAGAGGCAAGGTTTTTTTAGACACTTTTTATCTTCCCGGCGATAGCAATACCATCAATCTCTGTTGCCCAGCTTTTGTAAGCCAGCCGGAATTTGATTGATCAATTGCCTGAGCAATTATTTTTGTGATTTAACTGGCTTTACTGAAAGCCATTAATGAATGATCGGACTGTTTACAAAAATCAGGGAAACCCTGGCTGGAAATTTTATTTCATAAAGCCCAGCCTTCTTTCCATTTCACTACTAAGATTTGGCAATTTCTTACGTTCGATCAAAAAGCTGGTGAGCTGAGCAATTTCTTTGAAAATATAATGTTTGTTCAGCGCTGATTGTAAGTAATCTTTCCCTGTACTGCCCCCGGTGCCAATTCGTGTTCCAATGGTGCGGTGCACCATGTTCATGTGGCGATAGCGCCAGGTGCTTAGTTGTTCATCGATTTCAAGCAACTGGTTCAATAGCTGGTAAGGGAGCTGCAAAACAGGATAGCCACGATAAAGCATGATAAACAATGCAGACCGGTTCGCAGCGGGCGATAATGATTGTTGCCTGTGAAACAATGTTTGATGGCTGTCTTCAAAAAAAAACTGTTCGAACAAATGAAGGTTATTTTTTTCCGCATCAGCAAGGCTTTCTCTATAACGCCTTTTATATTCGCTCCAGAAAGGGTGCATTTTCTCGTCATTAGCCGAGTGCTGAAAGTTTTTCCAATTCTCTGTTTCCTCAAAAAACGGCATGCGAGCAAGCCAAGTGTTTACCAACGCCAGCAACGATTGTTCCTTTTCAGCATTTTTTACCCGGCGTATTTCTTCTTCATTTAATTGTGAGATGTAATATTCCTGCCCGAAGCGTTGTTCATACTTCAACCCCAACCTGGCTTCCAGGATTTTAAATTGCCAGCTCTGGAAGCCTGAAGCAGGCCTGAGCATGTCCCTGAAATCAAGAAAATCCATTGGGTTCATCGTTTCCATCACATCGATCTGATGAACAAGCAGTTTCAATATGGTAACACATCTTGATAAACGATGGGCGACTGTTTGCAGCTCGGGCGAATTGTCATTCAGTGATGGCTTTTCCATGATTGCGCAAACAGCCCCCACTTCGAACAACAATTGCTTGAACCAAAGCTCATAGCTCTGGTGGATGATGATGAACAACATTTCATCATGTGCCGGTTGCTGCAGTTTATCGCTTTCAGGAAATTGAGCATGAAGTATTTTATCTAACCGGAGGTACTCGCTGTAATGAACTTCAGGTGGCATGAAAGTCTTTTCTGCAAAATAGGAAAGTTTCGCACAACGAGATAAAAGCTACAAAAAAATGCTTATTCTTTGCGCCCGTTGCCTTCATTGCACAAAACAAACTAATTCTTCAAAACAGTCTTTACTTCTTCGCCATTTCGTATTTCTTCTGTAGCTTTTTTGATAAGCTCATCGCCGGCTGAGAGATTGCCATAGATTTCCTGAATACCGCCAGCGCTTCTTCCCATTTCTATATTCACCCACTCTGCTTTATTGCCGATTACTTTTATAACAAATGGCTGCAATGTTGAATTGACAACTGCCGACGCGGGTACTATAAATGTGTTTGCATTGCCTTCTAAAGGAACAGATACTTCAGCGACCATCCCCGGCAATAAATCCTTGCCGGTGTTATCAACATCCATTTCTGTGCGTTGAGAACGGAGCTTTGTGTCCAACGCGCCTGACAGCCTGGAAATCTTTGCCTTAAAGGTTTTACCAGGCAAGCCTTTCACGGTAAAGCGCACTTCCTTTTTTGAGTTCAGGTAACTGGTGTATGCTTCAGGAACACTGATTACCAGCCTTAGCTTTTTTTGTTGTTGCAAAGTAAAAATGGGCAGGTCAGAACCCTTGCCTGATGGGCCGACATAAGCTCCTGCACTGACATTTCTTATGCTGATCACTCCGCCGAACGGCGCACGGATCTCTAAATAATTTTTGGTATCAAGTATTTCCCGGAATGTTGCCTTATCTGCCTCCAGTTGGGCATAATCTGATTTTTGTTTGGCTAATGCCACATCCAGGTCGTTTGGCGAGATGGTGCCGGGAGTTTTGCTCGTTTCCAATAACCTGTTGTATGTTGCATTGCTTGCAATATAAATCGCTTCCTGCGATTTCAATTTTGATTCAGCAGCTGATAGTTGAGAATTGATTTCAGGCGCTTCCATTATTGCGAGCAACTGTCCTTCTTTCACCTGACTGCCAACATCTACGTATAATTTTTTGATAAAGCTGTTCACTTTTGCATATAAATCTACCTGCTGATAGCTTATTAGCTCACCCGGTATTTTATAGGAGGAGTTCAACTGCCCTTTCTGCAAGCTGAAGGTTTCCCTGAGCGGTACCTCTGGTTGCCCCACCGCCTTTGCATCAGGCTCAGGCTTTGTATTGAATGTGCCACAGCCCTGCACGACAGAAGAAAATAATAATGCTCCAAAAAATTTCAGCAAATTGATTTTGCTGTTTTCAAATAATGATTTTTCCATTTTATATTTTGTAGCTATTTATGATTTCGCTTATGAAAAATTCAATTCACTAATTACCCTTCAATCGTCCCTTCATCGTCGCCCTTATCATACAAGGAAGGGATATAATGAATACTTGCTTTATCCTCAGGGTCAAGCGAAACAGATGTGGTGCTTGCATTTTCCCTTACCCATGCAAAAACCATTGGCAAAATCATCAAAGCTGCAACAGTGGATGCCATAAGGCCTCCAATAACAGCGCGTCCTAACGGGGCAGTCTGGCTTCCCGCTTCGCCAATTCCTGACGCCATCGGGACCATACCTGCTACCATTGCCAGGCTTGTCATAATAATAGGCCTGATGCGCACAGCAGCCGCCTGCCTTGCCGCTAATAATGCGTTGCCGCTTTTCATTCTTAATTCTTCCGCATTAGTAACGAGCAACACAGCATTTGAAATGGAAACACCAACCGACATAATAATGCCCATATATGATTGCAGGTTCAGTGTTGATCCTGTCAGCAACAATAATCCAAGCGAGCCTACCAGCACAGCAGGCACAGTGCAAAGCACTACCAGCGAAACTTTGAAAGATTGAAAATTGGCAGCAAGCATTAAAAAGATGACAACTACAGCCACTAATAAACCAGACTGAAGGCTGCTCAATGTTTCTGTTAATACTTGCGATAATCCTTTTGTCTCAATGCTCAGGCCACGTGGCAGCTCGCCAAGTGATGCGATAGCATTATCTACATCATGTGTGGCAGTGCCCAAATCTTTTTTGTAAAGATTTGCTGTGACAGATAATACGGGCACTGCGCCGATGTTATCGTCTTCACCATAGATGCTATCAGCAGTTATTGTAGCCACATCGCCAAGCACCGGCCTGCTTTTATTTGGGCTAACAGGAATTTCGTTCACATCCTGTATACTGGTCATTTTGTTTTCCGGTACCATCACCTGAACATTATAGGCGTACCCTATTTTTTGATCCAGCCATATGTTTTTTTCGGTGAAACGCGATGAAGAAGTAGCTGCGACCATGGAACGTGAGATGTCGTTCAAATTGGTTCCCAATTGTGCAGCTTTCACTCTGTCAATATCTACTTTAATAGCAGGATAATGGATTGCCTGATCCAATTGCACATCGCGCAGATACGGTATTTCCTTGAGTTTGTTTATTACCTTATAAGCAAACTCTTCATTAACTTTTTTATTTTTTCCGATTATTTTCACTTCAATCGGCGTGGGCGATCCCTGGCTTAAAATTTTATCGGTAAGTTCAATAGGTTCAAAAGACAATTTTACATTAGGCAAAACTGTTTGCATTTTTTTTCGGAACCTGTCTTTCAGGTCATCCATGTTCACTTTGTAATTATATTTCAATGCAACCTGCAGCACTGCTTCCTGTGGCCCTGCCATAAAAAGATAAATGGGATTGGTTGAATATTGCGCCCCATGCATTCCTACCATTGCAGAGCTAATTGATATATTTTCTTTCCCTATCAGTGTATCAAGAACAGAAAGTGCTTTCAGCACATCTACTTCCGTTTTCTCGATTCTTGTGCCATCTTCATCACGCATGCGCAATTGGAACTGGCCAACGTCCGACTTGGGCAATACGTCCCTGCCTATATCATTCAAAAAGAAATACGCCAACCCCATTGCGCCTGCTATATAAATTATTACTATGATTTTCCGATGCGGGATTACTTTGTTCATTTGGTGAGCATACAAAAGCTTGAATTTTTCAAATCCTTTGAGCCTGGATTTTTTGCCTCCTTCATCCGGCTGCAGTTTATCCCTTTGCTTCCAGGTATCTTTTTCTGATTCTTTAGTCAGGCCTGACGCAAGAAAAATTTTATCATCTTCTGTTTTTCCTTTGCTGAAAATTTTTTTCAGCCCATTTTTTAATGGATGGCCTTCTTTCATCAACCAGTTAGCAAGTACGGGCACTAAAGTTTGCGCCATCACATACGAAGTGATCATTGAAAAGCCAATGGCCAGAGATAGCGGCAGAAATAATGACCCTGGTATACCATTCATCGTAAATGCCGGCGCGAACACCGCGAGGATACAAAATAAAATCAGCAATTTTGCAAATGCGATCTCTTTGCAGGCATCCCAAATGGCCAGTGCTTTAGGTTTTCCCATATCCATGTGCTGATGAATATTCTCTATGGTTACCGTGCTTTCATCTACCAAAATCCCTATGGCAAGTGCAAGCCCGCTCAACGTCATAATATTAATGGTCTGGTGAAACAGCGAAAGGAACAATACGCCTGAAATAATACAGGTAGGTATTGTCAATATTACAATCAAAGCACCTCTTGCATCGCCTAGGAACAATAACACCATCAATCCTGTGAGCACTGCTCCCAATATGCCTTCGGTCAACAAGCTTTTTACCGCATTGATTACATAAACGGACTGATCAAATTCAAAAGTAAGCTTTACGTCTTCAGGCAATACAGATTGAAAATGCGGGAGCGCTTTCTTTAAGTTTTGCACTACATCCCATGTTGATGCAGATGCCGATTTGGTGATTGGCAAATACACTGAGCGCTTTCCATTCACCAGCACAAAGCCGGTGGTAACATCTGCCCCGTCTTCCACAGTCGCCACATCTTTCAGGTAAAGATTTTGCACCCCTCCCGTAAATAGCGGGATGTTCCCAAAATCTTTTACTTCTTTGATGCTGGTATTAGCGGGAGTAAAATAATTTTTATCCCCGATGCGTACAGTCCCTGCGGGAGTTGATTCGTTGTTGATACGCAGCGCTTCTACCAATTGGTCGGGGGAGAGATGATGTTGGCGCAACAATTCTGGATCAGCCTTTATCACTATCGTTCTTGCATTGCCTCCGAAAGGGCCTGAAGAAACCAGCCCGGGAACAGAGCTGAAACTTGACCGGACATACACATTGGCCAGGTCCTGAAGCTCATTGTTGCTGCGCTTTGGGCTGCTTAAGATCAACTGGCCTACCGGTAAAGTGGATGCATCAAACCGGATAATGAAGGGAGGGTTGGTGCCCGGCGGAAAAATTGTTTGTGCCCTGTTGCTGAAAGCAGACACTTCAGCAGCAGCCTGCGCCATATTCGTTCCTTCATAAAACGTGAGCTTCATTAATGTTAGCCCTTGTATGTTTTTCGTCTCGATACTTTTTACGCCCGACACGAACAACATCAGGTTCACATAGTTCTTTCCAAAATACCCTTCCATCTGGTCTGGCGTGAAACCTCCATAAGGGTGCGACAAATAAATCACGGGCAGATCCATGTTTGGGAAAATATCAATCTTTGCATTGATCACCGCCTTAACGCCAAAGAAAAACAAACCTGCTACCAGAACAAGGATGGTTATCGGTTTGCGCAATGCCAGTCTTATTAAGCCCATAATGATATTTTTTTTGAGAAGCCAGGCGAAAATTTAATTTTCTTATTTTCTGCCCATCTATTTCACTTGCATCATAAATAAATCAAAATCTCCGCTGGCTGCAGCTTTCAACAAAAGCGCCTGCCAGATATTGATATACGCCACGCCCAGATCCGTTTCAGCACGGTTCAGGTTATATAAGGCCTGTTGCACATCAACTATGTTCGTTAACCCATTTTTGTACAACACTGTTTTTTGCAGGTATGCATCAGATGCCGCTTTGTATTCAACCGGAACTTCTTTAATGCTGTTAATGCTATTCTCTATTTGCTGGTCGCTCAGCAGTAACTGATCTTGCAGTTGCGTGCTTATTAAATCATATTCATTTTTGTAAGCCTCAGTAATAAACTGTTGCGCTTTCACCTGTTGTTTTATTTTTGCCAGGCTCATGATATTCCACCCGATGCCAATGCCCACAATATAGTTATACCGAGAGGGGCTAATGCCATCAACATAATTTTTAGAATAGTTCGCACCCGACTGTGGCATGAAGTTATAGTCAAAGCCAGAGCCTTTCCCCTGGAAAGCGCCGAATAAGTTCAAGCCCGGGTTAATGCTTTTCTGCAAATATTTTTCTGCTGTCAAGCTATAATTGACCCTGTTCTTATAAAATTCAACCTGTGGGTTGTTGGCTATAGCAAAGTTGGTATTATGCGCTAAAGGCTGGCTGGAAAAATAAGATGTGTCAAGCATCAAAACAATGGGTGGAATATTAATGAGCCGGCACAATTGATTGCGCTGCTGCTGTTCGTTACTGATGGCTTGAATCAGAACAAGTTTTGCTGCGGACAGGTCAGCATTTGCAATAGAAGAATCCACTCCGGGGTTCAAGCCGGATTTTGTTCTGGCCAAAACGGTTTGCTGAACATAATCCGCCCTGTTTACATTTGCCTTAGCATTACGGACAACGCGTTGTGCGATCAGCAGGTTCAAATAAGCTCCTGCGATTTTTATGCCCTGTACAAATTTTTCCTGGGTGAGGTTCGCCGAATCAAGCATCAGTTGCTTGTTTGCTATATCAATCTTCGATTGCAGCTTTCCGAAAGAAACAAATTCCCAATTGGTGTTAATGAGATAGATGGAACCGAAAGCGGCAGTCCAGCTTTGTGAAGTATAAGGCGGGCCGGAAGATGCAATAGTGCTTGCGCCAGCTACAGAGCTATATGGCCCGAATTGACCGTTTACTGTTCCATAAGCCTGTTGAATGGAAGCTGTAACATCGGGCAGGTATTGGTTCTTTACATTTTGCACCAGCGCAGCAGAAGCATTTGTATAATCCCGTTTGGCCTTTATGTTTTGATAATTCGCTAAACCAATCCTGATCGCATCCGATAAATTAAACTGGCTTTGCTGCGCTTTCGAGCTTTTATATCCCAATATCAACATGCACGAACAAAAAATAATTGTTTTACTTTTTCTCATCGTTATAGTTTCATCATAATTTTTCTTTTTGGTTATCTGCATTCCTTTTGTTAAATCAACACCTTTAGTGCTTTGATGGCATTTTTTACAGGGGCGATATCGCGATAAACCTGGCTTTGCATAGTCGACCCATCAAATAACAAGAATATAATATTGGCAAGATCTACAGTAGAAATCCCTGAAGTGTTTTTCAGCTCTTTTACTTTTTCAATAAAAAACCGTCGCTGCCCTTCTTTGTTCAATATAGCCCGTTGGTTTATTTTTTTACTTCTTTGTGGCATTTCTGCAATGATGCGGATATAGCTGCAGCCGCTATAGTTATTTTCAATCAGGTATTCGGAACGACATTCAAAACATTTAATTATACATTCGCGGGGGTCATTGGTGCCTGTCAAAAATTTTTGCAATTTGGCAGACCATTTTTCAGCCCTTCTTTGTAGGTACGCTACACAAAGGTCTTCTTTTGAAGGGAAATGATAATACAAACTCGCCTTGGCAACACCAGCTTCTTCAACAATCTGGTTAATGCCAGTGAGGTTATAGCCTTGTGCATAAAAAAGCCTGTCTGCAGTGGCAACAATCTGTTCCCGAACAGTTGTTTCTGTAATAATCATGACCCGAAAATAGAACAGTCAGACAAGTTTGTCCGCATTGTTCTTGATAAATGGCAATAATCTTTTTTTTTTGACCTTTAATCGGTGAATTTTCGCTTAGGCCCGGCTTGAAAAATCATGTGGGAGCACAGCAGCAAGGCATTTTTTAAGACCTAATTGCTTTCATTCCGACAATCCTTTAATAGGCAGGGGAAAAATAAAATACTCGAGGACATTATGATGCGCTTTGGATACCTGGTCTTTGTATACACGCATACTATAGCGCAACGCTGTTTCGTATGTAGGGCTAAGCTTTTTTAGAATGTTGTCAATATTTTTTAGCTCATGCATGATATGGCCAGCCCGCTCAGCTTTATCTTTTGGAAGCTCATGGTTTAATTCCGATATAAGCTCCGGAAAAACTTTATCTGCTTCGCGATAAAATCCAGCAAGCAGGGGGTCGCCTGCAAATGTTCTTACATGCGTAAGCTTAATTGCTGTCATTAGTTCCTTCTTATCAAGGTCGCTTCCTGATGCAGATGCCAATAAAGAAATGTAAGCAGGATATTTCAATAATTGCATCCTGTCCTCTTTGTTTAAACTGGTAAACCCATCCATAATATACTTTTTAAAGTTGGTTACTGGCTAATTTTCTTTAGTTTGTTCTTTTCGTGTAGCCTGATCCGTTTGCCTGATGTACTGATCGTTCTTTGCCTAATGAATTGTTTCAAACATTTAAAGACTGTTTCGTAAGTAGTGCCTGCATAAGCAGCAATATCTTGCCTGGAAACTGCCACACCAATATATCCTTCCCTGTCTGTGCCAAATCGTTTATGTAGTTCGAGCAAGGCTTCGGCAACCCGCCCCTTCACGTCCATAGCAGCCAGGTTGTGCATCCTCATTTCAGCATTTTGCAATTCTTCTGCATAAAACTGCATAAGCTTATACAAGAAAGAGTGATTTGTAGTTGCTGTTTTTTCCAAAAAGCCATTGTCTATGAAACATGCTTTCATATCTGTCAGGGCAGTCGCAGAAACAGGGTACCTTCCTTCGCCACCAATGCCACGATGGCCAAGCACCTCACCAGCGGATGTAAAGCGCAATATCAGCTCTCTTTCATCGCCCCATTTTTTATGCACTTTAGCCGCGCCTTCATATAAAAAGAAAATCCCCACAACTTTCTCGCCCTGTTTAAATATGGGTTCTCCTTTTTTGAACATTATTGTCTTTTTCTTAAGGGCAATCACCTCTTTCCAATCCGGGAGGCACGAGCGGCATAAAAAACAATCAGACAGGTTACAGGAGGTTATCTTCATTTTATTGTATATACAATATTTTTGTTCTACTTTTGCTTTCAAATTTACATATAATATTGTTTACTTAATATTATTAAAACTTCCTTTTCGAGTTCATTTATTATGCGACAATCAGATGAAAGCATCCCCCTCTCCACTTCTTTAAAAACATTTTATGACAAAGAAGTGTCGGCGAGAAAATATCCTGTGGATAAACGCGTACTCTATCTCAGTATTCAGGCATTTATCAATGCGCTTATTATAGGCGCCATTGCGAAATTGTTGGTCCTGCTCATCTCCCTGGTTACCAACATCTCCTTTTATCAGAAGTTTTCTTTAGAAAACACATCTCCTTCAGGCAACCACCTTGGTTGGCTCGTTATCCTTGTGCCTGTTTTAGGGAGCATTATTGTTGGGGCAATGGCAAAGTATGGTTCGAAATCGATTCGTGGCCATGGCATACCTGAGGCTATGGAAATAATCATTTCAGGGGAAAGCAAAATTCCCCCAGTCATTACTTTTTTGAAGCCCCTGTCTTCCGCCATATCTATTGGCACGGGCGGCCCTTTCGGCGCAGAAGGCCCAATCATAGCCACAGGTGCTGCATTTGGTTCGCTGACCGGGCAGGTGATGCACATTTCAAATAGCGAGCGCAAGATTATTTTAGCTGCCGGGGCTTGTGCCGGTATGTCTGCCATTTTTGGTAGCCCTTTGGCTGCTGTATTGCTTGCAATTGAATTATTATTGTTTGAATTTTCGCCGAGGTCAATCATACCAGTTTCGCTTGCCTGCATTACCGGAGCAGGAATGCACATTTTATTATTTGGAAAAGACCCGGTGTTTGCCATGGCTGCAATTCCCGTCGCTAAGAATTCGATTTTATTTATTTATGTTGCTTTAGGCTTAGTAATCGGTGCTTTAGCGGCTTTAGTATCAAAATCCGTTTATGCTGTTGAAGATTTATTCGAAAGACTGCCCATACATTGGATGTGGTGGCCGGCTATTGGTGCAGTAGCTGTAGGTATTGTAGGTTATTTCGCACCACACACCATGGGTGTTGGCTACGACAACATCAGGAATTTATTAACCGGCTCTTTGCCATTATCCATACTGTTTTCGCTTTGCCTGCTTAAATATATTTCCTGGGTAATCGCATTGGGCAGTGGCACATCAGGAGGGACCCTTGCCCCCTTGTTCACTATTGGGGGAGCATTGGGCGCACTGCTTGGAACAATGTCGCTGCATTTCTTCCCTACATTGGGCATAAATGTGGCAACGGCAGCTTTAATCGGGATGGCAGCAATGTTTGCGGGTGCGTCACGCGCCTTGCTCACCTCTATCGTTTTTGCGCTTGAAACAACAGGGCAAATCAACGGGCTCCTGCCGCTAATGTGCGCATGTGCGGCAGCTTATTTTGTTTCCTTTTTCCTACTGCGCAACGGCAGCATTATGACAGAAAAAATCCAGCGGCGGGGAATAAAAGCGCCTGACTCTTTTGAACCGGATACCCTTAAAACCATAAGTGTTGCAGAATTGGTCAGCCCGCTTGAACCGGAGCATAAGAACCTGCCGAGTATTTATATGGATGATGACGTAGGGCTTGCAGCCGAGATGATGGGCAAATACGACAAGGAGACATTGCTGGTCCTTGAGAACAAAGAAAACTTAAAAGCTGTGGGCACTATAACTGCATCCTCTATTTTAAAATACTATAGCGACCAAAAACAGAAAGAACATCTTTATGACTCCCCGACCGCAACAAAACGATTGATTGTAAGAGGTCGTAAACTGATGAAGAAGGTGCGGAAATAATTTTTTTAAAATATATATTTTATGGATACAAATGACTTTCAAACCCCGTTTTCAAAAGCATTATTGACAGGTTTATTCACAGGTATTATTGCAACATTGGTTTGCCTGGTATTTGATGTCAGCTTCCGGTCTGCTACCGATTTTCATCTCTATTTGATCATCAATTTCCCTGCTATGATTTTTGGATGTAACCTAATCATGTCTGTAATTGGCGTAATCTATTCTTTTTATAGGCAATTTTTAAGAAGCGCAAATGCATTCTTCATCGCAACTTTTGCTGTGCTGGCAGCTTTGTGCCTCTGGAAAGTTCAAGGAGTTGAGCTTACAAATACCCATTCGCTCAATGTTCAGTTCAGGGAATTCCTATCGGGCATAATCGCCATACTTACTGTTTCGGCATTAATGATCCCTATGCTTTATAACAACAAAAAATTTATCGCTGCATTTATCTGAACACTTGTTAGCAAGTTTTCATTAAAATCAATTTGTTCCTGTCTTTTTTAAGCAGGGACATTAGATAATTTGAACCGGGCCGTTTAGTTTGTTCTCTAAACTCCCACTGCACTCCATAGCATGCTCTATACACAGTTTTCTTTACCACGGGAAAAATAATTCGGTAATTTAGGAGCTGATAAAATTCAGCTATGAGCTATATCCCAAACAACACCATCAGGCAGGTCTTGTTATTGCTTGTGATCGTTCTCCTCGCTTTGGTTCTTTTTCTACAATTGCAATCTTTCATTCCCGCACTATTGGGCTCTTATACCATGTATGTGCTGCTGAAGAAATGGATGTTCATTCTAACGGGGAAATACAAATGGAAAAAAACATTGGCAGCAGCCATGCTCATGTTTGCCTCTTTTATGGTAATCCTATTGCCAATTGTATTGCTGATCAATATGATGTCGTCGAAAATAAATTTCGCGATCCAGCATGCGTCAGATGTGTTGAACACGATTGAAAGCTATGCGCAGGCTATCGAAACAAAATATAATATAGAAATACTTTCTGAAAAAAATATTCAGCAACTCACTGCGCTCGGCACAGAAACGCTGCCTAAAATAGTAGGGGCAACATTCAACAGCATCACCACTATCGCCATCATGTATTTCATTTTATATTTCATGCTGGTTGAGGGGCGCAAGATGGAAGCCGCCCTGCATGAATGGATACCACTAAAAGATGAGAACACTTTATTATTAAGGAGAGAAACAAACAGCCTGGTTTATTCCAATGCAGTGGGTATTCCTTTAATTGCTTTTTTACAAGGCGTTTTAGGGCTGATAGGATATCTCATCCTTGGCGTAAATGAGCCCGTATTCTGGTTTGTAGTGACCTGTCTTGCCTCGATGGTGCCTGTTGTTGGGGCCTCTCTTGCCTATGTTCCTATTGCCATTTTGTTTTTTGCCAATGGAATGACCATAAAAGGGGTTATTATGCTTGCTTATGGTTTTGGGGTCATTAGCACAGTGGATAGTGTTTTCCGCTTCTGGCTCCAAAAAAAAATTGGCGATGTTCACCCACTGATAACTGGTTTTGGGGTCATCATCGGGCTAAACCTCTTCGGCTTTATTGGCCTGATTTTTGGCCCTATACTAATTTCTATTTTTCTTTTGCTGATAAAAATATATGCCAGCGAATTTAGCGCCACTAAAAACAAATTAAACAGCCCAACATGAATAAATCGCTCGTAAAACCACTAAGTACAAGTTCTACGTTTAAAAAATTCTTATCCTTAGAAACAATAAAAAATACTTGTATAATAATCTTGCACCGTTAATAAATCCATAATATTTTAGATGCTGAACCGTTATTACACGGCCCTAATGAAAAACCCATTTAAGATGAAGCAAACTCTTAATCCGGTATTGCCTGTCGCCCTTTCCGGCCTGTTGTTGATGGCACCCGTTCTCCAGGCAAGGCCAATCAAGCATAAAAGGAACGAACCCTACAACACATTTGTTACTGCCGTAAAGCCAGCTAAGCATTTTTCAAAAACTTTCCTTGATGAAGCTGATTCTTTGTATAGTGAAATTGACCTGAAAACAATCGGTCTCTCAAAACAGGCATTTGAATATGCTTTGAAAGGTTATCTTTATTTGCTGGAGCATCATTGGCTAAACAGGAGCGATGTGATTTCAATTTGTGATTTCAGCCAGTCGTCTCGCAATAAAAGATTGTATGTTATTGACCTTGAACAAAAACAGGTTTTAATCAACACCTATGTAGCACATGGCAGAAAATCCGGCGCTGAATATGCCCGTTCATTTTCAAACAGCTTCCACTCTCACAAAAGTAGCCTTGGGTTTTATGTTACCGAAAAAACTTATTATGGCGACCATGGGCTGTCACTAAAAATCCATGGCCTTGAAAAAGGCATCAATGACAAAGCCTGTGCAAGGAATATTGTAGTGCACGGCTCTGACTATATCGGTTCCGATTTTATAAAAATGAACAAATTCAATGGAAGAAGTTTTGGTTGCCCGGCCGTTCCTTCATCAGAAATTGATGAGGTAGTTGCTGCAATGAAAGATGGTACCTGCCTGTTCATTTATTATCCGACTAAGAAATATATAGCACGATCGAAGATACTTAACAGTTAGCGTGGACGTAAACTTCAGATGGTTTGAAGGTGAAAAAGCTCAATATAGGTTCGTACCCTATGGTTGGGCTTTTCTTTTTGTGCTCAATAAATTTCAAATAGCAATGCCCGCTGTTCCAGCGGGCATTGATTTAAGAATCAATAATATCAAAACATTGGCTTTATCGCTAGCGCCTGTCCTGGTAAAGCCTGAAATATAAAGCCTTCCTCAAAGAAACCCAGGCTTGCTTCAGATCTGCTTCAGCCTGGCCTTTGTGCCCGCCAAAATCATCCGGCGCTTCATGCAGGTGCTTCATCGCATCTTCAATATCGTGCATTGATTTCGTAATATTGGGATGGGCCCTTTCTTCGCCCCGCATCAATTCAACTTCTCTGGGCGCAGGGGCCCGGTTACCAATAATTACATCAATGTCAATAAATGTCCTTTGTGCAAACAGGAATGTAGCAGATGCCATAAAAAAGGATAACAGCAGTACTTTTTTCATAAAAAAATTTTTGGGTAAAAAATGTTTTGGGCATAACAGACCTGTATCATGCCCTGAAGTTTAAAAAATGAAACGGAACTTGCTGGAAATTATTAGTATTTAAAGCTCATTAACAACCCTTTCACAAATGCCAGCCGATAAACTGGGCAAGGGCGCCAATGAATAAGCCAGAATAAATTTCCACAGGGGTATGCCCTGAAATAATCATCCTGGAAGTGCAGACAATTCCGGCGATGGCAATTGCTACGGAAAGATATAAGCCAGAAGCAAAATCACCGGCAAATGAAAAGAGAAGAAAGAACATAACAAGCCCTCCTGCGCTTATGGCATGCATGCTTATCTTAAAATAAATATTGCAAAACCATGCGCCGCACACTGCTAAAAAGGCCCCTAATAGAAAATGAATAGAAGCAGGATGGCTGTCCGATAAGTGTTTGTACACATTCCATGCCCACCAGTAAAAAATCATGGCAAGTGCATAAGGAATTATGCGCTCCTTCATTGTGCGAAGATAGATAGATTGCACTCCCAGTTTCAATTGCAATAACAAAAAAGTAGAGAATGCAGGCAACAATGTGGTGGAAAAAAAAACAGTAATAAACCTGTATACCTTCAATTTCTGATCAAGCCCAGAAAATTCAAAGGGGTGGATAAAAATCAAAAAATACATAACATAGCTTGCAATTAAACCCGGGTGAAAAATGAAAGAAAACAAATGTGCAAGAACCCTGATAGGCCCCGATGGATGGCCAATATCCGTTTGTGATGCTTCCTTGTTCATTTTTATTTACAAGTATTGAATTTTTCGTTAAAGCTCCTTTCTCAATCTTGCTACTGCTATGCCCAACTGCTCGCGGTATTTGGCTACCGTGCGCCGTGCAATATTATATCCTTTTTCCTGCAGCAGCTCAGTAAGCCTTTCATCGCTCAGCGGTTTCTTTTTGCTCTCCCCTTCAATTAAATCGCTCAATATTTTTTTCACTTCCCGGGTCGAAACCTCTTCGCCGCTTTCTGTGCTTAATGATTCGCTAAAGAAAAATTTTAACCTGTAAGTACCGAATTCCGTTTGCACAAACTTACTGTTCGCTACACGGCTCACAGTAGATATATCAAGATGGGTACGCTCTGCAATATCTTTTAAAATCATTGGCCTCAATGTGGTTTCATCACCTGTTAAAAAGAATTCCCGCTGATAGTCCATGATGGTGTGCATGGTATTGTACAAAGTTTGTTGTCTTTGTTTAATGGCGTCGATGAACCATTTTGCGGCATCAATTTTTTGTTTGATGAAAAGGACTGCTTCTTTTTGCCTTTTATCTTTTTTGCTCCCCCGCTCATATTCTTTAAGCATGTCTTTATAGCCTTCGCTGATGCGAAGATCGGGGGCATTCCTGGTGTTCAGGCTGAGTTCCAGCTTACCTGCATGGTTGGTAATAAAAAAATCCGGGATTACATAATTCTCGTTTTTGTTTGCGTCTTCAATATTACCTCCTGGCTTGGGGTTCAAACGGATAATCTGGTTAATGATTTCTTTTAATTGTTCATCATCCAATTCAAGGCCGCGCTGAATTTTATCATAGTGTTTTTTAGTGAACTCGTCAAAATATTTGCTCAATACCTCAATAGCCAATTCAACTGCTTTGCCTTCTCCCTTATTTCTGTGTAGCTGCAGTAATAGGCATTCCTGCAAATCTCTTGCTGCCACTCCCGGAGGATCGAACTCCTGGATTTTCTTTATTAGTTCTTCGATTTCCTGCTCATTGGTCACGATGTTTTGCCTGAATGCAAGATCGTCTACTATGGAAGCTGTTTCCCTGCGCAGGTAGCCATCGTCATCAATGCTGCCTACAATCTGTTCTGCTATTTTCCGCAAGCGCTCATCCATCAGCATCATGCCCAATTGTTCGAGCAACAATTCATGAAAAGAGGTCTCTACCCGATGCGGCATGGTGCGGTTTTCTTCAACATCAGGATAGTTTTCATCCCTTAGTTTATAATCAGCGACATCGTCATCAAATTCACTTACATATTCACTAATATCAATGTTGTCATATTCATCTTCAGTGCCTTCTGCTTCATATTCATCGCCTGTATTTTCGAATTCATCTTTCATTTCCTCTCCAAGCCCGTCATCATGTTCGTCTTCCGACATCTCCAATGCCGGGTTTTCTTCAAGCTCTTCTTTTATCCGTTCTTCCAGGTTGGCCGTCGGTACCTGTAGCAATTTCATTAGCTGAATCTGCTGCGGGGAAAGCTTTTGAAGAAGTTTTTGTTGTAACGATTGACTTAATGCCATTTTTCAGGGGTTTCGCACTTGAGCAAAAAAAAATCGAAATTTCAGCGCGCCACAAAAATCAGGCCGTAAATTTACAATAATAAAACTAAAACTTCTTGGAACGAAAAACTGGTTTTATTGTTGCCGTTTTATTCACGGTTTTTACAATAGCTGCAAAAGCGCAGGATAGTATTCGGCTTTCCCGGAAAACCAGTCCTGACGCCGGGCTGAACAAACGCCCTGCATCGCAGGACATGATCCACTTTTTTTTGTATAGCAACGCTTCAAAAAGCAACAATTTATTGATAAGCCAAAAAACTGTGTTTGCAGAAATGGCTTTTTCTGCAAAGCAATATGGAAGTTATTACGTGCAGCAACTCGGTTTTTTTTGTACAAAAGAATGCCAGTTGGAGAAAGCTGCTCATATCCCCTTACGGATACGATTAGGCTCGTTAGGCTATTGCAACTACCTTGAAGGAAAAAAATAATTTATGCAGGTACGCTTTGTTTTAATAACGTTTTTTTTACGGCGTTCACAATTTTCTCTCCTCTCTGCATAATTTGTTCCTCTGCCCATGTTAAACTGATGGCAGAAGAAATGCACCTGTTCATAACATTATCACTTGCAGTAAAAGAAGCCTGGTTGAGCCTTTGCAGCGCTTCTTTCTGGGGATTGTTCAAATTATTGAGGGAAGAGATATTTTTTAAGTGTTCCCATTTGCGGATATAATGCCAGTTATTGTCGAACCAATAGAAATTGCCAGCTAAAATATTCTGATCCTTCAGTTCCACTACAACTGCCCTTGCAATTGCTTCGGTCGGCAAAAACCAGCTTAGGAAGGTACAACTGTCTCCTGCCGGGTCGGGTATTACGCGGAAGGAAATTTCGGGCAGCTGCTGCAAAATGGTTTTTAATTGCTGGTGGTTTTTCCTCTGGATTTCAAGAAACTTGTCCAGTTTACGGATCTGTGCAAGCCCGACAGCAGCATGTAATTCAGATATGCGGAAATTATACCCGATAAAAGGATGGAGATCTGCTCCCCGGTCGATGCCTTTGTGATCATGGCCATGGTCACTGTAGCCATCGCATTTTATATAAGTATCTTCATTATTAGTCAATACGGCACCGCCTTCAGCACAGGTAACGGTTTTCACAAAGTCGAAAGAAAAAGTCCCGGCGTTGCCAATTGTCCCCAGATGTTTCCCTTTATAAGAAGCACCAATGCTCTGGCATGCATCCTCCAGCAAAAGCAAATTACGTTCTTTACAAATTTGTACCAACGCATCCAAATCGGCCATGCTGCCGCACATGTGCACCGGCATAACACATTTTGTTTTTGGCGTGATGGCTTTCCTCACAGCTTCGGGGTTCATGGTCAGCGTTTCATCAATATCCACCAAGACAGGGATAGCTCCAACGCTAAGTACCGCTTCAAAACTCGCCACAAAAGTAAAAGCAGGCATAATCACCTCATCGCCTGCGCCAACGCCTAAAGCTGCAAGAGCTGTTGTTAATGCAGCAGTGCCGCTTGAAACCAGTTGAGCGTATTTGCAGTTCATGGTTTTGCAAATGGCCTCTTCCAGCTCTTTCGATTTCCAAACCCCTTTCCTCGCCGCATCAAAACCATAGCGCATCAGTATTCCTGTCTGAAGCACATCATTTACTTCTTTGCGTTCTTCTTCCCCAAAAAATTCAAAACCCGGCATATAAACTATTTTAAGTTAAAAAATCATTTGCCTAAAGTTAAAAAAATTATCTTGCCGCAGCTGCCGGCGATGCAAAACTGTACAAGAATACCGGTTTGCTCTCCACATTGTTTCGCCCTACAGCAGTCGCAAAAAAATACGCAGGTTTTTTATTGCGCCCAATGGATTTTACTTTCATACTGAATACAGCTTTGGGCGAAAAAGGGACAAAAGCAAGAATTTTATTTGACTGGTTAATGAAGTTTTCGTCATTTGTTTCATAAACAGCAAACCCTTTTATTTCTTCATCATTAACAGCTTTTCGCAATAAGGTGGTCAGCACCGAATCTTTTTTATTATAGCTGATGCTGATAATCGGTTCATGGGTTGTAGCCGTGTCCATCCATGCCATTGGCGGCACCAGCGCAGGTGACCGGAAATAGTTGTTCTGTAAACTATCATCCCATCCATTAGGGTTATTTTCGAACGATTTGCTGCTGAAAAAAATCATGCCCTGTACATTCGGTGCCTCGCGCAATGCAGCAATTTCTCTTGGCAATAGAGATTTGTCGCGCCAGGCGGCATTGCTGTTTGCCCTGTACATGGCAAGCCCGATATAACAGTGCCTGCCATAGGTATGCCTGCTCCACCAGTCCAGCAAAACTTCATAGGGAGCTGCCCGGTGGCCAAATTCAAAATACAGTTGCGGCGCCACATAATCAATCCATCCTTCCTTAAGCCACAACAAAATATCAGCAAACAAATCATCATAATTTGTCTGGCCTGCCTTGGTGTTGCTGCCGAGAGAATCTTTATCAATATTTCTCCATATACCAAATGGGCTGATGCCGAACTTGCAGGTTTCCCTTTCTGCTTTAATGGCTTTTCCGAGCATAACTATAATTGAATCTACATTGCTCCTTCGCCAATCGTCCCTGCTCATGCCTTTGCCATATTTTAAATATGAAGCATTATCGGGGAATTCTTTCCCAGCTATCCGGTATGGATAAAAATAATCGTCAAAATGGATGGCATCAAC